>CAKSNH010000015.1 GCA_934476075.1 uncultured Clostridia bacterium | reverse complement strand
TGGAAAGCTATTGTCATCTTAGCTTTTTGCGTGCCAAAAAACGGTCTTTTCCGTCCTCTTTGTGGACGTGGACAAAGCGAACTCCAAAGGGTTCGCTATAATTTGATAATGTCTATACCTATGGGGAAGTGAAACGTCCCCGTCGCTAAATGGGGACAACGTCAGTTTGCACTACACTTTGATGCTGTCTATTCTCGAACAGAATACAAAAACTTATAAACACCCCCACAACTCATAATTTATCCTCATTCATTGCTTGTAAAAATCCGCATTTTGAGATATAATAAAACTATATCGCTTTTATGTGAAAGGAATGTTTTATATTTATGAAAGACGGATTTATAAGAGTGTGTGCGGCAACTCCCGATATAAGAGTGGCTGACGTTGATTATAATACGAAGAATATAATAAAATTAATAAATGAGGCAGAACAAAATGAGGCAAAAATAATAGTCTTGCCGGAACTTTGCATTACTGCGTATACCTGCGGTGACTTGTTTTTACAGGGCGTGCTCAAAGACAATGCAAAAAAGGCTTTGCAGAAAATATCAGATGCTACTGTCGGAATGGACATAGTGGCAATAGTCGGTATGCCGTTGGAGGTTAAACAAAAACTGTATAATGTGGCGGTTGTTTTGCAAAACGGAAGAATTCTGGGTGTAGTGCCTAAAACCAATATACCCAACTATTCGGAATTTTATGAGGCAAGACATTTCAGTCCCGCACCGGAAAATGTTTTTGAAATAAGTCTTTGCGGACAAACTGTATTGTTCGGAACAAAGATATTGTTTGAGTGCGAGAATTATCCCGAATTGGTATTGGCAGCGGAAATATGCGAAGATGTGTGGGTGACCAATCCGCCGTCACTGAGCCATGCTATGGCAGGGGCAACGGTTGTTGCAAATCTGTCGGCGAGTGATGAGGTGACAGGCAAGGATTTATACAGGAGAATGTTGATACAAAGTCATTCCGCCAAAATTTTGGGTGCATATATTTATGCGGACGCCGGCGAGGGCGAATCAAGCACTGATTTGGTATTCAGCGGTGAAAATATTATTGCGGAAAACGGAACTATGATTAACGTGTCAAAACGTTTTGAAAACGGTGCAATTTACGGTGAGATTGATATTGCACGTTTAAAGGGCGAAAGGGTAAAATCGAACACGTTTACAAGCAATGACACAGGCTATGCACGAGTATCATTCTCTTTAAAATCGGTATACTATGATTTGACACGATATATTGCAAAGACGCCGTTTGTGCCGAATGATATGTCGGAACGTGAGAAACGTTCAGAGGAAATTTTGACAATACAGGCTATGGGCTTGAAAAAGCGTATTAAACATTCCTATGCAAAAACTGCGGTTGTAGGTATTTCCGGCGGTTTGGACTCTACATTGGCACTGCTTGTTATGGTGCGTGCATTTGACAGCTTGAATATGGACAGAAAAAATATTATTGCGGTTACGATGCCATGTTTCGGTACGACCGACAGGACGTATAACAATGCTGTGAATTTTGCAAATTCGCTTGGAGTTACATTGCGTGAAGTGCGTATTGACAAGGCGGTAAAACAGCATTTTGCGGATATTGGACACGCTGACGATGTGTATGATGTAACATATGAAAATTCGCAGGCGAGAGAAAGAACACAGGTTCTTATGGATATAGCAAATCAGTCGGGCGGATTGGTTGTCGGAACGGGCGATTTGTCGGAGATGGCTTTGGGCTGGGCAACATACAACGGTGACCATATGTCGATGTATGCGGTGAATGTTTCTATACCTAAAACATTGATAAGATATTTGGTTGACTATGAGGCGGAACGTACGGAGAATGATATTTTGAAAACCACGTTAAAAGATATTTTGGACACACCTGTAAGTCCTGAATTATTACCGCCGAAGGACGGCGAAATATCGCAGAAAACCGAGCATATTGTAGGTCCTTACGAATTGCACGACTTCTTCTTATACTATATGGTGAGATTTTCATTCTCGCCGAGTAAAATATACAGATTGGCGAAGCTTGCATTTAAAGGCGAATATACAGACGAGTTTATTTTGGAATGGCTGAAAGTATTTTTCAGAAGATTTTTCAATCAGCAGTTTAAGCGTTCATGCGTACCTGACGGGCCGAAAGTAGGTACGGTTGCACTGTCGCCGAGAGGGGATTGGAGAATGCCGAGCGACGCTTGTTCAAAGCTATGGCTTGACGAAATTGAAACATTGAAATAATATTTGACGGCATAGTGCCGTACATATCAAGGAGAAAAAATGAAAGCAGCTTTAATAGGGATAAATTCAAAGTATATACATTCTTGTTTGGCAATAAGATACTTGAAAATGTGCTGTCCGGACATGATAATGCGTGAATATACCATAAATGAACAAGTGGAAACGGTAACGGCGGATATTTATAAATTGCACGCAGATGTAGTATTGTTTGCGTGTTATATATGGAATATCCGATTTGCGGCGGAGGTTTCGGAACGGCTGAAAAAAGTATCGGACTGCAAGATTATTTTCGGCGGACCTGAGGTAACATACAATGCGGCGGAAACTATGAAAAAATATCCGTTCATAGATGCGGTAATGGTGGGCGAAGGCGAAGAAACGATTGCCGAACTTGAAAAAAATAATATGAGTCCTGTCGGAATTGACGGCATGGTCTATCGTGATAATGATGATATTGTTGAAAATCCGCCGAGAGAATTAATTAAGGATTTCAATAAAGTACCGTTCCCGTACACCGATGAGGATATTGAGGCACTGTCGGGCAAATTGATATATTATGAGAGTTCGAGAGGCTGTCCGTTCAGATGCAGCTATTGTCTGTCGTCCACGATACACAGCGTACGATTTTTGGATTTGGAGCGTGTAAAAAAAGAACTGATGTTCTTTGTAAAACATAAAGTGAAAATAGTAAAGT
Organism: uncultured Clostridia bacterium; assembly: GCA_934476075.1. Classification (GTDB taxonomy): domain Bacteria; phylum Bacillota; class Clostridia; order UBA1381; family UBA1381; genus CAKSNH01. The sequence goes on along the minus strand of CAKSNH010000015.1, from coordinate 64,537 downwards.
TTGTGGACAGGACATTTAATGCGGATAAAAAACGTACATATGAATTACTGCGGTTTTTGATTGAAAATGCGGACGAAACAACATTCCATTTTGAAATAGCCGCCGACCTTATCACAGATGAAATGCTGGACATTTTAAAGGACGCTCCGAAAGCACTTTTTCAGTTTGAGATTGGTGTGCAGTCAACAAATCCGAATACGCTGAGGGCGATAGACCGATATGCCGATAATGAAAAAATAAAACAGGCTGTTGTTAAGGTGCTGAAATTGGGTACGGTTCATGTGCATCTGGATTTGATTGCGGGATTGCCGTATGAAAATTTGGAGTCATTTAAAAAATCGTTTGATGAGATTTTTGCACTTAATGCACACGTTTTGCAGCTTGGATTTTTAAAGCTGTTATCGGGAACAAAAATCCGCACGCAGACAGACGAATTTCATTACCAATATACAAGCCGGCCGCCGTATGAGATTTTGAGCAATGATTTTATAAGCTATGACGATATATTGCTATTGAAAAAAGTGGAAAATATATTGGAGAGATATTCTAACAGCGGTGTGTTTGAAAAATCAATAAAATATTTGACGGATAATTCAAAATCAGCCTTTGGACGATTTTTTGACATTGCAGAGTTTTTTGAGAATAGGGGATATGACAAAGTAGCACATTCTCAAAAAGGATTGTATAACGTGCTTGCGGAGTATGCAAGGGATAGGAATATTGACGATATTTTCTTTGATTATTTGAAATTTGACTATTTCAGACATATAAAAGGTGCGTCAACACCGGATTGGTCACTTAGCGAATATGATAAGTCATTGCTTGCATACAGATTTGAATTTTTGAATAATGAAGATAATGTCAGAAAATATTTCAGTGAATATATTGGTGAAAATCCAAAAGTGCTGATTAAAAAACTGACATTTGAGCGTTTTGAATATGATGTTTCAGAAAGCGGCAAAAAGGAAAATAATATTATAATATTTGATTATTCACAGGATAAGTTTGTGAAAATATGATGGAGCGGGTTTTGCCCGCTCTTTTTGTATGCTGTAATTTTATTCATTCTTTTGGGTACAATACATATTGACAAATGGTATAAATTATATTAAAATAATAGAACAAAAACGATTTCATAACATGGGAGTGAAAGTATATGTATGATTTGAGAGAGTTTATCAGATGGGTGTGCGGCAATGTAGAAAATCACAGAATGAGCAGCGGCGGATATGCAAGATGGACTAAACAGAATGATAAAAATAATCGGGATTTGGGTATAAACGTTTACGGTACGGCGAATGCGATAAATATTTATTATACCTGCAATATGATGCAAGATAATTCATGGCGTCGGCATACGGCGGAGGTGCTGCAAAAATTTCAGGATAAGGAAACAGGCTTATTGGAGGGGGACGGATTAAATCCAATCCACACCACGGCTTTTGTTTCGGGGGCATTGGAATTGGTTGATGAAAAATTATTGTGTCCTATAACTGCATTGGAAAAATACAAGGATAAGGAAGAACTGCGGAGTTTGCTAGACAGCATTGATTGGGCAGAGCAGCCGTGGGTAGGCTCGCACAAGGGAGCGGGGATATACGGTGCGATGGTGCTGAACGGTTATGGTGATGTGGATTGGCAGAACAATTATTTTGAATGGTTCGCCAATAATGCCGATGAGCAGACGGGGCTATGGAAGAAAGGGTGCATAACCGATAAAATACCGTTTTTTCATTATTTGGCAAGTACATTCCACTATATATTTAATTTTGAGTATGCAAAGCGTCCGATACCGTATCCGCAGCAATTAACAAAAACGTGCATAGATGCGTATGATAACGGAAAATGTGCTGAGTTCGGCAAAGGATTTGGATATAATGAAATTGATTTTTTGTATATGTTAAACCACGCACAGAGGAGATGCGGAAAATATTTTGATGATGTACAGAGAATTACAGAAGAAACAGCGGATAAGTTTTTCAAAAATCTGCTTAGTGCGGATTGGGAGAATAGCTTGGCTCTTGATGATTTGCATACATTATTTGCGGTTATATCTGCGGCGGCAATGATACAGGAGGCTCTGCCGGGGAAAGTGATAACCGATAAGCCGTTAAGACTGGTAATAGACAGGCGACCGTTTCTGTAAACAAAAATCCGACAATTATAGAATTGTCGGATTTTTGTCATTTACTTTCCCGTGCATCAACGTAATAACAAGTGTAATCGTCAAGCTGAATTTTCCATGCCGGAATAAGCACCATGGTGCGGTGATAAATATTATCATCACCGAGAGAATATCCAAGCTGTAAATCATTGATTGTGATTGCGGACTGCGGACGTTTTTCATTTAGGATAAATTCAACGAGCACACTTGTTATATTATTTAACTGAATTTTATTTTTGTATGAATTGTAATTTGTTTCGTTAAACCATGTTCCCTCAATATGGCTTATACCTTGATTTGTGGCGGATATGTATATCTTTGAGTCAAACAGCAGTTTTGACTTTACTTTTTTGGTCAGGTAAATATTGTACACACCGTCGGCACTTTCGACATAGCTAACATATTTATTTAGGTTAATACCATAATCGGAAAGTACTTGAACGGCTTTTTTCACCGCATTTTTATCGGAAATATCCGCAAATAAATCACCCGATATGGGAGAGGCGGGATAAAATGCGAATTTGTCGCCGACGATAGTAAGCCGATTATCATCTTTCGTATATTCTGAATTTTCGGAATTATAACTGTAACCGTTGCCTAAAATCTGCTCGGCAAATTCGTCGGGTGATGTAATAATATTTGTTACTTCTATGTACGGCAAACTCGATGTTTTTGACGGAATAATACCGGTGTCGATAGAAATATCGTTTTTAGCCAATACTTCCACCGTAGAATTAATTATTTCGGGTGTAATAATATTAGCCTTGTTTGAAGAATAGATTATATCCGTAACAAGTGCAATGTTTATTAATAAAAAGAAAATAATTAAAACATTTTTTGCTTTTGACCAATTCATAAACTGACTCCTATCCTAAAATAACTTTCCATGATGCCGATTTTTTTCCGATAGTTCCGTCATCGGAATATGCGGCATAAATTTTATCAACATAAATCTGACCCGATATATATTCGTATTGACGGATTGTTTCGTCAAGTGAATCTATAAACGCAGAAGTTTCGGCTTTTTCACCTGTATTTGAGTATGCTCGCAGAACCTGAGTATATTTTTGTAAGCGTCCGTTTGATATAGTCATGCTGACTGCATGGTTATAATTTTCAACCGATAAATTTACGGGCAGACCGTATGCCGAATAATCAAAGTTAAGTTCAATATCGGAAAGATTAATATTATCATCTGTCAAATCAGAGGATAAATACAGATTTTTATTTGCGGAAATTTCACTGTTGACATTATCCATAAAATCTGCCGCCATACATATGTTGGTATACTCGGAGGCGGTAGGCTCGGCAAGTTTTATACCGTTGTCTGCTCCTGTGGCGGAAAATTCAAGCACACCGTTTGGTGACAATTTAAGTATTGCGTCATTTTCCACAAATACGACAGTTCCGTTTGCTTCGGTATAACGCCGCATGGTGCTCGAATTAATATCGAATGTGCTGAGCAATCGCTCCGCAACAGAGGTATTCAGAGAACCGTCGGATTTTATAATAGGATTATCAGCCTCTATGATATTGTACGTCTGCGGATTGCTGAATATAGGTATCATAGGGGAAAGCAGTGCTTTTTGATTGCCTCGGTCAAAAAGCAGGTCGAAAGAATAATTAATTATATTCGGTGAATCGGACGGAATATCTTCCGGATTTTCGTCTTTTCCGTTTTGAAAATAATCAATCAGATTTTCAACATCGTCCTTTGCGATAGAAGTGTTTATTTTATAATAAGTATCATTATGACCGTTTTTTATGTACACTGTAATATTTGATGATGTACTGTCAACGGCGAGAACCGCATCGGTGATGTAATTTAACATGGAGGACAGCTCGGTTTCTTTTACACCCAAAAATTGTGCAAACAAATTAGTATCGTATTCAACATTATAATTTAGATATACAGATTTTGACATCAAAACAGAATACCATTCGTCCTGTGTAGCGGAAGAAATAGAGCGAATAGGTGCGGAGAGTGCCGCCGATAAAATGTTTTGTGAAATATTGTTTGCATCAGAAAAAATATCATAAGTAGAGTCGAGAGCAAAACGTGTAGTCTGATACCCTGTGTTTATGATAATTTGCTTTGGAGTGTTTATATGTGTTTTTGAAATGTAGTCGGAATTGTTCCGACCGAATAAGTTTGTAACGGATTTAACAATAAACGAATTTTGGATATTAACAAAAAAATTATAGCCTGACGGCCATAATTTTTTGTTAATCCATATTTTACTGCTTAATATAATATTTGAGATTACAAGAACTATAAGAAGAATACTTTTAATACGTTCTCTTTTCATAACTGACCTCGGTTTAACCAAAGAAATTTTTAATAGTAACAGTGATACCCTTTAAGCGGTCAACCGTACTTTTCTTAATCTTGTTAATACTTACATCGACAACCTGGTCACCGTAGCCGTTCCACGCATATACCTTAAATGAATTTGAATTATCATTAAGGTCAACGACAACGCTGTACAAACCGCTTGCCCCGATTTGCGTTTGTCCTTTTACTACATTATAAGTACCGGTAGAACTGTTGTACTTGTATACTTTAATGTTAGTGCCTGCCGCACCGACAGCAGATATGGTATATGTCTTGTCAGATGTAGACGCATATCTTGATTCGGGACGTTTAATATATATCAAATCACCTCTTGAACCGTACGCCCATGAAGGTATGGTATTGCCATACTCAGCGAATGCAGATGACACAAAAGCAAACATAGTTACCATGACAATAAGCAGTGCAGTCAATTTTTTTGCCATTGCAGATTTCCCCCTTTTTACACAAATTCTATTCTACATTTATTATTATAACACATAATTATTACAAATCAATTACAGCCAATTAACGATATAAAAACTTTTTTACCGTACCGGCAGAGAAATAAGCACCTCAGTGCCTTTGCCCGGCTCACTGGTGATAGTAATATTGCCGTTGAACGACTCGACAATCTGCTTTGCTATTGCAAGCCCAAGCCCCGTACCGCCGGTATCTCTCGAACGTGCCTTGTCGACCCTGTAAAAGCGTTCAAATACACGGGACAGGTTTTCTTTCGGAATACCGATACCGTTGTCGATAACCTTTATATAAATATCACTGTAAATCCTGCCTGTATAAACCTCGATATTACCGCCTTCGGGCGTATATTTAATGGCATTGCTTATGATATTTATTATAACCTGTTCAAGCTTATCCCTGTCCCCCTTAAACGGCGGAGTATCGTTGATAGGTCGGTATGACAATGTTTGATTTTTATTCTTTGCATTAATCATCATTTTGTCGACAACGCTTTCAAGGAACGGCTTTATGTCAATCCGCTCATTCGTTTTAACGGTTTCGCTTGTATGGTCAAGGTGCGAAAGCGTAAGCAAGTCTTTGACAATTCTTGTCATTCTGTCAGCCTCCGATTCGATAACCTTCAAAAAACGTTCGGTTGTCTGACGGTCATCAATAGGATTTTCGATAAGCGTTTCCGCATAGGATTTTACCGTTGTAAGCGGAGTTCTAAGCTCATGCGATACATTTGCAACAAATTCACGGCGTGACAATTCCAATTTCTGCTCTTTTGTGGAGTCACGAAGTACGACGATAATTCCGCTTGCTTTGTTATCAATATTAAATGTCGCAAAATTAAGACGTATAAATTGTTCGTTTTGCAAAGCAACTTCACGTTCGACAGTGCCGTAATTGTCAATATAAAGCAAATCGCCGATTTTTATATTTGCATTCAATGACTGAAAAAGAGAGTCAAATTCAATATCATCAACATTGTCAAGTGCCAAGAGCCTTTGTGCGGTCGGATTGATAAGAATAAGCTTTCCCGAAATATTAAACGCAAGCACACCGTCGGTCATGTTCTGCAAGATGGTTTCGACTTTCGTTTTTTCGCTTCTGATTTCATCGAGTGTATCGTGCAGAGTTGACGACATAAAGTGGAATGTATTTGAAAGTCTGCCTATTTCATCATTTGAAGAAGAAAGTGCGGAATTTTCAAATTCACCCGACGCAAGTTTTTCGGCACTTTTCGTAAGTCTGATAATCGGTTCTGTGATTGTTCTCGATAAAAGATAACCCACAACGATAGCGATAATTGCCGCAATCAAAAGTGCCTGCACCATTATCATGAACATACTTTGCATGGTGCTTTGCATTTCATTTTTTGTATCTTTAACATATATAATGTATGTCGGAGTATTGTCAGCGTTCAGACAGACGGCATAGTCCATATAATTCCGCTCGGCATTTACAATGTTTCCTCTGCGTCCCGTCATGGCGGTTATGATATTATCGGTTTTTTCAAGATTTTCACTTTTGCCTGCATCTGATGTGACCAGTGCCGCACCTGTTTTTGCGTCAAGTATGCAATAAAAGCGGTAGGTGTCAATTCCCAAAGGGCCGATATAAGATGAAACCATATCGGAAAGATTGGACAGTGCGTTGTCACTGTTTGCCGTTTCTTCCAGCTGAGAAACAAAATCGTCCGAGAAAACCTGTTCCATCATAACGGAAAATTCCTTATTGTAAAAATCGGCTATATTAATAAGCAAAAAAGAACCGATAACCATAATTACCGATAAAATCAGCAGTTCAAACATGGCTACAATTTTCCACTGTATACTTTTAAACATTGAAATTCGTGCCTTTCTTTAAGTTATCACTTGTTAAAATAGTAACCCACACCACGCTTTGTAACTATGTATTTCGGCGTACTTGGGTCGTCCTCGATTTTTTCACGCAAACGGCGGACTGTAACGTCAACTGTGCGGACATCACCGTAATATTCATAGCCCCACACGCTGCTAAGCAGTGTTTCACGGGAGAATATTTTATCAGGTTGCATTGCAAGGAATTTCAAAAGCTCAAATTCACGAACGGTAATTTCGATAACCTTGCCTTTCTTTTGCACTTCATAACGCTCGGTATTGATTGTAAGTTCGCCCGATGTGATAATATTTTCCGATTGTTCGGGAGTTTCTATTATTGTACGTCTTAGATTTGCTTTTATTCTTGCCGAAAGCTCACGGATTGAAAACGGCTTTGTCATATAGTCGTCCGCACCGAGTTCAAGCCCCAAAACCTTGTCAACCTCCTCCTCGCGGGCGGTAAGCATGATTATAGGTACAGATGATTTTTCACGCACTTTTTTGCACACTTCAAACCCGTCCATTTTAGGGAGCATAACATCAAGCAAAATCAAATCGGGAGATTTGCCCAGTGCCAAGGAAAGACCGTCCGCACCGTCATATGCCTCCAAAATGGTGTATCCCTCTTTTTGCAGATTGAATTTTATTATATCAACGATGGGTTGTTCATCTTCGATAATCAATATAGTTTTATCCATAAAATTTTCTCCCCCCAAGTGTTGTCAGTAACATTATATATACATTATATTGTATCAAAAATAAATAATTACTTCAAGTAAATTTTGATATTTTTTATGAAAATACATTATTTTTTTTGTTATACTTATTTTTCGTCAAAACTCCCTTGCACCTGTGCGGATTTTGTGATAAGATTATTATTGAAATATTTATGACTGCTTATTTGGGGCAGCCGTTTAGAAGGAGTATATATAATGACGGAAATTTATATCGTTCGTCATGGGCAGACAGACTCGAATGTACGCAGCACATATTTGGGACATACCGATATTGAGCTTAACAGCTGCGGAATAAGACAAGCTGAAAAACTGGCTGAAAAGCTAAGCGGTGTGAAGTTTGACGCACTTTATACAAGTCCGCTTTTGCGGGCGGTGCAGACTGCCGAACAGATTGCAAAAGGTCAGAACGGACTTTTTATGACAATGAATTACGGTTTGATAGAGCGTGATTACGGTGACTGGGACAATCTTACATATGATGAAATATTGTCGCAAAATCCGTCCGAATGTCAAAAATGGCTTGAAAATTGGATTGAATATCAAGTGCCGGACGGTGAAAGTGCAAGACAGGTGCATGAGAGAGTGTCGCAGACAATGGATAAAATTATTGCTCAAAATCCGGATAGTAAAATACTTATTGTGTCGCATTTGGGCGTTATCAGACATATGATTGCGTATTTATTGGATATGAAAATTCAGGACGCATGGAAATTTACGGCGGATAACTGTTCTGTGTCTACTGTGCAGATTAATGACGGCAAGACGCTTATAACAGGTTTAAACAATAAATTATAACAGCAAATTAAATTTATTAATGTCACATCATGGTGGCGGAAATGGAGATTAATATGGCAAATACAGTCAGAAGAATTTACGTTGAAAAAAAGGAAGGCTTTGATGTTGAGGCACAGGGTGTTTTGGCGGATTTAAAGGAAAACCTTTCTTTGACGGGACTAAAAAAGGTAAGAGTTATAAACAGATATGACGTTTCGGGAATGTCTGATGAGGAATATCAAAAGGCGAGAGGACTTATTTTCTCAGAACCTCCTGTTGACTATGCTTATGACGAAACAATAGAATTCGGTAAGGACGAGAAGGTTTTTGCCGTTGAATTTTTGCCGGGACAATTTGACCAGAGAGCGGCGTCGGCGGAAGAATGTTCGTCAATTTTGACTCAAAAGGAACGTCCGATTATCAAATCGGCAAAGGTATATGCGTTGTCGGGCGATGTTACCGATGAGCAGATTGAAAAGGTTAAAAAATATGTAATCAACCCTGTTGAGGCAAGAGAAGCAAGCCTTGAAAAGCCTGAAAATCTTGATTTTTCGGCAGATGTACCGGCTGACGTTGCGGTTATTGACGGATTTATCGATATGAATTCGGCAGACCTTGAAAAGATGGTTGCCGACATGGGATTTGCTATGGATTCCGATGATTTGTCTTTCTGTCAGAAATATTTTAAGGAAACGGAAAAACGTAATCCTACCGTTACGGAACTTCGTATGATTGACACATATTGGTCGGACCACTGCCGTCACACAACATTCTCAACAAGAATTAATAATGTAAAAATTAATGACGGTAAATATTCAGATGTTATCAAGAGTGCATACGATGAATATGTTAAGGCAAAAGGCGAGCTTTACGCTCCCGACAGAGATACCTGTCTTATGAATATGGCTACAATTATTGTTAAGCAGCTTAAAAAGATGGGCAAGCTTAAAGAGATTGACGAGTCGGAAGAAATCAATGCGTGCAGTATTGTGGCAAATGTTGACGTGAACGGCAAGAATGAAGAATGGCTTATCATGTTCAAGAACGAAACACATAATCACCCTACCGAAATCGAACCGTTCGGCGGTGCTGCCACTTGTCTTGGCGGTGCAATCCGTGACCCGTTGTCGGGACGTTCATATGTATATCAGGCTATGCGTGTTACAGGCAGCGGTGACCCTAGGGTGTCGCTTGAAGATACTCATGCGGGCAAGCTTATGCAGAGAAAGATTACAAAGGGTGCGGCAAACGGTTACAGTTCATACGGTAACCAAATCGGTCTTGCAACAGGACAGGTTGCGGAAGTTTATCATGAAGGCTACGTTGCAAAACGTATGGAAATCGGTGCGGTTATCGGTGCTGCTCCGAGAAAGAATGTCATTCGTGAAGTGCCGGCAGAGGGCGATGTAATCATATTGCTTGGCGGCAGAACAGGACGTGACGGTATCGGCGGTGCAACAGGTTCGTCAAAGGCACACAATGAAGAAAGCGTTGTAACCTGCGGTTCGGAAGTGCAGAAGGGTAATCCGCCTGTTGAAAGAAAAATCCAAAGATTGTTCAGAGATGAAAAGGTTACTACATTGATTAAGCGTTGTAATGACTTCGGTGCGGGCGGTGTATCGGTTGCTATCGGTGAACTTGCCGACGGTCTTGTGATTGACCTTGACAAAGTACCTAAAAAATATGACGGTCTTGACGGTACGGAGCTTGCAATCAGCGAATCACAGGAGAGAATGGCTGTTGTTGTAAGAAAAGAAGATGCGGACAAGTTTATCGCATATGCAAATGAAGAAAATCTTGAAGCTACATTGGTTGCAGTTGTTACAAGCAAGAACAGACTTACAATGAATTGGAGAGGCAAGACTATCTGTGATATTTCAAGAGATTTCTTAAACACAAACGGTGTTACAAAGAATACAGATGTTGAAGTTGTATTGCCGAAAGAGGACGAAAAGTTCTTCAAAAAGGTTGAAACAAACGATGTTAAGGCAAAATGGTTTGAAACATTGTCAGACCTTAACGTATGCTCGCAAAAGGGTTTGGTTGAAAAATTTGACAGTACAATCGGTGCAAATACAGTATTGATGCCGTACGGCGGTAAATATCAATTAACTCCGACAGAAGGTATGGTAGGTAAAGTGCCTGTATTGGGCGGCGAAACAACTACCGCTACAATTATGACATACGGCTATAATCCGAATTTGTCATCATGGAGCACATACCACGGTGCAACTTATGCAATTATCGAATCTGTATCAAAGGCAGTTGCTTTGGGTGCGGACTATAAGACAATATATTTAACATTCCAGGAATACTTTGAAAGATTGGGAACAGACCCTAAGCGTTGGGGCAAGCCGTTTACTGCATTGCTTGGTGCATACAGAACACAGCTTGAATTGGGTATTGCGGCTATCGGCGGTAAGGACTCGATGAGCGGAAGTTTTAACGATTTGGACGTACCTCCTACACTTACATCATTTGCGGTTGCTATGGTTAAGGCTGATAAGGCGGTATCTACCGAATTGAAGTCAACAGACAGCAAATTGGTATTGCTGAAAGCTGAACGTGATGACAATGATTTGCCTAAATTTGATGAATTAAAGGCAATGTATGAAAAGGTACACGCTTTGATTGAGGAAGGCAAAGTATTGGCGTCAAGCGTTGTTAAGGGCTTTGGTTTGAGCGAAGCGGTAAGTAAGATGTGTTTCGGTAATATGATTGGTGTTAAGTTTACCGATAATGTTACAACAGATATGCTGTTTAGTGCGGATAACGGTTCTATCGTGCTTGAAGTTGCAAAGGATACAGAGGTTGACGGTGCGGTAACTATCGCATATACACAGGAAAAAGCGGAAATCACAGTCGGAGATGTTGCAATCACTCTTGACGAGGCTGTTAAGACATGGACAAAACCGCTTGAAAAGGTATTCCCTACAAAAGCGGGTCACTTTGACAAAGAGCCTGAAACATTCAGCTATGACAAGCGTAATATCACAGTTGCAACAGAAAAGTTTGCAAAACCTAGAATATTTATTCCTGTATTCCCAGGCACAAACTGTGAATATGATACCGCAAAAGCATTTGAACGTGCCGGCGGTATAGCTGATGTATTTGTTGTCCGCAATCTGACATCTGACGATGTAATGTATTCGATGCAGGAAATGAAAAAGAGAATAGATAATTCGCAAATCGTCATGATTCCGGGCGGTTTCAGCGGCGGTGACGAGCCGGACGGTTCGGGTAAATTCATTGCGACAGCATTCAGAAATCCGCAGGTTAAAGAAGCGGTTATGAATATGCTTAAAAACCGTGACGGTTTGATGCTTGGTATTTGTAACGGTTTCCAGGCACTTATCAAGCTTGGTCTTGTTCCTTACGGCGAAATCCGTGATATGGACGACAATTCGCCTACATTGACATTTAACACAATCGGCCGTCATGTATCTTGTATGGTAACAACAAGAGTTGCGTCTAACAAGTCGCCGTGGTTTGCAAATACAAATGTCGGTGATTTGCACTCAATCGCCGTATCGCATGGTGAGGGAAGATTTATTGCATCTGACGCACAGGTTGCCGAATTGGCTAAGAACGGTCAGATTGCTACTCAATATGTAAATCTTGACGGCAAGGCAACTTATGATATTGCATATAACCCTAACGGCTCGGTTATGGCTATCGAAGGTATTACAAGTCCTGACGGCAGAGTTTTGGGTAAGATGGGTCACAGCGAACGTATCGGCGGAAGTATTGCTAAGAATGTTCCGGGCGAGAAAGACCAGAAATTGTTCGAGTCGGGTGTGGCATATTTTAAATAAGATTAGCTGAATATCAGACAGAATGTGTATTTTGTCGGGGCGTATCTGAAATTATTTTTGGGTACGCCCTAATTGTCTTTTATAATAGGTATGCGATGTACAAAATATGTACCATGTTAAATGTTATAATCATTATCGGAGGGGATAGGAATGAAGCCTAAAATAAGTACGGTATTTCCGCAGGTTGACAGGGGTGCAATATCCGAGGCGGAAATAGACAAAATTAAAGTTTCACGCAGAAACAGAAATATGGAAATTGTACTTGACAGAGAAGTCTTGCCCGATAAGGAAATGATGGACAGGATAAAAGAATATTACAGACTGTCGGGCATAAATGTTATTTCAAAAGAACGTATCGAAAGCAGATTGGAAAAAACACGCAGACGGGTGCGTGAGGATTTTATAAATTCTATCGGAGATGCACCGGTTATAAATCAAATCATAAAGGAAAAACCCGAAAGTCTGGGACGTGCAAATGTGTCGGACATGATTTACGGTTCGCCTATCCGAGATGAGCTTGTTGCAATATCATCGATAAATGAGCAGTCGGGCAAGGTAGTTTTTCAGGGGCAGATTTTTGCGATTGAATTTAAAGAATTGAAAAGCAAAAAAGGCGAGGATTTAAAGCTTGTCACATTTGACGTTACGGATTACAACGATTCGATAACGGTAAAAATGTTCATAAAAAAAGTGTCTGACGAAAAATATGCCGAGATAAAGAAAAAGCTGAGTGCGGGCATAACAAAAAAGAGCAACAAGGGTATAAATGTGTGTATTCGGGGAAATGCACAGTTTGATAATTATATGAACGAAGTTGTGGTTATGGCTAATGCTGTCGGACAGGTGGCAGCACTTGAAAAGCCGAGAATGGACAATGCGGCGGAAAAACGTGTTGAACTGCATCTGCATACGCAAATGTCGGCTATGGACGCAGTAAACAGCGTCGATGATTTGATAAACCGTGCAATTTCGTGGGGGCACAAGGCGATAGCAATTACCGACCACGGAGTTGTGCAGTCATTCCCCGACGGTATGAAGGTTTCAAATTTTAATGAGAAAATCAAAGTTATTTACGGTTTGGAAGGATATTTGGTTGACGACAGTGCGAAGATTGTGTATAAGGCGTCCGACCAAACCATAAAATCATCATATGTGGTGTTTGATATAGAAACAACGGGTCTGTCGAAAGTAAAGAATAATATTACCGAAATAGGTGCGGTAAAGGTGGAAAACGGTAAGATTACCGATACATGGTCAAGTTTTGTAAATCCGAAAGAACCTATTCCGAAAAAGATAGTGGAGCTTACGTCAATAACCGATGATATGGTAAAGGACGCACCCGTGATAGAAGATATTTTAGGCGACTTTTTGGAATTTTGCAAAGGGTGCGTTTTGGTTGCACATAATGCAAAATTTGACGTGGGATTTATTGAGGAGAACGCAAAAAGATGCGGTATACCGTTTGATTTTTGCTATTTGGACACATTGACTTTGGGTCGGTGCCTATACCCCGAATTGGCAAACCACAAGCTTAATAATTTGGCAAAGCATCTTAATGTGTCATTGGAAAATCATCACAGAGCGGTTGACGATGCAAAAGCAACGGCGGATATATTCGTTAAAATGCTGGCAGATTTGGAAGAACGCAGTTTGATAAATCTGAAAGAATTAAATAAATCATTCAGTCTGCGTGACGCTTCAAAGAAAAATAAAGCGTATCATATAATATTGCTTGCAAAAGACCAGACAGGTTTGCGTAACATATATGAATTGGTGTCGGAATCACATTTGAAATACTTCTTCCGTACACCGAGAATACCGAAAAGCCTGTTACTGGAAAAAAGAGAAGGTATAATAATCGGTTCTGCGTGTGAAGCGGGCGAATTGTTCAGAGCGGTTTTAGACGGAAAAAATGAGGACGAAATAGAGCAGATTGCGGAGCTTTACGATTATTTTGAGATACAGCCGATAGGGAATAATAATTTCATTAAAAATGATAAAGACTATCCGAATATACAGACAGACGAGGATTTGCAGAACTTGAACAGACGTATAGTCGAGCTTGGCGAAAAGTACAATAAGCCTGTCGTTGCAACTTGTGACGTGCATTTTATGGACCCGTCGGGAGCAAATTTCAGAAAAATATTGATGTATTACAAAGGCTTTAAAGACGCTGATAATCAAGCGCCGTTGTATTTCAGAACAACGGAAGAAATGCTTGATGAATTTAAGTATCTGGGCAAGGAAAAAGCGTATGAAGTAGTGGTAACAAATACCAATTTGGTGTCGGATATGATAGGCAATGTCCGTCCGATACCGGAAGATAAATGTCCGCCGGAGATTGAGGGTGCGAAAGAGGGAATAATAAACGATTCCGAGAAAAAGGCAAAGGAGATTTACGGCGACCCACTGCCCGAGATAGTGCAGAAAAGACTGCACAAGGAATTGGAGTCTATCATAGGCAACGGATTTGCGGTTATGTACAGAATAGCACAGGAGCTTGTAAGAAAATCGCTAAGCGACGGCTATTTGGTTGGTTCGAGAGGTTCTGTCGGTTCATCGTTTGTTGCGTTTTTGTCGGATATTACCGAGGTTAATTCTCTGCCGGCACACTACATTTGTCCGAACTGCAAAAATTCAGAATTTATTGAGGACGGTTCGGGTATATCGGGGTGCGACTTGCCCGATAAGGTTTGTCCGAAGTGCGGTACGCCGTACAAAAAGGACGGACACGATATACCGTTTGAAACCTTCCTTGGATTTAACGGTGACAAAGAACCCGATATTGACCTTAACTTTTCTGGTGATTATCAGCCGACAATACACAAATATACCGAAACGTTTTTCGGCGAGGGATATGTGTTCCGTGCCGGAACTATCGGTACGGTGGCGGAAAAGACCGCATACGGATATGTGCAGAAATATGAGCGTGAAAAGGGTATAACGATAAGCGGAGCGGAAAAACGCAGACTTGCTGCCGGCTGTGTGGGTGTAAAGCGTACATCGGGACAGCACCCCGGCGGAATTATCGTTGTACCGCATAAGAATGATATTCATGAATTCTGCCCGATACAGCACCCGGCTGATGACCCGAATTCGACAATAATAACAACGCATTTCGATTACCACAAGATTGACCAGAACCTGTTGAAACTTGACGAGCTGGGGCACGATGACCCGACGGTTATTCGTATGCTTGCGGACTTGACGGGTATAAATCCGCAGGAAATACCGCTTGACGATAAGGAAACAATGAGCTTGTTTTTGTCAACGGACGCACTTAAAATAAATTCGGATATAGGCACGCCTGTCGGAACATACGGAATACCGGAATTCGGTACAAAGTTTGTGCGTCAGATGCTGATTGATACAAAACCGAAGGAATTTTCGGAGCTTATCCGTATTTCGGGATTGTCGCACGGTACTGATGTATGGCTTGGAAATGCACAGGAACTAATTCGTGCTGGGACAACAACTCTGTCTGAGTCGATATGTACCCGTGACGATATTATGATTTATCTTATCCACATGGGCGTAGAACCCGGATTGTCGTTTAAGATAATGGAAAGCGTGCGTAAAGGCAAGGGACTGACTCCCGAAAATGAAGCGGCAATGCGTGATGCGAATGTACCCGATTGGTATATAGATTCATGTAAAAAGATTAAGTATATGTTCCCGAAAGCCCATGCGGTTGCGTATGTAACGATGGCATTTAGGATAGCATATTGTAAGGTGCATTATCCCGAGGCTTTTTATATAGCGTATTTTTCGGTGCGTGCCGATGATTTTGATGCGGCTATTATGGCGAACGGAATTGATGTGGCTCGTGAAAATATGGCGGAGCTTATAGCGAAAAAGAATAACAAGACTATTTCGCAGAAAGAGGAAAATCTGATACCTATTCTGGAAATATGTATAGAAATGTATGCAAGAGGAATTAAGTTCTGTCCGATTGATTTGTATAAATCACACGCAGTTAATTTCTTAAAGACGGACGAGGGGATTTTGCCGCCGCTTAATGCACTTGCCGGAATGGGTGAAAATGCAGCAAAGAGTATTATGGAGGCTAGGGCTGACGGTGAGTTTAAAACGATTGACGATTTGAGAAAACGTACATCGGTTACACGTTCGGTAATAGAACTGTTGCAGGCAAATCACTGCCTTGACGGTATACCCGAATCAGACCAGGTATCATTTTTCGATATGATGTAAGATAGGAGATAGATATGGAGAACGATAACAGACAAAATTTACAATGGTTTCCGGGACATATGGCGAAAACAAGACGTTTGATAGAAGAAAATCAGAAAATGATTGATGTTGTTGTGGAAATATTGGACGCAAGAATACCATTCTCAGGAAGAAATCCGTTGTTTAACGATATTATAAAGAATAAACCACGCTTGGTGGTTATGAATAAATATGACCTTGCGGATACGGCGGTTACGGATTTGTGGGTTAAGTGGTACGCAAAGCAGGGTATAAAGGTTATACCGATAAGCTGTAATACGGGCATGGGTGTGAATAAGATTGCGGGCGAGGCTCGTGCATTAATTCAGGATAAGCTTGATAAGGACGCAGAGCGTGGAAGAAACAGAAATGTAAGAATTATGATGGTGGGTATACCGAATGTCGGCAAGTCAACGCTGATTAATAAATTGTCGGGCAAGGCAAGTGCGAAAACGGGCGATAAACCGGGTGTGACACGAGGCAAGCAATGGATTAGGTTAAAAGACGGATTGGAGCTTTTGGATACTCCGGGAATTTTAGCACCTAAATTTGAGGACCAGCAGATAGCACACAATCTGGCATATACGGGTGCGATAAAGGACGAAATCATGGAAACGGAATTGCTTGCATATTCGCTTTTGGAATATTTGCGTGATAATTATGCGGATTTGCTGGCAAAGCGTTACAAATTGGATAAGGACATATCCGAAATGAAGGGATATGAGGTGCTTGAATATATAGGCAGAAAACGTGGATTTGTGATTTCAGGCGGTGAAATAGACCTTGAAAGAGCCGCAAAGATGGTGTTGGACGAATTCAGAGGAGCGGTTATAGGCAGAATTACGCTGGAAAAACCCGAACTATAACGATAAGTATAAACTTTTTATTAATAATTTTAGATTTGCTTGAAAAGTTTGTAATCAAGTATTATAATATTAATAAAATTTTATGAAAAGTGAGTGAGCTATATGAAAAAGAAAATTTTAGCTGCTGCGACGGCGGCTGTTATGATTGCATCGGCTGTACCTATGGTAAATGCCGAAACAACAGAAAAACAAATTAACGTTATGCTAAACGGTGATTATGTCAGCTTTACACAGCAAGCACCTGCCAATATTAATGACAGAGTGTTAGTGCCTATCAGAGATGTAATGGAAAAGATGGGTGCAAAGGTTGATTGGAATGATGCGGACCAGTCTATTACTGTTACAAGAGATGATGTTACGGTAGGTCTTAAAGTTAATGACGCAAATATTACTGTAAACAACGAAACAAAAACTCTTGACGTTGCACCGCAGATTATCAACGATAAGACATTGCTGCCAATCCGTGCGGTTGCCGAGGCTTTCGGCTGTACGGTAGGCTGGGACGATGCTGCAAAGACGGTTATCATTGTCAATGTAGATGATTATTTGAATGAGATTAAGAAAAATTCAAGTAATTTCTATACATTTGCAAGTGAGCAAAGTTCTATGCTTGCGGATATGTATTCAAGCACAATGACAGGTTCGTTTAAGATTAAGGTTGAGTCAAAGGCAGAAGGCAAAGCCGATAATTTTGATTTGGGTTTTGACATTAGTTCCGAGGGTACATCAAAAAATGATAACAACGAAGATAAAACAGTTATAAAAATCAATGCAGGTTCTTTGACGAAAATATTGAAAGATTTAGGTCTTGAAATCGGCGATGTTGATTTGTCAAAGCTTGATGAAGTTAATATTGAAACAAAGGTTATCGGTAAAGATATATATGTTAAGACAGATTTGGTTAAGAAATTGACAGAAGTGACAAGTGATAAAAAAGTTGCGGCAGCAGCTGTGTTGGTTACGGAGAATACATGGTTAAAGATTGATATTGAAAGCTTGATAAAGAGTATTCCCGATGCTGAGGGTGCTGACCAATTTGCCGATTATATCGATGCGGTAGCAAGTGCAGCACAGGACGGCAAAAATGTTATAGAAAGTATTGCAGATTTTGCAAAGGGAATGGAGTATAACTCGATTGTAACTGCCGAGATGGTAAACAGTGTTGCGGAAACATTCTCTGGAATGTATAACGATAATAATTTCAAATACAGCAAAACCGATGACGGCTACACAGTATCATTTACAATGACGAATGACCAATATGTTGATTATGTAAAAGCACAGTGGGAAAGCGAAGGTATACAAATGCCGGAAAATGCGTTAGACGGATTGGATATAAATATGTCTATGAATGTCACAGGCGATAAGAACGGAAACAGTAAGTCTGATGTTGACATGACATATAAAGTAAATTCTAAGATTGATGATGATAACTATGTAAATATGGATATGTCATTTAAGATAAATGCTGAAACAAAGGCAGTGGATAGTGCTGATGATGTCACAGCTCCTGAGGGTGCGATTGATTTGAGCAAGCTTTTGGATATTATGAAATAATAGTAAACGAATTGAAAGCGTATTTTTGTGGTAAAGCAGAAATACGCTTTTTGTTTTGAATATAAATGCCGTGATTTTAATACAATGTAATTAAAAGTATTGATAATTGCTTCAATTTGCTATATAATATTATATAGAAGGGAAGTGATAGTATGACAACGGTAAGCATTAGATTGGACGACGATATGAAAAAAGAGCTTGATGAGATGTGTGATGAAATGGGAATGAATTTGACTACATTTTTTATGATTTATGCAAAAAAAGCATTGCGTGACAGAAAGATACCGTTTGAGATAGCGGCACCGGTGGACTTATTTCACTCTGAACAAAATATGAAACAAATTAAAAAAGCAGATGAACAAGTTAAAAACGGAAAAGTGGTTGTAAAAACCATGGAGGAATTGGAGGCAATGGAAATTGAGTAAAATTACTTTTGCCGAAGATGCGTGGGAAGAATATTTGTTTTGGCAGATGCAGGATAAGAAAACGCTAAGAAAAATTAATTCATTGCTTAAAGAGATACAAAGAAATCCGTTTTCGGGAGCGGGAAAACCCGAACCGTTAAAAGGTGACAAAAAAATTGGAGCAGACGAATAAATGATGCTGACAGACTGGTATATGAAATAGTTGACAATTATATTGTGGTAAAGCAATGTAAGGGACATTATAATGATAGATAAAGAAGTTCGTGGAACAAGGTAAAACGCACTGTTTGCTTATGCAGACAGTGCGTTTTAGCAAAAGTGATGAATTGCTTATTAAAAATTTATACACTTTTTTGTCTGCGTATTGATTGAAATGTACAAATATATGTGATATAATATAAATATTATCAAGTTAATAAATAGATAAATGGGAGTAATGATATGAATAAAATAACAGTTTTATCTAACGAAAAGACACAGTCATTGGGAGATTTGTACGGCATATTTTTTGAAGATATAAACCATGCGGCAGACGGCGGATTGTACGGCGAATTGGTACGCAACCGCTCATTTGAATTTGCGTGTGTGGATAATCCGTCATACCGCTCGACAACGGCATGGGAAAAGGTGGAGAAGAACGGCGGAAAATTATCCTTTTCAGTGGAAAATAAAAACGGATTGGGCGGTCAAAACCCGAATTATCTTGTGGTAGAAGTGTATAATGTCGGCGAAAAAGTCGGAATAAAAAATTACGGATACGGGACAGGTATTCCTGTTGTAAATGGCAGAAAATATAATTTTTCGGTTTTCGCAAAAACCCGTGAGGAAAATATGACTGTTAGGGCAGTGCTTGAAAGTCCCGACGGAAAGGTATATGCGGAAAAAGTCATAGATATAAACAGCGGTGAATGGAAAAAATATGAAACGGAGCTTTGTGCAAACGATACCGATTATAACGGCAGACTTGCAATTTATGCGGAAAATACGGGCAAATTCTATATGGATATGGTATCATTGTTCCCGAAAGATACATATAAAAACCGTCCTAACGGTATGCGTGAGGATATTGCCGAAATGCTTGAAGCTATGCACCCGAAGTTTATGCGTTTTCCGGGCGGCTGTCTGATACATGACGGTTCTATGAACAAGGACGACAGGGACAGTGCATATCGCTGGAAAAATACCATAGGCGATGTGGAGAAAAGACCGTCAAGAAAAAATAACTGGGGTTATAATCAGTCTTTGGGATTGGGGTATTATGAGTATTTTCAATTCTGCGAAGATATAAATACCAAGCCGGTTCCGATTTTGCCTGCCGGATACAATCCACATTCAAAACAGGCGGTAGCTATTGATGATTTGGGCGAATGGATTGAGGACGCATTGGACTTGATTGAATTTGCAAACGGTGACGTTACCACAAAATGGGGTAAGATAAGAGCGGATTTGGGTCATGAAAAACCATTTAATCTTGAATATATCGGCGTCGGCAACGAGGAGGTCGGACAGGAATTTTTCGACAGATACACATATTTTCATAAGGCGATAAAAGAAAAATATCCCGAAATAAAAATTATTAACACAAGCGGTCCGTTTGCACAGGGAGCGGAGTATGAGCGTGGCTGGAAGTCGGCAAGAGATAACGGCTCTGACTTGGTGGACGAGCATTATTACACATCGCCTGAATGGTTCTTGGCAAATCAGCACAGATATGATAATTTCAGTGCGGACGGTCCGAAAGTATTTCTTGGGGAATATGCCACATGGGGAAATACATATTATAATGCTTTGGTTGAGGCGAGCTTTATGGTGGGATTGGAGAGAAATGCCCATGCGGTAAGTCTTGCGTGCTATGCACCGATGCTTTGTCATGTGGACTATATTAATTGGCAGCCCGATATGATTTGGTTTAATAATCATGATGTGTACGGAAGTGCAAACTATTATGTACAGAAAATGTTTATGACAAATCAGGGTACTGATTTGGTGAAAATTAAGGCTGACGGATTGGACAAAATAACTGTTTTGGGCGAGGAAAATATAAACGGTGAGATTGTATTTGAAACCGACAGGGCGGCGGGTATATTCAGCAATATCGAGATTAGAAACGACAAAACGGGCGAAGTGAAAAAATATGCCGATATTACGGCGGACGGCCCGGAAAGTTTTCATATCGACGATATTTCATGCGGTGACTACACAATAAGTATGACCGCTAAAAAGACAAGCGGAAGCAGAGGATTCAGAGTGCTGATAGGAAAGAAGGACGATGACAACTATATCGTGTGGAATATAGCCGGCTGGGCAAATCAGGATTCGGAGATTGCGTCAAGAATAAACGGCAGAAATTCGACTATCGGTCATACAATGTTTACGGTTGACACAGACGTGGAATATAAGCTTGAAATGCGTGTAAAAGGACGTGAAATTGATACATTCATAAATGGTGTGCATATGAATCATGCGGAGGACAAACAGCCTGTTATAGAGGAATTGTATTATACGGCGAGTGTTGATACTGACACGAATGATGTTATTTTGAAAGTGGTAAATGTAAGCGATACAGCGGTAAAGAGCATGGTTGAGATTGACGGTGTTGAAAAAATTGACGGTAAAATTTCGGAGATTGTAAATTGTGATTTGGAGAGCAAAAACAGTTTTGAAAATCCGACATTGGTATCGCCTAAGGAAAGACAAATAGCGGTTGAAAGCAATAATTTTGAATACGAATTTGACAAACACTCAATAACAATATTCAGAATTAAAAAGTAAACGCTGCGGAGATTGAAGTGTATGCTATATTTAAGCATACACTTGAAAAACACACATGGTTTTGTTATAATAAGTTTAATATGTGTGAAATATATTTGAAAGGCGGTTTTATAAATGAAAAAAATATCGGTATTATTAATCAGTGCGGTATTAAGTATGACAGCGTTAATGCCTGCTATGGCGGACGGTGAAAATGTTAATGTTACTTTGAATGGGGAAAAGATGGAGTTTGACGCTGCTCCGTTTATACAAAATGACAGAACATTAGTGCCTATGCGAAAAATATTTGAGGCAGTGGGTGCAGATGTAGCTTGGGACGATGTGACAAATACGGCTTTTGCTGTTCGTGAAAAAGACGGCAAGACATCTGTTGTAAGCATACAAATTGACTCTGATACTGCGTTTGTCAACAGTGAGGCAAAAACTTTGGACGTATCGGCTCAGCTTGTAAATGACAGAACGTTTGTACCGCTGAGATTTGTGGTTGAAGCTTTGGGTGAAAAGGTTGACTGGGACGAAAGTACACAAACTGTAATTATCACAACCGACAAGTAAAGGAGAATTGATATGAATATACCACAAGCACCGCTGTTTCGGGACCCTATACATGATGGTGCGGCTGACCCGACAATTATATACAACCGTGAAGAAAAATCATGGTGGCTTTTGTACACAAACAGACCGACAAAAATGAGCGATATTGGAGTGAACTGGGTGCACGGCTCGGATATTGGCATTGCCGAAAGTACGGACAACGGCAAAAGATGGCTTTACAGAGGTACGTTGTGCGGTCTTGACTACGAGCGTGGACGCAATACATATTGGGCTCCCGAAGTGATTTATCATGACGGAACATATCATATGTATATAAGTTATGTGCGTGGTGTGCCGAATGACTGGAAATGGAACAGGAATATTCTGCACTATACAAGCAAAAATTTATGGGATTGGGAGTTCCAATCCAAATTGCCGCTTTCGTCAGATAAAGTTATAGATGCGGCAGTATTCAGAATGTCAAACGGAAAATGGCGTATGTGGTACAAAGACGAGGCACACGGCAGTCATACCTGGGCGGCGGACAGTGCGGATTTATACAACTGGGAGGTTGTCGGCGAGGTTATCGGTGATGTTCCGCATGAGGGCGTGAATGTATTTGAATTCGGCGGATATTATTGGCTTATCACCGACGAATGGCACGGCTTGGGAGTATATCGTTCAGATGACCTTGAAAATTGGACAAAACAGCCGGAGTGTATACTGGCACAAGGCGGTACACGGGAAGATGACGGTGTGATGGGCGGTCATGCGGATATAGAAGTAGATGACGGAAAAGCCTATATATTCTATTTCACGCACCCTGAACGCACGAAAGAAAATATGGAAAACAATACAGGCGATTTGAAACGTTCGTCAATACAGGTTGCGGAATTGAAAGTTGAAAACGGTGTATTGACTTGTGACAGAAATGCTGATTTTGATTTTGAACTGAAAAATCTGTAATACACAATTTCCTACAAATTAAAAATATCTGTCGTTCATTTAAGAACGGCAGATATTTTTTTGACTAAAATTTTGAAATAAGCAAATTCATATATTGAACCAATTCTTCAACAGGCATATTCATGTCGGTCGAAAGCCACCATTCGGCAACGCTGATACAGCCGGCTGCATAAAAATTAGACAATATTTCCGGAGGGACGGGAAAGTCCACACCGGATTGCTTTGCTTTTTCCATATTTTCGGCAATTTTTTTTGAGATAAAATCCTGAAAATTTGTCAGCATAGAATCGGTTTTGTTTTTCTTGAATATCATCGAATACAGGTCTTTCTGCTGTGCAACGGTATCTAAAATACGGCGAAGTATATCGGTGTAATATTCCTTATAACCCTGAATTGTGTTCTCGGCAGGTGTGCTTTCGTCAAACGCAAGCTCCAATTCCCTCATACAATATTTTAATAATTGATATTTATCCTCAAAATGAGTATAGAATGTTGCACGATGTACCATTGCTTCATTGCAAATGTCCATGACGCTTATTTTCTCGAACGGTTTTACTTTCATCAAACTAATGAGTGCATCTGATAACAATTTGTATGTTCGGCGTACACGCAAATCTGTTTTCTCATTGTTATTTTTCATAAGATTCGCAACCTTTCATTGCAGTATATTTGTGTGATTTAACTATACGGTTAAATATAAAAATATACATATTTTAAAATGTGTAGTGTAAAATACAAAATGTCAATTTTGAATATTGAATAATTTATATGACCATTATATACTATATACATACAAATGTCAATTAAAAATATTAGTGTAATGTTAATTGTTAAAAAACTTAATAAAATTTGTTAATGAGGGCGGGAGATGTGATGATAGACCATATATTAAAATTTGCATTGAAATGTAAGTATATTATTGTCGCTGTATTCATTCTGGCAACTGCCATATGTACGTTGGCGGCACAGGACGTCGGCATAAATTATAATCTTATGGATTATCTGCCGGACGACTCACAGTCAACGGTTGCGTTGGATATTATGGACGAAGAATATACCGAAGGAACTCCGAATGCTCGTGTTATGGTAAAAGATGTTACTATACCTGATGCGTTGATTTACAAGGATAAGCTAAAAGAAGTGGACGGAGTTACAAAAGTAACATGGCTTGATGATTCGGTTAATGTTTATCAGCCGACAGAATTTATTGCACAAAAAACTCTTGAAGATTATTACAAAGATAATTGTGCACTATTTACGCTGACGATTGATGAGGATAAACAGGAGGACGCAATAGCCGACATACGGGATATGCTTGGAGATAAGGGTGCTGTATCGGGCAGTGCGGCGGATACGGCCACATCAATTACCCTGACGGCTAAGGAAATCCAGAAGATTATGGTTATTGTACTTATTCTGGTTTTCATTATTTTGATATTCACAACCACGTCATGGTTTGAACCGGTATTGTTCCTGCTTACAATCGGTATAGCGATTATGCTTAACCGTGGAACGAACTTAATATTCGGCGAAATATCATTTGTTACCAACTCGGCGGGCAGTATTTTGCAGCTTGCGGTTTCAATGGACTATTCGATATTCTTATTACATAGATTTGCCGAATGCAGACAAGAGGAAAGCGATGTAACAAAAGCTATGGTTATCGCTGTTAAAAAATCGTTTACATCAATCATGTCGAGCGGTTTGACAACGGTTATAGGCTTTGCGGCACTTATGGTTATGAAATTTAAAATAGGTTCGGATATGGGTATTGTTATGGCGAAAGCCATTGCATTGTCGCTGTTCTCTGTTATGGTATTTCTGCCGTGTGCTACACTGTGCTGCTACAAGCTTATTGATAAAACGGAGCATAAAATGTTTATACCGCCGTTTAAAAAATTGGGTCATGTAGTTATGAAATTGAAAGTACCGATTTTGATAATGTTTATAGTTGCGACCGTACCGAGCTATTTTGCACAAAACCAAAACAGTTTTATCTACGGTTCGTCGGGCGTTTACGGTGCGGGTACGCAGTTGGGTGACGATACGGCACTGATTGATGAAAAGTTCGGCAAGTCAAATCCGATGGTGCTTATGGTTCCGCAGGGACATTTGGCAACCGATAAAAAATTAGCCGATGACTTGACCAAAGTACCGCAGATTACCTCGGTAACATCTTATGCGGGAAGTGTGGGCGTGCAGATTCCGACTAATTTCGGTAATCAAAAAGATGTGGCAAAATTGTTGTCACCGAATTACAGCCGCTTGGTATTGGAAGTTGATACTGACGTTGAAGGCACGGAATCATTTGATTTGGTAAAGACAATAGAGGGCATAGCAAAACAGTATTACGGAAATTCATATTATCTTGTCGGGCAGACGGCTAACTCGTATGACCTGAAAGGAGTCGTAACCGAAGATAATAAGAAGGTTAATATAATTTCAATCGGTGCGATTGCGTTGATATTGCTGATAAACTTTAAATCATTAACAATTCCGGTTATATTGCTTGCGGTAATTGAATCCTCAATATGGATAAACCTTTCATTCCCGTATTTTTCGGACGAAACAATATTCTATATCGGATATTTGATTATAAGTTCAATTCAGCTGGGAGCAACGGTTGACTATGCTATTTTGTTTGCCGACAGATACATGGAAAACCGTAGGAGCATGAAAGCGAAAGAAGCAAGTATGCAGACACTGACAGATACGTCGCTGTCGATTATGACATCTGCAACCATATTGACAGTCTGCGGATTTTTCTTGGGATTTATGTCGTCCAACGGTATCATTGCTCAGCTTGGTATTCTTGTAGGACGTGGAGCGGTATTGTCGGGAATAGGTGTACTTATTGTATTGCCTGTATTGTTTGTACTGTTTGACGGATTAATACATTATACAACATATAAAGTGAATTTTTACAAGGAAAACAAAGTAAAAAAAACTGAGAAAGGAAAGACGGAATAATGAAGTATTTAAAACGCATCATATGCTTAACAATGGCTTTTGCATTTTTGGTTACGCAGGCGGCTGTCGCACAGGGCAGAGTGTCAAAAGACGAGTCGGTGTATGTAAATCTTAATTATGACGGAAGCATTGACAGAACCGTTGTCGTAAATTCATTCAAGACGAACGGGACAGACAAGGTGCTTGACTATGGTAATTATAAAAATATAAAGAATTTGTCCGGCGATGAACAGCCGAAACAAAACGGCGGATATATCGAATGGAATATAGATAAAAGTGCAACCGATTTTTATTATCAGGGCGAGGTTGAAACAGCGGAATTGCCGTGGAATTTCAATATAAGATATTTCCTTAACGGCAAGGAGGTTTCGGGCGATAGTCTGGGCGGTGCAAACGGTAGCTTGGAGATAGAGCTTAATGTTACCGCAAATGATAAGACGGCGGAATATTTCAAGGATAATTACATAGCACAGATTACAGTAGCATTGGATACGGAAAAATGCAAAGATATATCTTCACCCGATTCCATGACCGCAACATTGGGTACTACACAACAGGAAACGTTTATGGTATTGCCGGCGGCGACAAAAACATATTACATAACAGCCGATGTATCCGATTTTGAAATGAGCGGTATTACAATAGGTGTTGTAAAATTAACGGACAGTATTACAGGTAATATGGATAGTCTGAAATCGAAAATATCGGAGATGTCGAGCGGTATCGGACAGCTGGTTGACGGTGTGGGACAATTAAAAGACGGTGCAAATTCACTTACCGACGGTGTCGGACTTTTGAATGACGGTGCAAGAAATATTGCACAGAATATTCCTACATTGACTTCGGGTATGGGTGAATTCGGCTCTGGTATCACAAGCCTGTCGGACGGTATGTCACAGCTTGGTTCGGGTTCGTCACAGGTGAGAGATGCACTCGGAACACTTGATTCCAACTCATATGCACTTGTAAACGGCTGTACGCAGATAGAGAGCGGTCTTGATGAAATGGCATCAAACAAAACCGCCGTCAAGAACGGATTGAAACAGTTAAATTCAAGCAAATCGCAGATTTCGGAATTGACAAGCGGTGTGAATAAATTAAAAGGCGGATATTCACAGATAGAAAACGGTCTTGGCGATATAGCTAAAAATGCGGGTGAGGTCAATGACGGATTGGCATCGCTTGCGGGAGCGAATACAGATATTTCGGCATTGTCAAATGCAAATGCACAGCAGCTTGCAATAGTAAATCAGCTTATTGCCGCTATGAGTTCGGACGAGGAACTGGCGTCTAAGTACGGCAGCTCGCTTATGACAATGCAGTACATTGCACAGAATATGCAGTCGGGTATTTCGGCGGCACAGTCGGGTATAAACAGTTTGTATTCGGCGGCGGACACGTTTGGTAATGCGGCGGCACAAATGGCGGAAGGTGCGGAAAAGCTGAAAGTTAATATGCACACATTGAATGACGGATTTGGTACTCTGGCAAATAATGTAGGCAAGGTAAACAGCATTTTCGATGCGGCTGAGGAATTCGGAAACAGTGCATTGGCACTTACGGAAGGTGCGGAAAAATTAAAAGACGGTACATCTGATTTACGCAGCGGACTTGAAGACTATACAAGCGGAGTAAATGAATTGGCATCAAGCTATTCGGCAGTGGATAACGGTATTTATGACGCACAAAACGGTGTGAGTACGCTGAGCAACGGATTTGATACATTGTCGGTGGGGACAGATACATTCATGTCAGCCATTACGGAATTGGCAGACAGTATAGATACATTGGATACTCAGAGCCGTGCTATACCGGACGGTATCGACAGTCTTGCAAGCGGTGGCGACCAGTTCATTAACGGTTTGTCATCGGCGAAGGGCAGTGCTGGAAGTGTATTGGGACTTGGCGAAAAATCAACAACAGTATCATTTGCCGCTCCGGGCATTGTAGAGCCGAACAGCGTGCAGTTTGTTATAAAAACTCCGGACATTGAAAAGCCGGACGAAGAAAAACCTGATACAACAGAAGAAAAGGTTAGTTTCTTCCAGAAATTATTAAACCTATTTAAGAAAAAGTAATAGATTTTATATAGTGAAAGGAATGGTTATGGTCATGAAAAAGATAATGTCTGTTTTATTGGCGTCTGTGATGATATGCGGATTGTTCACAGGCTGTAAAAAGGAAGAAACAGTTGAGGAAACTCCCGCTCCGACAGAGGCGGCAGCGGAAACAAGCGTATATACAGGCTGGATTAAGACATCAAAGGAAACAAATGTTGTGCCGAATACAAGCGGTAAAATAGTGGCGGATTATTATAAAGTGGGTGATTATGTAAGTGCCGGAGCATTGCTTTATCAATTAGAGGATAACGGCATTTCCGACAATATTGCAACAACCAAAAATTCCATTGCAAAAAACGATATTTCATTAAGCACTGCAAATGAAAATCTATCAAATCTGACCGTGTATGCACCTGCTGACGGAATACTTAGCAATTTCAAATTAAAGGCGGGCGAAAGAATTAATTCGGGAACTATCGGTTCTGTTGTTGACGAGGGTACATTAATTGCAAAAGTGCCGTTCAATACAACACAGATTGCCGGCATTGCCGTTGGTGACAGTGCAACGGTTACAAGTGCGGAATTGTTGTCGAGCGTGGGCGGTACTGTTACGAGAATACACGAAAACAGAGCGGACTCAATCGGCGGAAGTATCTTGTATGATGTTGAAATTACTGTTACGGGACGTGCCGGTTTCAAAAACGGTATGAGCGTAAATGCAACCGTAAATACCGCAAACGGAGAAGTGAGTTCGCCTGTATCGGGTGAAATCGAAAGTACCGACAGTGTGTCGGTTGTAAGCCGTGGCAGCGGTAATGTACGCAATGTTTATGTTAAGGACGGCGACAGAGTGTCAAAAGGACAAAAGATTTTGGACATTGATAATTCAACCGTAAACGCAACACTGCAAAGAGCGGAGATAGACAGAAAAGACCTTGAAATTAAATTGAGAAGTCTTGAAAAAGATTATGCTGACTTGTTCGTATATGCACCTGTTTCGGGTGTTATCACATCAAAGAGCAAGGAACTTAATGATACGGCAAGTTCAAGCAGTGACGGTATTATGACTATCACGGATACAAGCAGTTATGTGATGACCATTGAGCTTGCCGAAAAGGATTTGCCGAAGGTATCGGTCGGAATGAATTTGCCTGTAAAGCTTGATGACGGTACGGTGTTAAACGGCAATGTTACCGAAGTGTCGCAGGAGGGCAAAACAAACGGTACAGATATAAGTTATCCTGTAACTTTGCAGATTACAAATGCTAATTTGACAACAAGTGTAATAGGTACTGTTGATTTGGACAGTGTCGGCTAAGCGGAAAGGATTTGGATTGATATGAAAAAAATTGTGAGTTTGATTTTAAGTGTTGTAATGCTTTTGTCGATGGCAAGCGTATCAATGGCTGACAGCAATGATACGCTTGATTATTCCGACGCTGAGGAAAGACTTGGTATATACGGAGTTATGCAGGGCAAAGGCGGAAACGAGGGTTTTGCTCCGTATGACAGTATCACAAGAGCGGAAATGGCTAAGATAAGTGCGGTTGTATTGGATTGTGATATTCAAAACAGCAGCGGAAGTTTGTTTAATGATATTCCGGAAGGATATTGGGCAATAGGATATATAAACGCAGTGGCAAATCAGGGAATTTTAATGGGTTATCCCGACGGAAGCTATCGTCCGGAAAATAATTTGAGTTTTGCCGAAACGGTTACAATTATTCTGAGATTGCTGCAATATAAGACGGCACAGCTTGGAAACAATTATCCGGCTGCCTATCTTGCAAAAGCAAAGGATTTGGGTATTTCGGACGGCATGAATTACAGTGCGGACGAGGCAGTATCCCGTGCAAGCGTGGCAATTATGCTTGACAGAGCGTTGATGTGCGATGAATATACCACAAGTTCGAGAAAGAGTAAATTGCTTGAAAGAATGGACTATACAGTAGGCGATGAGTGTACTGTTTTGGCTACAAGCGATGAAAATAAGGAATTATTGGCTGATGAGATTTTGACCGATTTGGGGACATATAAAACAGTCAATGACAATGTGGATAAATATGTGGCACAAAAGGTTAAATTCATATTTAATGATGACGACAAGATTGTTTGTGCGATTGAAGTAGGCGGAAATACAACAGAATGTATAGTACAGAGTATTACGGGCAATGAGGTTTCGTATACATCGGACGGTGTAAGCGGAAAAATGAAATTGGATAATAATGCGGTTATGTACTATGAGGGCAAGAAAACAACATTTTTGAATATCAAAGACGAAATTGAAATCGGTACAAAACTGACAATAAGCTATACAAAGAACAATAAGTATGATTTTGCCATTGTTACTACATATGATATGGCAGGTCCGGATATAGTTTATAATTTATCATTTGACTCGGTTGAGGGTGTAAGCTTTGACAGAAATAATGTAAGAGTAATTCGTGACGGATACGAGGCTACATTAAATGATATTGCACGTTATGATGTGGTTTACTATAACACAAGTTTGAATACATTGTATGTATATATCGACAAAGCGTCGGGCATATATGAGGAGGCATATCCGAACAAGGCAAACGTTACAAGCATCAAATTATCGGGTACTGAATATAAATTGGAAACACAGGCGGCAGTTAATCAGCTTGGCGAGTACAACGGTGCGTACAAGATTAACGATTATATAACTGCACTGCTTGGCAAAGACGGAGAGATTGCCGGCGTTATAAAAGCAGAAGATAACAATAATACAATGAGCCGGTACGGTATATTGCTGTCATGCGACAGACGTGTCGAGGACGGAACAAGGTCATATTTTGCTACATTTATGAGTATGACAGGTGCAAAACAGGAATTTAAGGTAGATAAAAATTACGAGGATTACCGTGGCAGAATGGCAACATATGAAATATCGGACGGTATTATGACTCCTAAATTCAAAACAGGTACAACGCTGACGGGCGCTATTGATAAGTCAAATAATAAAATAGGCGGTTATTGGCTTGACAGCAACTGCAAGATTTTTGATTTGATTTATGCACCTGATGATAAGGACGACCCTGATGCAGAGGTTAAAGAAATCAAATTATCGGATATTAATGTATCAAGCGTTACAAAAACAGATGTATTCCATGTTGAATTTAACGATAATCACGATATTCAGTTTATTATATTCAATGATATAACATTGGACAGATACCAATTCGGTATAGTTACATCTGCCGAAAAATTCAGTTCCGGTGCAACATATGAAGTGGATTTGGGCGATGATATTGTAAAATACAATATAGACTTTATCCCGTCAAGCTCAAAAGGTCAGCCGGTTATGGTTAATATAAGAGATAATAAACTGCTTGAAATGGCTGATTTGTGGCAGTTAAATCCGAAAGGTTCTATTGATTATATTGACAAGCAGAGAATTCGTATAGGCGGTACAAACTATTCAATGGGTAAAAATGCAAAAATATATTTGCGTAAAAACGGTAAAGACAGTCTTATAGATTTTGATGATTTCAAGAACTATAAAGTGGATATGATTTATCTTTACACAGACCGCAGATTGGATAAGGACGGACAGGTGAGAATAATTATTTTCACAGAAAAAAATAAATAAAATTTAAAATTAAAAGCCGTAACAGCTTAAATGAGTTGTTGCGGCTTTTTGTTGTGCAAAAATGTATATTTTAAATAAAAGCTAGGCAATATAATACTGATAAAATAATCGAGAAAGGGTAATTTTTATGGATACTTTTAAAATAATTCCCGAGATTAAATACGGTAATAATTCGTTGGAGTGTTTAAAGGAATTTGCGGACAGAAGGATTTTTATAGTGACAGACCCGTTTATCAAAAGTTCCGGACTTTTGGAAAGTGTGACAAAACATTTGGAAAATGCGGAATATACAGTGTTTGACGATGTAGTGCCCGACCCGCCTATTGAAAAAGTAGTGCATGGTGTGGACAGGGTGATGGAGTATAATCCCGATGTTATATTGGCTTTGGGCGGCGGTTCGGCGATAGACGAGGCTAAGGCGATAATGTATTTTGCGAAGAAAATCGGCAATATGAAAGATGTTTTGTTTGTGGCAATACCGACAACAAGCGGTACAGGCTCGGAGGTTACGTCGTTTGCGGTGATAACAGACAGGGAAAAGGGCGTAAAATATCCGCTTGTTTCTGATTTATTATTGCCGGATATGGCGGTTTTATCGGCTGAACTTGTGAAAACAGTTCCGCAGAATATCACAGCAGACACCGGTATGGACGTGCTGACTCATGCGTTGGAGGCATATGTGTCGGCAAAAGCAAATGTGTTCTCGGACGCACTGGCGGAAAAGGCGGTTAGTATGGTGTTTGAATATTTGGTGCGTTCATATAAAGATGCACAGGACAGCGAGGCAAGAGAAAATATGCACTATGCCTCATGTATTGCAGGCTTGGCTTTCAATATAGCGTCACTCGGATTAAATCATGCAATGGCACATAATATAGGTGCTAAACTTCATATACCGCACGGGCGGACAAATGCGATATTGCTGCCGCACATAATTGAGTACAACGCACAGGATAAACATACGGCGAAAAAGTATGCACGGCTTGCCAAGTTTGCAAAGGTAAATTCCAATAATGTTAATATGGCGGTTAAAGGCTTGATAAGTGCAGTGAAAAATCTTGAACGGGAATTGCATCTGCCTGTGAAATTTGAAAATGTTAAGGCTGACAGTACAATGAAAAATGAGATAGCGGTTATGTCATTAAAAGATGCGTGCATACTGACAAATCCCGTAAAAGTGACCGAAAAGGACGTAATTGCGATATTGAATAAGGTAGTGGGTGATTAAAATAAAAGAGGAAATGCTGAGCGTCGGCATAGACATAGGCACGAGTACAACACAGCTTGTGTTTTCAAAACTGATTATTGAAAATCTTGCGTCAAGTTACAGTGTGCCGAGAATTGTTATTGCCGACAAGAAAATAATATATAAAAGCGATATATATTTTACTCCGCTTTTGTCGGCGGTGCAGATTGACGGCAAGGGTGTAAAGGAAATCGTTGAAAAAGAGTACATGAGGGCGGATATAAAAAAGGAAGATATTGATACGGGTGCGGTTATTATAACGGGCGAAACCGCACGCAAGGAGAATGCCGGATATGTACTGGAAAGCCTAAGCGGATTTGCGGGAGATTTTGTGGTTGCCACTGCCGGAGCGGATTTGGAAAGCATAATTTCGGGCAAGGGTGCAGGTGCAAATATATATTCAAAGGAAAACCGCACCGGTGTGGTAAACATTGATATTGGCGGCGGAACAAGCAATCTGGCGGTATTTATTGACGGCGATGTGACCGATACAGGGTGTATGGATATAGGCGGAAGGCTTATCAAAATAGACGGGGACACAAAAAAGATAACGTATATTACACCAAAATTGCAGCAAATAATAAGCGACAAATCCTTAAACATTGAAGTAGGTATGACGGCAGACAGAGATATACTGATGCCGATTATAGATATTATGGTTAGGGCACTTATTCAGAGTGTGGGACTTGAAGAAAAGGACGATATATATAATCTGCTTATGACGCATAAAAGCATTGAAAATGACAGCAGAATAAAGTGTATTTCGTTTTCGGGCGGTGTGGCGGATTGTATATACAATGAGGCTGACGGTGATATATTCAAATACGGAGATATAGGGATACTGCTCGGAAAGACGATAAGAGAGTCTGACCTGTGCAAAAGATTAAAGGTGATAAAAAGCAGAGAAACTATTCGTGCGACAGTGGTCGGAGCGGGTACGCACACTACGGAGATAAGCGGAAGTACGATAACATACACGAAAAATGTTTTCCCGATAAAAAATCTGCCTATTTTGAAATTGTCCAAAGAGGACGAAAATGACTTGGCAAATTCCATATTGAAAAAGCTTGAATGGTACAAAGCGGAGGACGGTTTGGACAAGGTGGCGATAGCATTTGAGGGACACAAAAATCCGAGTTATGATACGGTGGCAAAATATGCGGAAAGCATAATACGAGGTACGGGCGAACTGCTAGAAAGAGAACTGCCGTTAATGATAATTGTGGAAAATGATATGGCGAAGGCACTCGGACAGATTTTATACGGAAAATTGGGTTTTAAGAAAGATGTTGTGTGCATAGACGGAGTGAAACTGGATAACGGCGATTATATCGACATCGGCAAGCCTATCGCAGACGGAGCGGTTTTGCCGGTTGTGATAAAAACGCTTGTATTCAACTAGGCTAATCGGAAAGGAATGATATTTAAAAATGATTTTAAAAACAAAACTATTCGGGCATATGTATGAATTTAAGTCTTTAAAAGAAGTTATGGCAAAGGCTAACGAGGAAAAATCGGGTGACAAACTGGCAGGCATTGCGGCGGAAAATGCGGAGGAGCGTGTGGCGGCAAAGATAGTTTTATCCAATATCACACTTGCGGATTTAAGGAACAATCCGGCAGTGCCTTATGAGGAGGACGAGGTTACACGAATTATACAGGATGATGTGAATGAGCGTATCTATAATGAAATCAAGGGTATGACGGTGGCGGAATTCAGGGAATGGATTTTAAGCGAAAAGCATACGGGCGAGGACATAAAACGTATATCACGGGGCATAACATCGGAAATGGTGGCGGCGGTTGCAAAGCTTATGTCTAATATGGATTTGGTGTATGGTGCGAATAAAATACGAATTACCGCACACTGCAACACTACAATCGGCGAACGTGGCACACTTTCTTCACGTTTGCAGCCGAACCACCCGACAGACGACCCCGACGGTATAATGGCATCATTGCTTGAAGGCTTGACATACGGTGCCGGGGACGCACTTCTCGGACTAAATCCCGTTGACGATTCGGTGGAGAGCGTGAGCAGAGTGTTAAACAGATTTGAAGAAACAAAGCAGAAATATAAAATCCCGACGCAGACCTGTGTATTGGCACACGTTACCACTCAAATGGAGGCAGTGAAAAAGGGTGCTCCGGCAGATTTGATATTCCAGTCGATAGCCGGCTCGGAGCTTGGAAACACAGCTTTCGGATTTAATGCGGCAACCTTGGAGGAGGCACAGCATATTGCTCTTACGGAGGGGACGGCACAAGGACCGAATGTGATGTATTTTGAAACGGGACAAGGCTCGGAGTTATCCTCGGAGGCACATCATGGTGCAGACCAGGTAACCATGGAGGCAAGGTGCTATGGCTTGGCAAAGCATTTCAATCCGTTTTTGGTAAATACGGTTGTCGGATTTATCGGACCTGAATATTTGTATGACGGCAGACAGGTAAGCAGAGCGGGGCTTGAAGACCATTTCATGGGCAAACTGACAGGTATATCAATGGGGTGTGACGCTTGTTACACAAACCACATGAAAGCCGACCAGAACAGTATTGAAGATTTGTCGGTATTGCTTACGGCGGCGGGGTGTAATTATTTTATGGGTATACCGCACGGCGATGATGTTATGCTGAATTATCAGACTACGGGTTTTCATGAAACGGCGGCACTCAGAGAGATATTCGGCTTGACAGCGATAAGACCGTTCCACGAATGGCTTATAAAAATGGGATACATTGATGAAAAAGGCAGACTTACGGGACGTGCCGGCGATGCGTCAACATTGTTTTAACAGAAAGAAGGGATAGAAAATGAATGAAGTTGAATTAAAAGGTATGGTCGAAAGACTTATTGCAGAAATGGTGGACGGAAAAAACGGTGGGGACATAAAAAATAGCAGGGACACAAAAACTGTCGCCGGCGAAACGGAAATACTATCAGACGGCTGTATTGATGATGTGACAGAGATAGATTTAAAGAAACAGTTTTTGGTTGATGATGCAGTTGACAAAGAACAGTATTTGGATATGAAGTCAAAAACACCGGCAAGATTGGGAATAGGCAGAGCAGGAGCAAGATATAAGACAATAACAATGCTCAGAGTGCGTGCGGACCATGCGGCGGCACAGGATTCGGTATTTTCCGATGTTGACGAGGAATTTATAAAAAAGAACAATTTTGTATTTGTAAAAACATTGTGCAAGGATAAGGACGAATATATCACACGTCCCGATTTGGGAAGAAGATTTTCGCCAGAGGCATTGGAAATCATCAAAAAGACCTGCGGAACAAATCCGAAAGTATTGATTGTTGTCGGTGACGGCTTATCCTCGGCGGCGATTGAGGCAAATGTGGAGGATACTATTCCGGCGATAAAACAGGGGTTGAAAATGTACGGCATAGATATAGGCGAGATTTTGTTTATCAAATATGCACGAGTGGGTGCGATGGACGATATAGGTCAGGCAACGGGAGCGGAAGTGATATGTATGCTTGTGGGCGAGCGTCCCGGATTGGTTACGGCAGAATCGATGTCGGCATATATCACATATAAGCCAAGACATGGCATAGCAGAGGCGAAAAGGACGGTTATATCAAATATCCACAAGGGCGGTACAACTCCTGTTGAGGCGGGTGCTCATGCTGCGGAATTAATCAAGAAAATGCTTGACCAAAAAGCATCGGGTATTGATTTAAACAGATAATTGCGAAAGGAAAGGGAGAAAATGAAGAATGAAAAAATTCCTGTTAAAATATTGGGAATCAGACTGATTTCAAATGTAAGCGGCGGATTGGCGAAAAAGCTTGATTTAAAGCCGAACCATAAAAGCCTCGGCATTATCACAACCGATTGCGATGATGTGACATATACGGCTTTGGACGAGGCGACAAAAGCGTCAGATGTCGAGGTTGTGTATGCACGTTCTATGTATGCGGGAGCGGGGAATGCGTCCACAAAACTTGCCGGTGAAGTGATTGGAATTATAGCCGGAGCAAGTCCGTCCGAGGTGACGAGCGGACTTAATGCGGCGGTCAATTTTATTAAAGACGGGGCAGGCTTTGTGAGTGCAAATGATGATAATTCCATAGTCTATTATGCACATACGGTGTCCCGAACAGGCTCGTATCTGTCAAGTGTAGCCGGGATAAAAGAGGGCGAGGCACTGGCATATTTGATTGCACCGCCGCTTGAATCGATATACGGACTTGATGCGGCGATGAAGGCGGCAGATGTGGATTTGGTGGAATTTTTTGCACCGCCGTCGGAAACGAACTTCGGCGGTGGACTGCTTACGGGTACACAGTCTGCGTGCCGTGCGGCGTGCAATGCTTTTGCGGAAACAGTGAAGATGATAGCCGAGAACCCACAGGAATATATTTGATTGGGGTGATGATTAATGGAGGCTTTGGGACTTATAGAAGTAATAGGCTTTGTGACGGCGGTTGAGGCGGCAGATGCGGCACTGAAAGCGGCAAATGTCGGCATGGTTGATTCTGTAAAGGTCGGGAGCGGTATTGTGACGGTCATTTTCAGCGGTGACGTGAGTGCGATAAAATCAGCGGTGGAAAGCGGTAAGCTGGCGGCTGAAAAAATCGGAAAAATACGTTCTGTTCATGTGATACCGAGTGCCGATGACACACTTAAAAATATTATAGGAAAGAATACATCGGGGACACAAAAAGAAGGCGACAGAAATATGAGTATACAGCAGAGCAAGACAGAAGATAAAAAAAGTGAAAAAGTAAAAAATGTGTATGGTGCGGATTTGTCAACAAGTCCGATTGCGGCGGTGACATATGTTGAGGCAATAGCCGGAAAGACACCCGAACAGGAGCTTAAAGGCAAAACCAATTCGGAGCTTAGAAGTATAGCGATAAATATGGGTATGGACAATGACAATGTGAAATATGCAAACAAAAGCGATTTGATACAAATGATTGTGGAAAACAGGAAGGAGCAGTAAGGTGGATAAAGATTTGGAGTCAATACAAGAGGTGAGAACACTCTTAAAACAGGCACACGACGCACAGAAAATACTTGCAAAATTTAATCAGAAACAAATTGACGATATTGTAAAAGCTATTGCGGAGGCAGGGTATAACAATGCCGAAATGCTTGCAAAAATGGCTTGCGATGAAACGGGATTCGGCAAGTGGGAAGACAAAGTTATAAAAAACACATTCGGTTCTATGTCGGTATATAATGCAGTTAGGGACATAAAAACAGTCGGAATAATTGCGGAGGACAGAGAGCATAAAACCATTGATATAGGTACGGGCGTGGGTGTGATTGCGGGGATTGTGCCGTCAACAAATCCGACTTCAACAGTGATGTATAAGGCGATTATTGCGATTAAAGGCGGTAATTCAATAGTATTTTCTCCGCACCCCGGAGCGAAAAAATGTATATTGGAAACGGTGAAAATAATAAGCAGTGCGGCGGAAAAAGCCGGCTGTCCGCAAGGTGCAATATCCGCACTGACGATACCTACAATGCCGGCTATTAATGAGCTTATGAAGCATGAATTGACATCGCTTATTTTGGCAACAGGCGGTGCGGCAATGGTAAAATCGGCATATTCATCGGGTACACCGGCTATCGGTGTGGGTGCAGGAAACGGACCGGCATTTATCGACAAGAGTGCAGATGTGCATATGGCGGTGAAAAGAATTATAGACTCGAAAACATTCGACAATGGAACTATATGTGCATCGGAACAGTCTGTTGTGGTTGAAAAATGTATGGAAAGCAAAGTGCTTGACGAGCTGAAAAAACAGGGTGCATATATATTATCGGGCGAGGAAACCGAAAGACTCGGCAAATTCATTTTAAGGGCAAACGGTACGATGAATCCGGCGATAGTGGGAAAAAGTGCGTACCGCATAGCACAGCTTGCAAATATAAGCAGTGTGCCGAAAAATACGTCAGTATTGATTGCCCATGAGAGCAGAGTCGGTTTGGACGCACCGTATTCGCATGAAAAGCTTGCACCCATACTTGCATTCTATGTTGAAAATGATGTTGACAGTGTGTTAAAACGCTGTGCGGAAATTTTGGAGTTTGAGGGTGCGGGACACACATTTGCAATCCATGCGAATGATGAGGAATTAGTGAAGAAATTTGCACTGGGTGTACCTGTTTCGAGAATTATGGTTAATACACCGTCGGCACTCGGAGGTGTGGGAGCGACAACAAATCTGTTCCCGGCATTGACGCTCGGGTGCGGTGCGGTGGGCGGAAGCTCGTCGTCCAACAATATAGGGCCGCTTGATGTAATTAATATCAAACGTGTGGCATATGGTGTAAAGGAATTAGATGATTTGAGAAAAAATACAAGTGTCATGGGGACACAAAAAATTGACGGTTTAGATGAGAATACCGTTGAGGAAATTGTTAAAAAAATATTGGAAAAATTAATGTAGGAGGTAATTTATTATGGCAAACACAAACGCATTGGGTATGATTGAAACAAAAGGATTGGTAGGTGCTATCGAGGCGGCGGACGCAATGGTAAAAGCGGCAAACGTAACCTTGGTGGGCAAGGAACAGATTGGTTCGGGATTGGTTACCGTTATGGTCAGAGGTGATGTCGGTGCGGTGAAAGCGGCGACAGATGCAGGTGCGTCGGCTGCGGAAAGAGTGGGCGAGCTTATTGCGGTGCACGTTATTCCTCGTCCGCATTCCGATGTTGATACTATTTTACCGAACAATATCAAGGAATAAATCGGCATTAATTGAAAGAAAGGATTGATTATATGTCGATTATAACAGAAGAAGATGTCCGCAAAATGCTTATGTCGGAGAGTATGCAAAAGGAGATATTTCTGGGCAAAGACCAGATTATAACCCCGTCGGCAAGGTCATATCTCACAGAGCATAATGTTGCGATAAAAAGCAAAAGCGAAAAACAAGGAAACAATTCGGAAGTGTACACGACATTATTCGGTGCGGTGCTTGACGAAAAACCTGAGCATATGACGCATCTGCGTGGGAATACGCTGGTTTTTAAAAATCACCCCAGAATAAAATTCCGCGGTGCGATAGATACTTTGGAGTCGGAGATAATAAAAGTCCAGACAAGAGCGGATAATGCAAAATTTATCGGCGATTTGGAGGAAATAATAAGGTTTGTGAGGAATTTATTGAGATGTGAGGTGTCGGGTGAGCCTGTCGGCGAATTTAAGGTGCTGGAATTTGACGCACCCATGCTGAGAGAATATTCCCATCACCCGTCAAAATATTACGGTATAAGCCATTTTCTGCCGACATACAAGCACGGCAGAACGGTTGCCGAATTAAACGGACTGCGTGCGTTGACCAGAAAAACCGAATTGACGGCATATGACGCATTCAGCGACGAATACGGCAGATGCGGCAGAGAAGATATAATAAAGGCACTCAACAGATTGTCTTCGCTTTTTTGGATAATGATGTTCAAATGCTTAAAGGGCGAATACGGAGAAAAAGCACGAGGTAACGGGATATGAGTATAGCGGATAAATTAACTGAGGAGATTATAAAAAGACTGTTTATACAGGTTGAAGCGTCGGGACGGCACGTCCATTTGTGCAGAGCCGATGTGGATTATCTGTTCGGCGAAAATTATCAGCTTACACCCGTAAAACCATTGTCACAGCCGGGGCAGTTTGCCTGCAAGGAACGTGTAAAGCTGATAGGCGAAAAGGGAAGTATAGACAACGTTGTGGTTTTAGGACCGGAACGCCCCGAAACACAGGTTGAAATATCCCTGACAGACGCAAGAATGTTAGGGGTAAAATCACCTGTCAGACTGAGTGGGGACATAAAAAACACCCCCGGAATAGGTATATCGTTCGGCGGAAGAACAATTCACAAAAATCAAGGCGTGATAGTCGCAAAAAGGCATATCCATATGAGCGAGGAAGATGCAAAACGCTTTAATATCAGTGACGGCGAGAAAGTGAAAATGAAAGTATTCGGAGAAAGAAGTGTGACGTTCAACGAAACGGTGGTAAGAGTGAGCCGTAATTTTGCCACATTCGCACATATCGATTATGATGAGGCGAACGCCTGCGGATTTTCGGGCGGTATGCTGGGACTTTTGATAAAATGACCGAATTGATTGATGAGATAATATCAGAATTGTTAAAACGGCTGAATATAAAAAAAGCGTTTGCGATAGGCAGTAAAACGAGCGATTTTGAAAAGCGGTTTCTGATTGTCGGGCATGATTTTGAATGTGTGATAATACGGGAGCTAAGCAACACTCTGCTCGGAAATCTTGCACAGGGTTCGGGCGGAACTGATGAAAAAATCGTTCTTGATATGCTTTTGAAAAGGAAGAAAGTGTATGTGATAAAAGACGGCATTGAGTTTTTGAAATACGACAGGAAAAGTCCGCTGTATCTGCACTATTCGAGGTGTTTAAGAAAAATAAAGGAGTATGGTGCGGATATAATCGGGGACATAAAAATTCTAACGAGAGAGGATATTTTACTGCAAAAAAATTTGGGTGCGGATACTGTAATATGTGATAAAAACACTATTATAACTCCGCTTGCACAGGATTGCTTGATTGAGAATAATATGACGGCGGTAAGGCGGTGAAAATGTGCTGATAGGCAAGGTTGTGGAAAGTGTTTGGGCGACCAAAAAAGACGAAATGCTCAGCGGTTTTAAATTATTGGTTGTGGAGTGCCGCAAAAACAGAATTGTTGCAATAGATAAAATAGGTGCGGGTATCGGCGATGAAGTTATAGTCAGCACAGGTTCGGCGGCGAGAATGACTGCCGGAAATGCACCTGTTGATGCAGCAATTATCGGTATTATAGATTGGACAGAAGGAGAAAATGTATGAGTATTAATGAAATTATCGTATACATTATGGTGATATTTGCCGCATTGGGTGCGTTGGACAGAATTATCGGAAACAGATTTGGTCTGGGCGAAAAATTTGAAGAAGGTATTATATCAATCGGTGCACTGTCATTGTCTATGGTGGGCATCATAGCGTTAGCACCTGTTATTGCCAATGTGCTCAAACCCGTTGTAGTTCCGCTGTTTGGATTTTTGGGGGCGGACCCGGCTATGTTTGCCGGTTCAATCCTTGCAAATGATATGGGCGGTGCAACCCTTGCAAAGGCTTTGGCGGCAGATGAGCAGATGGGTGCTTTCGGCGGACTTATAATTGGAGCTATGTTAGGAGCGACTGTGGTTTTTACAATTCCTGTTGGACTTGGAATAATAAAGGACAGCGACAGAGGATATTTCGCAACGGGAGTATTAGCCGGAGTTATAACAATTCCGATAGGTGCGTTTGTCGGCGGTCTTGTTGCGGGATTTCCGATACTGACCGTATTGAGAAACCTTATACCTATTATAATTTTTGCGGTTTTGATAGCGTTGGGACTGTGGAAATTCCAAAAAGGCATGATAATCGGGTTTACATGGTTTGGACGGTTTATAGTGGCGGTTATTACATTCGGTCTGATATTGGGAATAATCGAGCAGCTGACGGGCATAGTTATCATAAAGGGCATGAACCCGATAAGCGAGGGATTTGAAATAGTGGCGGATATTGCGATTGTGCTTGCGGGTGCATTTCCGCTTGTGTATGTTATCACAAAGGTGTTTAGAACACCGCTTATGAAACTCGGCAAATTATTGGGCATGAACGATGTTGCGGCGGCAGGTATGGTGGCGAGTCTGGCGAACAGTATACCGATGTTCGATATGATGAAAGATATGGACAACAGAGGCAAAATTTTAAATGTTGCGTTTGCGGTGTCGGCGGCATTTGTATTCGGTGACCATCTCGGTTTTACGGCGGGATTTAATTCAGAAATGATTTTGCCTATGATAGTGGGAAAATTGGTCGGCGGTATTACGGCGGTTTGCGTGGCGATTTTTATCGCAAACAAGACGCTGGGAAAGGAAAGGGTTAAATAATGGATATAAACAAGGACAGTTTGGAAAAGATTATTCGTGAGATTATAGCGGAGAAAATCGGTGGTAACTGCGGGTGCAGCGTCAGCAGACATGGTGTTATCAGCGTTAATGTGCCGAGTATACGAGTGAATGAAACAAACAGACTCGATACCGGAGTGGCGAGCGACAGGGTATACACAAAGGATTTGTTTACATTGGAGCAAAGTCCGAGATTGGGCTGCGGAATTATGGAAATGTCAAAGACTGCATTTGACTGGACGCTGTCATATGATGAGGTGGATTATGTAATCGAGGGTACGCTCAGCATTATTATTGACGGCGACAGAGTTACCGCCAATAAGGGCGAATTGATTTTAATTCCGAAAGGTTCAAAAATTAAATTTTCGGTTGACGATTATGCACGGTTTATCTATGTAACATATCCGGCGGATTGGCAGAATGTGTGAAATGTAAAAAGCAAGTATGATTAATTCATGCTTGCTTTTTTTATGGTGCAGCTACTTACACGGTAGATAAATACAGCTGTTAAAAAATATTTTTTTATATATAATTAATTTGAGCATTAATTCATGTTAAATATCATATATTAGTAATATTTATGGTATCACTTTTATGTTAATACAATATCACTGTTACACTTTATTAAAATAAATAAGTATAGTATCATAAAAATATGGTGAATGGAGGTAAATTTTATGGCAGTGATTAAAACTCAATTTACATTAAGGCTTGATTTAAAAGACCATGCAAAGATAAAGAAAATAGCACAAGAGGACAACCGTTCAATGTCAAATATGATAGAAATGCTTATAAAGAAAAAAATAAAGCAATATGAGAAAGAAAACGGCGAAATTGAAGTAAACAATGATGATATTTACATATAATAAATTTTTATGAGGTGATTATTATGGCAGAATTTTGTTTGGAATGTATGAATAAATATGAGGTGACTAAGGGGTATAAACTAAAAAGGAGCGAGGTTTTGTGTGCGGAGGACCTTTGCGAATACTGCGGAAAAATAAAGCCCTGCGTAAGTATAGTCAAACGCAGAGCAATGTATAAGCTTCATAGCGATGAACCGTATGAAGAATATCCGCATGATGAAAAATAATTTAAAAATTATCAACAATATTTATATTGTAATCTTTAAGCCAATAATTGACTTGCAGAATATAAGCCAAAAATTGAGGCCCTG
This sequence comes from uncultured Clostridia bacterium, assembly GCA_934476075.1. GTDB lineage: Bacteria > Bacillota > Clostridia > UBA1381 > UBA1381 > CAKSNH01. The sequence goes on along the minus strand of CAKSNH010000015.1, from coordinate 20,022 downwards.
CCATAAGCTGACCGAAGAACGGTTTGCCGTAGTCGGAGCTGCTGGTGCAGAGTTCGTAAACCCTGTTTTTGTCGATAAGATTTAGAATCGGTTCGTTTTTATCTGCCAGTACGGCGAGCATTTTTTCCTTGACGGCACGTTCATATATAGGATTGTGCGTCTTAGGATACGGACTCTTTTTTCTCATCAACACATCATCGGGAAGTATACCTCGAACCGCATCACGCAAAAGGCTTTTTGAAACATTGTTTCTGCATTTCATGCTCCACGGTATGTTCCATACATATTCGGCTAGGCGGTGGTCGCAGAACGGCACACGCACCTCCAATCCGCAAGCCATGCTCATGCGGTCTTTTCGTTCAAGCAAATTAAGCATAAACCAATTCACGTTCAGATACGATATTTCACGGCGGCGTTTTTCTTCGGGACAGTCGCCGTCATATCTCGGTACGGACGCAACAGATTCACAGTAACGGCGGTAAGAATATTTCTCCAAATCAAGAGTTTTTGCAATTTCAGGTTTTAGAATACTGTTTCTCAAATACATATCATATGACCACGGGAAAGCGGCGGTTTCAAATGCCTGCCGGCTTCTGAACCACGGATAGCCGCCGAAAAGCTCGTCGGAACATTCGCCCGATAATGCAACTATATGTTTTTTTCGCACCTCGCCGCAGAAATATAGCAGTGAGGAGTCAACGTCCGCCATGCCGGGCAAATCCTTTGCCAAAGTCGCATCTTCCAGTGTGTCGGCAAGATATGAATTGTCACATTCGAGATAGGTGTGATTGGTGTTAAAGCTTTCAACCATTCGGTCTACCCAAGGTCGGTCTGCATCGGGCTGAAAATTGCTTGCTTTGAAATATTTTGAATTATCCACATAATCAAATGAATAAGTGTCAAGCTGTTTACCACGCTCTTTCATGGTGTTTGCGGCGATGGCGGTGATTATGCTAGAATCAAGTCCGCCCGATAAAAATGTGCATATAGGCACATCGGACACAAGCTGACGTTTTACGCTGTCAATCAATAATTCACGAACTTTTGCAACGGTATCTTCATAATTGTCAGGGTGTTCCTTGCTCTCAAACTGCCAGTACCGCTGCTTTTTTATACCGTCACGGCAGATTGTCATGCAGTGGGCAGGGGGAATTTCATAGATATTTTTAAATATTCCAAGTCCCTGTGTGCGTGGCGGACTGATTGCAAAAACCTCCTGCAATCCCTCTGTGCCGACTTCGCATTTTACGTTCGGATATTCCAACAGTGCCTTAATTTCCGATGCGAACACAAATGTGCCGTCCGAAATAGTATAAAACAGCGGTTTTACGCCGAAACGGTCACGGCAGATAAATATGCACTGACGCATAGAGTCCCAGATGCAAAACGCATATATGCCGTTTAATTTTTCAACACATTTGCAGCCGTAATGAATGTATGCGTAAAGCAAAACTTCGGTGTCGGACGTTGTGGTGAAGTTGTAGCCGAACTTGACAAGCTCGTTTTTCAAATCCATGGTATTGTATAATTCGCCGTTATATGTAATGACGAAATCATATCCGCCTACGGTACGCTGCATAGGCTGTTTGCCGCCTTCAATGTCGATTACCGCCAGACGTCTATGAGCAAAAACGGCGTGTTCGCTGACCCACTCGCCCTCGGCGTCAGGTCCTCTGTGTGCTATGCGGTTCGCCATTTTTGTCGCAAGGCGGATATGCTTATCTTTATCATACATGAAATTTTCATTAAAATTTATATAACCTGCTATTCCACACATATTATCACTCCTTTATATCAATATAATATGTATGAAACTTAAAAAGTTGCAGATTTGGAAATTACTCCTCGTCTTTTGTTATGTAACCCGATATTTTTTCGATTGTGCGGATTGGTGCGTCTTTTGCCGTGCCCCATTCCATATCCTTGTTGCGGTAGTCGAATTTTAGTGTAAATTTGTGAATATCCGCTTGTATACGCTCCAATTCGGTCTGCTGTTTCTTGAATAAATCACTTATAAATTCAGCGGATTGGGAGCGGTTAAGATATTTTACCGCCGCATTTGACAAATGCTTAAAATGTTCAAGACATACGCCTTTTGAATTGTCAAATTTTTTCTTAAACTCGCTTTCGGTCGCCCAAAGATAAACGGCGACTTCATAATATCTTTCCATAGTATGCTCGATTTTGTCGCAAACTACACAGCCTTTATTTATATCGGTAAGAATTTTGTCCAGTTCTTCATCGAATACTTTTGCGTCGCTCTTTTTGAAAATACTTCCGCCGCCGTTTTTCAGATTTTCCGCTTTTTTGCTGACTTTGCCGAGCTTATTGCGTATTTCGGCAAGATGCGTGTCAAGCACAAGGGCAAGACTGAGGCGGTTCGGGAATGAGTAAAGCATGGAAAAATGCTTGTTGCAGAAACCGATGTCGTTAGACTGTATTCTGTGGTCGGGCTCCATCATTGCCGCACCGAGTGCATATTCTATACCTTCGGTTTCAAGCTGTTTGTGCAAAAGGCAGAACGGACATTCCGAATTTTTGTCAAATGCTTCGTTTACGGGAATTGTATATATTTTTTCTTTCATAATAGCATTACCTTTCAAAAAATGTACATTTTAACATAAAATATACTGTCTATACAATATATTTTCGTTAAATTTATTATATATTGCATCTTTTTCCGTGTCAATTATGAAATTATACATAAAAAAATAAATTTTTTTTGAATTTTGAAAAAATATCTTTTAAATGTGAAATATTTATGCTATAATATAGTTGAGCGAAATTGATTAGGTTGATTTGATAAAATTTTAACGCTGTATTGCAAAAATTTATTAAATCGGAACTTGATTAATTTCAGATAGTTCATTTTTGAATTATCAAAATATATTTATTGCAAATTATTTAGGAGGTACTAAACAATATGACAAACAATAAAAAAGTTTTGACATGGGTTGACGAAATGAAAAAATTGTGCCAACCTGACAATTTCGTTTGGATTGACGGCAGTGAAGAACAACTTGAAGCTCTAAGAGCAGAAGCTGTTGCAACAGGTGAAATGATTAAACTTAACCAAGAAAAACTTCCTGGTTGTTACTATCACAGAACAGCTGAAAACGACGTTGCTCGTGTTGAAGACAGAACATTTATCTGTACTCCGACAGAAATTGAAGCAGGTCCTATCAACAACTGGATGGAACCAAGCGAAATGTACGCTAAATTGAACGCTCTTTATGACGGTTCAATGAAGGGTGCTACAATGTATGCTATCCCTTATTCAATGGGTCCGGTCGGTTCTCCGTTCTCAAAAATCGGTATCGAGCTTACAGACAGTATCTATGTTGTACTTAACATGGCTATCATGACAAGAATCGGTCAAAAAGTTATGGACCAGCTTGGCGAAGACGGCGATTTCATCAAGTGTCTGCACGCTAAGAAGGACGTAAATCCTGATGAAAGATATATCGTTCACTTCCCACAAGATAATACAATCATGTCTGTAAACTCAGCTTACGGCGGTAACGTATTGCTTGGTAAGAAGTGTTTCGCACTTAGAATTGCAAGCTACCTTGGCAGAAACGAAGGCTGGATGGCTGAACATATGCTTATCCTTGGTCTTGAAAATCCACAAGGTGAAGTTAAATATATCTGTGCTGCATTCCCATCAGCTTGCGGTAAGACAAACCTTGCAATGCTTATCCCTCCTGCATACCTAAAAGAAAAGGGTTACAAAGTATGGACAGTAGGTGACGATATTGCATGGCTTAGAATCGGTCCTGACGGCAGATTGTATGCTATCAATCCGGAAGCAGGTTTCTTCGGTGTTGCTCCTGGTACAAGCACAAAGACAAACTTCAACGCTTTGGAATCAACAAAGAAAAATACTATCTTCACAAACGTTGCTATCAATAACGATGATATGACAGTTTGGTGGGAAGGTCTTGACAAAAATCCTCCTGTTAATGCAACAGAATGGAAGGGTTCAAAGGTCAACGGTCCTGAATATACAGCAGAAGGCAATAAGCTTGCTCACCCTAATTCAAGATTTACAGCTCCTGCAATTAACTGCCCTTGTATTTCAAAAGAATTTGAAAATCCACAAGGTGTACCTATCAGTGCTATCGTATTCGGCGGCAGACGTGCTAAATGTGCTCCGCTTGTATATCAAGCTCGTGATTGGCAGCACGGTGTATTCATCGGTGCTACAATGGCATCTGAAACAACAGCTGCTGCAACAGGTGCAGTTGGTGTTGTAAGACGTGACCCAATGGCTATGAAACCATTCGTAGGTTACAATATGGCTGATTACTTCGGTCACTGGTTGGAAATGGGCAAGAAGATGGACCCTGAAAAGGCTCCTAAGATTTTCCATGTAAACTGGTTCAGACAAGACGAAGAAGGACACTTCATGTGGCCTGGATTCGGCGACAATATGCGTGTACTTCTATGGATTCTTGACAGATGTGCAGGTAAGGCTGACGCTAAGGACAGTGCTATCGGTTATATTCCTGATGCTAAGGATATTGATATTACAGACCTTGACCTTGACGCTAAGGTTCTTGAAGAATTGTTGACAATCGACAATAATGTATGGCTTGAAGATGTTGCTAATCAAGAAGAGTATTTTGCTCAATTTGGCGACAGACTTCCAAAGGAAATCAAGGAAGAACTTGAAAAACTTAAAGCTAATTTGCAAAAATAATTTGTAATAATATAAAAGTATCATATACAAAAGTATTATAGATACTCGAAAAAGGCAGACTGCAAAGTCTGCCTTTTTTGTATGAGAAAATATGAGAGCTTGTATTTAAAATATCAAAAATGAAATTTGCTTTTAAGCACTTCCAAAATATTCGCCCAATAGAAAATCAGAAATGCCGCCAATGAAATTGCACTCACACCGATAGAAATCAGTGACGGATATAATACGGTTGCTTTGTGGGTTAATATGAAAAGCATCGGTAAAAATCCATATAATAAATTAATAAAGTAGTAGAATGCCACATCATCAACTTTAAGCCGAAACAGAAAGAAAACGGTGATTAATCCTATGTTTGTTCCGGCACATAAAAACGGAATAACATATATGAGCGACCAGCCGTGTCCGCCCGTGAGTTTATCCCAGATTACGGCGAGTATGGTACAGGTTATAGCTTGATATAATATGTTTTTCGGAAGATTTTTCAGTTTGGATAAAGCTATGCCGAACAAAATCCATGAGGTGAACACACCGCCTATAACGTACCATGACCATGTTAAATGACCGTTTATTATAATGTCAATTATAGATGTTATAATCATACCGACTATTGACGCAAAAATTCCAAGCTTGATATATAATTTCTTTTTGTTGTATGCCAATGAAATAAACGGATAAACAGCGTCGGATTTGTCGGCGGTATCGCTGAGCGAATATTGGCACAGCGGACAGATTTTACTGTCATCGGCGACTTTTACTTTGCATTTTTTACAATATTTCATTATAGACCGCCCTCCTCGGTAATGTGATTTGAGTGTATTTCTATATCCATACCCATATTGCTTAACATTCGGAAAAAGTCTTTCTGAATATCTGTATCAAGGAACGCAGACGAGAAACTGATAACAAGATTGTCATTGTAAGAGCATAGACAAATCTGTATTTTTTCCGTGCTGATGAAAACATTAAATAAGCGTATATATTTTTCAAATCCGTCGGGCATAGTAACTTTGCCGATGTTCGATATAGAACCTGTCGATTTTGAATCTTCAATTTCGCCGGCAATTCCCATGACAACATCTTTGAGTGCAAGAGGAGTAATTCGTGCAAAAATATTGCGTTCTATTGCCGAAAAACCGTTCATTCTCGCAGCAAGGTTTTCGGGGGTCAGCTGATTTTTAAAGCTTGCCGATACGCTTTTTATAACATCTGCCAAATCAGCGTCATTTTTGCCGAACTGATAACCGACATTCATTGTGCAGAAAAAATTTCGTGCAGATGAAGAAGAAAAATAATTTCTCAGATTAATCGGTACAGTCAGGACAATAGGCTTTTTTTTCAATGAAATTTGTGCGTGATTGTTGATTGCAATGAGAAAAATTGCCGTCAAAAATATGCTCATGGTGGCATTGTATTCGTGTGCTTTGTCGAGCACGCTTTTTGCCGAAACAATTCCCGTTATGACTTTTGTACGTTCTTCGGGAGTTTTTTGTGCTTTTATCTGATACGCTTTCGGACGCTTGACTGTTTTGGTATCGCTTTTTTCGTAATATTTGCTGAAACTGTCCTCGGCTTTTTCGGAATAGGACGCATCATAATCATAGTCCGAATCGGAAAAATCATTCGGATATTTTAATATAATATAGTAGAAAACAAGCGTTTTCAAAAACTGCATTGCACCTGTTCCGTCGGTCAGCGAATGATAAACTTCCAAATTTATTCGCTTTTTAAAATATGTCACGTTGAATAATAGACTGTACTTGTTTGGGTCATAAATAGCTGAGCATGGCGGTGTGTGTTCCTCCGTCACCTTTGCGGGAACGTCGAACGGCTTTAAATAATACCAAAACAATCCCTTACGCATTGCGGATTTGAATATCGGAAATTCCTTTAATGTTTTGTCAAGTGCAGATTGCAAAATACTTTTATCCACATTTTCGTATAGTTCGCATGAGAAACGAAAAACCTTGGTATCTCTGCGGTTTGCGGTTGACGGAAATATTTTTGCGGCATTATCTAGTTTTTCCCACTTGTCGGGAGCGTTAAATCTGAAAATCATTTTTTAATATCACCCCATTTATCAGTATTAGGTGCGTTAAACCAATATTTGTGCTTTATAAAATAATAAATAAGCCCTTTTACATGAGTATAGTTTATATAACTGAAAAATTTCTTCTTGGATATACGCTGTGTATCGTGTATTATAGAGCAATTCTGTGCGTATAACACTTTAAATCCACTTTGCCATGCCCGAATACAATAGTCCACATCTTCGGGCGAATAGAATATTTTTTCGTCAAGCAAGCCGATTTTTTCGGCAACTTCACGCTTTATAAGCCAGCAGGCGGAAATGATATAATCGACTATGCTGTAATCAGCATTTTGGTCAAAATTATAATGTTCAAGCCGAGTACCTTTATCGTGAAAATTCCCAAACGGAATAGCTTTGAAAAGCTTTATCTTCACTGTCGGAAATTTTTTTGCCGTAACTTGAAGAATATTATTTTTATTGTACATTTTAGGTCCGATAATGCCGTAAGTTTTATCGGAGCGAAGAATATTTACCATATTGATAAAAGCCCGTTCATTAATTTCGGTGTCGGAGTCGAGTATACATATAAATTCGGAGTCTTTGCCGCACTTTTTTATGGCAAGGTTTCGGGGGTAGGTAGTGCCCATGTTTTTATCCAAAAATATGGCGGATATATCGTGTTTTTTTAATATCGACTTTGTTAAGTCTGTCGAACCGTTGTCGACAACAAAGATTTCTTTGTCTATGCCGGTCATATTTTCAATAGACGCCAAGCATTTTTCAATATATTTTTCCGAATTCCATGTCAGAATTATAAAACTGATTTTTGTGTATGCCATATCATTGCTCCAAGATTATTTATTCTTTATTTCACCAATACGATTGATTTGTATGGACAGCGTACCGTCATTGTTGTTGATAATATTTATATGCTCACCATCGCTGTAATAGTCGGCGGGGAAGGAAAGCTCCACACCGATGTCGGTGGTAAGTTTAATGTTGCCGGTTGCCTTTTTTGACACATATTCGTTAATTTCAACCTTTTCGGGAACATTCGCATTTTGCACTTTCTCCATAAATTCCTCACGCATGGTAGGGGAGGAGTCGAAAACAGCCTTTGCCATTTCGGCAGGCTCGATAAAATGTTCTTCAACGGCGGAGTCAACAACGTATTTTTTCAATTTCACTTCGGTTTCTATACTGTCATGACCGTTATCCTGTGCAATGGTTTTGGCGATTTTGCGTACAGCATTGAATGACTCTTTTGCCGATATATCAAATACACCCTCCAAAACGACGTCCGCAATCAAATCCACGCTTTCGCCGTCAATACTGCGTTTTTTTCCTTTGTATTTAACCGACATATCGTTAAGATTTACAAATGCACATTCGGATATTTTCTGTGACGTTGACGGAAGTATCGCATGGTGATTGATAATTTCGTTAAATATTTTACCGTCATTTTGTACGACTTGATGTGTGTAGCCTTGCTTATTGTCGCATTTAAGCACCGCAATCACAGGCACATCACTGATTATGCAGTCGCATATTAAAAGGTCTGACGAGTCGATTTTATCGGAACTGCACACCGCCTCATACATTTTTTCGGCAATATGAAGTGAAAATGTGTGTAAGTCACATTCGCCGTTCAGATACTCGGTCATATGATATTTAAAACCGCTTGTCGGATTAAATTCACCCGTGCGAAGTCCCGAATCATCATATACTTTTTCGATATGTTTTGTAATAAAAGCTGCAACGCTCTGGTCGGTTACATCAAGCTCTGAATCGGAAAAAACGCTCACTCCCGATAAACCGTCCAATATATGCAGAATGGCTCTTTTTATAGTAATAATCATTTTAATATTCTCCAATAATATAAGTTCATACATAATACATTTTATCACAAATTGAATAAAAAGTATAGTAGTAAAAATAAAAAGTGAATTTGACAAAAAAATACACTCGGCAAAATGCCGAGTGCATTGTAATATACGATTATTCGACCGGTTTAACAGTTGTTGTTATTTTCAAATCATCAAGCAGTACTTTTGCACTTGTACCGTTTTCAACTGTTCCCCATAGTACAGGCAATGTTTCCACAGCATCTGTAAGAATAGGTGTTTCATTTTTGCCAATCCACATCTTTCTTACACATTCACCGTCTGTATTGTCAATTTCAACTTTAATTGTTGTCCAGTCGGTTGTTGACAATCCCGAAATAACTGTTCCTGTTTCAGATGAGGTAGAATCATTATAACGAAGTACCGCATTCGATGTAGCCAATTTAGCTTTAAATTCCGCAGTAACTGTACTGTCATCAATTATAACAGGAGTAATCAATTCAACTCTCGGACCTCTGCTTGCACTTGCAAATTTACCTGAGTTTAGTGCAATCGCATTTCCTGTTACTCCGCCGGTTTCTACCGCTACATTGGTTGTAGCGTCAGCACCGCCGGTTCTTGTACCGATATACATTCTCAAACCGTCTATCGTTACAGGGTCTTGGTCTGTCTTTTCGACTGAAAGCATTGTTTTTGCCGTAAGCGAATCAAAGTTGTTGTCTACGTCCTTTGTTAAAGCAGGAGTCGGAGTAGGAGTCGGCTTTGGTACGGCTGTCGGAGTAGGTATAGGTGATACTTCGCCTAATGTAAATGTACAAGCGTTTGCATTACGTCCGTATGAAAGAATAATTGAATTTCCAAGCTTAGTCAAATACTTGCCCGGTTCTGATACACTTTCAAATGATATACCGCTGCCGTTTAAGCCTACAACAGTTTTAAATGTCATGTTTTTCGCCATAGTGCCGTCATCGGCGGTCAATGCAACATTTCCGTCAACATTTGCAATATACAATCCCGGTTTATTAACCGATTGAATTGATACATATTCGGCTGTTTCAGGTGAATATTTGCCTTTTACAATTTCCCATGCACTGTTGTATCCGTCCTCTTTATCAAGAGTAACAACAGGCTTGCTAATCGGATAGCTTGCGTCATCGCTAGGGTTTGTAAATTCATTATGTGCAACGTATTTGCCGTCATTTGCAAGAATGACATTTGATGTGCCTCTGATACCTGTCGATGTTTCTGTCAAAGGCAGAACATTTCCGTTTTCGTCAAACAATAATTCTTCTACACAAACACTTCTTCTGTAACCGCTTCCGTTCGGCAATGCACCGTTATGGTAAATGAAATATGTCTTGCCGTTAAAATCAATTACAGACGGGTGGTTAGTGTTTGACGTAGCTGTCGGAGGCATTAGCTGTCCGCAGTATTCCCATGGACCGTACGGTGTAGAGGCAGTTGCATACGCCATTTCTTCACGCCAGTTTGCTGCAAAGAATGTATAATACTTATCTCCACGCTTATACAGCCATGGTGCTTCCGTATATACAGTACCGTTCAGATTTTTAATCTTTTGCTGTTTGATATCGTTCATGTCGATAGCACCGTCAGCATTTTTGTCGGTAACGCTTATCATGTCTTCGTTTAATTCGCATACATAATATTTTCCGTTACCCCAGGCAAGGTATCTGTGTTCTGTACCTTCGCTGTCAGTATCAATCAATATGGTAGGGTCAATGTCATTCCAGTTGCTTGATTCGGGAGTTGTAACGCTGCCCTTTACAAGAGGGTGACCGATGTCAACAAACGGACCTTCCGGCTTATCCGCAACCGCAACACCGATTGACTGCTTGCCGCTGTCTGTCTTATCCCATGTACAGAAGTACAGATAATATTTTCCGTTGTATTCTACCATTTGGCTTGCCCAGGCAGATGTTTTATCGTTAGCCCATGAAATGCTTGACGCACTCATGACAGAACCCTTATATTCCCAGTTAATCATATCCTTAGAGGTATAAAGTACCCATTCAGGCATAGCATAACCGTTTCCCGTTGCAGTATCATGTCCGGCATACAGATAAACAGTATCGCCGATTACAGTTGCGGCAGGGTCGCCGGCATACATTGTGTTGCCGTTTGTATCAAAGCCCAAAATAGGGTTTCCGCCTACGCTCTTGGTAACGGTTGTGGCGGTAGGAGTTTGCACGATTGGTCTTGTGTCAGACGCATTTGCATTTGATTTCTTTGCAAATTGTGTAACTGTGTTTTGGTCAATACCTGTCATTACAACAGTGTGAGCCGCATCGTCCTCGTCATATCCGACCAATGCGTACATTTCCAAAACATCGCCGTTTTTGAAATATTGATTTTTACTGTTGTCGCCGTCTTTTGTAAATGTAATTGTTACGGTATGGTCGCCGTCAAAGCTCCATGTACCCAAATCATATGCAAGTCTGCCGTTAGGCATTAATACTATTTCAGATGATTCAACAGGCAAATCCGCATCTCGGCTCGAACAAGAACCGATGTTTGTAACACCGTCTTTAAGAATGGTATGGCCTACGCTTGCCAAATCCCATGTGCCGTAAAGCATTGTCTTGTCAAGCTTTTGTACCTTTTCGCCTGTGTAACCGACAGGAGAAACCACCGGCCAGCCACTCTTTGTCCAAAGCATTTTTCTTACCTGCAAATATGCGATAGCGTCGGCAACTTTACGCATATGGTCTACAAGATACCAGTCGCCGTTATCATTTAGTACCGAGTTGTGACCGTTGCCGTAATATGTGATGCCGTCATCAAATTTATATGAGCCTATCATTTTGTAGCCTGTCAATTCTTCCTTTGAACCGGCCGAATACGCTTTGTCGACTTGATTTCCTTTTTGGTCAAGGAATTTAGTTGTTGAACCGCTTGAAATAACATTTTCCATTGAAGTGTCCAAACTGCTTCTTGCAATACGGATATTGTAGTTAGTACCAAGCCAGCCGTATGATGTGAATAAATATCTGTATCCCGTATCAGGATTTGAAATCATCCACGGACCTTCCGGACCGAATACACCGCTCTTAACAGACATTATCGCATTACCGAAGTTCTGCGATTTTGAAAGCATTACAGCGTTGTTTGAATCGCTTGCCGCACCTGTTGCGAAACAATCTATACCTTTTATTGTTCCGTCATCGTTAAGCGGTGCACATTGTATACCTTGCCAGAATGAACCCCATACAAAGTATCTCTTGCCGTCTGTGTCGGTGTATATGTTTGAGTCGATAGCATTTGTTTTGTAAGACGAATTTTCGACAGACGCTAAAACAACACCGCAGTCCTTGTATTCGCCGTCCCAAATGCCCGGTGATTTACATTTTAATAAACTGATAACAGAGTTTCTTCCGCCCAATCCGCATGAAACAGATACATAGCACCAGTACGGATAATCGTCACCTTCAACATATATAACGTCGGGTGCCCAATATGTACCGTTTACGGTAGTATTGTTATATACCGAATTATTTTTGATAAAGTCAGATGTTGTCTGCGGTACTGTCACGGTTTTTGTGTAATCGTGTTTAGTCCAGTTGATTAAATCTTCCGATTCAAATATCAGATTGTGTGATGAATATGCCCAGTATTTGCCTGTTTGAGGGTCTTTGAAAATACTCGGGTCATGTGCACCGTATGTAGGGTCATTGTCAGGATTTGCGTACAATTCAACAGGTTCCGGAAATTCTGCATTTGACGCACCGATGTAACCTGCATCAAATTCCTGTCCGCTTGCACTGTCTGTAACAACAACCTTGACATAGTCACAGTTTTTCGGCATAGCAGATGTAAGTTTAATTTTTTTGCTGTCTGTTACACCAAGATTTACTTGCTCTGTTGTTGACGCCAATTCTGTTTGAGTTTCGCCCTTGTACGAATACATTTTAGCGGTAACTGCTCCGCTGACTGTCATGTAATTCTTTACGTCAACCGAGGCGGTAAGCGTTGCGTTTGTAAGATAATCAAGCGGTTTAAAGTTATTATCCCACAAGAAAACCTTGTCGGGAGTAAATGTTGTTGTAAGCTGATTATTTTCGCTGATTTCGGTAGGTTTTATCGAAACGTTTGTAAGATTACCGTTATTGTCATACTTAGCCGCAATTATGTTTGCATTGGCGGTGTCCGAAACAACAGTGACAGTATTGTCTGCAAATGATTTTATATATGTTGTTTCGTTCGGAGTTGCCGACGCTGAACTGTCTAATTGGAAAATCTTATTGTTGTCATTATCATAGAAATTGGTTTCTATGACATATCTGTCATATTCAGAAGTGCTTTTTACAATTTCATTTTCATAAGCCTCCGCAGCCAATTCCTGCACCTCACTTGCTGTTAATGCACTGTCATATACTCTGAAATCGTCAACCATGCCGTTAAAGAACGGGTCAGCCGAATATTGTGATTTAGCAATATAGTTATTCTCGGTAGCACCCAAATCGGACGGATTTAAGGTAATACTATCGGTAGTGCCTGACAGAATACCGTTTACATACATGGATGTCAAATTTCCGCTGCGTGTAACGGTAACGTTATTCCACTCATTAAGATTTAATCTTGCGGAGCTTGTCAATGCCTGTTCCGCACCGCCGTTTTTCATAACAAAACGTGGGTAGCCGACAGCGAATGAACTTGACGGAGCAAGGAATATGTATTTATCTGTTCCCGTACCTATATCGTAAAGTCTTGTCCATGCGGTATCGTCATTCGGATAACACCAAATGCTGAATGTGAAGTCGCCTGTAATTGCATTGATTGCCGAAGCGTCAATCGTAGCATATGAGGTTGACGTGTTTGTTGAACTCAATGCTTTGTTGTCACGACCGTCTTTTAATGACGCACCCGACTGAATTTCATATTTCGTGTCGTCGGAACTGTCAAAGCTGATATGTGTTACACTTTGAGCAGTAATCGCAGCCTGTGGCATTATAAGCCCCGAAAACATCATCGGCATTGCAATCAGACAGGCAACAGCTCGTTTCATTTTTCCTTTCATAATTAATTTCTCTCCTTAATATTAATATATGTGACACTATAATTAGTGTTTATATTAATTAAATCATATTAAGGTTTAATTGTCAATACAAAAAAACAACTATTACATACAAAAAACCGTAATTTTATAGGTAATTACTAGCAATTATATTATTGTGTTGGATAATTTAGAAATAATATTTATATTAATCTAACTTAGTTGGAATAGATGATAATAGAGGGAAAATAAAAAAAGCCTCTGATAGAAGCACCGCATAAAAGAACAGACAGCATACTATTTTGTACGCTGTCTGTTTTTTATCGGAATTAATCATAAATTTCACGGCGGTGTCCGACATTTAACACAAGAATAACAATTTTGTTATCGTCAATTTTTGCAAGCAAACGGTAATCGCCGACACGATACCGCCATTCGCCGCTCTTATTGGCGGTTAGACCTTTACCGTGCAAGCGTGGATTTTCGCAGTTTTCAAGATTTTTTCTGACCCAGCCCAAAATCAGTGCGGCGGTGTGTTTATTAAGCTTTTTTAAATCTTTTAATGCTCTGTCGGTAAATTCAACTTTATATATCATACCAGTCCGAGTTCCTTTTCTACCTCGTCAAGAGAATGTGTAACGGGATTGTTATTATATTCTGCCATTGCGTTATTGAACATTTCCAAATCGTATTCATTCTCAATACGTTCCATGACGGTTTGACGGATAAGCTCTGACACAGACAGTTTATTAAGTTCCGCATATTTTTTGATAAGTAGGGCATCTTCATCGTTTAGTCTTAGTGATATGGTCATATAAAACACTCCTTTCTTGTAATACAATGTATTACATTTTTTCGCGTTTGTCAATAGTATTTGCAAAATTTCAGAAAATATTTTTCAGCGGTTTGAAAAAAATATGCGAAAACATTGCAAAGTTGAAAAAAACATGAGAAAAATAAAGGGTGTATTTGTGGTAATATATATGTGGGATATGAAAATGTCCTGTAAAATTATAATGGGTAATAAGATTAATGACATATTGAAATGAACCAAAAACGCAAATATGGACAAGCTCCGTAAATGCGTTTTTTTTATTGCAAAAGAAAAAGGTTACAGCACACAAAATTATGTGACGAAAAAACAACTAAATTCTGACAAAAAAATAAACAACGCAAATACGGAAAAATCCCATAAATGCGTTGTTTGGTTGGAGGAGAAGAAGGGATTTGAACCCTCGAACGATTTACACCGTTACAGCATTTCCAATGCTGCGCCTTCGACCACTCGGCCACCTCTCCGTTTGTCACAAAGATTATTATAATATATTTTCTGCAATATGTCAAGATGTTAAATTGCGATTTTCATATAAAAAAGCTTCTGATAGAAGCACCGCCTGCGGGCGGAGGACTAATGTAGCATTTTTGATTTTTCGTCATTGCATTTTACGCAATTTCCTACAAATTAAAAAAAATACGGCTGAAAAATATCAGCCGCACCTTAATATGTAATTATACTCTTTCGGCAATCAATGCAGACATTTCTTTTGTGCCGACTTTCTTCATACCGTCACTCATAATATCTGTTGTACGGTAGCCTTCGTCAAGAACAGCATTGATAGCGGTTCTGATAGCTTTTGCCTCGTCCAATAGACCGAATGAAGTTTCAAGCATCATGGCAACAGATTCGATTGTTGCAATAGGGTTGGCAATATCCATACCTGCAATATCAGGTGCACTGCCGTGGATTGGCTCGTACATACCGCATTTTGTATCGCCAAGAGATGCAGAAGGCAGCATACCGATAGAACCCGAAATAGCACTTGACAGGTCAGATAAAATGTCACCGAAGATATTCGATGTAACGATAACATCAAATTGAGCAGGGTGAAGTGCAAGCTGCATAGCCGCATTGTCAACATACATATGATTTAGTTCCACTTCCGGATAATCCTTGCTTACACGGATAACGGTTTCTCTCCAAAAACGTGATGATTCAAGAACGTTGGCTTTGTCGACAGATGTTAGCTTTTTGTTTCTAATCATAGCAGTTTCAAAAGCAATTCTTGCGATACGCTCTACTTCGTAATCGCTGTATTTTTCTTCGTCAGATGCCCATGTATTATCATCGGCACGTTTCTTTTCGCCAAAGTAAATACCGCCGGTTAATTCACGGACAACCATTACATTAAGACCGTCGCCGATAATTCTGTCTTTTAGCGGAGATGCGTCCTTTAATTGCGGTTTCAGGATTGACGGACGAAGATTTGAATATAGGTTAAGAGCCTTACGGATACCAAGCAAACCGCTTTCCGGACGGATATTTGCCGGAACATTATCCCACTTAGGCCCGCCGACAGCACCTAAAAGCACACTGTCTGATTTTTTACAAACATCAATAGTTTCCTGAGGCAAACTTGTGCCGAATTTGTCAATGGCACATCCGCCCATGTATACCTCTTGATAGTTAAATTTGTGGTTATATTTTTCGCCGACTTTGTTCAAAACAGTAACGGCACCGGCAACGATTTCAGGACCGATACCATCGCCGGGAATTAAAGCAATATTAAATTCTGCCATTTTATTTACTTCCTTTCAAACGGATAATTATTTGTTTTTAATTTGTTCAATCAAACCGCCCGCATTGATAATATCCTGCATGAACGGAGGAAATGCAACGGCTTGATAAGTTTTGTTTTTTGTTTTATTTGTGATAACGCCTGTATCGAAATCAACTTCTACTTCATTGCCGTCATCAATGTCAGCTGATGCCTCGGCACATTCAAGAATCGGCAAACCGATATTAATTGAGTTTCTGTAAAAAATTCTCGCAAAATCTTTTGCAATAACGCATGATATACCGCTTGCTTTGATTGCGATAGGAGCGTGTTCTCTCGAAGAACCGCAGCCGAAGTTGCTGCCGCCGACCATAATATCGCCTTGTTTTACTTTGTTTACAAAATCTTTATCAATATCTTCCATACAATGCTTTGCAAGCTCTGCATGAACAGTAGTATTCAAATATCTTGCAGGAATGATAACGTCAGTATCAATGTTATCACCGTATTTTATAACAGTTCCGTTAGCTTTCATTATTTAATCCAACCTTTCTATATTATTTAACTTCCGCAGGAGTTGCAATTCTGCCCATGATAGCACTTGCAGCCGCAACAGCGGGAGATGCAAGGTATACTTCGCTTTCAACGTGACCCATACGTCCTAAGAAGTTTCTGTTTGTTGTAGCAACGCATCTTTCACCCTCAGCCAAAATACCCATATGACCGCCAAGACACGGACCGCAGGTAGGAGCACTTATTGTTGCGCCGGCTTCAACCAATGTTGTCAAAATGCCTTCCTTGATAGCGTCAAGATAGATTTGCTGTGTGGCAGGGAATACAATCAGACGCATACCTTTTTTAATCTTTTTGCCTTTTAGGATTTTAGCGGCGGCTCTAAGGTCTGAAAGACGACCGTTTGTACATGAACCGATTACTACCTGGTCGATTTCAACAGTGCCCCAGTTGTCAGGAGTTCTTGTGTTGTCAGGCAGGTGAGGGAATGAAACGGTATGAGGAACTTTTGATAAATCAATATCGATTACTCTTACATATTCCGCATCATCATCGGCTGTATATTTCTTGAAAGACTTTGTTGAATGTTCTTTCATGTATTCTTCCGTTAATTCGTCAACTTCAAAAATACCGTTTTTAGCACCGGCCTCGATAGCCATATTTGCGATAGTAAATCTGTCGTCCATGGTAAGTGTGTGCATACCTTCGCCGGTAAATTCCATTGACTTGTACAATGCACCGTCAACACCAATCATACCGATAATGTGAAGGATTAAATCTTTACCGCTTACGTCCTCTTGAAGTTTGCCTGTAAGATTAAATTTGATAGCATCTGGAACTTTAAACCAAGCCTTGCCTGTTGCCATACCGGCAGCCATATCGGTTGAGCCTACACCGGTGCTGAATGCACCCAATGCACCGTATGTACAGGTGTGAGAATCTGCACCGATAACAACATCGCCGGCAACAACCAAGCCTTTTTCAGGAAGAAGTGCGTGTTCGATACCCATTTCGCCGACTTCAAAATAATTTTCGATTTCCTTTTCGTGAGCAAATCTGCGAAGCTTTAACGCTTGCTGAGCTGACTTAATATCTTTGTTAGGAACAAAGTGGTCAGGCACCAAAGCAATTTTCTTTTTGTCAAATACATCTGTGCAGCCGATTTTGTCAAATTCACCGATTGCAACAGGGGTAGTAATATCATTTCCCAATACCAGGTCAAGATTAGCCATAATAAGGTCACCGGCTTTTACTGAATCCATACCGGCAGCCTGAGCTAAAATTTTTTGTGTCATAGTCATTGCCATAAGTAAATCAAGTCCTTTCTGTCATAGTGCGTATGCACTGTTTATTTACTCTATGCTACTATTTTACAACATATTTTTTGATTAGTCCATAGCTAAAAAACAATTAGCAAAAAGTGATAAAAAATCAATCAAAAAAATATTGTTAGGGCATTGAAATATTGAAAAACATTAATTTTGAAAAAGATAAAAAAGCTTTTGATAGAAGTTCTGCCTGTGGGCGGAGAAATAATGTAGCGTTTTTGATTTTTCGTCATTGCGGTTTATGCAATTTCCTGCAAATTAAAAAAGCTTGTTATATGGTTTTGCATATAACAAGCCTAAATCATTTATGTTATCGAGATGTTTTCAAGAACCGTATAATTATGAAATCATTATAGAACATTTGCTGATAATTTTTATTTTATGATTGATGTGTGTATTATAATTATATTTTGTAATCAACAACGGCTCTTGCAACTGCGATAGAACCTATAAATTTCTTGACAACCAAATGGTCAGGGTGATTTTGGTATGTGTCAAGGTCGGCACTGTTTGCAAATTCGGTTGTAAGCACAGCGTCATAAGCCGCATCGGATTTTTGGATATTTACTCCGACTTCGGCAAAACGAAGTACGTCGATTTTGTCTGTCAAAGCCTCTAAGTCATGCTTGATTTTCAAAGCATTTTCAGCCTTGTTTTCGTCTTTAATTCTCCACATTACAATATGTTTTATCATTTTAGATTTCTCCTTTATTAAAATAGTTTCGTATCAGTCCGACTAAGAAAAGCGAACCGCATACACATATTATATCATCATTTTGGGCAAATTCAAGTGCGGATAAAACCGCATTTTTTTCATTTTCAAAAATTACGGTATTGTCGCAATAGGGTTTTGCGGTGTCGGCTAATTCGTTTGCGGACAGACAGCGTGGGTAATCTATTTGTGTTGCGTATATTTTGTATGCAATCGGTGCGATGTCACGGAAACATTCAATGTAATTTTTATCCTGCATCATTGCCATGACCAAGATAATGCGTTTGTTCAGTGTAAGCAAAGATTTTTTCAGTTCGTCAATGCCGTTCGGATTGTGACCGCCGTCAATAACGAGATTTGGTTTTAAAAATTCAAATCGTCCCGCCCATGATACGGTATTTAAACCGTTGATAATGCTGTTTTCGGATATGTCAATTCCTCTTTTTTGCAGAATATTTATGGCGGTAAGTGCGTTTGACGCATTATACGGCTGATAATGTCCCTTTAATGCAAGCGGATATTTTTTGCTGTTTATGATAAATCCGTCTGCGGTGATTTCGGGAATAGGGGAAACGGTTAAATTTGAATTTGTATTTTGGCAGAATTCTTTGATTACGGCAAGTGCCTCGTCAGTCTGCTCGCAATAGCATACCACCTCGGAATTCGGCTTTATGATACCGCATTTTTCTGTGGTGATTTTTTCGATAGTGTCGCCCAAATATTGTGTATGGTCTAAGCTGACAGATGTCAGAACAGTAACCAAATTGCTTTCTATTACATTTGTAGCGTCCAATTTGCCGCCCATGCCCGTTTCAAGAACAACATAATCGCATTTTTCACGATAGAAATACAAGAACATTACAGCGGTGGTTAGAGCAAATTCCGACGGACCTTGCTCCATGCGGTCAATGTGTGACTTCACTTCGGTGACAAGCTGTGCAAGGGTATCGTTTGGGATATTTTCGCCGTTTATGCGGATACGGTCGTTGAATATTTCCAGAAATGGGGAAGTATACAATCCGACTTTGTAACCCTCGCATTTTAGTATATTGGCAATCATGCTTGCGGTTGAACCTTTTCCGTTAGTGCCGGCAAGATGTATAAATTTCAGGTTTTTGTGCGGATTGCCCAATCGGTCAAGCAAAATCCGCAATACGTCATTGCCGAGTATACGGCTGAATTTCGGGGTTGAATGTATATAGTTGATAGATTCTTGATAATTAATGGTTATCACCTCATTTGAATTTTTGTAAATTATGATTTGTCGCTTACGCAAACTTGCAAAGTGGCTCTGCTCCATCAAAGTTTAGGTCAAGCCTTTTTAAAGG
>CAKSNH010000014.1 GCA_934476075.1 uncultured Clostridia bacterium | reverse complement strand
TTTGCCGTAATATTTTGTTATGAGTTTATCTCGTAACAAAATATTGCGGAATGTAACACATCTATTGTAAACCTACAGTTTATTATAAAAAAACTGCAAAAAAAGCATTGCAAATTCCGTTGTTATGTGGTATAATTAATTTCATATATTTTGCATTATTATTATCTCGTCAAAATAATCTAATCAAAAAAGAGGGGCTGCATTATGAAATTCTGGAAGAATATGCGGCTTGCTGCCCGTATCAGCAGCTGCATAGCAATTGTAACTATTGTGGGAATGACCGTTTTATTGTTGCTTATCGCAATCAATGTTTCTTCCATTGTTAAGGAGAATATTACAAATCAGATGTATGACGCCGTTAATTCAAGAGCGGCGATCATAGAGGATTATGTGCGCGGTGCGGAACAGACAATGGTTGAGTTTTCGCTCAGCTCGGAGGTCAAAAATCTTCTGAAAGCACCCGATAACGCCGAAGCAACAGCAAAGGCTCAGGAATTTACCGAGAAATACGGGGCTGTTCAGGGTATCTTTGAGGGACTTTACATATCCACCCCTGAAACGCAGGTACTTGCACATACGAATAAAAGTGTAGTCGGCATAACCACTCGTACAGGCGAAGCACTTGAGAGCATGAAAAAGGACATTTTATCCAAGAAGGAAGTCACAAATGCAGGTATCATGCAGTCAAAGGCCGGCTCCGGGGCAATGGTCATGTCCTTGTACTATCCCGTTTATGACAACAATGAATGTATCGGCTTAGTAGGCTCCGCAGTTTATGCCGACAGGCTTATGGAATCCATTACGGGTCTTGAGATAAACGGTCTGCCGAATAAGGAATACATATTCCTGAACGCAGCAGATGCCCGCTATATCTACAATGCCGACAGCAGCCTAATAAACGAAGTCTCCGAGGACAAGGGCTGTCTCGGGATAATTGATCTCATAAACAGTGGAAATGCCGATGCCACAGGCTCCTATTTCTATACCGACACCGACGGAACTGAATATCTTGCGGCATATAACTACATTGCGGACAGAGGCTGGATATTTATCGTTAAGGATAAGAATTCCGAGGTGTTCAGCACCGTAAGAACAGTACAGCTTGTCGTTACTCTTGTATGTGTGCTGTTCACAGTTATTCTGGTTTCCATAACCATTATCTTTATGAGAGGCGTGGGACACGAGCTTACTCAGGTTAAGGATGCCATTGAGGGTATCGGCAGACTTGAGCTTGACGCAGCTAAGATCACCGAGAAATACACAGGCAGAAAGGACGAGGTCGGTAAAATATCCGACGCCGTTATGAGCCTTAGCATTACTCTTAAAAATGCCGTTGACGATATCGGCCGAATTCTCGGAGAGATGTCCAAGGGCAATTTGATTGTTGACGTTTCTCAGAACAAGAAATACTATATCGGCGATCTGGGAGTGCTTGCAGTAAGTTTGGAAAAGCTCAATGTCCTAAACTCAAACCTTGTTAGTCTTATGAAGAACATCTCCATTGCCGCTGAGCAGGTACATTCAGGCTCAGGACAGGTGGCGACCGGTTCAAACTATCTTTCCAACGCCTCAATCGAGCAGACGGTTTCTATTGAAGCCCTTGCAAACAGCATCCATCAGATCGAGGGACAGGCTTCCGCCAACTCTGCAAGCTGTCTTGATGCTCAGGAGCTTATCATGCAGACCTATAACCATGTCTGCGACACCAACAACAGAATGGAAATGCTTACACGCGCAATGGATAATATCGGAAATTCCTCCGCAAAGATCAGCAATATCATCAAGACGATCGAGGATATCGCCTTCCAGACAAATATCCTTGCATTAAATGCCGCCGTTGAGGCTGCAAGAGCGGGAGATGTAGGAAAGGGTTTTGCTGTTGTTGCAGATGAAGTAAGAAATCTGGCTACAAAATCCGCCGACGCTGTAAGCGACACTGCAAAGCTTATCGAGCAGTCCGCCGACGCTGTAAACGAGGGAACAAGTGTCGTTACCGAAACTGCAAATGCAATGTCGTCGCTGCATGACTGCATCATCAAGGTAAAGAGCATTGTTGAGACTATTGCAGATTCCAGCAACAAGCAGACTCAGATGGTCAGCAAGATAGATGATGATATCTCGAAGATAACAGGCGTAGTTCAGTCCAATTCCTCTACCGCCGAGGAAAGCGCTGCCATTTCCGCGGAGCTTTCGGGACAGGCAGGCACTCTCAAGGATCTTGTAAGCAAATTTAATTTCTGAATTATTATAAAAGCATCTGAAGCGTTAAAAGCTTCAGATGGAAATGGTGGAAGACAATATGAATATCATAAAGATGTATCATATATAATGATAATGATTTAAAAAAATTTAAAATAGGTATGTCAAGTGTAGTGGGTGGGAGTGTTAGTGTTGGAATTGAATAAAAAAGATAGAAGATGGTATAAGTGGGTATCTATTTTAGGGTTTTGCTTGTTATGTCAAGAATTAAGAATAATAATCTATTATAAGAAAAAAGATTTTAATGAATATTTTTCTTATATAGCAATAATAGTGTATTTATTTATATTGGTCAGGATATATAATAGTATTAAAACTTATTTCTTGGGCAGAAAAGAAAAAAATAATTTAGCATTTGATTTGATATATTCTAAGTATGAGGTTGAAATATATAGATAGAAAACGGAAAAGCGGCAGTTTAACTGTCGCTTTTTTATGAAAATAGATGTAAAAATAACTAGAAAATACACAAATATAAAATTATAAGTATTGATTCAACCGGATAATAAAATATACTAAAATAAGACCAGACTCGTTCCGGTCTTATTTTTATGCGGATTTTTGCAAAATTAACATAAAAAGCATTATATCAGAATAAGTATAATTATACTATATCATAACGGAGGAGATACAAATGAAACACAGAAAGCACAGTAAAAAGTTCAGAGCGATAATAATAAAAAAGCAGACGATTTCTATTTTTGTATTGTGTGTAACGTTCGGGATAATAATGGGGAGTGTGTTTTTCTTTTCACGGTCAATATCAAAAGCGGAGCAGAATAATTCGTATGCGGAGGAAATATATAAATCCGCACTTGAAGACGGTTTGCCGACAGTGCAAAAAAAGAATGACAAGAATTTATCCGAAATAATTTTAGGATTTGATATTACAAATCCGACAAGCATATTAATCTCAGGTGCACTGTTTCATGCACTTGAAACGAAAGATATAATCGAAAATGCACAGACGGATATATCTGCTCCGACACCGACAGAAACACCGAACCAATCGCCGGAAAAGAATATCGAAAATGTGCATATAAGTAAGGGCATGACAATTTCCAATGCAACAAGCTATGATGTGAATGCGGAAACTTTATTGGCTGACCCGCCGGACTTTGCATTGGACAATAACGGTGTGCAGGTATTAATTGTGCACACGCACACAACAGAGTCGTATACCGCCGAAGGAAAGAATACATATACCGAGAATGACAGCGACAGGAGTACGGACGATACAAAAAATATAGTTGTTGTAGGCAATAAAATATGCGAAGTATTAAATAATGCGGGAATAAAAACTATACACGATACCACGGTGCATGATTATCCGTCATATAACGGTGCATACGGCAGAGCATTGGCGACGATTAAGAAAAATATCGAGCAAAATCCAAGCATTAAAGTTGTATTGGACGTACACCGTGACGGACTAATCCGTGCCGACGGTACAAAACTGAAAGTGACGGCGGACATTAACGGAGTGCAGACTGCACAGGTTATGCTTGTTGTCGGCACAAATGCGACAGGTTTACAGCATGACAACTGGCAGTCGAACATGAAATTTGCGTCTAAAATTCAAAAAAAGGCTATTGAATTATATCCCGATTTAATGCGTCCGATTAATCTGCGTGAGGAACGGTTTAATCAGCACATGACGGGCGGAAGTCTGATACTTGAAGTCGGGAGCAACGGAAATACGCTTGACGAGGCGGTGCGTGGCGGAGAGTATATAGCAAATGTTATTTCGGAAGTGTTAAAGAACGGTTGACAAGGTGTTTAGTAAAAAGTATAATTTATATATCAAACAAGGATTGGATATATAAAATGAAAAGAATTTTTGAATATATTATTGATGAAAAATATAATGATGTAATGATAAAAGCGTTTTTGAAAGAGCATTATAATATGTCTACAAATTTGATTACAGCATTAAAGCGTGACTATGACGGAATTTGTGTAAACGGCGAACACAAGAGAGTTACACACAGGCTTAAAACAGGCGAAAAGCTGGTAATTACAATGTATGAGGGCGTGTCGGAAAATATTGTGCCGACTGATATTGCGGTTGATATTTTATATGAGGACGAGGACATTGCGGTTATAAACAAACAGCCGCATTTGCCGACACATCCGTCTATGGGCAATTATGAAAACACTCTTGCAAATGCTATGATGTATCATTGGAATAAAATGGGCGAGAACCATGTATTCAGAGCGGTAAACAGGTTGGATAAGGATACATCGGGGGTTATGGTTGTTGCAAAAAATATGTATTCCCATGCACAGCTTTGCGAACAGCTGCAAAATGACAGGTTAAAGCGGAAATACCGTGCAATAGTGTGCGGAGATATTGCAAGTGGCGGAACGATTGATGCACCTATAAAACGTGAGTGCGAAAGTGTGATAAAAAGGTGCGTTGCAAGTGACGGGCAAGAGGCGGTGACACATTACAAGGTGCTGAAACGTTTAGGTGATTACACATTGTTGGAACTCGAACTCGATACAGGGCGGACGCATCAAATTCGTGTGCATATGGCATATATAGGTCACCCGATTGTAGGGGATTGGCTTTACGGCATTGAGGACAAGAGTCTGATTGACAGATATGCACTCCATTCGGTGCGTGCGGATTTTTATCACCCCGTAACGGGCGAAAA
This sequence comes from uncultured Clostridia bacterium, assembly GCA_934476075.1. GTDB lineage: Bacteria > Bacillota > Clostridia > UBA1381 > UBA1381 > CAKSNH01. The sequence goes on along the minus strand of CAKSNH010000014.1, from coordinate 71,771 downwards.
AATGGTATTTGAAAAGGATATTCCACAGGATATGTCGGAAATTTTGATTAATTGTTGACAAAAATAATTCTTCGATATATACTAGAATGGGTTTATTTTAGCATTAAGGGGAATTTATTTTGATAAATATAGATACATTAAAAAAAGTCGGGACGGTTTTTACAAGAAAAAGATTAATTTTAATCGGAATAGCAGTCGGTATATTGGCTGTAACCTGCGGTATAATAAATATTACGGTTGACCCGTTCGGAGTATTTGGAGACAAAAATTTTAATTGGTATGAATATAATATGACCAACAACCCGAAAACGGCAAAATTTGCGTATTTGGACAAGCATTATAATGAATACAATTCGTATATTATAGGCTCGCCGTCGGCATCATCATACAGTACAGATGTACTGAACAACTATACAAATTCAAAATTTTATAATCTGTTTGACTATACATACGATACCAAGTATTACAGGGATTGTGCGGAGTATGTTATAAAGCATTATAATGCGGAAAATATAGTGCTTAATTTGGATATAGACAATGCGGATATTTACAACAAAATCGGTTTTGGTGCAAAGAACGGAGAATATGGAAAATTTAAAGGCAATTTTTTGCCTGTGTTTTATTTAAAGTACATTTTTGCAAATCCGAAATATGCGTATAACAAAGTACACGCATGGTATACCAAAACATTGCTGCCGCAGGATTTTGACGCTTTTTGCCCCGAAACGGGCAGCTTTGACGACAGAGTGCGTGACGCTAAAAAAATAGGTGATATAACAGTATATGAGTCGGCATATTCGGGTAATTTTATAAGCGGCGGCGAAAAGCACGATTTGAATTATATAAAAGAATGTGTCGAGTCGGCAGAGTACATAAAAAAGTTATGCGATGAAAACGATGTAAAATTGACGGTGATTTTATCGCCTGTTAATAAAAACAAATGGGAAAAATATGACAGCGAAAAGACAGCAAAGTACAAAAATGAATTGGCGAAAGTTACGGATTATTGGGATTTCAGCTATACGTCGGTTTCTGATGATGACCGATATTTTTATGATTTGTCACGTTTCAGAAATTCAACGGGAGATATGGTGCTTGCGAAAATTTTTAATGATGACACCGTGTATTATCCGGCGGATTTCGGAGAATATATAAACAAGGGCGGTAATGTATCGACGGATAAAGCGGAAAATATTGATAAAGCAAAATATACCGCCGATGTGCCGATTTTGATGTATCACCATATTGATGAAGATGTAAAAAGCAATATGGTTGTGTCGCCGCAGATGTTTGAAAATCAGATTAAAGCATTGCTTGATGCGGGGTATCATGCGGTATCGCCGACAGATTTAATCAATTATGTATATCATGGAGCGGATTTGCCGTCAAAACCGATATGTATTACATTTGATGACGGATATTACAGCAATTATGAAAAGGCATTGCCGATTTTGCAAAAATATAATGTGAATGCTACGATATTTATTATCGGTGCGTTTGTCGGCAATACAGAGCATTACAAGGATACAAGCAATCCTATTACACCGCATTTTACTTATGAACAGGCAAAGGAAATGATGGCAACGGGCTTGATAACAATTCAGTCGCACACATATGATATGCATCAGTGGGCAAAATACGAGAACAAGGGAAAAAATAAAGTAAGAGAAAATGTATCAAAATTGCCGAACGAAACCGATGAGGAATTTGAAAAGGCAATTAATGATGATTTTGATATTATGTCGGAAAAGTTTAAAAATGAGCTGGGACAGGACAGTATTTACGCAATGGCATACCCATACGGCAAATATTCGACTTTATCGGAGGTTACGCTTCACGAAAGAGGTGTAAAAATGACAGTCCTGACGGCGGACAATTATACGAATACCGTTGTAAAGGGATTGCCGCAGAGCCTATACGCATTGTGCAGATACGGAGTGTATGAAGAATTAACTCCCGAAAAATTAATTGAACTGTTAGAAAAAAATTATAAAGGATAATGTTATGAGCGGGTGTTGTCGGCACTCGCTTTTGAATTATACGGAAAGGATTTATTATGGACACTGTAAGAAGTTTTAAGCCGATTGCGGACAGCAATGCGAAAATTTTGATTTTGGGGTCTGTGCCAAGTGTGAAATCGCTTGAAGAGGCTCAGTTTTACGCACATCCGCAAAATCAGTTTTGGAAGTTTATGTTTCAGATGTTTGGTGAAGAATACACGCTTGATTACGAGATGAAAAAGTCGCTGATTATCAGACACAACATTGCATTGTGGGATATATTGCAGGAGTGTGAGCGAAAGGGCAGTATGGACGCAGATATAAAAGAGGCAAAGCCTAACGATATTTTGGGGCTGTTGGGAGAGTGCGGAAATATACGCCATATATTTTGCAACGGACAGACCACATACAAATATTTTAAAAGATTTATAAAAACAGATATACCAAGCACTTGTCTGCCGTCAACAAGTCCGGCGAATGCAAAAATGAGGTATGACGAAAAATTTAATGTATGGAAAGATAATATTATGCCATATCTTGAATAACGGCGGAAAAATATGCAGATAATATTGTTATCAAAGGACGTGATGACAATAAAAAAGTTTGTAAAACCGGCATTGTGCGGTATTGTGATAGGTTTGCTGAACGGAATGTTCGGAGCGGGCGGAGGAGTTATTGCGGTAATATTTTTGGAGAAATTTTTGAAGTTTCCGCCGCATAAGGCACACGCTGCCGCAGTAGCGGTAATTTTGACGGTGACGCCGATTAGCTTGTTTTTCTATTTCAAAAACGGAATATATGATTTCAATTTGACATGGCAGGCTGCTTTGGGCGGAATAATCGGCGGTATAGTCGGAGCAAAAATATTGACCAAAATAAAAGACAGATGGCTGCATTTTATTTTTGGTATATTTATGGTTTTGGCAGGCATAAAATTGTTAATGGGGTAGGGTATATGAATATTATAATAATTATTGCGGGATTTTGTTCGGGAATTATAAGCGGTATGGGTATAGGCGGGGGTGCACTGCTTATACCGGCACTGCATATTTTCTGCGGTGTTGACCAAAAGATTGCACAGAGCATAAATTTAATGTACTTTATACCGACGGCTATTTCTGCATTGGTAATTCATGTAAAGAAGAAAAACGTGGAATTTAAACCGCTGATACCGGTTTTTATCTTTGGAATGATAGGTGCGGTCGGCGGCGGATATTTGGCAATATGTATAAATTCCATGATACTCAGGAAGTTATTCGGGGCTTTTTTGTTGATTTTGGCGGTTAAAGAGTTATACTCGGCTAAAAAATCCAAAAAAACAACTAAAAATTCAAAATAAGATTGATAAAATATTGACTAACTGTATTAATTGGTATATAATGATAAGCATATTGATTTATTTGGAGGTTTTAAAAGATGAGCAGAGTATATAATTTCTCGGCAGGTCCGTCAATGTTGCCTGTTGAAGTGCTTGAAAGAGCAAAGCAAGAAATGGTTGAGTATGGTACATCGGGAATGTCCGTAATGGAGATGAGTCACCGTTCCAAAGATTATCAAAAAATTATTGATGATGCGGAAGCATTGGTTCGTGAGCTTATGAATGTTCCGGATAACTATAAGGTATTGTTCTTGCAGGGCGGCGGTTCAAGCCAATTTGCTATGATTCCGATGAATCTTGCAAACAAGAACGGTAAAGCCGATTATGTTATTACAGGTCAATGGGCTAAAAAAGCTGCCGAAGAAGCAGGAAGATATATCGAGGTAAACAAGGTTGCAAGCTCAGCTGACAAGACTTTCACATATATCCCTAAGCTTGATAAATCGACATTTACAAAAGATGCAGATTATTTCTATATTACATATAACAACACAATTTACGGTACACGCTATACACAGCTGCCTGACACAGGTAATGTACCATTGGTTGCGGATATTTCTTCTAACATCATGTCGGAAGTTATTGATGTAAGCAAGTTCGGTCTGTTGTTCGCAGGTGCACAAAAAAATCTTGGTCCTGCCGGTGTTACACTTGTTATCGTTCGTGAAGATTTGATTGGCGACAGTATGGAAAATACTCCTACAATGTTCAAATACGATATTCACTCTAAAAACGGTTCAATGTACAACACTCCTCCGACATATGCAATTTATGTTCTTAAATTGGTTATGGAATGGGTTAAGGAACAAGGCGGTGTTGCTGCACTTCAAAAGATTAACGAAGAAAAAGCTAAGATTTTGTATGATTTCCTTGACAGCTCGGAATTGTTCAAGGGTACTGTTGTTAAAGAGGACCGTTCGCTTATGAACGTACCTTTTGTAACAGGCAATGAAGAACTTGACGCTAAGTTTGTTGCGGCTGCAAAGGACGCCGGTTTTGTAAATCTTAAAGGTCACAGAACTGTCGGCGGTATGAGAGCAAGTATTTATAATGCTATGCCGGTTGAAGGTGTTAAGGCTCTTGTGGAATTTATGAAGAAATTTGAAGCTGAAAATAAGTAATCTATAATATTTGAGAGGAAATGATTAAAATGTTTAATATTTTAACATTAAATAAAATTGCCAAATGCGGTTTGAATCAACTTTCGACTGCAAAATATGCTATCACTGATGATGCGTCAAAGGACGCTGACGGTGTTATTGTAAGAAGTTTTGCAATGCACGATATGGAACTTCCGGTATCACTGAAAGCTATCGCAAGAGCAGGTGCGGGTACTAACAATATTCCTATCGACAAATGTACCGAAAAGGGTATTGTAGTGTTCAATACTCCGGGGGCTAATGCCAATGCGGTTAAGGAGCTTGTACTTGCAGCATTGCTGTTGTCATCAAGAAAGATTACAGACGGTATAAACTGGGCAAACGGTTTGACAGGTGATGACATTGCAAAACAAGTTGAAAAAGGCAAGTCAGCATTCGCAGGCTGTGAAATCCAAGGCAAGACTTTGGGTGTAATCGGTCTTGGTGCTATCGGTATTCAAGTTGCAAATGCAGCTCAGCACCTAGGCATGAAAGTTATCGGTTTTGACCCGTATTTGTCAGTTGACGCTGCTTTGAGAATGTCAAGCCATATTCAAAGAGCAACAAGCGAAGCCGAAGTATATGAAAATGCGGATTACATCACAATGCACGTTCCGCTGACTCCGGAAACAAAGGGCAAGATTAACTCAGATACTCTTGCAACTATGAAAGACGGCGTTAAGATTTTGAACTTCTCTCGTGGTGAACTTGTAAATAATGATGATATTAAGAAAGCTATTGCTGACGGTAAAGTAAGCTGTTATGTAGTAGACTTCCCAAGTGCCGAAACAGTAAATCAACCGGGTATCATTCCTACACCGCATTTGGGTGCATCTACAAGCGAATCAGAAGATAACTGTGCTGTTATGGCTGCACAGGAAATTGCCGATTATCTTGAAAACGGTAATATCACAAATTCTGTAAACTTCCCTAACTGTACATTACCGACAGGCGGTGCAGGTAGAATTACTATCGCTCACAAGAATGTTCCTAATATGATTACTAAATTTACAAATGCGTTTGCACAGGCAGGCATTAATATCAGTGATATGATTAACAAGAGCAAGAAAGAAAACGCTTATACAATTATTAATTCTGATGAAATTGTGCCTACTGAGGTTGTAGACGAGATTTCAGCTATTGAAGGAGTTATTAAAGTAAGAGTATTCTAATTTCTGAAAATATATACATAAATCAAAACCGCTCCGCCATTTATCGGGGCGGTTTTACGTTCTGTAAAGGAGATTTTTATGCAAAAATTAGGTATTGTTTTCGTGGCTGCGGCATTTATTTTGTGCTTGTTAAAACTTGCAAATGTAATAAAAAATATGTATGTTTTGCCGATAGTGTGTATTATATTATCAATATACAATATTATAACTTCGGTGAGAGAGTTTAAGAAAAAAAATAAATCGGGCGGTATATTTTTGTTGGTGTCATCAATCGTTATTATTGCAATATCTGTTTTTGCGATTGTTATAGGATTACATAAATAAAATGTATATTTGACATATGACAAGTTATGTGCTACAATATAATAGATAAAGTATGACATAATGTATAAAGTAGGTGTAATAAGTGATTAAAAGCATGACAGGTTATGGTCGGGCAGAGGCAATCAGAAACGGAAAGAAAATTTCTGTTGAGATGAAATCGGTAAACCATAGATATTCGGATTACACAATAAGAGTACCTCGCTATTTTGGCTTTTTGGAAGAAAAGGTCAGAGAATATGTTGCAAAAAATGTATTCCGTGGCAAGGTGGATATTTTTGTTAATATAGAAAGCTATGAAACAGCGGATAAGGAAATTATTTTAAATTCAGAACTTGCTAAAAGTTATATAGAGGCTCTTACAAAATTGCGTGATGAATTTAATTTGAAAGACGATATTTCGGTATCTGTTGTGGCAAGATGCTCCGATATTTTTAAAACAGAGCAAAAAGAAGATGACGAAGAACAGGTTTGGTCTGATGTCAGTGAGGTGTTGACGGATTGTGTTAATGCTTTTATTGCTATGCGTGAACGTGAGGGTGAAAGAATTAATAAGGATTTGGTTGACCGTGTTAATTATATGAAAACTTTGGCTTGTGATATTGATGAGCGTTCGCCCGAAACCGTTGAGGAGTACAAGCAGCGTTTGTATGCCAAAATTAAGGACGTACTTGATGACAGAACTATTGACGAGGCGCGTGTTTTGACCGAGGTTGCCATATTTGCGGACAAGGTTGCGGTGAACGAGGAGATTGTACGCTTGGCAAGCCATTTTGACGAGTTTTTTGAAATATTAAGTGCCAATGAACCTGCCGGACGCAAATTGGATTTCTTAGTACAAGAGATTAATCGTGAGATTAACACCATCGGTTCAAAAGCAAATGATATTGTGATTGCGAAAAAGGTTGTTGAATTAAAGGCAGAGCTTGAAAAGCTGAGAGAACAAATACAGAATATTGAGTAAGGAATGGTTTGAAATATGAAACTGATTAATATTGGTTTTGGTAATATGGTGTCTGCAAACAGGCTGATTGCGATTGTAAGTCCTGAGTCTGCTCCGATAAAACGTATTATTCGTGATGCGGAGGACAGAGGTATGCTGATAAACGCAACTTACGGCAGACGTACAAGAGCGGTTATTATAACCGACAGCGACCATGTAATACTGTCATCGATACAGCCGGAAACTGTCGCTAATCGTTTATCTGCGATTGATGATGAAGAGGAGGAAGAAATCAATGAATAACGGATTATTGGTAGTTATGTCCGGACCGTCGGGCACGGGTAAAGGTACGGTTTGTGCAGAACTTTTGAAACAGGAAGAGGATTTATTCCTGTCAATTTCAACCACTTCAAGAAATAAGCGTGCAGGCGAAGTTGAGGGTGTTACTTACAACTATACTACTGTGGATAATTTCAAGAAAATGATTGAAGATGAAAAAATGCTTGAATGGGCAGTGTACAGCGGTAATTATTACGGTACGCCGAAAGCCACGGTTCAGAAGATGATGGAAGAAGGAAAAAATGTACTTTTGGAAATAGATGTGCAAGGTGCATTGCAGATAAAAAAATCATTTCCCGAAGCGGTGTTGATATTTATATTGCCGCCGTCAATGCAGGAGTTACGCAGAAGATTGGTTGAGCGTGGACGTGAAACCGAAGAACAGATTGAAGAAAGATTGAGTGCGGTAGCGTTTGAACTTGATAATGCCGGCAAATATGATTATGCGGTGGTCAATGACGATTTAGGCAAATGCGTACAAAATGTTGCGGAAATTATCCATTCGGAAAAGTACAGCACAAAGCGTAATATTGATGAATTAATCAAGAATTTGAAAAATTGACACGATATTGTGTCTTAATATATAAGTTTTTATATGGAAAGAGGAGAGATTATTATGAATATGACACATCCCGGAATCAGTGAGCTTTCAAAATGTGTTGACAGCAGATATACATTGGTGACAATGGCTGCCAAAAGAGCAAGAATGATTGGTGAAAAGGGTGAAGGACTTGTTCCTTGTGACTCTCATAAAGCAGTTTCGATTGCAGTACAGGAAATTGCAGACGGAAAAGTAAGCTATATCAGACATGAAAAATCTAAAAATGACATTTTAAACAGTCAGGAAACTCTTGACGCAAATATGTTTGAAGATTTGGACGATATTGACGGCAACAACGGTGCTGACGAATAATTCTGTAATTTAAAGATTTTTGGGGTAGGCAGTTTTGTCTACCCTTTTTGCTATAAGAGAATTGTAATGTGGAGGTTTTGAATGATTGCACAGGTTATAGTAAATCATAATTCAAAACAAGTGGATAAGGTTTTTGACTATCGTGTGCCAGAAGAATTGGAAGAGATTATGCGGATAGGTATGCGTGTGGTTGTTCCGTTCGGTCGGGGAAATATTCAGATGGAAGGCTATGTAATGGCAATAAAGGAACGCAGCCGGAGCAAGCGTTTAAAGGATATTTTGCGTGTGTCTGATGAATTGCCCGTATTTAACGAAAAAATGCTTGAATTAATCGAGTATATGCACGAGAAATATTTGTGCAGTTATCTTGATTTGATACACACTATTGTGCCATCGGGAACAACGGTAAAGCCTGAACAATGGTTTATTATAAAAAATAATTTTGACCATGAATTAACCGATATGCAGAAAAATATCTTAAAGGATATAAGCGACAACGGCGGTGCATTGGATATTACAAGACTTATGCAGAGATTTGGTGCAAATGTGCGTGCACACTTGAAAAAAATGTGTGACGACGGTATTTTATATGACGAGTATCGAGATGTTGTAAATGTTAAGGATAAGACGGTAACAATAGTGAGGCTTAATGAATATGCAATAGAAAATGCAGAAAAAATAAAGCTGTCATTAAAACGTGCAAAGGTGCAGGAGAGGATATTTGATGTGCTGATGAGTGCTGATGATATTTCTCTGACTGATTTGGTACAGTTCTCCGACGGTTCGCATAATGCGGTTAGGGCTTTGGATAAAAAAGGTTTGCTGGAATTTGAAACCCGAATTGTCGACAGAAATTTTATGATGACAAGCAATATAAAAAAGATAGCTCCGCCGCAACTGACAGACGGACAGGCAAAAGTTTTGCACGAAATAGAAATATCGGATAACCGTGAATTCTTGCTGCACGGTGTGACGGGAAGCGGTAAGACGGAAGTGTATATGAGAATTATAGAACGGGTAATAGATGACGGCAAGACCGCCATTATGCTTGTGCCGGAGATTGCATTAACTCCGCAGACGGTTGCACGTTTTGTTTCGAGATTTGGGAAACGTGTGGCGGTATTTCACAGCGGATTGTCAATGAATGAGCGGTATGACGAATGGAAAAAAATGCGTGACGGGAACGTTGATATTGCCGTAGGGGCACGGTCGGCGATATTTTCGCCGCTTGACAATATAGGTGTGATAATCATGGACGAGGAGCACGAGCAATCATACAAATCGGAAATATCACCGAGATACCATACAAGGGATATTGCACGTTTTCGTGCAAAACAATATGATGCAAAGCTTGTACTTGCATCGGCTACACCGTCAATGGAGTCGTATTATGAGGCGAGAAAAGGTGATTATCAATTATTGACTATGACAAAGCGTGTCAATGCCGCACCAATGCCGCCGACGTATATTGTGGATATGCGTGAGGAACTGGAACAGGGGAATAAATCAATGTTCAGCCGAATGTTGACTGATGAAATTCAAAAGAACCTCGACAACGGCGAGCAGACAATACTGTTTTTGAACAGACGTGGTTTTTCGACATTTGTGTCGTGCAGAAACTGCGGATTTGTCGCAAAATGCCCGAACTGTAATATTTCGCTTACTTATCATAAAAATATTGACAGTCTTAGATGTCATTATTGCGGATATTCAATTCAGAATTATACGGTGTGCCCTGAGTGCGGGAGCAAATATATACGCTATTTCGGCGGCGGAACTCAAAAAGTGGAGGACGAAGTGAACAGGATTTTCCCACAGGCATCGGTAATTCGTATGGACGTTGATACCACCGGCAGAAAAATGGCTCATGAAAAGATTTTGAGTAAGTTTGAAAAGGAAAAAATAGATATATTAATCGGAACGCAAATGGTCAGCAAGGGATTGGATTTTGAAAATGTGACGTTGGTGGGTGTGGTATCGGCAGACACTATGCTTAATATTGACGATTTCCGAAGCAGCGAAAGAACATTTTCTCTGCTTGAACAGGTTGTGGGGCGTGCGGGACGTGCGGCAAAGGCAGGACGGGCAATAGTGCAGACGTACAGTCCCGACAATGCGGCGATACAATTAATGCAGCGGCATGATTATATAAATTTTTACAAGACGGAAATGCGTATGCGGCTTGCAATGTGGTATCCGCCGTTTTGCGATATAGTGAGCATACTGATAACGGGCGGAAATGAAGGTTTGGTACAGCAGGCGGCAAAGTATATACGCAGAAATTTAAAGCTTTTGGAAAGAGTACCACAGAAAATACAAGTTCTTGGACCTGTACCGGCGACTATTTCCAAAATCAAGAATAAATACAGATGGCGGATTATAATTAAATGCGAAAATGCGGACAATATTAACTCGGTTTTGACAGATGTAGTGAAAGCGTGTTATAATAATAAAAGTTATGAAAGAATTTCTATTGTGATTGATAAAAATCCAAACAATATGTATTAGATTATGGAGGAACAAAAAAATGGCTATAAGAAATATCAGAACAAAAGGCGATGAAATTTTATATAAGGTGTGCAAGCCTGTTAAGGTTTTTGATGAGAAACTTGGAATTTTGCTTGACGATATGTATGAAACAATGCAGTCGAGAAACGGTGTGGGATTGGCTGCACCTCAGGTAGGTATTTTAAAAAGAGCGGTCGTGATTGATACGGACGGTGAACGAATTGAATTGATAAATCCCGAAATTGTTTCGACAAGCGGAACGCAGGTAGGTTCGGAGGGCTGTTTGAGTGTTCCGGGTGTGTTTGGTCAGGTGGAAAGACCGAATGTCGTTACGGTAAAGGCACAGGACAGACACGGCAATTTCTTTGAAAAGACAGGCGAAGAATTATTGGCAAGAGCGTTCTGTCACGAATTGGAACACCTTGACGGAAAATTATTTTTGGACAGAGTTATCAGTTTTGATGAGCCTAACGAATAAAAGGAGAATTTGCATATGAATATTTTATTTATGGGGACACCCGATTTTGCATTAGAGGCAATAAAGGTGCTTGATGAGTCAAAGCATAATGTACTCGGTGCGGTGACACAGCCCGATAAGCCAAAGGGCAGGGGGCATAAAATGGTCGCACCGCCTGTTAAGGAATATGCTTTGGAGCATGATATACCGGTGTATCAGCCGAACACACTGAAAAACGGCGAGTTAAAGGAAGTATTGGACGAATTGAAACCCGATATTATCGTTGTTGCGGCATACGGCAAAATTTTACCGAACTATGTAATTGATTATCCGAAATACGGATGTATTAATATTCATGCGTCATTGCTGCCTAAATATAGGGGAGCTGCTCCGATACAATACAGTGTGCTAAACGGAGATAAGAAAACAGGTGTCACAATCATGCAGATGGATTATGGTCTTGACACAGGCGACATGATTATGGTTAAGGAAACCGAAATAGGCGAGTATGAAACATCGGGCGAGTTGTTTGACAGACTTGCGGTTTTGGGCGGAGAAGCTTTGATTGAAGTGCTTGATGTGATTGAACAGGGCAGGGCAGAGCGTGTGAAACAGGGTGACGATTTCACATATGCGTCTATGATTAGCAAGGATATGGCAAAAATTGATTGGAATAAATCGGTTAATGAAATATCTAACTTGGTTCGTGGCATGAACCCGTGGCCGCTGGCATTTACAAGCTATAAAGGTGAAGTTATGAAGATTATTGAGGCAAGAATTACAGATAATAATTCTGACGGACAAAACGGCGAGGTGCTCGGTTATCAAAAGGGAACAGGACTTTTGGTTAAATGCGGCGAGGGTGTTTTGACGGTTACAAAGGTGCAGTTTACAGGCGGTAAAAAATTGCCGATTGATGATTATTTGCGTGGTCACGAGATTGAAACAGGTACAATATTGGGAGAATAGTTTTGCAAGTTATTTGTGAAAGGAATGATTGATTATGTATGGAATGCGTTACGGTATGTATTATGACCCGACATATATTTTGGTTATTATTGCGTTTTTGCTTACAATGTTTGCATCGTTCGGAGTTAATTCCACATTTAAAAAATACAGCGGTGTAAGCAATGCAAGAGGATTGACGGCATTTGACGCAGCGAGAAAAATTCTTGACAGTTTCGGACTTCGCAATATTAAAATTGAACGTGTCAGCGGTAATCTGACCGACCATTATGACCCGAGAGCGGGGGTTTTGCGTCTTTCGGACAGCACATATATGTCAACATCTGTTGCGGCTATCGGTGTTGCCGCTCACGAGGCGGGACACGCTATACAACATTCGATAGGCTATGTTCCGATTAAGGTTAGAAATGCGATAGTTCCTGTTGTGAATATTGGTTCTACGCTGTCTATGCCTGTGTTTTTTATAGGCTTGATTTTGGGAATGTACAAGCTGGCGATTTTGGGTGCGATTTTGTTCGGCGGTGTATTGGTATTTCAGTTGGTGACATTGCCGGTTGAGTTTGACGCAAGCCGCAGAGCATTGAAAATTTTGAATGAAAGCGATATGCTGTACGGAAAAGAACTGACATATGCAAGACGTGTTTTGACGGCGGCTGCATTGACATATGTAGCGGCGGTTGCGTCGACAGCTTTGCAGCTTTTAAGATTATTGATGATTGCGAACAGAAACCGCAGAAATGACTGAGGCAATTTAAGGGGGTATGGTTATGGCAAATGCCAGAGAATTGGCTCTTATAACTTTATACAAGATTGAATTTGAGAATGCTTATTCAAATATGGCATTAAAAGATACGTTGTCGAGAAACCGGGATTTATCGAAACAGGATAAATCGCTGGTTACGGCATTGGTGTATGGAGTGGTTAAGCGTAAAATTACGCTCGATTATGTGATTAAAAAATATTCGAGTATAAAATTAAAGAAAATATCCGGCTATATCCTTTTAATTTTAAGATTAGGTGTTTTTCAATTAATGTTTATGAATAAAATACCTGAGTCGGCGGCGGTGAATGAATGTGTAAAATTGGCTAAAAAATACGGCCACCATGCGTCGGCAGGATTTGTAAATGCAGTTTTACATTCGGTAATTCGTGGGAAAACCACATTGAAGTATCCGACAGATGAACATGAATTACTGTCGGTAAAGTATTCGTTCCCGTTGGATTTGGTGAAAAAATGGTCTGCCGATTTTGGAACGGAATTTTGCAGAGAATTGCTTTGTGCAATGAACAAAGAACCCGAAATATGCGTGCGTGTCAACACATTGAAAACAGATGCGGACAGTCTGATAGCTGAATTTGAAAAGGACGGGATAACCGCTGAAAAAAGTCCGCTTTATGAAAAAGCAATGTATACAAGCGGTTTTGATGTTGCACATTCGGATTTGTATACAGGCGGACTGTTTAGTGTACAGGATATTTCCGCTATGCTGACGGCATATATATTGTCACCGCATGAGAATATGTTTGTTATGGATTTGTGTGCCGCTCCCGGTGGAAAAAGTACGCACATGGCGGAACTTATGAACAATAAAGGAAAAATAATATCATGTGATATACACGAACATAAAATCAGTCTGATTAAGGCGAACGCTGAAAGATTGGGTATTGATATTATAGAATGTATCTGTGCCGACAGTACAAAATTGATGAAAAATTATAAAAATACCGCAGACAGAGTATTGGCAGATGTGCCATGTTCGGGAACAGGTATTATACGCAAGAAACCTGATATAAAATACAACAGTGAATGTGTGCCGCAGGAGATACAGTATAAAATATTGGAGAATGCGGCGGAATATCTAAAACAGGGCGGAGAACTGGTATACAGCACTTGCAGTATAAACAAGTGTGAAAATGAAGATGTACTTAACAAATTTTTATCGGAGCATGACAATTTTGAAACGGTGGATTTTTATGATATGCTGCCCGACGAATTGAAAAAAGATACGGCGAAAAACGGGTATATTACTTTTTATCCGAATACAGATAAAATTGATGGATTTTTTATATCGAAAATAAGAAAGAAATAGGTGCAATTTTATGATAGATTTAAAGGATTTGAGTTTTAAGGAGCTTGAAGATTTTTTGACGGAACAGGGCGAACCAAAGTTTCGTGCAAAGCAGATTTTTACATGGCTGCACAATGGTGTCGAAAGTTTTGACGAGATGACAAATGTGTCAAAGGCGACCCGTGAAAAATTATCGAAGGTAAGTTTTGTGAGCAGGCTGAAAATAAGAGAAAAATATGTTTCAAAAATAGACGGAACAATTAAATATCTGTTTGAATTGGAGGACGGCAACTGCATAGAAAGCGTTATTATGCGTTATAAGCATGGAATAACGGTGTGTATATCATCACAGGTAGGCTGCCGAATGGGTTGCAGATTTTGTGCGTCGACTATCGGCGGACTGTACCGCAGCTTGACTGCCGGAGAAATTCTAAATCAAGTAATTTTTGCCCAAAAGGATATTGGCGAGCGGATTAGCAATATCGTTATGATGGGTATAGGAGAACCGCTTGATAATTTTGATAATGTCGTTAAGTTTTTGCACAATGTAAATGACGAGCATGGTATCAATATCGGATACCGTCATATTTCTTTGTCAACGAGCGGTGTTGTAGACAAGATTTATAAATTGGCGGAAGAAAATCTGCCGATTACATTGTCGGTGTCATTGCACGCACCTAATAATGAAATAAGAAGTTCGATTATGCCGGTGAATAATAAATACCCTGTTGAAGTTTTGATCAAAGCGTGCCGTGATTATATTAAGGTTACCACAAGACGTATCAGTTTTGAATATTCCTTGATTAGGGGAGTGAATGACTCATACGAAAATGCAAAGGAACTTGCGTCAAGATTAAAAGGTATGCTTTGCCATGTTAATTTGATACCCGTAAATCATGTGGAAGAAAGAGAATATGTAAAGAGTACAAGCGAGAATATCCGCAGATTTCAAAAATCATTACAGGATTTGGGGATAAATGCAACAGTAAGACGTGAGCTTGGCAGTGACATAAGTGCGTCATGCGGTCAGCTTAGAAAAAAAGTGTTGGACTCTTAAAAAATTATATATAAAAATGTGTTGCCTTTGAATTAAGACAACACATTTTTTATATTAATGTTAATTATTTAATGGCATTGAAAGCTTGGTCCAAATCGTATATAATATCGTCAATGTGTTCAAGACCGATTGACAAACGGATTGTGTTAGGCTTGATTTGCTGTTCTGCAAGTTCTTGTTCGTTAAGCTGAGAATGAGTTGTGCTTGCAGGGTGAATTACAAGTGATTTCGCATCTGCAACATTTGCAAGCAATGAGAATATTTCAAGATGGTCAATGAATGCTTGTGCCTCTTTTTCTCCGCCTTTAATTTCAAATGTGAAGATTGAACCGCCGCCGTTAGGGAAGTATTTTTTATATAATTCGTGGCTTGGGCTATCCGGCAATGACGGGTGATTAACGTGCTCTACTTGCGGATGATTTGCAAGATATTCAATTACTTTCTTGGTATTTTCGGCATGACGTTCCACTCTCAATGAAAGAGTTTCCAAACCTTGCAATAGCAAGAATGCACTGATTGGAGCAAGTGTAGCACCTGTGTCACGAAGAAGGATTGCTCTGATTTTTGTTACGAATGCAGCCGCACCTACATCTTTTGCAAAGCTGATACCGTGGTAACTTGGGTTTGGCTCTACCAATGACGGGAATTTACCGCTTGCAACCCAGTCGAATTTACCGCTGTCAACAATGACACCGCCCAAAGTAGTACCGTGACCGCCGATGAATTTGGTTGCAGAGTGAATAACAATATCTGCACCGTATTCAATAGGACGAACAAGGTAAGGTGTAGCAAATGTGCTGTCGATTACAAGAGGAATCTTGTGGCTGTGTGCAATATTTGCAATTTTTTCTATATCAATAATGTTACTGTTTGGGTTACCCAAAGTTTCGATAAATACTGCTTTTGTGTTTTCTTGAATAGCGTCTTCAAATGCACCCTCAACATCAGGGTCAACAAATGTAGTTGTAATGCCGTATTCAGGCAATGTATGTGCAAGTAGGTTGTAAGTACCGCCGTAGATTGTTTTTGATGCTACGATATGGTCGCCTGCGTGGGCAAGGTTTTGAATTGTGTAAGTAACAGCTGCCGCACCGCTTGCTACTGCTAATGCTGCAACACCGCCTTCAAGAGCCGCAACTCTTTCTTCAAAAACGCTTTGAGTAGGGTTTGTCAATCTGCCGTAGATATTACCTGCATCTCTCAAACCGAAACGGTCTGCTGCGTGCTGTGAATTATGGAACACATAAGATGTTGTTTGATAAATAGGTACTGCTCTTGAATCTGTAACGCTGTCGGCAGTTTCTTGTCCTATGTGTAGTTGTTTTGTTTCAAATTTCCATTCTCTTTTACTCATTTTAATTTCTCCTTTATTATTTCACTTGTTTATTTTAAAATTATTGTTTTCAATGAAATTAAAAACACATTCGTTCGTTTTGTATAGAATAAGATTTAGAAGTTATCATTTTAATCAACCTCTCATATCATAGTATTTACTTATTTCCTATCGGATTAATATGATTATAGCATTAAAAAATATTCTTGTCAAGAAAAAATTAAAAATTTTTTAAATATAAAATTCGTAAGCACCTTTATCCTGTATAGATTCAAGCAAATCAGCCAATGTAACACTGTCTACATATTCGTTTATTACCTTATAAAGACCTTTCCAAAAGTCCAAAGTTACACATTCTTCACAGCGTGGACATTGGTTTGGTTCATCATCAAGACAAGCGATAGGGCTAAGCGGACCTTCGGTTACACGCAAAATATCGCCGATAGTATATTCTGCGGGATTTTTGGTAAGACGATAACCGCCCTGTGCTCCTCGTGTGCTTTTCAGATAACCTATTTTACATAGTGTACTTACAATTTGTTCAAGATATTTAATAGAAATTTCTTGGCGTGCAGATATATCTTTTATTGAAACATTTCCGTTTTCGTCATGCTGAGCTACATCAATCATTAATCTTAAAGCGTATCTTCCTTTTGTAGAAATTTTCATTTTACATTTCCTCCGTATAAATTATTTTAATTAATATTATACCATAGGAATAGTAGGAAATCAATATTAAAATTTTATTTGTAAGAAAGTGTTTTGTAGGTTTGTCAATGATATGTTACACAATCGGTCAAAAAATTTTATTTGTGTTTAACATTTTTAAATCAATACAAAAATACTTGTATGATTTTTAAATATAGTGTATAATAAAACCAAGTATAATTTAATTGAAAGATGTGATTAAAATGGATTTTACAGAAAAAACTATTTCCACAGAACGTATTTTTGAGGGAAGAATTATAAATTTAAAAGTTGATACCGTTACATTGCCTAACGGCAATACATCAACGCGTGAGCTTGTCGAGCATCCGGGCGGTGTCGGAATTATTGCTGTTGATGACAATAAAAATGTGCTTATGGTTACACAATTCCGCAAGCCGTTTGAAGAAATTGTCCTTGAAATTCCGGCAGGCAAACTTAACTATGGCGAGGACGCTTTGGAGTGCGGAAAACGTGAATTGGAAGAAGAAACAGGCTATACCGCAAAAAATTATGTTCCGCTCGGTATCTATTATCCTACACCAGGATATTGTCTTGAAAAAATACATATATATCTTGCCACAGACCTTGTGAAAACTCATCAGCATCTTGATGAAGACGAGTTTTTGGACGTCCACACAATGCCTCTTGACGAGCTTGTGAAAATGGTTATGGAAAATAAGATAAACGATGCAAAAACGGCAATCGCTATTTTGAAAGCAAAAAATATTTTAGGATAGAAAACGGAGTATAATTATGTTAGAAAAATTTTATCCGCAGTACAGATTTAATTCTATTGCTGATATAAAAATCGATTTTTTCAAAAAACATCATATAAAGAATGTCATTTTGGATATAGACAATACTCTTGTGCCATATACAGTCGCAAAGCCTACCGATACAGCGGTGAGGTTTATAAATAATCTGCGTGAGGAAGGTATTAATGTATGCTTGGTTTCAAACAATAACAGACGCCGTGTTGAAACATTTAACAGTGATTTAAAACTTCATACACGTCATCGTGCGGCAAAACCGCTGACAAGACGGCTGCGTCAGGCATTGGATACTATTCATGCTCTGCCTTCAAATTCAGCTATTATCGGTGACCAGCTTTTTACGGACGTATGGTGCGGAAACCGCATGAAAATGACAACTATTTTGGTTGAACCTATTGAAAACAAGGAAAATCTTTTCTTTAAATTTAAACGAAATCTTGAAAAGAAAATATTGAGAAAATTAGATAACAGGAGATAAATAATGATTAATATTAACGGACATACAAAACAGCTTGCAATATTGGGTTATCCGGTGGAGCACAGCTTTTCGCCTCAAATGCACACGTTTATATCCGAGCAAATGGGGCTAAATTACATATATACCGCACTTGAAGTTGAACCGCAAAATCTTGAAGATGCAATAAAAGGTGTGCGTGCAATGAATATTGCCGGTTTGAATATCACTGCTCCGCATAAAAATGCGGTAATGCAGTATCTTGATGTTATATCGGACGAGGCACAAAAATTTAATTCGGTCAATACCGTGGTAAATCGTGACGGAAAACTTTACGGTTACAACACCGATGCTCACGGATTTTATCATTCGCTTTTGCACAACGGCATCACGGTAAAGGATAAGGATATTCTTATTTTAGGTGCGGGCGGTGCATCAAGACCGGTAGCCATGCTTTTGGCTATGGAAGGTGCAAAGAGTGTTACTGTTGTAAACCGTACAAAAGAAAAAGCGGTTGCCCTTGCCGAATATGTTAAAGATGTTATCGGCTTTACAATCCAAACCGAAAAAACGCTTAATCATTATGATGTTGTAATCAATACTACATCTGCCGGAATGGCTCCGCAGCTTGACAAATGCCCGATTGAAGATATGTCGTTCATTGATGAAAATACAGCTGCTGCGGATATGATTTACAACCCTGAGAAAACATTGTTTTTACAGCGTGCCGAACAAAACGGAGCAAAAATAATGAATG
Source organism: uncultured Clostridia bacterium (assembly GCA_934476075.1). GTDB lineage: Bacteria > Bacillota > Clostridia > UBA1381 > UBA1381 > CAKSNH01. The sequence continues at coordinate 52,484 of CAKSNH010000014.1, read as the reverse complement.
GATTGGGTATGCTTATTTATCAGGGATTGATTGCATATGAACATTTTACCGGGGTTAAATTGCCTGATGATATGTATGACAAAGTTGCAAAAGAGGTATTCGGCAGATGAAAAATATTGTTTTGACAGGATTTATGGCATCGGGAAAAACAATGATAAGCAAAGCTATTGCAGAGGTTTACGGGCTTAAATATGTTGATACCGACGAGATTGTTGTTGATATGGAAAAGCGAGATATAAACACTATTTTTGCCGTCAACGGAGAGGCATATTTCAGAGATGTTGAAACAAATGCTGTCCGCAAAGCAGCACAATATCAAAATGCGGTTATCGCAACAGGCGGAGGTGCTGTATTAAGAAGTGAAAATATTGACATTTTACGCAAAACAGGCGTTATATATAATCTTGCACCCGATTTTTCTTTGATTGCGGAGCGTGTAGCCGAGGCGGCTAAAACACGTCCTCTTATGAAAGGTCAAAATATTGACGAGATAAAAGAGCGCTTTGAAAAAAGACTGCCTTTCTATGCAAATTGTGACCACAAAATTGTTATCAAAAAAGAGTATACTCCATATGATGTTGCAAAAACTATATATGAATTGCACAAGGAGGAAAATTAAATGGAACGTAATTTAAAACCGCTTTTCGGACCTGCCGGTAACGGAGAAAGTTTTTATGCGGCAGGATTTAAAGCATCGGAACAAATGCCCGAATTTTTGTCGTCGCAGGGGCTTACCGCATATGAATATCAATGCGGCAACGGTGTGCGTGTGGGTGAGGCTACCGCAAAGAAAATCGGTGACAGTGCCGCAAAACATAATATTGCATTAAGTCTGCATACACCGTATTTTATAAATCTTGCAACGCCTGAGGAAGAAAAGAGGGTTAAAAGCATTGATTATATTATGCAAAGCCTGAAAGCCGCAAAATTTATGGGTGCGGACAGAATAGTTATCCATAGCGGTGCGTTGGGGAAAATGACTCGTGAGGAGGCTCTTGCACTTGCTAAAATAACTCTGCCTATGGCTCAGAAAGAGGCGGACGAGTGCGGTTTTTCGGATATACATTTCTGCATTGAAACTATGGGTAAAATCAATCAGCTGGGCAATTTACAGGAAGTCATGGAACTTTGCAAGCTTGATGACCGATTTTTGCCTACCATTGATTTTGGGCACTTAAATGCACGCACATTAGGCGGTGTAAATTCCAAAGAGGCGTATGAGGAAATTATAGATACGATGATTAATGAAATCGGTATTGACCGCACAAAAGTATTTCACAGCCATTTCAGCCATATCGAATACACAAAAGGCGGCGAAAAACGTCATCTTACTTTTGAGGACAAAGAGTTTGGTCCGTTCTTTGAACCGCTTGCGGAATTGATTTGCAAAAAGAACTTAACACCTACGTTTATCTGCGAGTCCGCCGGCACTCAAACCGAGGACGCTTTGTATATGCAAAAAGCATACGAACGCTGTCAGTTATAGGGTTTGACAAATTTTTTACAGTATTTTTTTACTGAAATTAGTAAAAATCTATTGACTTTACCTTGTATTAACGTTAAAATAATATTGGTGCAACTGCACTAATATTGTATGTGATATAGGGGACGACTAACGATGAAAATTACAAGAGAAGCTGACTATGCACTGCGTATAGTCGCTATGCTTTGTTCTGAAAAAAAACAGATTGAAGCGAAGCAAATTTCAGAACAAAAACTAATTCCTTATCGTTTTACGCTGAAAATTCTGCGGAAACTGGTACAGGCAGATATTGTTAAATCTTACAGAGGTGTGAACGGTGGATATATATTGAAAAGGAAACCTAATGAGATTACTTTTAAGCAGATTATTGAAATAATTGACGGTCCGATTGCGATTAATCGCTGTATTTCAGAACCTGAGATATGCAAAAATGTTGGTGACTGTCAAATTCAAAAACGTTTGCTGAGAGTACAAAAACAATTTGCCGAAGAACTCGGAAAAATAGATTTTAATATGATTATTAACGAAAAAATTTAATTGGGAGATTAAAATTATGAATTTTACTTTTGCACACAGCAACTTAAATGTTTATGACCTTGACAAAAGTCTGAAATTTTATAAAGATGCGTTAGGTCTTGTTGAGGAGTCGAGAATTACTCCCGAAAGCGGAGAATTTATTATTGTGTATTTAACCGATGGCAAAAGTCCGTATAAGTTGGAACTTACATGGCTTCGTGATTGGGAAAGACCGTATAATCTTGGTGACAATGAAATACATATCGCATTTACCGTTGAAGATTTTGACGCTGCGTTAAAGAAACATAAAGAAATGGACTGCGTATGTTTTGAAAATCCTAAGATGGGTATTTACTTTATTTCTGACCCCGACGGATATTGGCTTGAAGTTATTCCGGCGAAAAAATAATTTTATATGTAAACACATTCGGTTATGCACTGAATGTGTTTTTTTTAATTTGTAGGAAATTGCGTAAAAACGCAATGACGGAAAATCAAAAATGCTACATTATTCCTACACCCGCAGGCGGAGCTTTTAATCAAAAGCTTTTTTATTGCAATAATTAAGCTGACAGAAAATCTATAAAATACGATAGAGGTATACACAGCAAAAACCACATAACCGAGTAAAACAGACAGATTTGTCCGAATAATTGATAGTGATAGCCCGAATAATCCCATACATTCCATTTTAAATAAAGATTAACCACGCACCCGACAATCAATTCCATTGTGGTAATTACCGCTGTACCGAGCAGACATTTTGCTATAATAGGCATATAATTATATTTTGTAAATATCATATAAATCAGCAGAAAGCAAATTCCGCCTGTCAGACCCATCGTCCAATGTGTATACCCTCGCCATAGAATTTCTATTATGCTGTATCCTATTGCGCCAATCAAAAATATTTTTAGCTTTTCCATATTCACCATTCCATATTTTCTTTAATGCAATATTATTATTCCCAAAATCAGAAAAATATAATAATTTTTATAATTCAATTAAAAAAGCTTTTGATAGAAACACCGCTTGCGAGCATGGGAATAAGGTAGTATTTTTGATTTTTCATCATTGCGTTTTACTCAATTTCCTACAAATTAAAAAAGCAGCCCATGCTTTTGTGTATAGACTGCCTTATAAAAGTTACGCTCATTTAATTTGCAGACGAATTCTGTCAGCCACCATTGCGATAAACTCGGAATTTGTCGGCTTGCCTTTGCCGGTATGGATTGTATATCCGAAGATTTCATTCATGGTTTCCGGCTTTCCTCTGCTCCATGCAACTTCAATCGAATGGCGGATTGCACGCTCTACACGGCTTGATGTTGTGGCATATTGCTTTGCAATGGTAGGGTAGAGCTGCTTTGTGATGTAGTTTATCATTTCCATATTTTCGGTGACCATCATTATGGCTGTTCGGATATATTGATAGCCTTTTATGTGTGCAGGTACACCGAGTTCATGTATGAAGTTGGTTACGATTGACTCTAAATCAAAGTTTTTCGGCTTTGGTAATACGGCGGGGGTTTTTACTGTCGGAACGGCTTTTATATCTTGTCCCGAACGGGCAAAATCGCGTACCAAATCGGCAAAAAGTGCAAGTTCGCTGATTGGTTTAAGAACATAATAAGCAGCACCCAGTGAAAGGGCTGTATTCATGATATTTGCAGAGCCTGACACAGATGTAAGTATGCAAGTCGGCTTTTTCGGGAGGTCGGCGGCTTGAAGTTTTTTGAGGATTGACAAGCCGTCAAGTCCCGGCATAAAAACATCAAGTATTACTACATCGGGAGTGTATTGAAGGATTTTTTCGTATGCGTCCATACCGTCATATGCTTGACCGATTACGGTAAAGTCGCTTTGTGAACTTAGGTAGTCTGACAGGTCTGCGGAAAATGATTGAAAATCATCAGCGATAAGTACGTTAATTGTGTTATTCATAATTAGTCCCCTTCCAAATTTGATAAATGTTTTTTGCAATATTGCTCTGTTAGTAACAGTTTATTACAATATAGACAATTAAATTTTTCTTTGCCTTTACAAAACTAATAATACCACAAATTAACATGATGTCAATAGTAAATATGTAATTTTAATAATTTTTTTACAATTTTTTAAAAACATAATATACAGTTTATCAAAAAGAATACATATTTTTTGATAGAAAAATACATAAAAAATGTAGAAATAATGTGGGTTTTACAATAAAATGCCGTATTATATAACTGCTAAAATCATATAATACGGCACTGTTTCGGAGATTTACAAAATTTAGGATAAATTATATATTATATCTATCATGTTTTCGGCGAAAATGCCGTAACCCTTTGTCGGTTCGTTGACAAAAACATGAGTTACCGCTCCGACAAGCATATTATTCTGTATTATCGGACAGCCGCTCATGCCCTGCACAATTCCGCCTGTTTTGTCTAAAAGGCTGTTATCCGTCACTTTAAATACGATACCTTTGTTATTTGAATTATCTTTTGATATTTTGGTGATTTTGATTGTATATTGTTTAATGCCGCCTCCGTCAACATCGGCGAGAATATATGCGTCGCCTTCCTGTATCTGAAAGCGTGTGGCAACGGCTGTTTTTTCGGTGTTGGTAAAACCGTCTGTATTTGTCATATTGCCGTATATGCCGAACGGACTGTTCAGGCTGATGTCACCGAGAGTATTGTCGGTAAATCCGCCCACCAATTCGCCGGGAGTACCCCGCACACCTTTGGTGACAGACAATATATTGCATGAGAGAATACTGCCTTTTTTGACATTTAATATTTTGCCTGTGTCCACATCGGTTATAGCGTGACCCAAAGCCGCATATTTGTTGGTGTCGGGGTCGTAAAAGGTCAGCGTGCCGACTCCTGCAGCGGAATCACGCACCCATATACCGATTTTGTAGCCTTGTCCATCGCTGCTTTGTACGGCATGGACTGTTTTGGTCATTATTTCGTTGTCACGATTTATCGAAAGAGTAAATGTTCCGTTGGTGGAGCATATGAGTTTGGTCATTTCTTCGACAGAAGATATTTTGTTGTCGTTTACTGCCGTTATAATGTCGCCGTTTTTTAAACCTGCATCTTTGGCAGGATAGACGTTTTTGCCGTCGGGCGTGGTGACATATGACATTCCCACAACAAATACACCGTCGGTGTACAGTTTAATTCCTATCGGTGAGCCGCCCGCAATTACATATTTCTGCGGTTTTACCGAAACGCTTATGTCCTTTACGGGAATAGTGTCAAAAAGATTTACCGACATTGAATAATTGCATACATTATTCGTGTTAAAATTTACGGTATTTCCGTCGGTGGAAATAAGTCCGTCTTTTGCAGAGGATTGTTTCGCCGGTTTGCCTTTTTGGTTTACACAGGTAAAGGGCAGAAGTTCGTAGGAAAAATTGCTGCCTGCACTTATAGTGATTTCATTGGGAATAACGCATTTTAAGTGTATTATTGAAATCATGGGTAATGCTATAAGTGAGGTTAAAATAACAATGCCTATACGAAACGGTAGTTTTTTTGGTTTTGAGCATTTTTTTTCTTTATTGTTTTCGGACACTTAAAACACCCTTACTAAATTATTTTGTCAAAAACAAATATTGAATTTTTGACGAACGGATAATATCTATCCGCAATTTTAACTTAACCGAATATCAATTTTCTTATACCGATAAACATATTCATGCAGAGGTAAAAATTTTTGATATTATAGCCTAGCCAAAACAGATGTTTTGTGTTAAAATATATTATAAATTAAAATTTTGAAAATGAGGACGTTTGATAAAATATGCAAAATTTATTGGAGAGATTAAATACAAAACAACGTGAGGCGGTAATGCAGACGGAAGGTCCGGTGCTTATTTTGGCGGGAGCGGGCAGCGGCAAAACAACGGTGCTTGTAAATCGTGTGGCATATATTATCGCCCAAAACGGTGTAAGACCGTATAATATTTTGGCGATAACATTTACCAACAAAGCCGCAAATGAAATGAAAGAGCGTATTGCAAATATGATTGGCGATATATCGGGCGATATGTGGATGGGTACGTTCCACTCGGTATGCGTGAAGATTTTAAGACGTCATATAGATAAATTGGGATACGAAAATAATTTCGTTATTTACGATACCGCCGATACAACTACGGTTATAAAGGATTGTCTGAAAGAGCTTGACATGAACGATAAAAATTTTCCGCCGAGAGCGATGATGTCGATTATAAGCAATGCGAAGGACGATATGCTTGACGCACAGCGTTTTGCGGACATTAATGCGACTGATTACAGAATGAGCCAAGTGGCAAAAATCTATTCGTTATATCAGAAAAAATTAATGAGCAATAACGCATTGGATTTTGACGATATTATTATGCTTACGGTAAGATTATTTAAAGAATATCCCGAAATTTTGGAAAGATACCGGGAAAAATTTAAGTATATAATGGTTGACGAATATCAGGATACAAACAATGTACAGTATACACTTATCAATCTTTTGGCAAAGGATAAGGAAAATCATAATAATTTGTGCGTGGTCGGTGATGATGACCAGAGTATTTATAAATTCAGAGGTGCGAATATCAGAAATATTCTGGATTTTGAGAAGGATTTTCCGAATGCAAAGATTATAAAATTGGAGCAGAATTATCGTTCGACACAGCATATACTGGACGCTGCCAATTCTGTTATACATAATAACCGAGGCAGACGTGGGAAATCACTTTGGACGCAGAATGATACAGGCGAGAAAATACAGGTATATACCGCATCAAATGAGCATGAGGAAGGGCAGTATATCGCAAGACAAATAAATAAATTGGTTGGCGAGGGATACAAGTACAGCGATTTTGCGGTATTGTACAGAACGAATGCACAGTCCCGTGTGCTTGAAGAAATGTTTCTGCGTGAAGTAGTGCCGTATAGAGTGCTGTCGGGACTTCGATTTTATGACAGAAAAGAAATTAAGGATATTATAGCTTATTTGCGTGTTATCCACAATCCGCATGATGATGTGAGTTTGAAGCGTATTATAAATGAGCCTAAGCGTGGAATAGGTTTGACAACGGTAGATAAAATTCAGCGTGCGGCAAATGAAATAGGAACGAGCCTTTTTGGGGTTATATCGGTTGCGGAGATGATTCCCGAATTATCGAAAACAAAGACAAAGCTTGCAGGTTTTGCCGACATGATTAATACATTGACCGAAGAAAAGGATAATATGGAATTGTCGGAATTTGTGCTGAAAGTTATGAGCGATACGGGATATTTGGAAATGCTCGAAAAAGAAAATACAACAGAGGCACAAACAAGAATAGAAAACTTAAACGAATTTATGTCGGTGGTTCAGGAGCATGAAAAGGCAGAGGAAAATGCGGATTTATCAACGTTCCTTGAAGGAGTTGCCCTGATTTCGGATATTGATTCTTATGATGCGGAACAGGACGCAGTTGTAATGATGACGATACACAGTGCAAAGGGGTTGGAGTTCCCTGTGGTATTTTTGTCGGGACTTGAAGAAGGTGTATTCCCCGGCACACGTTCCATCGGTGAGGCAGAGGAACTTGAAGAAGAACGCCGTTTGTGCTATGTTGCGATTACCAGAGCAAAACAAATGTTATATATCACGAAAACAGAATCGAGAATGTTATACGGTTCTACAACTTATAATAAGCCGTCGAGATTCCTTAACGAAATTCCGCCGGAGTTTAAAGAGGAAAAATCATCGGTGCGTGCATATATGAATGCCAAGAGAGGCGTCAGCGATTTTGCGTCGGCAAATCCGTTTGCGAAGGCTTATAATCCGCAATACGGTCAGCAAAGCTATGACAATTCATACGGTCAGTATAACCAAGTGAATACTCCGTATCATAAGCCGTATGCCGTAAAACCTCAGATGGGCAACACCGCTCCGGCAGTAAATGTATCGGACAACTTGAATTTTAAAGCCGGCGATGTGGTAAAACATAAAAAGTTCGGAAAAGGTGTTATTTTGGAGGCACAGTCTATCGGAAATGACGTAAAACTGGCAATATCATTTGACAGTGTGGGAGTAAAGCATTTGATGGCGGTGTTTGCAAAATTGGAGAAAATGGATTAAACAAAGGATTTGATGTATTGTGAATAAATATTCTTATTTATCAAACTATCTTGCGGAAATGCCCGATTTTGTGTATTCATATATACAGACATATTATGACGGTGAAAGTATAAATACGCAGATTGGGTATAGTATAGATATTCGTACGTTTTTGAATTATCTAAAATTGTTTAAGTTTAAAGAAGTGGAAAAATTAGAGGATTTTACTCTTGAACAGATGGACCAAATAAAAGTTGAAGATTTAATAAATTTTAAAGCATATCTGCGTGAATATGAAATATCAACCGTTACGTCAGACGGCAGAAAAGTACGCCGTACAATACACAATTCGGCACATGGGATAAACAGAAAATTATCGGCGGTGCGTGGACTGTTCATATATCTTTACAAGACCGACAGGATAAAGCAGAATGTTACCGATAAGGTGGATTTTGCGAGTGTAAGCCAAAAAATAAAAAAACCGCTTACAACACAGGAAACAATAAGGGTGCTTGATGTGATATACAACGGTGAAAATTATTTTCAGGGCAGAGATTTAACGGAATACCTTAACAAAAAGCAGAGGGATATTGCGATTTTTACAACATATCTGGGAACGGGTATTCGTGTGAGCGAACTTGTGAATTTGAATGTAAGCGATGTATGCTTTGAAACATCGTCATTTATTGTAACACGAAAGGGTGGCGATGAGCAGGAAATATTCATGCCGATACAAGTGCAGAATGAGATTGCAAAATACATAGACGAACGCACCGAAAAGAAGCAGATGGGCGAGGAAGCGTTGTTTTTGAGCAGACTCGGAAAGCGTATCACAGTTGCGGCTATTGAAAAAATGCTGAAAAAATACTGTATGGTCGTAAATATTACAAATCCCGATAAAACACGTCCACACGCATTAAGACGTACGTTTGCGTGCAGATTGTTGGAGGACGGAATTGACATAAAGATGGTTGCGGAGCTTATGGGACACAAAAACATTGAAGTCACGCATAAATATTATGCTCAGTACAGTTCAAAGGCGAGAAAAGATATTATGCGGTCGCTTGATGTAATACCGAAAGAAAAAGCAGAGGACGGGAGCGGATTAGATGCCTAAGATACTGCATACGGCGGATTTGCATTTGGGAACGGTGTTCGGATATTTAGATGCGGAACGTGCCAAAATCCGCAGAAAAGAATTATTGAATGAATTTTGCAATACAGTGAATATTGCACAAAAAGAAAACGTGGACTATCTGCTGGTTGCGGGGGATTTGTTCGATAATTCGGGGTGTACGGAGCTTTTAAACTATGTCAATGCAAAATTCGGCGAACTGACGCATACAAAAGTTTTGATTGCGGCAGGAAATCATGACCCGAAAAGCGGTATATATCAGAATTTCAAGTGGGCAAAGAATGTATATGTGTTTAATTCAAGGCTTGAAAAGGTCAGCTTTTCCGATTGTGTTATTTACGGTGCGTCATTTGAGAATGATTATCAGACAAAACCGCTTTTACAAAAGGTAAAAACCGATGAGAACAAGATTAATATTCTGCTGATGCACGGCGATTTTTCAGATGCACGCTATAATATAATCGACAAATCGCTTTTGACGGAATTTGATTATTCGGCACTCGGACACATACACAAGTATACGGGCGTTGAGCGTGCAGGTATGAGCTGTTTTGCTTATTCGGGAGTTTTAGCGCCGAGAGGATTTGACGAAATCGGGAACGGCGGATTTTTGATGGGCGAGGTCGGCAAAGGCTTTGCGGACATGAAAAGGTACGTCAATAATTCACGAAAATATCACACATTGAAATACAATGTAAATGAGTTTGGTGATAATTCGGATTTACTTGCCCAAATTAAAAATGATGTGAATGACAGGGATTTATATAATATTCTGTTGTGCGGTTCGGATGAATATGGTGTTTCGGTGGAGTATATACAATCGGAGCTTGAAAATATATGCTTTTATGCCGATGTGAAAAGTGATATTTGCGAGGCAGACGATTATTTCAAATTGGCAAATGATTATTCGCTTATGGGTGTGTTTGTGAAAAATATGCTTGCAAAGATAGAAAATGCGGAAAATGAACAGGAAAAGAAGGAAAACGAACGAGTGTTAAAATGCGGAATTAATGCTTTAAAAGGCAGGGGGAATATACTTGATTAAATCCGTATACATAGAGAGTTTCGGCGGGATAAAGGATTTAAAGATTGAGTTTGACAAAGGACTTAATGTTATATACGGCGATAACGAAACGGGCAAAACCACGCTTTGTGCATTTATACGAGCCATGCTCTACGGTATGGACAACAGCCGAAAAAATGATATTCGCAATGTACCGAGAAAACGGTATATGCCGCTTGACGGCGGTAAAATGTCGGGGAGTATGGATATTTGCGATTACAGAATAAGCGGTACATTCGGAAGTACCGGTAAGAATGACTTGATAGATGTAATTGATTTGAGCACGGGCGAGAAAATCAGCGGATTTATCGGTGAGAAAATATTTGGGATAGGCGAAAAAACTTTTTCAAATATGCTGTACATGGAAAGCTACAATTCGATAATTTCATCTGATGAGGAGATTATGACACGTTTGTCAAATATAAGCGGAAGTGCCGATGAAGATATTTCATACGAACGTGCAATAGACGGGATTGACAAGGAAATACGCAGAATTTCGGGCAGAAAAGGACTTACGGGGTTAGAAGAAGAACTATCCGAATTAAAAAGAAAGTATTCGGATAGTTTAAATGAATACAAAAAATATTCTGACAATAAAGAACAGATTGAGAAAATCGAAAATGAAACGGCAGAGTTGAAAAGGAAATATAATTATTTACAAAATATGTTGTTGCAGATTGAGTGCAATGAAAAATTTAAACGATATGAAGTTTTGCAAAATGAATGTGATGTGTTAAAAGCGGAAACCGAGCAAATGACGGAAAACCGCAATAATTCAAATCTGCACAGCCCTGAATATGTATATGATTTATGCCGCAAATCGGACAAAATGAAAAAATACGGAGTATATTTTCTCGCTGCGATAATTTTAATGCTGATAGGCATATCGGGTATTTTGGGGATAAAACTTGCTCCGCTTTACGGACTATTCTCGCTTTTGCCCGTCGGAGCGGTATTTATCGGAATCGGAAAATACAAAAAAAATAAATTTATGTCGGTAAAAAAGGAATTAGACAATATTTATCGAAAATATAATGTAAGCAGTGCAGAAGAATATGCGGTGTTTTTTGATAAGGTAAGTTCATACAGCAATTCAAAGTGCGGAAGTTTGGCACAAATGCTGGACGTTAAACAGGCAGAATTAAATGTGCTTAAAGAGGAACTTGCGGATAAAGCAAAGCAGCCGATTGACAGGAACAAAAGCGATGTCAGAACGGAATTGGAGCAAATCGGTCAAAAAATAGCGGAAAATGAAAAACGGGGAATTATGCTTGCAAGCAGAGCGGAAACTTTGCCGAATTTGCCTGAGGAAGTATATCGTGATTTAGAGATAAAAGAACAGTTACATGAAAAGTTAAAATCGGATTTGGAGTGTTTGAAACGCACAAAAGAGGAACTCAACAATGCTTTTGCAAAAATGCAGAAAAGCTTTGCTCCGACATTGAATGAAAAAATACAGCGGATTTTATCATATGTGACCGACGGCAAATATTCCGAAACGGCGGTTAATTCGGAGTTTGGTATGACGGTTATGCAGAAAAATAAAATTGTAGATGCGGCATATTTGAGCGGCGGTACGCTGGATTTGACATATTTGTCGCTGAAACTTGCACTTGCGGATATTATTTTAAACGGTAAAGACTATTTCTTTCTATTCGACGACGCTTTTTTGCAGTATGACGATAAACGTGCGTTTAAAGCTATGGATTATCTTAAAAACTGCGGAAAACAGGTGATATATTTTACCTGTCAGGACAGGTTTTCAAAATATATGTCGGGCAGAATGAGATAGGATATGTTTAAATTTGGTATGGACTAAATTGAAGTTTTGTAGTAAAATGAGTTTGACAATATGTATTAACGGAAAGCGAGGTAATTATAATGGCTATAAAAATCGACAGTAATTTGGGAGATATTTTGATTGATAACACTGTTATTGCGAGAATGGCGGGAGCGGTCGCAACAAAATGTTACGGTGTTGTGGGCATGGTGGCGAGAAACACAAAGGACGGAATTGTAAATTTGTTAAAGCCTGACTATATGTCAAAGGGAGTTAAGGTTGATGCACAAGACGGCGGTATAGTTGTTGATATGCACATTATGGTGGAGTACGGCGTTAATATCAACGTTGTGTGCAACAGTATAGTAAACAATGTTAAATATAAATTGGAGCAGATGGCAGGCTTGCAGGTAAACAAGGTTAATGTCGTTGTGGAAGGTATCAGAGTTGACGAGTAGGGAGGAGATTATCATAAAACGTATAGACGGTATTGTGTTCGCCAAAATGATGATTTCGGCGGCGAATAATATATATAATAACAAACAATTAATTGACGAACTTAATGTATTCCCCGTTCCGGACGGTGATACGGGTACAAATATGTCATTGACAAGCAGAGCAATGGCGGCATCACTTGCCGAAAATACAAATTCATCACTGACAAAGTCCGCAGATGTGGCAGCGAATGCTACTTTGCGTGGAGCAAGAGGAAATTCGGGTGTAATATTATCACAATTTTACCGTGGTATTTCAAAGTCTTTGAAAGGCAAGAAAGACTGCGGAGCGGAAGAATTGGCGAAAGCTCTAAAAGACGGCTCGGATACTGCATATAAGGCGGTTATGAACCCGACAGAGGGTACTATTCTGACAGTTGCCCGTGAGGCGGCAAACGGAGCAATATTAGCCGCACAAAAAGGCATGGATATTATCGAAACCATGAGCGAGGCGGTTAAACGAGGCAATGCGGCTTTGGACAGAACACCTGAAATGCTGCCGGCATTAAAGCAAGCCGGAGTTGTTGACTCGGGCGGTAAGGGTTGGATGTGTATACTTGAAGGTGCGTTGGCGTATCTAAACGGCAATGAGGTTACAAGCGATATTAAAGAAACACAGCAGTCTGTAAAGGTGCAGAAAAATGAAGTAAAACAAAATATAAAATACAGCTACTGCACAGAATTTATTGTTGAAAAGAGCAGACCTGATGTTAATGTGGATATGTTCCGCCATGCAATCGAGAAAAAGGGCGATTGTATGCTTGTTATTGATGATGATGAAATTGTTAAGGTGCATATTCATACAAATCATCCGGGATTTATTCTTGAAAAGGCTATTTTGCTCGGAAGTATGATTAATATTAAAATCGACAATATGAAACATCAGCACAACAGCATTATACAAAATGAAGAAAAGAAACCTCAGGAAACTCAAACCGTACAGGAAGAACAAGAGGAAAAGCAGGATATTGTTACAGCTGAAAATGCAGAACCTGTAATCGAAAAACAGAGTGCACAAAAGAGTAAATACGGCTTTGTTGCGGTTTGCACGGGAGAAGGCTTTGAGGCGATTTTGAAGGATTTGGGAGTATCAAAGGTGATTAAGGGCGGTCAAACAATGAATCCGAGCACCGACGATATTTTAAATGCGGTAAATGAAGTAAATGCTGAAACCGTTTTTGTGTTCCCGAATAACAAAAATATTATCATGGCGGCTAATCAGGCAAGAGAATTGACGGAAAAGAAAATTGTTGTAATACCTACACGAAGTGTTCCAGAGTGTGTTTCGGCAATGGTGGCATATAATGAGAACGCCGAATTTGATGTCAATGAAAAAAATATGATTAGTGCGGTCAGAAACGTTAAAACAGGTCATATAACATATGCGGTTCGTGATACTCAGATAGAGGATAAGGAAATCAAAGCGGGCGACGTGATTGGTATTAACGGCGGTCAGATTGACGTTGTGGGCGGCAATGCGGACAGCGTATGCGAAGAATTGGTTGCCAAAATGGCTGATGACGACAGCGAATTTATCACTATATATTACGGCGGCGGTGTCGATGCACAGCAAGCGGATATTCTTGCGTCAAAATTGGAAGAAAAGTATGAAGATGCGGAAATTCTGCTCAAATACGGCGGTCAGCCTATTTATTATTATATAGTATCTGTTGAATAGGATTTTGGAGTATGGACAATAAAAGTATCCGATATTTAAAAGGTGTGGGCGAGGCTCGTGCAAAATTGTTTGAAAAAAAGAATATCAAAACAATAACCGATTTATTGTACTTTTTCCCGAAAAATTATGAGGACAGGACAAAATGCAAGCCGATTGCACAGGTGTCGGACGGAGAAACGGTGTGCATAGAAGGTGTTGTGTTTGCACCCGTAAAGGAAAAATGGGTGCGGAAAAATCTTACCATACAAACAATGGTATTGTTTGATGACAGCGGCAATATCAATGCTATGTGGTACAATAATAAATATTTGAAAAACAAATTTATGGCGGGCGAGAAATATATATTCTACGGCAAAATAGAGTTGAAAAACGGCAAAAAAACCATATTAAATCCTGTTTTTGAAAGACCCGAAGAAAAAAAGATTACGGGAAAAATAGTGCCGGTTTATCCGCTGACGGACGGACTGTCGCAAAAAATAGTTCAGTCGGCTATGGAACAGGCGATGGAAAGTGTAAGGGATTTAGATGACACGCTGCCCGATTATATTCGTGAAAAATATAAATTGGCACATATCGGTTATGCCATGCAGAATATTCATTTTCCGAAAACGTTTGACGATTATGAAATAGCACGCAGACGATTTGTGTTTGAGGAATTGTTTGTCTTGCAGCTTGCATTGAATTTGCAGAAAATGCGTGTCAGACGTGAGGACGGCAATGCTTTTGCGGATATAAATTGTGTGAATGATTTTTTGAGCAAACTGCCGTTTAAGCTTACGAATGCACAGAATAATGCACTGAATGAAATTTTGCGGGATATGACTGAAAAGCACCCTATGAACAGGCTTGTGCAGGGCGATGTCGGTTCGGGCAAGACTGTTGTGGCGGCGGGGGCTATGTATACGGCGGTGAAGAATGGTTTTCAAGCCGCAATTATGGCACCTACGGAGATTTTGGCGGCTCAGCATTTTGAAACGTTCAGCGAATTCTTTAAGGATACGGATATTAATATTCTGCTTTTGACAGGGAGCATGACGGCAAAAGAAAAGCGTTTGGCTAATGAACAGATATTGTTGGGTACGGCGGATATTATTGTCGGCACGCACGCAATTATACAGGAAAAAGTGGAGTATAAAAATTTGGGTTTGGTTGTGGCGGACGAACAGCACAGGTTTGGTGTAAATCAGCGTGCGGCATTGGCGAAAAAAGGTGCTGCGCCGCACGTTTTGATTATGACCGCCACACCGATACCGAGAACGTTGGCACTGATTTTATACGGTGATTTGGATTTGTCAATCATTGACGAACTGCCGCCGGGAAGAAAGCCTGTAAAAACATATGCGGTGGGAGAGAATATGCGTCAGCGTATTTTTAAATTTATCGAAAAAAATGTGGATTTGGGTACGCAGGTGTATATAGTATGCCCGTTAATTGAAGAAACCGAAAAAACAGATTTGCAGAATGCGGAAAATCTTGCGGATAAATTGCGGACGATTTTTCCAAAAATGAAAATAGGCTTGCTGCACGGCAAAATGCGTGCCGCTGAAAAAGACGGCATCATGAATGAATTTGCGGAGGGCAGAATTAATGTGCTTGTATCAACCACTGTAATTGAGGTCGGGGTTAATGTGCCGAATGCAAATATTATGATTATAGAAAATGCGGAAAGATTTGGTTTAAGTCAGCTGCACCAGCTGAGAGGACGTGTCGGCAGAGGTAGAAATCAAGCGTATTGCGTGCTTTTTGCACATGGGAACAATGAAGTTACAAAAAAACGTATGGAAACCATGTGTGAGTCAAATGATGGGTTTTATATATCCGAACAGGATTTGAAACTGCGTGGACCGGGCGATTTTTTTGGTGTGCGTCAGCATGGGTTGCCTGAAATGAAAATCGCAAATTTATTTTCCGACATGGATATATTGAAACAGGCACAAAAAGCAGTATCGGATTTCATGCAGACGAAAAATATTGACGATTATCCTAATTTGAAATTACGGACAAACAGTATTTTCAGTGAGGATATAGCGATGAATTAAGGAGCTTTTAAGTTAAAATGGATAGGGTAGAACTTGCAAAGGAAAATTTTAAAAAAGGATATAACTGTTCGCAGTCGGTTGTTACGGCTTATGCGGATTTGTTTGGAGTTGAGCCGGAATTGGCGGCAAAAATGGCAGAGGGATTCGGCGGCGGGATGGGACGTATGCGTAATGTGTGTGGGGCTGTTACAGGTATGTATATGCTTGTCGGATTAAAGTACAGCAAAGGTGTGCCGAAGGATATTGACACAAGAGAACTGATTTACAAAACGGTTCGTGAAATGGCGAATGAATTTGAAAAAATGAACGGTACTACAATTTGTGCCGAATTATTGGGCAGTTCAAAGCCGAAGGATACAAGTGCAAGACCGCAGGACAGGACGGAGCAGTATTATAAAAAACGCCCGTGTTTGGGTTGTGTGGAAGATGCGGCAAAAATAATAGAAAAAATATTGCTTGGCGATAATAAAAATTCAGTAGTTGAGTAATAATATTTGATTAAAATCGGTCAAAAAAATTGCACGGGAAATGTGTGATAGTGTGATAAATAAATAACGATAAAAATTTGGTTGAATTTTATTGATTAAATGATTTTTTTGTGTTACAATAATATTGATATTGAATTTGAGGAGGGACTTACAATGATAAACGGTATTGAACATCTTGCGATTATTTCAAAAGATACACTAAAATTAAAAGATTGGTATCAGTCAATGTTCGGCGGCGAAGTTGTATATGACAACGGCAAGGGTACATATTTCTTGGCTTTCGCTGATAAGAGCATGATTGAGTTTATCATGTCAGACTTGGATAACGGTACAAACGAATTGAAAACAGGCGGTATCAGACATATTGCACTTGGTGTGAGCGATGATGAATTTGATACACTTGTTGCTAAATTAAAGGGAGAGAATGTGGAAGTGTTGACAGATGTTTCTGTCAGTGCAAAGGGGATTAAAACATTCTTTTTCAGAGATATTGACGGTAATATCCTACACTTGATTTACAGACCTACTCCGTTGGTTTAATTTGAAACGGTATTATCGCATTAAAAATTGAAATAATTTTAAATTATTTATATATTAATTTTTGGAGGTTTTTTATAATGGATTTTTTGAAGAATTTTAGCCTTGAAGGCAAAATCGCACTTATTACAGGTGCATCATACGGTATTGGTTATGCTATCGCTAAGAGTTATGCTGCAAGCGGTGCAAAAATCGTATTCTGTGATATTAAGCAAGAATTTGTTGACAGAGGTTTGGCATCATATAAAGAAGACGGTATCGACGCAAAGGGATATGTTTGCGACGTTACTAACGAAGCAATGGTTAAAGATATGGTTGCTAAAATCGAAGCAGAAGTTGGCGTAATCGACATTTTGGTAAACAATGCCGGTATCATTAAGAGAATTCCTATGTGCGATATGACAGCCGAAGAATTCAGACAAGTTATCGATGTTGACCTTAATGCTCCGTTCATCGTATCAAAGGCTGTTATTCCTAGCATGATTAAAAAGGGTCATGGTAAGATTATCAACATCTGTTCAATGATGAGTGAACTTGGCCGTGAAACTGTATCAGCTTATGCTGCTGCTAAGGGCGGTTTGAAGATGCTTACAAGAAATATTTGTTCAGAATACGGTGAACACAATATCCAATGTAACGGTATCGGTCCTGGTTATATTGCTACTCCTCAAACAGCTCCTTTGAGAGAAATTCAACCGGACGGTTCAAGACACCCATTCGACCAATTTATCATTGCTAAGACTCCTGCTGCTCGTTGGGGTAGTCCGGAAGATTTGATGGGTCCTGCTGTATTCCTAGCATCAGATGCATCTAACTTCGTAAACGGTCACGTTCTATATGTTGACGGCGGTATCCTTGCTTACATCGGTAAACAACCACAATAATAAGTAAGATATTATATGAAAGTGTACAAGCCTTCGGACTTGTGCACTTTTTTAATGTTAGGCAAAAGTACAAATTCACGGTTGACAAGACGGGGTAAATATTATATTATATATGTGTAGCAATTATGTGAAAATAAATAATATTTATTTATAAAGTTTGCTTGAATTATAAGTGTAAACATAGTATAATGTATTTAAGTTAGGGGGCACTTTAATAGTAATATTTTGTGTTCCCTTTTTTAAAACGCATAAAAAAGACTATATGTCGGAAAGGTATTGGAGCAGTATGAGTGCAAAATATAAAAGAGTTCTACTTAAAGTAAGCGGTGAGGCTTTGGCGGGAGAAAATCGCTTTGGTTTGAATACGGAAACAGTTAAAGAGATTTCGGAAAATATTAAAAAATGTGTAGATTTGGGCGTGTCGGTGGCTATTGTTGTCGGCGGAGGTAACTTCTGGCGTGGCAGAAGCGGTGAAAATATGGACAGAACCCGTGCAGACCATATGGGTATGCTTGCAACTGTAATTAATGCACTGGCACTTTGTGATGCTCTTGAAGCGTGCGGAATCCCTACAAGAGTGCAGACAGCTATTGAAATGCGTCAGATTGCAGAGCCTTATATCAGAGGCAAGGCAGTGCGTCATTTGGAAAAGGGCAGAGTGGTTATATTCGGCTGCGGTACAGGTAATCCATTCTTCTCGACAGATACAACTGCGGCTTTGCGTGCGGCTGAAATTGACGCTGAAATTATTCTTTTGGCTAAAAAGGTTGACGGAGTATACGACAGCGACCCTAATATTAATCCCGATGCGGTTAAGTTTGACGAACTATCATATATTGATGTATTAAATCGTGGTTTGGGGGTTATGGATTCAACTGCTACATCACTTTGTATGGATAATAATATTCCGATTTTAGTGTTCGGATTGGATAAGCCTGAAAACATTGTAAAGGCAGTGAAAGGTGAAAAAATTGGTACTATGGTATCAAGATAATACAAATACATATATCGAAAGGAATGTTTAATTATGGCAGGTAATTACCCTGAAATCGAAAACAAAATGGAAAAATCAGTTGCGGCATTTGAATCGGAATTGAAAACTATCAGAGCAGGACGTGCAAATGCGTCTGTATTAGACAAGGTTACTATTGAGTATTATGGAACACAAACTCCGCTTGCACAGGTTGGTTCTATTTCTTCTCCCGAACCAAGATTGTTGGTTGTTCAGCCGTGGGATTTGAGTGTTTTATCAGAAATAGAAAAAGCTATTCAAAAAGCAGATTTGGGATTGTCACCTACAAATGACGGTAAGGTTATTCGTTTGAACTTCCCGCCGCTAACAGAGGAAAGAAGAAAAGAATTAGTTAAGATTGTAAAGAAATATTCGGAAGAAGCTAAGGTTGCCGTTCGTAACGTTCGCCGTGACGCTATGGATAAATATAAAGATATGAAGAAAAAGAGCGAAGTTACGGAAGACGATTTCAAGGGCATTGAAAAAGATGTGCAAGCTGTTACAGATAAGTATATCAAGGTTATTGATGATGTCACAGCAGCTAAGGAAAAAGAAATTATTGAAGTTTGATTTATATATTATTATTTTAGGGCTTGTAGTATGCAAGCCCTAAAATGTATATATTCGGTTTTTATTTACAATATGGTTAGTTGCGTTTAATTGTATTGTAAATGATAATTGAAGTTTATGTCTAAGAGGTGTTTTTGTGTTTTTTAAGCGAAAAAAAGATAGAAAAATTGATTTTGATAATTTGCCTGTTCATATAGGAGTTATTATGGACGGCAACGGCAGATGGGCGAAAAAGCGTGGACTTCCGAGAAGTGCGGGACATTCTGCCGGTGCGGATACATTGAAAAAAATAGTTACCGAATGTAATAATATAGGAATTAAGTACATAACAGTGTATGCGTTTTCAACGGAAAATTGGAAACGTCCGAAAGCCGAAGTTGATTATTTGATGAATTTGCTTATGGATTATTTGGTTAATGCCGAAAAAACGTTGGCAGGCGAAAATGTTGTAATTCGTGCGATTGGTTCGAGAAAAGAGCTGAGCGAGGAAATGCAGAAACAGATTATTAAAACAGAAGAATTTACGTCAAAAAATGATGGTATTGTAATGAACATTGCATTGAATTACGGCGGAAGGGAAGAAATTATTTCGGCTGTAAAAAATGTTATTAAAGATGTGGAAAATGGTAATTATAGTATTGATGATATTTCAGCAAGTAAATTCAGCGAATATCTTTATACAGGCGGTCAGCCTGACCCTGATTTGATTATCAGAACAAGCGGAGAGGAAAGATTGAGTAATTTTATGACTTGGCAGAGTACTTATTCTGAATTTTGGTTTACGAAAAAATTGTGGCCTGATTTTGACAAAGAGGATTTGTATGACGCTATCTGTGATTATCAGAACAGAGGCAGACGTTTTGGGGGAGTGTGATTAAATGCTGCAACGTGTATTGACTTCATTTGTGAGTTTGGCTATATTTTTTGCAGTGGTTTTTCTGGGGAAAACAGTATTTAATATTGCGGTTGTTGTATTGATTGTAGGAGCGTTGTGGGAGTTATACCGTTCAATGAAATTGAATAAAGTGCTTACAGCTTTGGGATTTGTTTCTGCGGCTTTATTGGGTGTGGGAATATATTTGTCGGCGGTGCAGACTGCAATTATTGCGGTTATGGCTTTATTCTTAATATCAAGTGTATTTTTGCATGGGAAAACAAGCTTTAAAGATGTTTATTCAACGGCATTTGCTACATTTTATATTGTATTTTTTATGTCGGCGATTATATGGCTGAATAATGGATTTGGCATTTTTATGACATTACCGATTTTTGTGTGTGCATGGATGACAGATGTGGGAGCATATTTCGGCGGATATTTCTTCGGAAAGCATAAACTGATACCGCACGTAAGTCCGAAAAAGACGGTTGAGGGTGCAATAGGCGGTGTGGTAAGTGCGGTTTTATCGTGTTTGCTGTATGCGTTTATTATTAAAACGGCATTTTCGGTTAATACGCTCGGATATGCGTCGTTTGCATTGCTCGGAGTTGTGTCATCGGTATTGTCGCAGTTCGGCGATTTAATTGCATCGGCTATCAAGCGTGACTGCAATATAAAGGATTTTGGTACGATTTTCCCCGGACACGGCGGAATATTGGACAGATTTGACAGTGTAGTATTTATTGCACCGGTAGTGTATTATTATATTTATTTTGTTATAAATTATATAGCATAAACGAGGAATATTTTATGGGATTTTCAAATAGAGTAACAGTATTGGGTTCGACAGGGTCTATCGGAACTCAAACTCTTAAAGTGGCAAGAGAGCATGACGAAATTGAGATTGTGGGTTTGTCGGCACAGAGAAATATTGCGTTGCTGGAAGAACAAATCAGAGAGTTTAAGCCTAAAATTGCGTGCGTAGTAAATCAAGACAAAGCAAAGGAACTTAAAATAAAAGTTGCCGATACAAACACAAAAATTGTGTCGGGAACAGAGGGAATGACAGAAACGGCTTGCATAGAAGATGCAGACACCGCATTGGTTGCGGTTGTGGGTATTTCGGGATTATTGCCGACTATCGAGGCTATAAAAAGCGGAAAAAATATTGCATTGGCAAACAAGGAAACTTTGGTTACGGGCGGTCATATTGTGACAAAACTGGTCAAGGATTACGGTGTTAAGCTGCTTCCCGTAGACAGTGAACATTCGGCAATTTTCCAATCATTGCAGGCAAGCAGCAATAAATCCGAATTGAAAAGAATTTTATTGACAGCGTCGGGAGGTCCGTTCTTTGGGAAAAGCAGAGATGAATTGAAAAATGTGAAACCAAAGGACGCTCTAAATCACCCTAATTGGGATATGGGGGCGAAGGTTACGATTGATTCGTCTACATTGGTAAATAAAGGTTTGGAAGTAATTGAGGCAAAGTGGCTTTTTGATGTGCCGATAGATAAAATTGACGTGTTGGTGCACAGGCAGAGCATTGTACATTCCATGGTAGAATATATTGATAATGCAGTGATTGCACAGCTGGGTGTGCCGGATATGTGTCTGCCGATACAATATGCACTTACTTACCCGAAAAGATTGAGTATGTCGGGAGAAAGTCTGGATTTTACAAAATATTCGGAGCTTACATTTGCAAAACCTGATACAGATACATTTTATGCGTTAAAATTAGCGTATAATGCGGGAAAAAAGGGCGGAATTATGCCGTGTATTTTCAACAGTGCAGACGAGGTTGCGGTTGATATGTTTTTGAAAGAAAAAATCGGGTATTTGGACATTGCCGACACTATTGAATATGCAATGTCGGAAATAAAAAATATTGATAATCCTAACATTGAACAGATTTTACAGGCAGATAAGACCGCCCGTGAAAAGGCGGTTGAATTTGCAAGTCGGAAGTAATGACAGCATAGGAGTTGAGTGGATATGGTAACAGCTATTGTTACGATTGTAATGTTTTTGGTATTGATAACAATACATGAGTTTGGACATTTTATTGTCGCAAAAGCGGTAGGGATAAAGGTTTTGGAATTTGCAATAGGCATGGGTCCTGCAATTTTTAAAAAGCAAGGTAAGGAAACTTTATATTCTATTCGTGCATTGCCTATCGGAGGATACTGCAAAATGGAGGGCGAGGACACCGAAACGGACGATGAGCGAGGGTATTCGGCAAAACCTGTCTGGCAGCGTATGCTGGTAGTGGTTGCCGGTGCGGTGCTGAATATTTTATTGGGTTTTGTTTTGGCGATTATTATTGTGTCAAACTCGCAAAGTTTCAGCACAAATATTATTGATACGGTAGATGTAAATTCGCATTTGGCGGAAAGCGGTGTGCAGAGCGGAGATAAGATTGTAAGCTTTAACGGTCATAAGGTCGGATTTTATCAGGATATTGCATTGTACACATCGGAAATGAGTGTCGACAAGCCTGTTGATTTGGTTATAAAGCGTGACAGTGAAAAAATTAATGTATCTGTACTGCCTTCACTGCAAAAAGTAGTGTATGAATATACAGATACGGGTGTTAATGTAAAGCAGTATGTGAATAATGTTATGGAGGAAAATTTTATTCCGTACAGTGACGAATTGATTAAAAATGATAGTCTTGTAGGTACTTCAACCGAGTCGGAACGTGCTATTTTGGGATTTGTTCCGAAACAGCAGAATGTTACGATATACAATATAGTGCCCGAAGCATTTAAGTTTACAAAATTTGTTGTAAAATTGGTGTATGTTTCGGTATTCAAAATGGTGACGGGTAAATTGGGTGTAAATCAATTATCGGGTCCTGTCGGTATTGTAACGGAAATGAATACGGCGGTACATTCGGGAGCAATAAGCGTATTATATCTTGTATCGCTTATTACAATAAACTTGGGTGTATTCAATTTATTGCCTATACCTGCTCTTGACGGCGGAAGATTGTTCTTTATGATTGTGGAGCTTATACGCAGAAAACCTATTCCGCCCGAAAAAGAAGGCTTGGTGCATACAATAGGATTTGCTCTTTTGATGTTGGTTTCGGTTTTTGTACTGTACAATGATATTGTAAGATTGATTGCAAAATAGATTTAAAATTATAATTTAAAAATATGAACTGACGAAACACACCATTAGCAGTACAGACGTACAATTTAGGTGTGTTTTGTTTTTGAATTGCCTTATTTGGAGAAAGGGACGTTTTTAATGAGAAAAATGAAAAGATGTGTAGATGTGGGCGGAGTGAAAATCGGTGGGAATAATCCTGTTGTTATTCAGTCTATGACCAATACAGATACTCGTGATGTAAGTGCGACAGCAGCTCAGATAAATGAGCTTGAAAAAGCGGGCTGCGAGATTGTGCGTGTGGCAATTTTGGATATGGACGCCGCAAGGGCAGTGGCACAGATAAAAAAACAAATACATATTCCGCTTGTGGTGGATATACATTTTGATTATAAATTAGCATTGGAATGTATAAAAAACGGTGCGGACAAGGTGCGTATAAATCCAGGAAATATCGGCGACAAATCAAGAGTAAAAGCGGTTGTTGATATGGCAAAGGATAAGGGAATACCTATCAGAATAGGTGTGAACAGCGGTTCGGTCGAAAAGGATATTCTGGCGAAATACGGCTCGGCAACTGCCGACGCATTGGTGGAAAGTGCACTAAGACATATGTCAATTCTTGACGAGTGCAATTTTGAAGATATGGTTGTGTCAATCAAAGCGTCAAATGTGCCGACTATGATAGAGGCATACAGAAAAATGAATGATATTTCCGATGTGCCATTGCATTTGGGAGTTACCGAGGCAGGAACGGCAAGAGGCGGATTGTTAAAATCTGCTATCGGTATAGGCTCTTTGCTCAATGATGGTATCGGTGATACAATTCGTGTGTCGCTGACGGCAAATCCTGTGGAGGAAATCGGTGCGGCAAAGGATATTTTAAAGGTTTTGGGACTGCGAAAATTCGGTGCTGAATTGGTGTCATGTCCGACTTGCGGAAGATGCAGAATTAATCTTATCAATATTGCAAACGAGGTTGAAAAGCGGTTGGAAAGTGTGGACAAGAATATTAAAGTTGCGGTTATGGGCTGTGCGGTGAACGGACCGGGCGAGGCAAGAGGTGCTGACATAGGTATTGCGGGCGGTGTCGGTGAAGGTTTGATTTTCAAAAACGGCGAGATACTGAGAAAAGTACCTGAGGATAAAATTATTGATGAGCTTATGGCGGAAATAGAGAAAATGTAAGGAGCAGTAACAAATGAAAAATTATTTGGTTATAAACGGTGTGAATTTGAATATGCTCGGTATTCGTGAACCGGGAATTTACGGGAACAATACTTTGAGTGATTTGTGCGGTCAAATCAGAAAAAAAGCCGATGAATTGGGTGTTAATGTAGACTTTTTCCAAAGCAATATTGAGGGTGAAGCGGTTAATGCCATTCATGGTGCGATGGGAAAATATGACGGTATTATTATGAATCCGGGAGCGTGGACGCACTATTCATACGCACTTCGTGACGCATTGGGAAGTGTAAATGTGCCGTGCATAGAAGTACATATTTCAAATATTCACACCCGTGAGGAGTTTAGACATAAATCGGTTACCGCACCTGCCTGCAAAGGTCAAATTTGCGGTTTGGGGAATATGGGATATTTACTTGCTTTGGAGGCGTTTGCAAATGAATAAGCGTATAGAAAAATTATGTGAATTGCTGAATGATAATCAAACGGCGATTATTACGGGCAAGCCGAATATTTTTTACTATTCGGGGTTTACGTCAGATGATGCGGTGCTTTTTATTTCGCATGACAAACAGATTTTGGTTACCGATTCGAGATATACGGTTCAGGCGAGGGAACAGGCTCCCGATTTTGTGTATCGTGACGTAACCGAAAAATGGGAAAATATATTTGCGGATTTTAAAGGATATTCTTTCGTGTATGAGGAAGATAATCTATCTGTCGGCAGATTTGAAAAGTTTAAGAAATATTCAAAAGATGCGGATTTTAAGGGCGGAAGTATGAGTATAAATTTGCCGAGAATGATAAAAGATAAAGATGAAATCGAGAAAATCCGTGCGGCTGAACAGCTTGGTGACAAGGCGTTTGAACATATTTTGAACTTTATTAAAATTGGTCGGACAGAAAAAGAAGTGGCACTTGAACTTGAATTTTTTATGCGTAAGAACGGTGCAAGTGGTTTATCATTTGAAACTATTGTTGCATCGGGAGTGCGTTCGAGTATGCCGCACGGTGTTGCAAGCGATAAAGTTATCGAAAAAGGTGATTTTGTTACTATGGACTTCGGCTGTGTATTGGACGGATATTGTTCGGACATGACAAGAACTGTTGTTATGGGGGCTTGTTCCGAAAGACAGCGTGAAATATATGATGTAGTTTTAAAAGCACAGCTGGCAGGCATTGCGGCGGTGAAAGAAGGTGCGGTGTCGGCAGAAGTGGACAAGGCTGCCCGTGGCATCATAACAGAGGCTGGATACGGCAAGAATTTCGGTCACGCTTTGGGTCACAGTGTTGGATTGGAGATACACGAAAGTCCCGTGTTATCGCCGAGAACAGACAGCAAATTGGTAAACGGAAATATTGTCACCGTTGAGCCGGGGATATATATTGACGGCTTCGGCGGAGTGCGAATTGAGGATTTGGTGGCAGTAAGTGGCGCTAAATGTGATAATTTTACAAATTCGATTAAAAATTTGTTAATTATTTAGATATATTTTAATAAATAACTTGAAATTTTTATAGATATAGATTAAAATATATATGTATAATAATAAAAGAGAAATATGGAGGATTATATTTATGATTACAGCAGGCGATTTTAGAAACGGCAGAACCTTTGAACATGAAGGTAATGTTTATCAGATTGTTGAATTCCAACACGTTAAACCGGGTAAGGGTGCGGCTTTTGTAAGAACTAAATTGAAAAATATCATCAGCGGCGGTGTTGTTGAAAAAACATTCAGACCTACTGAGAAATTTGAAGAAGCTCATATCGACAGAAAAGATATGGCATATTCTTACGGTGACGATGATTTCTATCATTTCATGGACAACGAAACTTTTGAAATGCTTGATATAGCTAAATCGGAAATTGAAGAACAAATGAAGTTTGTTAAGGAAAATGACGTGTGCAGAGTTATGTCTTACAAAGGCAACGTATTCGGTGTTGAACCGCCTACATTTGTTGAACTTCAAATTACAGCCGCTGAACCGGGTGTAAAGGGTAATACCGCAACAGGTGCAACAAAACCCGCTACTTTGGAAACAGGCGCTACAATTCAAGTTCCTTTGTTTGTAAACGAAGGTGAAGTAATCAGAGTTGATACCCGTACAGGCGAGTATATGGAAAGAGTTTAATGGATATAATATCTGTTATACGGATAATTAAAAAATAATTTTAAGTGACAAAGGAGGACAAGTATTATGGAAGATTTTGCAAAGAAAGCTGCGTATCTTAAAGGATTTGCTGACGGATTGGATATTAGTCCAAAGAGTGATGAGGGTAAATTGATTGGCAAATTGGTTGATTTGGTGACAGAAATGGCAGAAGAAATTGATTCAATCAATAATTATTCTGATGAGCTTACAGAACGTATCGACATCATTGATGAAGATTTGGGCGAACTTGAAGATGATTATTACGGCGACGGCGAAGATTATGATTATGATGATGATGACGAAGACGACGATGATGATATTTTCGATTTCTCACATGATGATGACGACGAAGACGATGATATGGACTATTTTGAGATTGAATGTCCGAATTGCAAAGAAGATGTTCTTGTTGATTATGATATGATTGAGGACGGAAAAGAAATAATTTGTCCGAATTGTAAACAAGAAATTGAATTGGAATTTGATTGCGATTGTGATGACGATGACTGCGATTGTCACGGTCATGATGATGAATAATTGCTAAAATTACAAAATGCGGCAAAATTATTTGTCGCATTTTTTTTAATTTGTAGGAAATTGCGTAAAAACGCAATAACGGAAAATCAAAAATGCAACCTTATTCTTCCGCCCACAGGCGGAGCTTTTAATCAAAAGCTTTTTTATGATAGGAGATAAAAATGCCGGGATTATATATTCATATACCATTTTGTATACAGAAATGTAGTTACTGCGATTTTATATCGTTTCCGAACAGTGAGGAATATCATGCGAAATACATTGATATGTTAGCACATGAAATGGAAGGGTATAAAGGCAGTAAAATTGATACAGTGTTTATCGGCGGCGGAACACCGACAATTTTAAAAAATGTTTTATTGGAAAAATTATGCCGTAAAATTAAAGAAAATTTTGTTTTGACAGATGATTGCGAGTTCACTGTTGAAGCAAATCCCAAAACATTAAATGGAGAAAAATTGAAAACGCTAAAAAACGGCGGAGTGAACAGACTTAGCATAGGTGTGCAGTCATTTAATGATGATGAATTATCCGTTCTGGGACGTATACACAATGCCGAAGATGCGTATAATACTGTTTGTATGGCGAAAAATATGGGATTTGAAAATATTAATGTTGACCTGATGTCTGCATTGCCGTCACAGACATATGACAAATTGAAATTTACATTGGAAAAAGCCGTTTCATTAGAACCGACACATATTTCGTGTTACAGTCTGATTTTGGAGGACGGAACATTATTGGAGAAAAAGTACAGCAGTGGCAAGATTACAGTGCCGAATGAAGATGATGACAGGAAGATGTACAGTATGGTATGTGAATATTTGGCGGAGTGCGGATATGAGCAGTATGAAATATCTAATTTTGCAAAAAAAGGTTATGAGTGCAGACACAATATAAAGTATTGGGAATGTAATGAGTACATTGGTTTGGGTGTGGCGGCACATTCGTATATGAACAAAGTACGGTTTTACAACACGAACAGTTTAAAAGAATATTTGGACGGGAATATGCGTTCGGGCGAAACGGTGCTTACAGACAAGGATTTAATAGAAGAATTTATGATTATGGGTTTCAGAATGACGAGGGGTATTGCAAAATCGGAATTTGAACGCCGATTTAATATGAGTATAGACGATGTGTACGGAGATATATTGGACAAACATATAAAAAACGGCTTTATTATATATGACAGCGGATATTATAAATTATCGAAAAAAGGTATTGATGTGAGCAATTCGGTATTATGCGACTTCATTTTTTAATTTGTAGGAAATTGCGTAAAAACGCAATTACGAAAAATCAAAAATGCTACCTTATTCCCACGCCCTCAGGCGGTGCTTCTATCAGAAGCTTTTTTAGTATAATATGCGTCATTTTTGGGTCATGATGTGGATTTTATATGTTCAAATTATAAATATTTTATAAAAATGAAAAATAACTATTGACAATTTACTTTAAAGGTGGTATTTTAATAATGTAATTATTAGCACTCACAAGTGACGAGTGCTAATAACGAAAAATTACTTAATAATTAGGAGGTAGTGCAAGATGGATTTGAATGAAAGAAAAAGAAAAATTCTTCAAGCTATTATTGATGAGTACATTGGCACTGCCGAGCCTGTCGGTTCACGTTCTATATCTAAAAAGAATGATTTGGGACTTTCAAGTGCGACAATACGAAATGAAATGGCTGATTTGGAAGAATTGGGTTTCTTGGTTCAACCGCATACGTCAGCAGGAAGAATACCATCTGATTTGGGGTACAGATTTTATGTTAATTCGCTTATGCACCGCTATCAGGTAAGCGTTGAGGCGATGGAGCGTTTAACTCAGGAATTTCAAAAGCGTGTTGACAAGCTGGACAGTATTATTAAGAAAGCAAGTTTTATAACGTCGGCTTTGACAAATTACACTACTGTGGCAACAACGCCGGTGCTTAATCAGTCGGAAATAAAAAAAATTGATTTGGTATCGTTGGGCGGAGATACGGTGATGTTAATATTGGTAACAAAGGCGGGTGTTGTGAAAAATCAAGTAATGCACATTTCATTGGACGATGAAATGGCGGCAAAATTCGCCGCAATATTAAACAGCAAGTTTTCGGGACTTACGGGCGATATGATTACTTTTGACAGAATACAGGAAGTTCAGTCGGAATTGCAGAATGAGCTTAATATTCATCCGAAAGCGTTGATTGAAATATTGAATTTCATTTATAAGACAATCGAGAGCTTGGACGAAACCGAAGTGTATGTCAATAATGCAAAATCGCTGCTGACATATCCCGAATACAGTGATTTGCAGAAAGCACAGGAAATGTTCGGATTTTTGGAGGACCAGAAAAATCTCAAATCAATTATTGCGAAAGATTCTGACGACAAACATTTGAACGTAACAATCGGTTCGGAAAACAAAGCCGAACAGCTTAAAGATTGCAGCTTGATAACGGTTAATTATTCATTAGGCGACAAGCCGATAGGCAAATTGGGCGTTATAGGACCTAAGCGTATGGATTATGCAAAGGTAATTGCGTCGCTCGATTGCATTGCGTCGCAGATTGATAAGCTATTATATGAAATTTATATAGAAGGTGAGTGAGTTAATTGGCAGAAGAAAATATAAATGAAGAATCAGTCAATGAGGAAACGACCGAAACAACGGAAGATGCGGAAGTTGTTGAAACAGAGGAAGTAAATAAAGAAGATGAACTAAACAAAAAGGTTCAGGAATTGCAGGACAAATATATGCGTCTTGCGGCAGAGTATGACAACTACAAAAAACGTACTCAGCGTGAAAAAGAGGCAAGATATACCGATGCTTTGGTAAGTACCGTTGCGGAGATTTTGCCGGTTGCGGATAATCTTGAACGTGCCGCATTGACACAGGCTGAGTCAGATGAGGCAAAGAAAATTCAGGAAGGTGTTGTGATGATTGCAAAGCAGTTTGAGGACATCTTAACAAAATTGGGTGTTAAACCTATTGACGCTCAGGGCAAAGAGTTTGACCCGAATTTCCACAATGCGGTTATGCACATTGAGGACGATAATTTCGGAGAAAACATAGTTGCCGAAGAACTTATGAAAGGCTACATTTACAAAGATGAAAAAGTGGTAAGACACAGCATGGTAAAAGTAGCAAACTAATGTAGAAATTACTTATATTTATTTGATATATTTTAGGAGGTAGTTTAAAATGGCTAAAATTATTGGTATAGACTTAGGTACAACAAATTCATGTGTGGCAGTTATGGAGGGCGGTAACCCAACCGTTATTACTAACTCGGAAGGTTCAAGAACAACTCCTTCGGTTGTTGCTTTCCAAAAGACAGGTGAAAGAATTGTCGGTCAAGTGGCAAAAAGACAAGCAATCACAAATCCGGACAAGACAATCATTTCTATCAAGAGAGAAATGGGTACAAATTATAAAGTAGATATTGACGGCAAGAGTTATACTCCGCAAGAAATTTCTGCTATGATTCTTCAAAAATTGAAAGCTGACGCAGAGGCTTATTTGGGCGAACCTGTTACACAAGCGGTTATCACAGTTCCGGCTTATTTCTCGGATTCTCAAAGACAGGCTACAAAAGATGCAGGTAAGATTGCGGGTCTTGAAGTTTTGAGAATTGTAAACGAACCGACAGCTGCTGCTCTTGCATACGGCGAAAATGACGATGAACAAAAGGTTATGGTTTATGACCTTGGCGGCGGTACATTCGATGTATCTATCCTTGAAATCAGTGACGGTGTATTTGAAGTTCTTTCAACAAACGGTGATACAAGACTTGGCGGCGATGATTTCGACCAAAGAATTATGAATTACCTAATTGATGAATTTAAAAAAGAAAACGGCATTGACTTGTCAACAGACAAGATGGCTATGCAAAGACTTAAAGAGGCTGCCGAGAAAGCTAAAATCGAACTTTCGGGTATGACAACAACTAACATCAACCTACCATTCATCACAGCTGACGCAACAGGTCCTAAACATCTTGATGTTACTCTTTCAAAAGCTAAATTTGATGAATTGACAGCTGATTTGGTTGACAAGACATTGGTTTGCATCAGAAATGCTATGAAAGATGCAGGTTTGAGTGCAAGTGATATTAATAAGGTTCTTTTGGTCGGCGGTTCTTCAAGAATTCCGGCTGTTCAAGAGGCTGTTAAGAAAGAAATGGGTCAAGAACCTCACAAAGGTATCAACCCTGATGAATGTGTTGCTATCGGTGCTGCTGTTCAAGCCGGTGTACTTGGCGGTGAAGTAAAGGATATTCTTCTTCTTGATGTAACTCCGTTGTCACTTGGTATCGAAACAATGGGCGGTGTATTCACAAAGCTTATTGAAAGAAACACAACTATCCCTACCAAGAAATCACAAGTGTTCTCAACTGCCGCTGACGGTCAAACAAGCGTTGAAGTTCATGTTTTACAAGGTGAACGTGAAATGGCTCAATATAACAAGACTCTTGGTAACTTCAACCTAACAGGTATTGCTCCGGCTCCTCGTGGTGTGCCTCAAATCGAAGTTACATTTGATATTGACGCAAACGGTATCGTAAATGTATCCGCAAAAGACTTGGGTACAGGCAACGAACAAAAGATTACAATTACATCTTCTACAAATCTTAGCGACGAAGATATTGATAAGGCTGTTAAAGACGCTGAAAAGTATGCCGAAGAAGATAAGAAACGTAAAGAAGAAGTTGAAATCAGAAATAATGCCGAACAGCTTGTATATCAATCGGAAAAGACTCTTGGTGAAATCGGCGACAAGATTGACGCTGCCGATAAAGACGGTGTTCAGGCTGAAATTGACAAGGTTAAAGAGGCGTTGAAAGGTACTGATTCGGCTGCTATTAAGAGTGCGACAGAAGCTCTTTCTCAAAAGTTCTATGCTGTAAGCGAAAAGCTTTATAAGAATGCAGCTCCGCAGGGTGACCCGCAAGCCGCTCAGCAAGCTAATCCAAATCAAGGCGGAAATGCTAATGACGATAATGTTGTCGAGGCTGATTATACAGAAGTAGACGATGATAACAACAACTAATTAAATAGTTAATACAAAACAGAAGATAAATTTTGTTTTGATAAAATCGGTTAGGAAGTTTTGTAGTTTTCTATGAAACTTCCTAATTTTGATAACGGATATTTAGATATATTGCGGATTTTAGCGATTTACTACGCTAAATTGCTAAAAGGTCTTTACAAAGACGAAAAAGTTTAGTATAATAATATTTGTTGGGCAGGTGAATTGAATTGGCAGATAAGAGAGATTATTATGAAGTGTTGGGCGTAAGTAAAGGTGCGTCTGATGCGGAAATAAAAAAAGCATATAGAAAAGAAGCAAAAAAATATCATCCTGACTTACATCCGGGCGATAAAGAGGCTGAGGCTAAATTCAAGGAAGTTAATGAGGCATACGAGGTTTTGAGCGATGCCGATAAAAAAGCACGCTATGACCAATTCGGTCATGCGGGTGTAGACCCTAATTACGGTGCCGGCGGAGCAGGCAGCGGATTTGGCGGTCAGGGATTTGACTTTGACCTTGGAGATATTTTCGGTGATATTTTCGGCGGCGGATTTGGCGGTTTCGGCGGTTCAAGACGAAGAAACGGACCGAAACGAGGCAGAGATATTCAGCAGAGAATAGTGGTTACTTTTGAAGAGGCTGCATTCGGTTGTGAAAAAGAAATTACAATAAATAAACAGGAAGAATGTAAGACCTGTAAGGGCAGCGGTGCAAAGCCGGGTACAAGTGCCGAAACCTGTTCGCACTGTCACGGTTCGGGTCAAGTTACACAGACACAGCGTACACCATTCGGTATGATGCAGAATGTGGTTACTTGTCCGCAATGTCATGGTACAGGTAAGATTATTAAGAGTCCATGTCCTGATTGCCGGGGAAATGGTAAGGTGAGAGTCAGCAAGAAGGTTAAGATTAAAATTCCTGCCGGTATTGATGACGGTCAGGCATTGCAGTTAAGTGGCAAAGGCGAGCCGGGTGAAAGAGGCGGTCCGAGCGGTGATTTGATAATTATTGTAAGTATTGCAAGACATAATATGTTTACAAGAGATGGTGCAGATGTATATGTTGATATACCGATTACATTTGTACAGGCTGCATTGGGCGATAAGATTAAAGTGCCGACTATACATGGCATGGTGGAGCTGGATATTCCTGAGGGCACACAGACAAATACTACATTCCGGATGCGTGATAAGGGTATTCCTTATATGCGTGGAAAAGGAAACGGTTCGCAGTATGTTACGGTTAAGATAGAAGTGCCGAAGAATTTGACAAGCAAGCAGAAAGAATTGCTTCGTGAATTTGACGGTAATGATGATAATAAAAATTATAAACAAAGAAAGTCATTCTTTGATAAATTAAAGGATATGACAGAAAAATGGAAATAGGGCATTTGCCTGAATGAAAGGAACGACAGGAAAGATGAATGTTTACAAATTATCTGAATTAACAAAAGAGAAAAAAGAATTTATTATGCGCAGAGCTGAGCTTGATATTACAGAGCAAATGAAAGTTGCAACGGAAGTATCAAACGACATCAGAAAACGTGGTGACGAGGCTGTTTTGGAATATACGGCTAAGTTTGACAAGGTTCAATTAACTGCTGACCAAATGAAGGTTACACCGGAGGAAATTGAAAACGGTTATAAGAATTGTGATGCCAAAACTCGTGAAGCTATCGAATATGCGTACAAAAACATTCATGATTTCCACGAAAAACAGTTGCCGGAAGAAATGTGGTTTACAATGGTTGATGATGGCTTGATGGTGGGCGAAAAGACTACTCCTATCGTTGACGTATGTTTGTATGTACCTCATGGTAAAGGAAGTTTCCCGTCGGTATTGTGTATGCTTGGTATTCCTGCTGTTGTTGCGAAAGTACCTAAAATTGTTGTTGTTACTCCGCCGAACGAAAAAGGCGAAGTTGACGATGCTATTTTGGCTGCCGCTAAGATTATCGGTATTACTGAAATCTATAAAGTAGGCGGTATTCAAGCGGTTGCTGCCGTTGCATACGGTACTGAAACAATTCCGAAATGCCACAAGATTATCGGACCGGGAAACAGCTACGCAACTGCCGCAAAACGTGTTCTTGCAAGCTATATTGACGCAGGTTTGCCGGCAGGTCCAAGTGAGGCTATTATTCTTGCAGATGAAAATGCAGACCCTGAAAAAGTAGCTCTTGACTGGATGATTGAGGCAGAACACGGTCCGGACAGTGCTGCGTTGCTTGTAACAAATTCAGAAGAATTGGTGAATAAGGTTATTCCTATTGTTGAACGTCAGTTGGAGAAAATTTCTCCTAAACGTAAAGAATTCGTCACAACCAATCTTTCTACATACGGCGGTGCGATTATTACAAATTCACTTGAAGAGTCTATCGGATTCGTAAATGAATATGCTCCGGAGCACATGGAAGTTATGACGGAAAAACCGTTTGACGTACTTCCTAAGATTAAAAATGCGGGTGAAATTTTGCTTGGCGATTATACTCCTGTTACTCTTTGCAATTTTGTGCTTGGACCTAACGCTATTTTGCCGACAGGCGGTTTTGCAAAGACATATTCAAGCGTATCTGTATTTGATTTCTTGAAACGTTCATCAGTTGGCTATGCGTCAAAGGACGGTTTTGAAAAGGTTCGTGATTATGCTTATCAATTTGCAAAAGTTGAGGGATTTGATACTCACGGTCTTGCAGTTAAAGAAAGAAAATAATTGAAATATAGTTTTACAAAAAATCTACAATAATCTTTGTAGATTTTTTGTTGTATCATAAACATTTTTGAAAGGATTATTTTATGGATAACACAATTAAAGTTACAAGAAAAACCACAGAATCGGAAATGACAGTAATTCTTGATTTTTCGCCGATTAAACCCGATTACAGAGAAAAAATCAATACAACCATTACATTCTTAAATCATATGCTTGAACATATTGCATGGCGGGGCGGTTTTAATATCACAGCCGATGTTAAATTGGACAAGTTTGTACTGACTCATGTAATATGTGAGGATTTGGGAATTGCGTTGGGTAAGGCGGTTGCCGAATATGTAAAGCGTAATCGTCAGAACGGTGTTATGGGGTATGCTGACGGTATAGGCATAATTGACGAGGCAAAGGCAGAAAGTGCAATCAGTTTTGAAAGCAGAGCGTATTTTAATATTGATTATCATGATATTGCTTTGACTGAAAAGGTTGAGGGAATGGACACGCAGGATTTGGAAACATTCTTGGAAGGATTTGTACAGGGTGCTTGCTGTACATTGCATATTGATTTGACAAAAGGTGTAAACGGTCATCATATTTGGGAGGCTATTTACAGAAGCTTTGGTGTTACGCTAAACCGTGCCTTGGCACTAAATCCCGACAGAGCAGGTATGACAAGCGGTGTTGCGGGCAATATCGAGTGGACTATTGAATAATGGAGCGTCATATGTACAGATTAGCGGATTTTTTAGATAAATATGATACTGTCATATTCGATATGGACGGTGTTATTACAAGCGAGCAGAATTATTGGAATTCGGCGGCTTTGACGGTATGGGAATATCTTAACTGGAACAGGCAGAAACAAATCAATGCGACGGAATGTATGCAAAATCTTAAAGAAATACGCAGAAAGGTTTTTTGCAATGACGAGATTATATCCGAATTGAAGAAACGAGGTGTAAATTCAAATTGGGATTTAGGCTATGTGACGGTATGTATCGCATGGATATGCGGTGTGGAAAATGATGATTTTTCGCTTGTACTGGATTATGTTAAGAAATTACCCGAAAATATTATAAATGAGTATGACAATATTGCATTGGAGTGTTCAAAAAAAAGCGGATTTGACTTTGAATGGCTGAAACGCAATAATTTGATGTGGCAGACAATGCACAGATTGTTTCAGGAATGGTTTTTGGGTGATGAGATAATCCGGAAACAGACAGGGGTTTTGCCGATGAATTCGGGTAAAAGCGGATTGTTATTCAAAGAAGAACCGATATTTGACAAAGCTAAATTATCGGAACTTCTGAAACTGTTGAGCAAGGAAAAACGGGTTTGCACGGGTACGGGCAGACCATACATAGAAATGATTGAACCGCTTAAAGAGTGGGGTGTGCTGAAATATTTTGCCGCTGACGGTTTATGCAATTACAATCATGTGGAAAATGCGGAAAAGACACTGAACAACAATGCACTGACAAAACCGCATCCGTATATGTTCCTAAAAGCATTGTACGGCACGGATTATGATGACAGAAAATTGATTGACGGCGATTATGACAAGTCCAAAATAGAAAAAACGCTGGTTATCGGTGATGCCGGTGCGGATATTTTGGCGGCACAGGCTATGGGTGCGGATTTTTGTGCGGTGTTGACAGGAATAAACGGTAAAAGTGCACGAGAATTTTTTGAAAGCCTGAATGCAACGTATATTTTGGACAGTTGTGAAAATTTGATTATAAAGGAAGATTAATTATGGCGATTAATATTACAGCTCCTTTTGACAAGGATAGCATAAAAGATTTAAAGACCGGCGACAGCGTGCTGATTTCAGGGACAATATATACTGCTCGTGACGCCGCTCATGCAAGAATGGTGGAAGAATATAATGCGGGAAAAGGATTTCCGATAGATTTAAAAAATCAAGTCATATATTATGCAGGTCCATGTCCGGCGAAACCGGGCGATGTTATAGGTTCTTGCGGTCCGACTACCGCCGGACGTATGGATAAGTTCGCACCGCTTTTGTTGGACGAAGGCTTGGCGGCGATGATAGGCAAGGGGAGCCGGTCGGAAAGCGTTAAAGATGCGGTTGTGCGAAACGGTGCAATCTATTTCGGAGCAATCGGCGGTGCAGGTGCACTGATAGCACAATGTATCACATCGGCTGAGGTAGTTGCATATGACGATTTGGGCACAGAGGCAATTCGTAAACTGACGGTTAAAGATTTTCCAGCAGTGGTACTTATGGATTGTAAAGGCAACGATTTGTATGTAACAGGTCAGAAAGAATACAGACAAATTTAAGTTAGTTTAGAGTAAAAACAGCTATAAAAATTTATAAAAAGCACTTGCATTTTGTTCATGTTTGTGTTATTATAATGTCAACAGATAAACCCTATGGTTCTCGTGTGAAACCTATTTTTTACCAACATTTTTCTTACGGGATGCGGATTCTGGTTGTGGCATATACGCCTCCTTTTCTTCGGAAATGTCAGTGGACATATAAAGCAATCAGGTTGCGACCCACCTGCTTAGGCAGGTAAGAAATAAGGTGAGAGCACGGCTCATATGGGGTTTGTTTTTTTATGAAAATAATTATATTTT
Source organism: uncultured Clostridia bacterium (assembly GCA_934476075.1). Lineage (GTDB taxonomy): Bacteria > Bacillota > Clostridia > UBA1381 > UBA1381 > CAKSNH01. The sequence goes on along the minus strand of CAKSNH010000014.1, from coordinate 14,504 downwards.
GTAAATACACTGTTTAATGCTATGCAGTGTATTTTTTGTATGTTGTGCACTATTTTTTAACGTCATTTTATTGCTTTTTTTGGCTAGACATTCTGTTTAAAATAATGTATAATAAAATTGTTAATTGAATGTATATGTGATGATATACAAAATATGTACTTTTAGGGGGTATTAAAGATAATGAAAAAGTTATCACGATTAGTATCGTTACTGTGTGTGATAAGCCTTATATGTGCTTGCTTGCCTGTGACGATAATGGCAGAGGGCGAAGGTGTTAATTTATCAACACCGCAGATGAGAATTCCATGGGGAGATATAAGAGTAGGACTAAACAGTAATTTCTTGGTTGCAATGTCCAGTGACGGTAATGCAATGGCAAGTTTGACAGGCGGTTCGTCAAGCGGTACATACTATGCAAGTGAGGAATTTCAAGGTGAAATCGCAAATACGGGAGAAATTGTTGATATAGCTGTTCCTCCGACAGGTAGCTTTGTTGCGGGACTTAGAAGTAACGGTACTGTATATGTAACAGGTCCGGTTAATAACAGCTATGGACAAGATGAAGTAACAGAATGGACAGATATTGTACAGATAGATGCAAATGATTATCATGTTGTAGGTCTTAAAGCAGATGGTACAGTTGTTTCGACAACTCCAAAAACATCGTCATACGGACAGGATGAAGTGACAGACAGTACAGTATGGAAAGATATTGTTAAAGTTGTAGCAGGAAAATATGTTACTTTTGGTTTGAAAAAGGACGGTACTGTTGTTACAACGGCAACATCGGAGAAAAACAATCCATACAAATATAATCATAGTGATGTGACAGAATGGACAGATATTGTTGATATTTGTACCAGTGATATATTTACTCTTGGCTTGAAATCAGACGGTACGGTTGTAAGCACAGGATATGGCACTTATACAAAATATGCATACGCTGTAAAGACTTGGAGCAATGCTGTAAGTATCAGTGCATATTCAACCACGTCATCGGGATATGCAGTGGGTGCAATGAGTGACGGTACTGTTCAAATTACAAATTCAAAGAGCCCGTTTTCTTCAACGGTAAGCAATGAGAATTATGATGTAAATGCGATTGTAAGTACATGGGAAAATATTAAAAAAGTTTATGCAGGACCGAATTATGTTATAGGTTTAAAATATGACGGAACTTTGGTGTATGCGGCAAACAATTCAACTGTATATAATAATTTAAGTACATTTATGAATAGTGATGTTTGCTTGGAAAAAGTGACAGCACCTACAATTACATATCAGTATGAGGATTTGGGTGACGGTATGGGCTGTTACGGATATTTGAATGTTCCGGACAATTATACTGACCTTGATAAGTATGATTACAAGATTTACTATATCGAAGAACCGAAAAAGGTTGCAGATGATGAAAGCAGTGTAACGGATTTAAGTAAAAATCCATTTAATGCCGCAAATCTTGATGTAAATTTATTCACCGGTCCGATAAAAATAGAACGTGGACTAACCTATAATGTAGTTTTGGCAAAACAGGACGTGAATGATGAAACAAAGATTTATCCTTCAAATATATTAAAGGTTGAGGTAAAGGCGGAGAAAGAAAGCCTTGGCGGATTTTTGCCTGAAATAAAAGCTATAAAATATAATGGTGACAGTGCGGTTGAACCGACACAGTTTATTAATACAGGAGTTATTGACCCGACATGGGGAAGTATATCATTCAAATTAGCGGCATATTTTAACGGTGAAAAGCTTGACTTTTTTGATATTTATTACAGAAATGTTGATGAGTCAACGGAATATTCAAAATATGATGATAGAATATTGAAATATGATAAAGATGTAAATTTATCTATATATGCAAAACTTGATAATATAGTTACAAATACTGAAAATTATTCATATGTATTTTTGACAAAAGAAACAAGCAAATATCCAAAGCAGATGTATGATTCGGCACTTAGTTCCGAAGAACATGATGAACAGGAAAAAGGATTTATGCTGCCGGAAAGAAACATAATAAAAGTAGCATCAAGCGGTAATTTCTCTTTGGCACTTAATACAAACGGTACTGTTGATGCGGCGTGTAATACAAATGTTTCATCGGATAAGGCAACTTTATTCAGAAAAGTAATTCGAGGAAACGAGCATTTTAAAGGAAATACCGATAATTCATCAGGTATACAAGCCAGTGTACTTCCGGCATCTTTTGACGATACATATGACTGGAATTGTGTCGGAAATTGGAGAATGATTTCTGATGTTGCGGCAGGTGCGGAACACGTTGTCGGATTGCGTTTGGACGGAACTGTTATTTCAAGCGGTGCAAATGAGGACGGACAATGCAATACTTCGGGCTGGAAAGATATAGTTGCGGTTACAGCGGGAAGTTATCATACAGTGGGTTTGAAGAAAGACGGAACAGTGGTTGCAACGGGACGTAACGAAAGAAAGCAGTGCGATGTCGATGTATGGAATTATACGGGCGATGACGCAAAAGAAAAAGAAAAAGCAAAAATAGTAGCTATTGCGGCAAACAATATGTATACGTTGGGTTTGAGAAAAGACGGAACGGTAAGAGCGACCAGCGGTGTCGGATACGGCGAGGCGAGCGTAGTCGGTTGGGAGAATATTGTTGCGATTGCGGCAGGTACGACTGTGGCTGTTGGTTTGAAAAATGACGGTACGGTTGTTGTTGCGGGTGATGATGAAGATGTTTTAAGTCAGCAAACAGACACATGGCGAAATATTGTTCAGGTTTCTGTTGGTACAAGTTATATTTTGGGCTTAGATTATAACGGAAAGTTATTTCATGCTTGCCGAACAGTAGACCCTGAGGAAAAAGCATTTAGTGAGCTTGGTGCAATATACAAGTATGATACAGAGAAGAAAACCACAAAATCAGTTCATGATAATATGGACTATTGCAATGGTAAAAATTTAGAAAATGTGTTTAAACATTTTGAAAATGCAAAGATTGAAACTATATCGGCAGGTACTTGTCATTTTGTGGTTGTTGTTGAGGAAAAGGACAGTGTAGGAAATAAATATTATGTACCATATACAGTGGTACATGATGCGTCATTTACAAATTCAAGCGATAAAAGATTTCCTATAATTGCAACTGATGATTTATTGCAGGGACCTACATTTAAAAATAGTTATCCGTCGGGGAAATATAATAAGGATTTGTCTATAACCCTTGAAGACACAACATCGGGATATGAATACAGATATACCACAGACGCAAACCAAAATCCGATTATAGACGGTGGTATTAAATATGAAAATTCCTTTGAAATGACAAGAGATGTATTGACAGTATATACAAAGAGTATATCTTCGACAGATGATAACAATGAACTTGTAATGTATTATTACAACTTTAACAATCCGGATATTGTGGCAACTCCGCCGGAAGGACAGCAGGCAGGTGCTGTAAATGTAGTGCTGACATCTACAATTAAAAGCTATGATATTTACTATACCACAGACGGAACAGAACCGCCGGATACAACTGCAAAATTGGCGTCATCAACCGCACAGCCATATATAGGAGCGATTGAGCTTAATGAATCGACATATATTCGTGCAAGAGCATATGACAGCAACGGCAAATCGACAGCGGTATTTAATTTATACTATTCAATACCGACCAATCCGATAGACGGCAGTACAGGCACAATGGTAGATTATACCAATATACCAAACGGGGTTACAAAAGTGTGGACAGCAAAAGGTTCGCCGTACATAGTAAACAGCAGCTTTACTGTTTCATCGGGCGGTGCACTGAATATTGAATCGGGTGTGGAAATCAGATTGGCGAAAAGTGCATCATTTACGGTTTCGGGCAGCTTGCGGGCAGAAGGAACTGACAATAAGCAAATTAGATTTGTTGCAATCAATCCGACAGATAAATGGAGCGGTATTACGTTAAGCCCGTCAACACAAGACAAGGACAGCATATACTTCACTAATGTTGAAGTTGCTAATTCGACAAGCGGAATCAGCATTTCAAAGGATAAGAGTATGTTTAAGACCGATTTGGATAAATTATATATACATGATAATTCATACGGCTTGTCTTTGAATAATACGTCGGTAAAAGAATTTAACATTACAAACAGTAAATTTATTGCAAATGATACGGGATTGACTTTAAAGTCTGTATCAAATGTAATTGATAAATGTACTTTTGATAAAAATGTAACGGCACTTTCAATACAGGCAAACGATAATACTGTTACCAATTCAAGTATATTAAACAGTAAAACTGTTGGTATTTTAAATTCAGATGCAAGCGGAACTATTGTGAATGATTGTATAATAACAGGAAACGTAAAGAGTGTAGAAGCAAAAGTAACAGGCAATACAGCTGCCGAATATACATTGAATTTCCAAAATAACGGCTGGGGCAATGTTACAGAGGGTATTATAAGAAGAAAAATCACCGATAAATCAGCCAATGAAAAATATCCGAAAGTAGATATTACGGGATTTAAGACAAATGCGAGTGCATTTGTAAAGTGTGAGTTTGACTCTACATTATATACGAACGATACAACTACCGTTTTGACTTTAAATAATGCCCTGTCATCAAAGACGGTTTATTTAACAGCGGCAAATGTGGGCAGTGCGGAGAGAGAGCCTGTACAATTCTTTGTTGCAATGTATGATGAGAACGGTGCATTGGTTAAGGTTGGTACGGCAAGACAGGTATTGGAAGCGACAGCAAGCACGATGGTTACATTGACGATGAATGATGTAAACAGTGCCGACAATGTTGCAAGTATAAAGATATTTGCATGGTCGGGAGATGGCAAATGGCTGCCGTATTCTGAAATGACAACTATACAATAATATGATTTTTTAGACCGATATTAGTGGTAAAACATTAATATCGGTCTTTTTTGCGTTTAACAACATATAATAGTACAAACTGATTATATTTGCGGAAAGGAATTACAATTATGCAGAATGAACGTCCGAGATTAAAAAAGTGGGTTATACAAACTATTATCTGTGCAATTATATTTTCTGTTTTGTATGCGTCAAGCAAGATTGAGAATAATATATCCATGCAAATTAATAATTTCAGACAGTATGCAATGGTGCATAATACTGATTTTGAGTGGATTTATAACAATACGGTTAATATGATGTCAACGGTGGTCGATATGATGTTTACGGAGGATACCGAAAGCGTATTTAACAATTCGGTACACGAAGAAACGGAAACCGAGTCGGCGGCGGATAATTCGGAGGAGTGATAGACATAATAAAACTGGGGAAATGGATTTACATAAATCCGCTTGTGATTTTACTGGCAGTATTTTGTTATATAAACCGCAATCTTGAATTATTGATTATATCATATGCTATTATGACACTGCACGAACTGGCACATTTTATTACGGCGGTGTGCATAGGTTTAGTACCGTCACATATAGCGATAGAGCCGTTTGGATTGAATTTGAGATTGAAAAATCAAATTGTGTACAGCTTGTATGATGAAATATTGCTGTATATATCCGGTCCGTGTGTGAATTTGATTTTTGCATTGCTGGCATATGGAATTAATACAAAACTGCATAATATTTGGATTGCTGATTTTGCATTGAAAAACATATCGCTGTTTATCATAAATATATTGCCGATAGTTCCGCTTGACGGCGGAATTATAACGAAAAAAATCCTGACATACTATGTGGGGTGCAAAACGGCAGACAATATAATGCGTGTAATCACGCTCGCATTGATAGGGGTATTGGTGACTTTCGGAGTTATATTGACATTAAAATCGCAGTTTAATTTTTCGATAGTATTTTTATGCGTATTTTTGATTATGAACATTTTTACGCAGAAAGAAAAGTATAATGTTGATTTTGTTAAAGAATTAATGTTTTACAAGCATAAAATGGGAGAAAATAAAAATGAACATATAAAACTGACAGTAGCCGACAGCAGCGATTGTGTGCGAAAAAGTGCGGAACGCTTTACAAAAAGAACATTTTCGATTGTATTTGTTTTGGACAAAAATGCGTGTGTGGAAAACATTGTGACAGAACCGCAGATTATTGACGGCATCGTTAAAAAGGGAGGGGAAATAACTTTTGCGGATATTCATAAGAAATAGAGTTTGCATTTAAAATTATTTGTGCAAACATTCATTCGCTTTGCGTTGCAATTTTTGTTTGGCTGTGATATACTAATGATAATGTGATTATTGAAAGGTATTATGAATATGGATAAATTTGAATTGGTATCGGAATTTACTCCGCAGGGTGACCAGCCCAAGGCTATTGCAGGGTTGGTTGACGGAATAAAAAACGGTGAAAAAATGCAGACATTGCTCGGTGTAACGGGTTCGGGAAAGACATTTACAATGGCAAATGTAATAGCGGCAGTCAATAAGCCGACTATCGTTCTGGCACACAACAAAACTCTGGCGGCACAGTTATGCAGTGAATTTAAAGAATTTTTTCCGAATAATGCGGTGGAATTTTTCGTAAGCTATTATGATTATTATCAGCCTGAGGCATATATACCTCAAACGGATACGTTTATCGAAAAGGACGCATCTATAAATGATGAAATAGACAAGCTTCGCCACAGTGCAACGGCGGCATTGTTTGAACGCCGTGACGTGATTATAGTATCGAGTGTATCGTGTATCTATGGTTTGGGTGACCCGGACGATTACAAAAATCTGATACTTTCTTTGCGTGTCGGTATGCAAAAGGACAGAGATGAAATATTGAGGAAATTGGTTGAAATACAATATGAACGCAATGATTTGAATTTTGTGCGTAATAAGTTTCGTGTGCGTGGCGATGTTGTGGAGATTTTTCCGTCAAATAACGGTGAGAATGCTATTCGTGTAGAATTTTTCGGCGATGAAATAGAGCGTATTTCCGAAATTAACGCACTGACGGGTGAAATAATCGGACTTAGAAATCATGTTGCAATTTTTCCGGCATCACACTATGTAACAACAAAAGACAAGATGGAAATGGCTATTGCCACGATTGAAGAAGAACTTGAAGAACGAATTAAATATTTTAAGGAAAATGATATGCTTATCGAGGCACAGCGTATTGAACAGCGTACAAGATATGATATTGAAATGATGCGTGAGATAGGCTTTTGTCAGGGGATAGAGAATTATTCTCGCCACATAAGCGGAAGAAAGGCGGGTTCTGCACCGTTTACACTGCTTGATTATTTCCCCGATGATTATTTGATGATTATTGACGAGTCCCATGTGACGGTATCGCAGGTGCGTGCAATGTATCACGGGGACAGGTCGAGAAAAGATACATTGGTTAAATACGGTTTCAGACTTCCGTCGGCATACGATAACCGTCCGCTTATGTTTGACGAGTTTGAACAGCGTTTAAATCAAGTCATATTCACAAGTGCGACTCCGGCTGATTATGAAAAGGAACATTCAACAAATACGGTTGAACAGGTTATCCGTCCGACAGGATTATTAGACCCTAAAATTGAAGTGCGTCCGATTGAACATCAGATTGATGACCTTATAAATGAAATTAATATTCGTGTGGAAAACGGCACAAGGGTGCTTGTGACAACTTTGACCAAACGTATGGCGGAGGATTTGACGGATTATCTGCACAATGCGGGTATTCGTGTAAACTATATGCACTCCGAAATTAAAACGATTGAGCGTACCGAGATTATCCGTAATCTGCGTTTGGGTGAATTTGACGTATTGGTCGGCATTAACCTGCTGCGTGAAGGTTTGGATTTGCCGGAGGTATCGCTTGTGGCTATCCTCGATGCGGATAAGGAAGGATTTTTGCGAAGCGAATCATCGCTTATCCAGACTATCGGACGTGCGGCACGTAATTCCGAAGGTATGGTAATTATGTATGCGGACAATATCACAGGTTCAATGCAGAGGGCTATTGACGAAACGGAACGCCGAAGAACAATACAGTCATTGTTTAATGAAAAGCATGGTATCGTGCCGAAAACAGTTAAAAAGGATATTCGTGATATTATTGAGGCTACAAAGCATATTGATGAATTCAGTGAAAGTAAAAACAATGAAATTGATATTGACGCTGTGATTGAAGAATTGAAATTACAGATGAATATTGCGGCGGAAGAACTTGAATTTGAACGTGCTGCGGAAATCAGAGATAAAATTAAAAAGTTGATGGAGAATAAAAATGTCAAAAGATAAAATAGAACAAGCAATAAAAATGATTTTAAAAAATATGTTAGTGCATATGATGTATATGGTGGAGCATGACGATACGGGAAGTATTAATTTTATATTTATCAGCAATGACCGGATTGATGAAGATATGATTGTTGATTTGGAAAATGCTTTATGCAGAAAGTTCAAGTGTGAAATTAATCTTATAAGTATGTATGATTTTGATATTCCGGACAGAATTGATATTATGAAAAGAGCCGAGCTTGTTTATTGCGAAAGCAAAGTTATAAAGCAAATATTTGAGATTGAACTGAATACAGCTTACAAAACCATGATGGACGAGCGTAAGCGGTTTATGGAACGCAAGTCGGAATGTGCAACATATTATATACAGTGATATGTCGTAGAAATGGAGATTGAGATGGACAGTATAAAAATACAGGGTGCAAGAGAGCACAATTTGAAAAATATAAATGTGACGATACCGAGAGAAAAGCTTGTTGTGCTGACAGGCTTGTCGGGTTCGGGAAAATCGTCGCTTGCATTCGATACCATATATGCGGAGGGACAGAGAAGATATGTCGAGTCGCTGTCATCTTATGCACGTCAGTTTTTGGGGCAGCTTGATAAACCCGATGTTGACTATATAGAGGGACTTTCACCCGCAATCAGTATCGACCAGAAAACCACATCGAAAAATCCACGTTCCACAGTCGGAACGGTGACGGAAATATATGATTATCTGCGTTTGCTTTATGCGAGAATAGGTGTTCCGCATTGTCCGAAATGCGGAAAGGAAATATCAAAGCAGAGCATAGACCAGATTGTTGATAACGTTATGTCGCTTGACGAGGGCACAAAAATACAGATACTTGCACCCGTTATAAGAGGCAAAAAGGGTGAGCACAAAAAAGTTTTTGAAACGGCAAGAAAAAACGGATATGTGCGTATTCGGGTTGACGGCGAGATGCACGAGCTGTCGGAGGAATTTGAACTTGCCAAGACAAAAAAGCATAATATTGAAATTGTAATTGACCGTCTTATCATTCGTGATAATATAACAAAACGTCTGACCGATTCGCTTGAAACGGCATTGGGCTTGACGGGCGATATAGTCATGGTGCAGATTATTGACGGGGAAATAATGACATTCAGCCAAAACTATGCGTGTGATGACTGCGGTATAAGTTTAAACGAATTAGCACCGAGAATGTTTTCGTTTAACAATCCGTATGGTGCTTGTCCCGAATGTGACGGTATTGGTTTTCTGTCGAAAATTGATGAAGATTTGATTGTGGCGGACGAGAATCTGAGCCTTATAGAAGGGGCAATATATGCACCGGGCTGGGCTGCTCCGCAGATTACGGACAGTATGGCACATATGTACTATCAGGCTTTGGCAGAGAACTATCATTTTGATATAAATACTCCGTACAAGGACTTGCCGGAGGATATAAAACATATAGTGCTTTACGGCAACAACGGCGAAAAAATGAAAATGCACTATACACGCAATTACGGTAACGGTACTTTTATGTCGGCTTTTGAGGGTGTAGTGACGAATTTGGAGAGAAAATATAATGAAACCACATCGTCATACTCAAAAATGGAGATAGAAAAGTATATAAACCTTGTGAAGTGTCCTAAATGTAAGGGTGCAAGACTTAATGACGAGGTTTTGGCAGTTACTGTCGGGGGCATTAACATAAAAGAATTTACCGATATGTCGATTAGAAACGCAATGGATTTTATCAGTAATCTGGAATTATCCGAGCGTGAGCTGATGATTGCCGAACAGGTTATAAAAGAGATAAAGGCACGTCTTAAATTTCTGCTTGATGTTGGATTGGATTATCTTACTTTGTCACGTTCATCGGGCACATTGTCGGGTGGTGAGGCACAGAGAATACGTCTTGCCACGCAAATCGGGTCGGGACTTATGGGCGTTCTTTATATTCTGGACGAGCCGAGCATCGGTCTGCATCAGCGTGACAATGACAGACTTATCGGTACGTTAAAGCATTTGCGTGATTTGGGAAACACGGTTATTGTTGTGGAGCATGACGAAGACACTATGTATGCCGCCGACCATATTATTGATATTGGTCCGGGAGCGGGTATACACGGCGGTGAAGTTGTGGGCGAGGGGAGTATTGAAGATTTGATAAACAGTCCACGCTCTATGACGGGAATGTATTTATCGGGCAAGAAGAAAATAGAAGTGCCGAGCGAAAGACGCAAGCCGAAAGATTGGATTGAGGTTATCGGTGCAAAGGAAAATAATTTAAAGAATGTGAATGTAAAAATACCGCTTGGAGTATTGACCTGTGTTACGGGCGTGTCGGGTTCAGGTAAATCGTCATTGGTGAATGAGATTTTATATAAACAGCTGGCACATGACCTAAACCGTGCAAGAACGCACGGCGGAGCACACAAGGCAATCAAGGGTGTGGAAAAGCTTGATAAAATAATTGACATAAATCAATCGCCGATTGGCAGAACACCACGTTCAAACCCTGCGACATATACAAACTTATTTAACGATATTCGTGAAGTGTTTGCGAATACAAACGATGCAAAGGTAAGAGGATACAGTGCCGGAAGATTTAGCTTTAATGTAAAAGGCGGAAGATGTGAGGCGTGCAGCGGTGACGGTATTGTCAAGATAGAAATGCACTTTTTGGCGGATATTTTTGTGCCGTGCGAAGTATGTAAAGGAAAAAGATACAACAGAGAAACGTTGGAAGTAAAATATAAGGGCAAAAATATATATGAAGTGCTTGATATGACGGTTGACGAGGCATTGGAGTTCTTTGCAAATATACCGAAGATAAAACGTAAGCTTGAAACTTTGTCGGAGGTGGGGCTTGGATATATTAAGCTTGGTCAGAATTCGACCACCTTGTCGGGCGGCGAGGCTCAGCGTGTGAAACTGGCAACGGAGCTGAGCAAACGCAGTACGGGCAATACCATATATATTTTGGACGAGCCTACAACGGGTTTGCATATAGCAGATGTACACCGTTTGATTGATGTGTTGCAGAGATTGGTTGATGCGGGAAATACGGTGCTTGTAATTGAGCATAATCTGGACGTTATCAAGACGGCGGATTACATCATTGACCTTGGACCTGAGGGCGGCGACTGCGGCGGTACGGTGGTTGCGGCAGGTACACCCGAAGATGTGGTTAAGGTTAAGAAAAGTTATACCGGAAAGTATTTGAAAAAGATGCTGGGGAAGAAATAATATGAGTAAAATATTATATTTGTCCGATTTGGACGGTACGCTTTTAAACAGCAATGCTGAAATTTCGGAATATACAAAAAATGAACTAAACAGATTGATTGATAACGGTATGCAGTTTACGTTTGCTACGGCTCGTACGGCTGCAACCGTTGTACATATGATGAAGGGTATTAATATAAATTTGCCTGTTATACTCATGAACGGCACACTGATTTATGATATAGCGAAAGATAATTATATAAAAGTAAACAGCTTTGGCAAAGATGTATTAAAAAGCATTATTGACACAATGAAAGAATGCGGTGTAAGCGGATTTTATTATACGATAGACCAAAATAAAATGCACACTTTTTATGATGAAATAAAGACGCCGGCAATGAATGAATTTATGACGGAGCGTCAGACGAAATTTAATAAAAGCTTTGAAAGATTGGATAATTTATATGAGCTTGAAAAACATAATGTGGTATATTTTTCGTTTTTGAATGATGAAAATACACTGAAACCGATGTATGAAAAATTGAAAGACAACGGAGGACTGACTATCGCATATTATCATGATATTTACAACAAGGATTTGCAGTACATGGAATTGTCGCCTAAAAGTGCATCGAAGTATAATGGAGCGATGTTTCTGAAAGAATATCTCGGAGCGGATAAATTGGTCGGATTTGGAGATAATCTGAATGATATACCATTGTTTAATGCGTGTGACGAATGTTATGCGGTGGAGAATGCCAATATTGAAGTGAAAAAGACGGCAACGGGAGTTATCAAAAGCAATAATGATGATGGTGTAGTAAAATATTTAGCCGATTTGTGCAAATAATGTAATGACAATTTATCGGATTTATGATATACTATACTTTGAATGAATAAAATGTGAAATTACGTTATAGGAGAAGATTAACATATGTCAAAAACAAAACAAGAGAGAATACGCAATTTCTGTATTATAGCACATATTGACCACGGAAAATCTACACTTGCGGACCGTTTGCTGGAACTTACCGGCGAGGTGGAGCTTCGTGATATGGAAGACCAGCTTTTGGATAACATGGATTTGGAGCGTGAGCGTGGAATTACAATAAAGGCTCATGCGGTACGGTTGCAATATAAGGCCAAAGACGGTGAAGTTTATACTTTAAATCTTATAGATACACCCGGACACGTTGACTTTAATTATGAAGTGTCAAGAAGCTTGGCGGCTTGTGAGGGTGCATTGCTTGTTGTTGATGCGGCACAGGGAATAGAGGCACAGACATTGGCAAACACATATCTTGCACTTGAACATGACCTTGAAATTATTCCGATTATAAATAAAATAGATTTGCCGAGTGCACAGCCTGAGGTGGTTATAAAGGAAATTGAGGACGTAATTGGTATACCTGCCGAGGACGCTCCTAAGATTTCCGCTAAAACAGGTTTGAATGTGGAATCGGTGTTGGAGGAGATTGTAACGAAAGTACCTGCTCCGCAAGGCGATGAAACAAAACCGCTGCAAGCATTGATTTTTGATTCTTACTATGACAGTTATCGTGGGGTTATTGTTTATGTAAGAGTTAAAGAAGGTAAACTTAAAACAGGCGACAGAATAAAAATGATGCAGACAGGTGCGGAATTTGATGTTGTTGAGGTTGGTGCTATGCACCCGAACGGTCTTATTCCGACAGGCGAATTGTCTGCCGGTGATGTTGGATATATTGCGGCAAGCATTAAGAATATCAGAGATACGCAAGTGGGCGATACTGTAACAACAGTCCGCAATCCGTCGCCGGAACCGCTGCCTGGATATAAGAAAGTAAATCCTATGGTGTACTGCGGTATTTATCCGGCGGACGGTGCACAATATGAGGATTTGCAGGAGGCACTTTTGAAATTGCAGTTGAATGATGCGGCATTGTTGTTTGAACCGGAAACATCTATTGCGTTGGGATTTGGGTTCAGATGCGGATTTTTGGGATTGCTGCACATGGAAATTATACAGGAGCGTCTTGAAAGAGAATATAATTTAGACCTTGTTACAACTGCACCGAGCGTTATTTATACTGTTCACAAGACTAACGGTGAAGTGTTGAAGATTGACAATCCTACCAATTTGCCGCCGACAGTGGAAATAGATTATATGGAAGAACCGATGGTTAAAGCGGATATTATGGTTCCTGTTGATTATGTGGGAAATGTAATGGAATTGTGTCAGGAAAGACGTGGTGTGTTTATTGACATGAAGTACATGGAAGAAACACGAGCACAGATTTTCTATGATTTGCCGCTTAATGAAATTGTATATGATTTCTTTGATGCGTTAAAATCAAGAACAAAGGGATATGCGTCATTTGACTACGAGTTGACAGGCTATAAGCGTTCGGACCTTGTTAAGCTGGATATACTGCTTAACGGTGATATGGTAGACGCATTATCATTTATTGTACACAGAGATAAAGCGTATGCAAGAGCGAGAAAGATGACGGAAAAATTGAAAGAGGCAATACCAAGACAGTTGTTTGAAGTGCCTATTCAAGCGACTATCGGCAATAAGATTATTGCCCGTGAAACAGTTCGTGCTATGCGTAAGGACGTATTGGCAAAATGTTACGGCGGTGATATTACGCGTAAGAAGAAATTGCTTGAAAAGCAAAAAGAGGGTAAAAAACGTATGCGTCAAGTCGGCAGCGTAGAAGTGCCGCAGGAGGCGTTTATGTCAGTGCTGAAACTTGATTGATAAATTAGGATTTGTTGAGATGATGTGCACCACAAATTGCACTACACTTTCATTTATACCTACAATCGCACTTTCCCACTAAACTCACCCACAGGACACGCAAAAAGCGTATATCTATATTCAGTGGGCACAGAGGGTATGCCGTATCTATGCTTTGTTTGTGTATTATGTATACTCACAACTTACCGCAAGCACTATGTTCTGACGGCACAAAATTCACGCCCCTAGGCAATAAGTGAATTTTGCCGACAAAGTGGGAACAACTATATAGCAATAGCTTTGCAGCGTGTGGGTCAAGGGTGTCCCTTGCGGACTTTTCCGTCCTCTTTGTGGACGTGGACAAAGAG
>CAKSNH010000013.1 GCA_934476075.1 uncultured Clostridia bacterium | reverse complement strand
AGAGAGTCGATTTCCACGCCGTGGAGCTTGCTGTTTTGCATACTTTCGGGAAGCAGACCAAAGAAATTGCCTGTCCCGCAGGACGGCTCCAAGATATTTCCCTGTGAAAAGCCCAGGCGGTCAAGTACGTCATACATCGCCTTGATAACAACAGGCGGCATATAAAAAGCGGTCAGCGTTGACTCCATAGCGGCACGGTATTCCTCTGGGGATAGGCTGGCATATAGCTCCTTAAATTCCTCCGCCCACGCCGCATTGTGTTCATCAAATGCCATAGAAAGACCGCCCCAACCGACATACTGAGATAAGACCTCCTGTTCTTCGGGTGTGGCAAGGCGGTTTTCGATTTCAAGCTCGTGCAGCAGGTTGATTGCCGCCATGTTGTTACGGAACTTTTCTTTTGCTCCGCCGACACCGATGGCGTCATCGGTAATACGGAAATTATGACGGTCAGTAACAGGAACGGCAGGAGCTTCCGTTTTTTCTTCGGACGGTAATTCGGTTTTTTCCTGTTCCAATAGCTTTTGGATATAGCCGATTTTCTCCACTCGGTTTATCGGAAAGCCCACATTGTTCTGGAATGTGATGTCACGCAGGGATATATCGCCGCTGATTTTGTCAATGTTCTCAATGAGATATTTACGGTTATCTATGGCGATTTCCCTGCCTATGAGGTCGTCTGCGGATTGCTCTGTTTCAATGGCAGGAGCTTCTGAGCCATTCAGTTTATCGGCATACACCTGTGGTTTTTCTTCGACTTCCTCGGCTGTCCTGTACCAATCACTTTCGGTAGCCATAATCTCATCAAAGCGCTTCTCGTCCTCTTGGGTCAGCTCGGTGTGCTGTTCCAAGAATGGGATAAACTCATCTCTGCCACGGAGCAGGCTTTCTCGGTCATCTCCATATAGCTGTTCGCCCTTTGGCGATAAGGCATAATCGTAAAAATTCTTAATGTGAGCAATTAAATCGCCCTCACCATCGCCAATATCAAACCGCCCTTCATAGTTAAATTCCTCGCCGCCGATAACAGCCTTGATAACAAAATCTGTCTTGTGATACCACCCGATATTTTTATCGCCCTCACGCTCACGGTGCTGTTTCTCGTCCAAAATACCAAGCAGCTTATTCCCCAGAGCAAAGCTCAAATCCGTATAGCGGTCATTAAGCTGTCTGTCATAAAAGGCAGGGTGTTCGGAAAAACCGATAGAAAACTGTATTCCGTCCTGCTTTTTCTCGGACGGTGTTTCTGTCCTCTGTTTCTCGGTTACGACCACTTTCAGATGATCATTTGCAGGATTTTCCTTTATCTTTTCTTCAAAGTCGGCTCGGCTGTATTCCTGCCCCAAGATAGGGAACTCGGCATTTTGCAGATAGACCTTTTCCTCGGTAAGTGTTGCAATCTCATATTTATCCGCACCGATATACACCACATCGCCCTCATTGTAGAGGTAGCGGAGTGGGTGCAGCTCCCTTAATTCCTCGGTAAACTTCCACCCATTACTGCGGCTGAAAACTGAGGTCGTTTTCCATTGTACCTGTGCAAGAAAGTCTATGAGCTGTTGAACAGTTGAGGGGGCGGACAGGTGCTGTTCCATTTGCTCGGCGGTAATATCAGCAAGGTCGCTTCGTCCCACAACAGATAACAGGTCTTTTTCGTACCTGTCCAAGTCTCGGATAAAGTCAGATAGCCGCAAAGCAAGGGTATCCCGTTTGTCGGCAGGGGGCAGGTCACGGTTAGCATCAATAAATCTCTGCCGCAGGATTTTTCTTTGGGTGTCAATCTCATATTGAGGAGCTGACACGCTATCCAGATAATCGGCATAATGCTCTTTTTCTTTCAGATTGAGATAGCGTTTATCCTTAATCAGCTCACGCAGACGCTTTTCAACCTGTGACCATTTCAACACAAGGTCGTGATTGGTATAAGTGCCGTTTCGGTCAATGGCAAGACCTTTGCTGTCATGCCAAGAATGACCGCTGAAACCATCGGGGAAGATGTGCGTACCGCCGCCCGTTCCATACTCATTTTTAAGGAACTCAATATTTTTCTGTCTGTCCTCGCCCTTTTGGAATTGGCGGTAGATACGGTATTTTTCGTCCGCAACACCACTGCCTTTCTGAAGCACGGAGGCAATATCTTCTTTGGAAATAGCAAAAGCAGAGGCATTTTCGTCCTCTGCTTTTGCTATCATTTCGATTTGTTCATCTACAGTTGGAAGATTGACCCTGACCTCATCATCTTTGCCAACGCTTACCTGTAAATCAGTTCGGTCAGTATCACTTCCTCCGCTTGGCTGCGGATGTTGTTCATCAGTCCGACCCACTGCATCGGAGCTTTCTCTTTCAATTCCTCTGTTACGCCCTGCTCGGCTGAGAGCTGCTTCGTCAGAAGCTCCAACCTCTGGAGTGCTGTCTGCTCTACCTCGTGCAGATGCCCGTTCAGCCTGCCCGATGTCAGCAGGTTGAGATAGGTCACTCGCTTGTGCCTCTCCAGATAATCCCTGTGCATCAAAGCGTACCTGCCAAGCGGAAGCTCTGGCTCTGTCGGTAATGTTAGGTCGGGAATAAGATAATCCCCCTGTCTGCTGTAAGTGATTTCGCTCATTGTATTCGCTCCTTTCGGGTTGTTGTCTGCCTTTATCATACTGAACCTGCGTTCTTTGTACAAAGGTGCGATTCTGGTCTTTTTCCGCCATTTGCACATTTCGGACAGACTGTGAGATTTCCCGTAACGCCATTTCCGCAATATCGCTCGTGGCAATACCGATAGCGTTTATCGTTGCAGGGGTATTGAAATTTACAATATCCACAAAATCCTCTCGGTCAAAAAACTCATTCGTATCCAGACCGCAGCGGCTGATCAGCATAAAAGCAACGCTGTTTGCTGCCAGCCGCCTGTAAATGACTTCTATATTAAAGTCGTCCAGTTCTTCCAAAAAGCTGTCTTTCGTGCAGTCCTTTAACTGAGAAAAATAGTCTTGCAGATTGTCCTCCACGGCGTTCTTTGCCGTTTCCATTAAGGCAGAAGCAAGGTCAGTGCTTTCCACATCTCCAAACCTGTCCGAGAGCCTTTCCATAACAGCCTGCTCGTATCGCTCATCCATCTGCCATATCGGAACAGGGCGGCTGCCATAATAGCCCTCGTGGGTGTCAGACACATCAAAATAGTATTTCAGCGTATTCCTGCGACCTTTCGGGTCAAATACGGCAATACCCTTGCTGTCCTTATTGACCCAACGCCTAAACTGTCTGTTCCAAGTTTCGAGCTTCGCAATGGCAACAGCATCGGGGCGTTGTGCGTATATTAAAAGCTGTTCGTCAAAACGGCATTTATAGTTGCGGCAGGCAGAGGACAGAAAACCCTGCCACGCCTGCGGATTTTTTGCAACCGCAACGCCTGTACGCCGATACAGCTCTGTGATTAGCTGATACTTCGCAGCCATTCAACCTACACCTCCTTATCGTTTTTGTTTTAAATATTTCTGTTTACTCACTCCGCACCACCGCCAAGAAAAGAAATGACTTTGTTCGATTTAATACTCTTTTGCAGGTCATTGATGAGAGTAATATCCGCAACCGTGATGCCTTGCATAGAAAGAATATCGTCCATAGTCATAGCGGCAATCGCTTTTTCATCGGTAAAGCCTGCTTCCAAGACCTTATTCAAGACCTTGACAGCTTTCTGATTAACAGCCATATTCTAAATCCTCCTTATCGTTCTAAATCCTTGTGCTTCGGTGTTTTCTGCGGCGTTTGTTCCGCAGATTTCGGCTTATAGGTCGCCCCATTTTTCTGCATACGCTCGGCAAACTCGCAGATGTGGTACAGATTGCTGCCGACTTCGGTATGGTATTCATCAATGAAGCGGCAGGGATACTCCCGTTTCTCTTCCCAAGAAGTCGTGACAATGACCTTTCCACCGTCTGGGATACGGAACAGTTCTTTATATTGAGGGTCAATAAATCGGATACCTTGTTCTGCTTTCTGGATATGCTTATCAAGCCATTCCTTCACATAGCAATAGCAATAAAAATTATAGTCGCCTTTGGTGGGATTGCACCGAAGCAGAAAAGCGTGTTTCTCCGTATCCACACGGAAACCGTACTCCGTACAATAGTTACCCTTGATAGCACTTTCGGGAAAATGCCTTGCAAACGCACTCATATCATAGCGGTTATGCAAAAGCCCTTTATCCTCCCGTAAAGCATTGATGACCGTATCAAGGTCTGCCTTAAATTCGTCAGATTTCCATTGTGGTCTGGTATCAAACCAAGTGGTGTAAAAGCCATAGCCCGTCGTGGCAAAGTCACCACGCAGATGCCCGATAGTGCCTGTCTGCCCCTCAAGCTGCATACTTTGGGCATAGGTGTATTTCTGTTCTGTCGGGGTTAAAGGTCTTGTCTTTATTTCATTACTCATTCGGCTGCTCCTTTCTTTCCTTTTTCTCTTTCTGCTCGTCTAAAATCTTGCGAATACAGACATCGCAGAAAATAACTGACCCATCCTTATATCGGGGATAAGGACAGGTCGTGCAGTCATATTTTATTTTATCGCTCACGGTCATCACCGTTTTTCTGCTTCTGGGAAGGCTGATTATAGGACATACGGCACTCTGACTGGTATCGTTCATTCAGCTTTTGCCGTGCATCATCAAGCTCATTCGTGTAATAACCCCAGAAATAATTTGAGCCGCCCTTGCAGTACCAACACACATAAGAGTTGGGTGCGTTGGGATTGTGACCGATGACAAGCTCTGTACTCCCGATAGTACAGCTCTCAATGATTTCATAGTTCTGATTGGAGCGTTTTTCTTCGTCCATAAGCACCTCTCTATTCTTTGGCATAACGCCGATAGGCTTTTTCGCCCGTGGCTCTCATTTTTTGAATAGGGCGGCTCCCTGCAAGCTCTGGATACCGTGCCTGCAGCTTGCGGCGTGTCCTGCTGACGCTCTCAAAGCTCGGCAGACCGAGATATTTGTGCTGCGTCATTATCTCTGCAAGCGGCATTGCCCCTGCATCCTTCAGACAGGCATTACAAAGTGCAAGATATAGCACCATATCGTCATTTCTGGCATCTTCATTCTTTTCCAGAACAGCCCTGACTTTCTTTTCAATGGTTTTAAGGTTTTTCATTGTTACCTCCATAAAGGAAAGGGCGGCATCTTTCAGCCGCCCAAACCACTTACTTATTCTTTCTGTTACGGATATTCAGCCATACCGCCGCACTCACAATGAACACGACAAGCACGATTGCGATAATGGTTTTAGCGTCCATCAATTAGTCCTCCTTTTTCTTCTTTCTGTTCTTATAGCCGACAAATCCGAGAACGCCCGCACCGACAACAGACAGAGCTGCAAGGCTTACCCATAAGCCCAGATTGAAGTCATCGCCTGTTTTCGGGGTATCCCTGAACTCATTGTGCATCTGCACGATAGCCGTAGCGTCCACCTTGACCGTTGCCTGTTTATCGTCAGGCAGGATATATCCTGCGGAAGCCTTGTCGCTTACTTCGGATACGGTATAGTCGCCAATCCGCAAGCCCTCAATCACGATTTCTCCGTTCTTATCTGTCTTAAAGGTCTGGTCATAGTCCACGCCTGTCACACGGAAAGAGAAGCCCTCCACCTTACCGTCAGAGGAAGTCTTTACGATTTTAAGAGAGCCTTTCTGTGCTGCATTGATAAATCCTACACCCGCCTTATTTTCCACGGTGTAGGTCTTGCCGTTCTCCTCAACGGATACGGAATACACATTTTCATCAAGCACAAAGCCTGTCGGAGCTTTGGTTTCCTTTACCAGATATTTGCCGTAGCGGAGTTCACTCATCTGGTAAACGCCGCCGTCAAGTTCTTTCATTTCGCCAAGCAGCGTATCGTCTTTATCCAGTTTCCCATCGCCATTGGTATCGGAGTAAACCTCAAATACCGCACCAGACAGCTTGTTGTCGGGATAATCCTCATCAACCTTTGTCAAAGCGATATTGCCCTTAATGAAGTAGTTGACAAGTTAGATTTCCACAACTTCGTCCGCCTTGCCGATAGTCACGGCGATTTCTTCCTCGGAGAGTACATATCCCTTCGGGCTTTCGATTTCACGGATTATCCAAGTTCCATACGGTACTTTGGCAAAAGAAAAACTACCATCATCTTTTGATGTGGTAGCTGCAATCGCATTTTCCTTTGTAAACTCGGTAGTTCCTGTCTTAAAGATACCGATAACTGCACTGCCCAGAGCTTTTCCATCCTCATCAGATTTCTTACCGCTTACAGAGCCGTAAATAATGTCATTTGTGATAGCTTCGCCCTCATTGGCTATGATGCGGACAGTTTCGGTATCCTGTCCTGCGTATTCAAAAATAACAGGGTATTTTGCATCGCTGACAATATATGCGGAGTTGGTCGAGGTTTCCTGCACATAATAGCTGCCCATCGGCAGGTCGCTGATAGCTTTCCCGTGACCGCTTTCATCAAGGGAAATGACCTCAATCAGACCGTCTGCAGGAATGGTCTTTCCATCTGCGGCTGTGAGTTCCTCCGCCGCATACAAGCCAAAGGTCACATCAAAGATTTCTCCATTCTTGCCAATGCCGTAGGCTTCATCAATGGCAAGGCTCTTGATGAGGTCGATTTCAACACGCTGTCTTTCATTATAGAAAGAAGTAGCCGTTTCCGTTACATCAACATTCTGTCCTGCATACACAAGCTCAACAGAACGGACTTCCTCATTCAGCACCATTCCATACGGAGCTGTGATTTCCTTAACCTCATATTTTCCGAGATACAGTTCTTTGGATTTTGCTGTACCGTCCTTTCCTGTCGTAACGGTATCCACACCCTCGCCCTTGTTTGCTCTGACCGTTCCGTCCAAAGTGACAATATCCTCGGCTGCGGTAATTTCATAGACTGCACCCTCAAGACCGCTGACAGAGAAAATCGGCTGATACCATCCCTTATCGCCTGCCACGGAGCTGAATACCTCGCCAGACTTTTCTACGGTAATTGTGCCTTTCTGTGCCATATTGGAACGTACTACCTCAATAACGGTAATGCCGCTTTCTTCCTCGGAATTTTCCTGCACCACATCAAAATAAACAGGCTCGGAATTTAAGACATACCCATACGGGGCTTGTACTTCCACAAGGGAATAGCCTTTGCCGTATTCCAATGTCTGCGGTGTGATAAGGTCGCCGTCTGCCGTAGTATAGAAGGTGTCAATGGTCGTCACTTCGGGATAAGTGAAAGTCATAGTCACAAGATTTCCATTCGGGTCGTAAATCTGGAAGCCTGCACCTGCATACGGGATTGTATTGCCTGTTTCTGCATCTTTCTTTACGATTTTGATATAGCTCTCAAAGTTAGCGTTGTTGATAAGGTAGCGGTAGGTCTGACCGTCCTTGCTGATAAACACATCAAAGTCTTTCATCAGTTCACGCCCCTCCCAACCAGAGGTCTGGCGGACGGTATAAATGCCATACGGCATATCCTTTGTCTGGGCAAAACCGTTCTCGTCACATGTCAGCACATCACGCTCGGTTTCCTTTGCATTTTCATAGCTGCCTGCGGATTTGAGGAACACTTCAAATACCGCACCTTCTTCGGGTGTTTCAATCTGGGTTTCCCCGTTATCCGTATGCTTGATGAGTGCGATATTGCCTTTGATGACCTGTTCATTCACATCGTTTGCGGTACTGTTCAGCTCTACCGTGTATAGCTCTGGTTCTGCACCTACCTTGTGGATTGCGGTATCCAGAAGATACCCCTCGGACGGGCTGATTTCACGGACAGTCCAATCATTATCACAGATATAATACTTGGTCGTAAACTGACCGTTTTCATCAGTCGTGTAGGTGTCAATCAGTTCCTCACCTTTATAGATGCCGTAAACCGCACCTGCAAGGGAAGCGTCGCCCTGCGGAGAACCTGTTTCTGCATCGGTCTTTGTCACAGTCACTTGGAATTTCTTCAACACATTGTCGAAGCTGCGTTTTGTGACCTTGTTCCATTCAATCGGAGCTGTCTGGGAAGCAGGAACGACATAGCGGACTGCGGTATCCACTTCCTCAACCACATACGGGGTATCGCCACTGATAAGGACATTTTCAAACTTAGCCAGTCCGTTTTTATCAGTCACGGCATACTCGTCAACAGGCAAGCCGCTTAAAGATGTGCCATAAAGGTGGAATTTCATTCCCTCCACCAGATTGTCCTCGGAAGTCTTGACGATTTCCAGACTGCCACGCTTCAAAGTATTGCTGAAGGTCACAGTAGAGGTTTTTCCTCCGATAAGTGTGACGGTCTGGGTTTTCTGCGGCTCATAACGGTCAACAGACTGTTCTGTGACCGTATAAGTGCCAGGGAATAATCCCTCCACGGAGACAGAGCCGTCCTTTCCTGTCTTAACTGTTTTATTGAAGTTATCACCTTTGATTGTAAAAGAGATGCCCTCCACAACTCCGTCCTCAGAAGTCTTTTTGAGGGCAATCGTGCCTGTCGGCGTTTCGATATTGATATATGCAGACACGGTATCAGCATTCTCCACACCTGTTACCAAATCCTGCAAGTTCGGGTCGCCATAGGCAATGAGCTTTGCACTGCTGCTGACAGTCGGCACATTGTTCCTCTTTGCCGTAATGCGGATAGAACCGCTGATAGCTACGGTGGAGCTGATTGTCAGCTTATTTCCAGACTTCGATACACTCACATTGCTGTCAGAGCTTGAAAAGCTGTAATCGGAAAGGACGCCGTTGCTGTCCGTCAATGTGATGCTGTACTTTCCGTCCTTGTAGGCAAGCTCCTTTGTGATGTCATTCTTACCGCCCGACATAAAGCTCGGAATGGTGTTATGCTCACGCAGCATTGCAACAATCTGGTCATACACTGCCCTTGCTCCGCTGTTGGCATAATTTGAACCGAAGTGCAGGCTGTAAACGGTAGTGCTTGTCTGGTTATATGAGCCTGTGGCTTCACGGCAGCCTGTGACAAACTCCCAAACGAGTGTCTGCGTGGCAAGCCATTTTTCATCATCACTTCCCGACAGATTATTTCGGTTGCCCTGATACCCATAGAGCAGGGCAAGCCCAACCGCCTTTTTCTGGTTGGCTGAAAGGGCGTTCCAAGTATCAGAGGAAGCCTTTTTCAAGGTGTTTCCTGTTTTCAGCGGTACTCCCGGCTGAATACAAAACGCATTCTCACCGTCCACAAACATACGGTACTTATAATTTCCCGTTCCGCCTGCGGTATAGCCGCCGATATTCGCACTGGAATTGTACCTCATCGCATTACCGTTGCTGTCATAGGTGTGGGAAAAGGAAATCGTCCCGATGTCACCCGCAGCAAACGCCGTCGCAGGCATTATGGATAATGCCGTGACCGCAGCCATTACAAAAGCCGCAGCCTTTTTGAACAATTTAGGGATTTTCATAGTTACCTCCTGTAATTTGGATTAAATATTTTGCCTTACTGACCGAAAAAAGCTGCCCGTTATGGACAGCCTAAAGTATTTCTTTTCTCGGATAGTTACTGGCAGTAGTTAGGGGGTGAGGTGTGGAGAGGGGGAAGCCGAAATAATGGCTATCCACTCAAATGGGCAGACCTCGCCCTCGGTGTGTGGCTATCTCTCGTGAGCCTTGTTCCGCTGCAAGTGTCGGTTATAAAACTCCAACGCCTTGACAACAAAATCCGTTTCCTGCCCTCTGGGAACAGTCTTTGGAATGAGCTTGGTTATCCTCTCGTCACGGAAAGCAGGTTTTTCCTTCTGATTGGGCTTTTCTTCCTCCATAATGGACTGGATAACCTCGGAATTGAGCTTGCCATCTTGGTTATACTTCTTCATTTTGATAGCCTGTGCCAATGACGGGGTAGCATCGTTGTACTCCATTGCTTCAAGCAGGGTGTATTGCTGTTCCTCGGTCAGATAAGAAACCTCAACCGCAGGACGAAAAGCAATCTGCCTTTCATCTACCATTTGCAGGATTTCGGGAACAAGCTCCGTTAGACGGATATAGCGGCGTATCTGGTCTTTGCTTTCTCCAACAAGTTCTCCTAATTCCTCATCAGAACGCCCTTTTGATAAATTAGTCGCCAATGGCGACGCATTTTCTTTTTGGGGTCTGCCTGCCTGTCGTTTCATAGCTTCCAACCGCATTTTATACGCAAACGCTTTCTCACTCGGCAAAATAACAGAGCGTTGGAGATTACTTTCCACCATAACAATAATGGCTTCATCACGGGTAAGCTCTTTGACCTCGCATTTCAGCGTTTCAAGTCCTGCAAGTTCACAAGCCTTTTTTCGCCTGTGACCACTGATAAGCTCATACCGTCCGTCCTCTTTTAAGCGAACTGTCGCAGGGGTCATTACACCGTTTCGCTTGATACTCTCAACAAGTTGTTCCATATCTTCGTCCATCAAAACCTTAAACGGGTGGTCTGGAAACTCGTCAATCTCCGATATGGGAATATCCCGTATCTTGCTTAGCTTTGCTTCCTCACGGCTTTCGTCCGTCTGAAAAAGGTCATCGTATGCGGTCAGCTCGATTTTGGTTTCTCTGCTTCTCGCCAATCTCTGCCACCTCCTTTCCTAACTGCTCATAGGCTGCGGCAACCTTGCCGCTTTTGTCGTAAGCAAAAATACTTTTGCCTTCTGCGGTAGCTTCCACCGCACGGATAGAATGAGGTATCTCGGTATCAAATACCTTGATTTTCTTACCGTATGCACTTTTGACCGTTGCCGTAATTTCCTTAGAAATGTTGGTACGGGGCATTACCATAGTCATTAAGATACCGTCTATCCGCAGCTTTGGGTTGATTTGCCGCTTGACCATTGATACGGAGCGAAGCAAAAGCTCCAGACCTTTAGCCGAGAGATAGTGGGGCTGTGTCGGGATAATCACGCTGTCAGCCGCCGCCAGAGCATTGATGGTTATCATGCCTAAGCTCGGCATACAATCAATAAGCACATAATCGTAATTCTTTTTAACCTCATTGACATAGGTTTTCAGCACACGCTCACGGCTCATTGCATTGATTAGCCTTACCTCAAAGCCCGACAGCTCAATGTTTGACGGAAGCAGGTCAACGCCCTCTCTGTGATGTATAATACCCTGTGAAGCATCAAGCGTTTTATCGTCTATGATGTTTTGCATCACAGTAGAGAGCGTTATGGGAATATCGTCTGGTCTGTTATAACCCAGAGCCATCGTGAGATTTGCCTGTGCATCGGCATCAATCAGCAGGACTTTTTTACCCTGCTGCACCAGACTTACACCCAGATTGACCGCTGTGGTTGTTTTTCCGACACCACCCTTCTGGTTAGTCAGAGCAATTACTTTGCAATTTGACATAGATGCGTCCTCCTTTCACATAGATTTAGCCACTTTGTCAAGGTAGCTATGTAAACAGTACCAGAGAACGCAAAAAAGCCGCCTACTCTTAAAATCAATAAGAATAAGCGGCTTCGTAATTTGCCTTAGACATATTCAATTTTCATTCTCTTGGTCGGTGCATTTATGACCTTAAAAATAAGCTCGTCAACACAATCCGTATATCTGCCTTGCTGTATGAGTTGGTTCTTTAACTCCACAAGGCTATGTAATAGGAGTATTCTTTCGTGGCTATCCAAATACAGATGATTAAGTTTCTCTCTCATAAGCACACCTCCACTTCTTTAGCTTCATTAATATTTGAAAGCAGGGGAAAAGACAAATCTGCAAAAAGGGACAAAAAAATAAGCATACCACTATTTCTAATAATACGCTTATCGTATTTAATTGCTAATCAAGGTCTATGAATATACCCTTACAGTGGTATCTCTCCACTGATTTTTCCTTACATACTGTCCGTTAGCCTTTCGATAGGCTACTGCCTGCTCGAAACTAAGCGGCAATTCAAAGGAAAGAGAACTCCTACCTATTTGCGATAGCTGCCTGTGCTGCTGTTAAGTTAATAGCACTTTTCCAAATTTATATTCCATTAACATCAAACCCTATTGCTGTCATTCTTTTTATAAATTCTTTTTATAAATTCTTTTCTAAACGGAGCTATTTTGTTCTCATCTATTACAATAACTAAATTTTCTTTTGCACGAGAGCATCCTACATAAAATAATTTATATGCCCATAAAATGCCTTGAATTTTTGTTGATTTAAAGCAGTCTTTTGCATTAGTTGAATTAGGATTGCCCAAATACTTATCATAATATTTTTGTTGACAAAACAAAAAATATTTATTGTCCTTATACTTGTTTTTTATATACTGAGCATATTGTAAATATTCTCCCTCATGAGCTTTATACGTTTTAGCTGGTTTTAAATATGTTAAATTAATTGATTTTATTTCGGATACATAATCATAATAAAAATTCTGAAAATCCGTTAAATTAATATCCTCAGCACATAACAACTGAAAAAATTCATACATATAAACTATTGGATTTCGGGTTGAATCTTCGGCAATAAAGCAAACATTATTATGTCCTTCACCTTTTACTCCATGCTGTGTAGAAACGCTAGGAGCACCTAAATATGCATATAATGCATGCAGTTGTGACAACGACACTTTCAACACTTTTTCATATTCCGTATCTTCTATAAACGGAAGAAAAATATCCTTATTACAATATTCATTGTCAGTCAGAAATTCACAAAACCCTTGTATGGTCATCGTCGACAAATCATATGCTTCCTCTAATTTTTGAACTTTATCATAGAAAATGATTTTATCATTATGAAACTCAATATTAGTAAATCCACTGTTAAATATTTGCTTTTTTTCTCTAGCAAATTGAATGCTTTTGCCGTAGGCAGCCATACTTACCATTTTAATAAAATCACAAACACAAAATAATATCCGAAATAATTTATCAGGATTATCATTTGTCGTATCTGTCAACACATCGACAGGCGTATATTGAGAAGGAAATTTATACGCTTTCATATCTGATAATGCACTATATAAATCACTTGCTCCAATCTTTTCAAAACGTTCACGATTAAACAGATATAACTGCATATAATCTTTAAATTGCTCCATAAAAGACTCCGAAAAATCATTTGTTATCACAATAGTAGGATTGACTTTTCCACTAGATTTATTTGGTTGCTGAAAAAATTTCTCATCATTATACAAGTTGTTGAGAATTCCAACAATATTTGAAGAACAACGATAATTAATACGCAAGTCATCATCTTGATTAAACTTATTAAGTATAGTATTAAAAGAACCGTCGTAATTATTGTATATCTCTTGCATTTTGTCTCCAAGCAAGTATAAGGTACTGCTCGTATTCAGCACAGATTGATAAAAAATATATAACACATCCGCAGATGTATCTTGGTACTCATCGATAAAAATATACCTATATTTATTAGATAAACGTTTTTTTAACATCTCAAACTTTTCAAACATCTTGCGACAAAATAATAACATATCATCATGAGAAAGCCCTCCATAATAATAGCTACTATAGGATTGCTCATTGTAAAAAACTTTATGTAGATTATTTTTAATAGTTTCAAAATCCAGTTTTCCAAACTTATCAATATATCTTGCATTTTTGGAATCATCTTCTCCATTGTCAATCAGTGCCTTTATCTTCTTTTCAAACACTTGAAGGTATAAATCAATCACCTCTGGTTTTGAAAAGTAAAGACCAACAAAGTCAGAAAGAAATGAATGAATTGTATCTACTGTAACATTTTTACTATTAATTCTAGAATTTAATTCTTCCTTTGCTCTATTTGTATAAGTAATGCTTAGTATTCTACGATTAGGATATTGGGCAAGTAGATTAATAATCGTATTTTCAATGTATGTCGTTTTTCCGCTACCTGCCGGTGCGTTAACTAAAAACATATTATTCAATTTCTTTACATCAGCCAAATTAATCCCTCCCGTATATAATTCGGTAAAGCTTTTAAATGTAATTCCGATAAAATTATTGAATACATGAAATCTGTTTTGTTATTTTTATTCTCATTTAAAATATCTCTTACCGTTATATTCTTTTTTCTAGTTGGAATATCCAATTTAATTTTATTAATCGATATCTGTTTTTCCCACCAATCCGAACTTTTTTTGCTCTCTACTGTAATTCCTAAGAGTTTGCATAGCATCGCCTCTTCCAATGTACGAGTATACGCATCAGCTTCTCCTTGTGATACAACTTTAATCAATTCACAATCAGGATTTTTTATCCACGAATCAATATCTACTACAGTAGGTTTTTTCTTCATAATAGAATAATCTGGTTTTTTTATTTTAGGGCATGGCTTTTTCCGAAAATCTGACTGTATTAAAGATATCCTTTCCATTTCCGTTTTTTCATAAAGGCAATCTTTTAATTGTTTCCTACACTTATGTTCACAATATGGCAAAATATCTCTCTTTATTATGTTAACAGTAACGTAGTCCTTATAATACTGAATTAAGCCTGCATTTGTAATTCCATCATCATCTTTGATTTCATCGATTGATGTTAATTTTTTGCAATAGTCAATATCTGTAATTATCAGCGTCTTTATTTTCAGGAAATACACCAACTTTCTGTACCAATGAGTATACGCACCACCCACCTGTACAAAAGAAACATATTGATTTGACAATCCTTCAAATTCTTTTTCTGCTAAGAGTTTTTCAATATATAATTTTTCAGTATCTCCTTCATACATAATGACTTTATTCGCAAATATCAAATCTGAATAGTTTATAGAGAATAAAAATGAGAAAAATTGTCTTTCTTCTTCTGTTTCCAAATTCTGTTTAAATAAATTCATATCATAAACAGCACTTTTTAATAGTTTATCAATTCTTAATACTCTAATATTTTTTAAATTGGAACACTTAATTATCTCACTAGAATGTGTCGTAATAATTCCCTGCACACGGTTATTATCCTCGTTTAGCAATATTTCATTTAAAAATTTGATTAACATTCTTTCCATTTGTGGGTGCATATGGGCTTCTGGTTCTTCAATGACAAAGATATCCACTACATCAGATTGATATTGTTGGACAAATGCTTCTACCTTTAGGCACATAAATATTAGATTACTTATTCCTAATCCCTGAGAAAACTCTTTAAGTTTGGTTCCATTTTCGAATTCAAAAAATGTCTGTAATGAAGACGATAAAAAGCCTAAGAGTAATTCATCAGAGATATCTGTTTGTAATGAAAATTCTCCTTTATTATACTCAAAACATTTTTCAATACTATCCAAGGCGTTTTGTGCTTTTATTAAAGAATGTTCTTTAACTTTCTCGTTGAGCTTTTGTTCTTTTAGACCTTCTTTAATATCTTTTATTATTTGCTTTTTAAATTCTTCCCAATCATTACTTTTTTTAAAATGACTAAGTAGTTCTTTACTTATCGAAAAATAATTATCTGTTTTTTCATCATTTAATAAACGCGTAGCATTTAAATAATTATAATTGAAAAGTGATTGAAATTCTCTTACACTAATCTGCCCTGCATTCTCATAATTTTGGTCAGCAAAATATACTCTATTTTCTAATGCTCCATCAAATATTTCTTTTAAAAATTCTTCATATTCTGCTTGTAATTCAGTTAACTTTATTCTAGTTTTATTGGTCTTTCTTCCTGCTTCCAGTTTTTGTATTTCGTGTTTTTTATCCAATAAATTTGTAGCATTCAAACTAAGGAGTTTATTTAATTCAGTTATATTAACTTCATAATTAAATAAAAAGAAGAAGCTTGTACATGTGTCACTTAATTCCATCAAGTAGTCTGAAAACAAAGAAATACTCTCATTCTTGTCATATTGAACTTCTATCTTGATTTTTATAGCTGTCCATTTGTTATTATTTTCTGTAGAAAACTCTTTCTTAACATTTTCTCTAAACTCTGTCTCTTTATCGGTAATATTATATATTTTATTTATACAAGATATAAAGTCATACTGTAACTTTGAGTAGTACTCTGCTGAAATATCCTCTTTTGAAAAATTCTTATCTTTAAAAATTCTTTTGAACAATTCAATAATAGACGTTTTTCCACTATTGTTAGCACCAGCTAAAATCGTCAATTCATCATCAAAATTAATAACTGCATTTTGAAACTGTCTATAATTTGTAATTGCTATCTTCTTTAGTTTCACCTCAACCCCTCCTTATCTAAATCTATTTAAATCAAATCAAAATGCTTCAATGCATCCTTTATCGCTTCCACCTTCTCTGCTGTCGGATGCTTCCTCGGCTGTTTCAATTCTTCTACCGCATTAGGAGCATCGTACATTGGCAAGCCTAAATCTCTCTTTACCTCTGCGATATATGCGGTATGTACTTTGAAGCCGTATTTAGCTTCTATGTACTCCTTTATCATTTTGTAGGTCACTCGTTCTTTGGGCTTATAGCTTTCCGCTCTTTGAGCGATATCATCAAGCGGAACTTTTCCCTCACCTTCGCCAAACTCAACTTTTACGTTGATATGTCCGTCTGGCTTTTTGTGGGAAAGCAGTACTACCGTCTCAACATGCACCGTCCCCGCAAACATATCCACGCCGACAACCTTGTCCGCTTTATACCCGTTCTCGCCCAAAAATTTCATATCCCTAGCCAAGGTTGCGGGATTGCACGACACATATACTATCCTGTCGGGTTCGGCTTTGGCTATTGCAGATAACGTGCTGACATCACTGCCCTTTCTCGGCGGGTCAAGAATAACCACATCGGGTTTCACACCGCCCGCTATAAGTTTCGGCACTGTATTTTCCGCACTGTCCGCATAAAACTCGGCATTTGAAATACCATTCCGCTTTGCATTCTCTTTTGCATCTTCTATTGCCTGCGGCACAATCTCCACACCGATTACCCTATCTGCTTTTCTTGCCGCACAAAGCGAAATAGTACCAATTCCGCAATATACATCAAGCACCGTTTCATTTCCTGTAAGTCCCGCAAACTCAATCGCTTTATTATACAATTTCTCGGTCTGTATTGGATTTACCTGAAAAAAACTGTGCGGAGATATTTCATATTTAAGTCCGCACAATATATCCGAAATCCTGTCCTTTCCCCACAGCAAGACATTTCTGTCCCCAAGAACCAAATTCGTCTTTTTGGTATTAACATTTAAAATGATACTTTTTATCCTGTCAGATATATTCCTCAGCTTATCAATCAGCCCCTCACTGTTTTTCAGATTATTTGCATTTGCAGACACCACAACCATAACTTCATCGATATTATATCCTTTTCGTACAAATATACGTCTTATCTTGCCTTTGTGCACCTTTTCGTCATATGCTCTTACTCCGCATTCCGTCATATACTCACGAACAGCCTTTATTATGTCACTGCATAATTCATCGCCCAGCAAACAATCCTCTATATCCACAATATCATGACTTCTCGGCGAATAAAATCCTGCCTGTATCGCTCCGTCCTTTTCGCCGACAGGGAAAATCATTTTGTTTCTGTACCGCTCCCTCGACTCACAGCCTATAATCTCGCTCACATTTATATCATCAAATCCGCCGATACGCTTTAATGCATTTTCTATAATAGACTTTTTCAATTCCAATTCCGCAGCATAATTGATATGCAAAAGCTGACAGCCTCCGCACCTTTTATAATACGGACACACCGGCTCGATTCTGTCCTTTGACTTTTCAATAAAATCCAATATTATTCCGTACGCATACCCCGACTTTACTTTCACTATCTTAATCCTGACCTTATCGCCAACCGCCGCATTTGCCACAAACACCGCAAATCCGTCTATATGCCCTATTCCGCTGCCCTCGCTCGACAAACTTTCTATTTCTATTGTATATTCCTTATTTTTTTCAACAGGTACTATTTTAATCATTCCTTTTTTATTTATTATTTCTAATTATATATTAATTTTTTACTTTTTACAACTATAATATTTGACACATTTATACGCTAATGATACAATGATATTATAATTTATTTTGGAGTTGTGAATAATGAAAAAAATCTTATTATGCCTTACGGTGACAGCAGTGCTGCTGCAATCCGCCGCATTTGCCGCCGATTTAAGCAGCTGGGCGGAAACCGAATATACATCGGCAAATTCTGTCGGATTGGTCAGCTTTAATGTAGTTAAAAATAATATGCGGGACAATATCACACGAGGCGAATTCTGCGACCTTGCGGTAAATCTTTACAAGTCACTGACCGGCGAAACCATATATACACCCGAAATATACCCGTTTGAGGACTGCAATTCCGATTCAATAGCACAAGCCTACGAACTCGGTATTGTGTCGGGAGTGAGCGACACCGAATTTATGCCCGATTCACCGATAACCCGTGAGCAGATTTCAAAGATATTAGTATCAACATTATTAAAATCCGATATTAATGTCACACTTAATTCTGCTGACAAAAACGTACTCAAACCGTTTACCGATGCGGACGATATACACGATTGGGCGAAAAATTCAATTATCGTTCTTTTGAAAGAAAATATATTAAACGGTATCAGCGACACCACTCTTTCCCCACTCGGCAATGCAACAAGGGAACAGGCAATCGCTCTTGCAAACCGTACATACAAGACTTTTTCCGCCGCCGGCAACACAATTAAAATACCGTCAATAACAAATATCAAAGACGGTGCAATAATCGACGGCGACTTAACCTGTTCATGGAACGCCAATTCACAGGCAAAGGAATACCGTCTTATATTAAAGGACAGTATGGCAAATGCAAAAATAGTATACACCACAAAAAAACAAACCGCCACTATCCCCTCATCAAAACTTGAAAAAGGGCAAAAATATTCTGTAATACTTCAAACCACATTAAGCGATAATACAAAGGTGTTCAGCGTTCCGATAGATATAACGATAAAGCAAACTGCTACACCTGCTCCGACAACAAACACATCTTCCGCAAAAAAGGCAACAACAGAAAAAGAACTCAGAATATTTGAAAACGGATACTATTTCACCTCAAAAGACGAGGCACAAAAGTACATGACGGATATAACGGTTGACGTTTGGAAAATAAATTCAAGCGGTGAAAAATATGCGTCAACTTTAAATTTGACCGTGCACCGTGCGTTGGCTGACGATATAAAGAAGATATTCTCGGAGATATTTAATGATTCCGAACAATTTCCGATTAAGTCGGCGGGCTGTTTCCAATGGCGTAACTCCGCATCGGGAAGACTATCTCAGCACAGCTACGGCACTTGCATAGACATAAACCCTACCGAAAATTATTATGTCAGCAAAACCGGAGCGGCACTGAGCGGTTCATACTGGAAACCGGGCGAAGACCCGTATTCGGTAACTGAGGACGGTATTGTTGTTAAAACGTTCGCCAAATACGGATTTCTTTGGGGCGGAAATGCGTGGGGCGAAAACAGTGCGAAGGATTATATGCACTTTACATACCTGGGAAATTGATAATACCGAAAAAGGCAAGCCAAAATAAAACGGCTTGCCTTTTTCTAAATTGTTTTACGGTGCGTCATCAAATCCAATTCTTTTCCACCGCTTGTTTCAAATTTTCAAACATATCCGTATAAAACTCTTTTGTTTCATTCACTATTGCCAGTGCTATTTCTTCGTTATATGAATGAGAAACATTATTTCGTGCAGAAAGTGCTTTAATCCACACCTGCTCGTCATTAATCATTCCTGCCGAATATGCTGTCTTAATTATTGTTCTCGGCGAACCTGTACTGCTTTGCTCATAACCGTGATATTCAAGAATTTCCTTTATCATTTTCCAAGACTGCTCAAAGGCTATCTCAAAAAGACCGACAAGTCCTGTAAGTGTAACAGTATCGTACGGCGGCTGTATGCTGATTGAGTCTTTTAAATTTTTATATGCTCTGCAAAAATTCTCATATTTTCTCATAAATCACTATTCCTTCTTTCTTTATTGAAGCTAATAATTCATTTTGAACGGGCTTACCCATATTAATAACATCAAACTTTAAAAGAGTAGGACATTCCTCGTCAAGCTCCGCCTCAAATTCCTCAACTCTTGCACCGCATACGGCTATATCAATATCACTCCGCTCCTTATAATCCCCACGAGCCCGTGAACCAAATAAAATAATTTTTTCAATATCATAATTCATTCCTATGTTTATTATAGAATTTAAAACTTCTTCTCTCAGTCCGTAA
Source organism: uncultured Clostridia bacterium (assembly GCA_934476075.1). Lineage (GTDB taxonomy): Bacteria > Bacillota > Clostridia > UBA1381 > UBA1381 > CAKSNH01. The sequence continues at coordinate 65,346 of CAKSNH010000013.1, read as the reverse complement.
TTTTTATTATTCATTCAGCATTTCCTCCGTTTGCAAACCCTTTTATCATGCCATTTCAAAGTATATTTAATGCTCTGTACCCGTCATCTTAACTGCATTATATTATGCAATTTATCATTTGTCAAATTTAATTTGATAATTTTATAGTCTGCATCAAAAACACACTGTTACAATTTAAACAACTACAATTTAAACAATAAAAAAACAAACAACAAAAAAGGCTCAGAACTTACGTTCTAAGCCTTTTTTGCATGGTGCCGATGGTCGGGGTCGAACCGACACGGTATCGCTACCACGGGATTTTGAGTCCCGCGCGTCTGCCAATTCCACCACATCGGCAAATCAACACTGCTCCATTATAATAACACATAATATGATTGTTGTCAACACTTTTTTAAAATTTTTTTATTTTTTTGTGTGTAGGTTTACAATAGATGTGTTACATTCCGCAATATTTTGTTACGAGATAAACTCATAACAAAATATTACGGCAAAAAAAGAATAGCAAGTGAAACTTCTTTGTGTTATAGTTAATTCACCACAAACAAACCAAAACAAAGGAGACACTTGCTATGAATACTATAACACAAACAATGAAGTTTAGACAAGCCCTAATTGAATATTCTTTAAAATATGGTGTAACAAAAGCTGCTATTCGCTATAAAACCAATCGTCAGTACATTTACCGCCGGCGAAAACGATATGACGGCACTTTGCAGTCCTTAGCCGATAAATCGCACAAACCGCATCATCTTTAAAATTTTTTTATTTTTTGGAATTACCATAAAATTACTGAATTTAACCGGCTGTTAAAAAGTAACATTTTTGATTTTTTTCATTGCGTTTTTTGCAATTTCCCACAAATAAAAAAATCAAGGAACATTGCCCTTGATTTTTTTATTCACATTATTATACTTCGTAGGCTTTCGTCACAGGAATATACGTTCCATTCGCCTTTTTCCATACAAATATTTTATAATTATCACTATATACTTGTCCGCTGTACACCACATCACTGTCCTGCAATGTTCTATTCAGTATTTTGGTATCGTAAATTTTTCCGTTTTCACATTCTCCCACAAAAACAACAATATTCTCACTCTTTACAGATGTATCGGTAATATTAAGTATAACGTCAACATTATTCCCTAATTTACCCGTTTCAACACTTAATTTATCTGTATATTCTCCATCAGTCGCAATGGTACTTTTAAATCGGCAATTATATTGTAAATTTGCAGAAAGCAACGGTTGGTTGATTGACCCAATCGAAATACTTTCCCATTCATCTGATGTACCTGTATAATATACATTCTTTAATGCCTTACAAACATAAAACGCACTCTTTCCTATGCTTGTTACACTAACAGGAATTCTCAAATCCGTCAGACTGCTGCAATTTGCAAAAGCATTAGCCCCTAGCAAAGTAACGTTATTTCCGATATTCACTTTTTTTAAACTTGTACACTTATTAAATGCATTGTTATTTATACTCGTTACACTTGACGGTATTGTCACATTTATTAAACCTGTACAGCCGCTAAACGCACCGCTTCCTATTATTGTTACATTATTTCCTATTACTGCATTTTTTAGTCCTGTACAACCGCTAAACGCACTACTTCCAATACTTGTTATATTGTCAGGTATTATTATATCGGTTAAGCTGCTGCATCCTTTAAAAGTATACTCGTCTATAATACTTAACCCTTCACCTAATTTTACGCCTTTTAAGCTTGTGCACTGCAAAAATGCGTTATTCCCCAATTCTCTGACACTATCCGGAATTGTTACTCCTTCCAAACTACTGCATTTACTAAATGCCGAACCTCCTATTTTTTCTACATTCTTTCCAATCGATACTTTCTTCATTCCCCCGCATTGGCTAAATGCGCTTGTGCCTATATTGGTCACCCCACTGCCTATTACTGCATTCTGCAATTTGGTACAACCGCTAAACGCACCTGCGCCTATATCAGTTATATTTTCCGGTATTGTCACATTTATTAAACTTGTGCACCCCTGAAATGTCTTTTCGGCTATAACCTCCATTCCCCTTCCTATTTCGACACTCGTTAAACCGCTGCAATTATAAAAAGCAGACGTTCCTATACTCTTAACATTGATTGGAATGGATATTTCTTCTAGCCCAACACATTTTTCAAACGCATTGTTTCCTATACTCGTTACACCGGCAGGAATAGTTACATTATTTAACACCTTACAATTACTAAATACACTGTTTTTTATTGTTTTTAATTTCTTCCCCATTTCAATTTCTTTCAATCCGATGCAATCACAAAAAGCTGAGTTTCCTATATTCTCAACATTATTTCCCAATGTAATACTCTGCAAACCTGTACAGCCGTTAAATACATTCTGCCCTATATCCGTCACACCGTTTCCCATTTCCACATTTCGCAAACCTGTACAGCCGTAAAATGCACTATCTCCTATACTTTGTACATCATCACCTATTACTGCCTGTGTAATTCCCGTACATTTTCTGAATGCACCTGTGCCTATATTGGTTACCCCATCTTCTATTACAACTTTTCTTATACCTGTTTTACTGTCTTCCCATGGTACTGAACCATATAAATAATTTTTCATACTTCCATTTCCGCTTACGGTTAATGTACCGCTTTCCAATTTCCAAGTCAGATTATCTCCGCAAGTTCCGCTTTCGGCAGCCATAACCGACATAACAGACATCATAAATATTACAAATACAAAAGTTATCAATTTAATTCCCGTTTTTGTCATTTTTTCTCACCTTATATATCCTCTCTCACAAATTTACCACACATTGGTTTTATATTCTCAAAATCATCAAATATAAATGCCGCTATATATGACGGAGTATAATTTCCCAATGTATTAAACATAACCTCACATTCAAGCCCCTCACCCTGTGAGTAACGATTTTCGGCAATCTTTATATCCGCCAAATTATCATTTTCATCATATATTGCAAATACAATAGTCGGACGCTGCATATCGGCTGAATTTTTATTAAATCTTATTCCCGCATAAAATTTATCCAACCCGTCAACCCTATCTAAATACTCATTATCCTCATTCATCAAATATATACTGTTGATTGTATAATCGCTTTTCTTGATTGTTATATTTGTATTTTGAACAGTTGTATCAAGACTGTTGCCGGATACATTATACATATTTGCATCTGATATTTCCAATGCAGCTGTTTCTTTATTATCGGAAATAACTTTAAATACAAACGAAACCATCGTTCCGGTATTCACCTCGGACGTACCTGCAAATGTCACTCTCGCCTTATTCTCGCCATACTCTGTGTTCACTTGCACACTGCTCGCCGACAGTGCCGAACAGATATTGTAACTCTCTAATTTTAATACCGCATTATCATAAACAACATTGAAATTTCCGTCATACACCGACTTTGCATCATTCAAAATTACATTCGCCGTAACCTCATCTCCGCTGTATGCAGTCCCAACGCCTACAACCCCACGAACTTGAAGCAGTATAAGAATAGCATGCTGTTCCTCTACTTTTTTCCTCACGCATCAAAGCATCGGAGATCATGTCCAGCTCGTTGGGGGATATAAATAATTTGCTCATAAATTTCACCTCCCTCCCATTGATTTCATTTGACACTATGGCAATTTACCGAGAAATCGAAAACTGTTAATCCACAGATTTTTCAATACCTTTTAGCTTGCTTATATAGATCTAAACGGTATAGAAAAGTCTTTGATTTAATGCCGATCATTTTAATGTCAAGATGGAGATTTGAAAAAATCAAATCTCCACTCTCATAGCTTCATCAAATTGAATCAATCTATATATTCATAACTGCATCAAGTTCATATATGTAAGCAATTTGGTATCTTCAGCAGCAATTCTGGTATTATACGCTGATATGCTTGCACTGTTTTCTATCCTTGACATTCCCGAAGAAATAGAATTCATTTCACTTGATAAACTATCTATCATATTTCTCGTATCACACAGAGCCTGATACAAATAATACTGATTCTGTTTTATTTCATCAAGACGATACAGTATATCATCTAAAGTGTTGATTATTCTGTTCAATCTCAATTCGCTTTCGTATATGTTATAAGCTCCTTCATGTCCTGTAAGTTCATCACAACGCCCTGATACAAAATACTCATATATAGATAAAACGGCAATGAGATTCCTGTATTTGGGGTATATGATATTGGCTCCGTATATTTTTTTCAAATAAACAGATGCCTTTTTTCTTTTATCAATTAACAACCTTTTATTCTTTTCTATTGCACTTGCCTGTGTCAAGTCTATTTTGTGTTGTGTTTGTATGTTATTGACATAATTCTTATATTGTTTTCTTATTTTTGTATTACGTATTGCCGCTATTACTGCTCCGATTATATTTATCAAAACTACTGCCCCAGCAGCAATAGCAAGACTTGAAATAACCGCTTCCATTACTGTATCTGAAAAAAACATCAGAATTACGCTTAATATGCACAATATGGTACCAATAAAGTCACCAGTTAAAGCTGCCATTATCAACAGAGCAATAGGGAAGACCACCCAAAACGGCCATAACACAAGGTCATGATTGTCTAAGTATATATTCTCTACAAACGGCTCACTTCTCAGCTCCAGTATTTTATCGTTTAGAACACCTATCATATTGTCTAAGGTAAAAATTCTTGTTTCAAGTATTTTTACCTGTTCCAAATGGTCTGTTATCGCTTTTTTGTTGATTTTAGTATTCTTGCCAATTTCTTTACTGTTGGTACTTTGTAATGTCCTTCCGCAATGATTGCAAAATAAATTGTTATCATCAATTTCTTTTCCGCAAAATTTACAATACATAAATTTCCCCTCAACTTTCTACAGTTATAATTTTTCTTTAATATCAGTACACGAGTTGGTAATCGACTTAACATTCGTGTAATCTGTAACATTATGATAAGACACATACGTCGCTTACAAATTGTAAATAATTATCTATGCTGCTACCTCCATCCCTTAGATTTTTCGTAGGCAACGATGGTTGCCTTGTTCTGCATTTCAACACTGTTGAAATATTTTTCCGTTTCCTATGCGTCCTCTTAATTGGAAAGCCCCTGTTGATTACATTAAAGCTTTCCTGCAAGACGGCGAAATTTTTTGACCGATTGTGTAACACATCATTGACAAACCTACATTTTTAAAATTTTTTTATTTTTTTTGGAATTACTATAAAACTTATTATCCTTTTCATAAATCCCCTCCGTTAATTTAACTATTTGCAATAAAATTATTACTTTTACTCCTTTTTAATTTATCATAAAAAAATATAACAAATCAAGTTATACGCAAAATTAGCCTTTAAAAAAGCAAATTTAGCTCCGTTTATCATTTTTTCATGTCGAAAAAATAATATTTTTAGTGCTATTTGCATTGACATTATTTTATTGTCAGAATATAATTATTAATATAATTGTAAATTGCGGGGGAACTTATGATTAATTTTATTGTTTGCGATGATATTAAAGAACATACTCGATATTTAAAAAATCTGATTAATAAACATTGTACGGTCAGCCATGATATATTTACGGCAGAAAACAGAAATGCACTGTACGAATTATTTTCAAATTGCAATAATCATGATGTATATATAATTTTTATGGATATTGTGCTTGAAAACAGCCACGAAAACGGCATTGACATTGTTAAGGAGCTGCACAATAAATATCCAAACATTATAATAATATTTATGTCGGGGTATTCCGATTATTACGAAAACGTCTATGAAACCGAACATGTATATTTTCTGAAAAAACCGTTTAACGAACACCATTTTAACAATGCACTTGAAAAGGCTTTAAAAGCTGCCGATAAAATCAGAAATACTTCACTTTGCATAAAAACAAAAAAATCTATAATAAGACTTAATTTTGATGATATATTCTACTTTGAAAGCTCTGCACATAATATTACAGCTGCATTTTCAAACGGAACTCAGCTGCTGCACTCACTGAAACTGTCCGAACTCGAAAAACAGCTTGACACGGATATTTTTGCACGCTGTCACCAAAGCTATATAGTTAATCTTACTAAAATTTTTAAAATCGAAAAACAAACCGTATTTCTGGAAAACCACACACAAATTCCAATCAGCAAACGCTATCTGGCTCATATAAATAATTTATTTACGCTTTATCTGGGGGACATATTATGTTAAATATTTATATCACACTCGGCTATTTGATAGACGAGGTTTTGCAAATTGTATACGGAATGAAATTATTTCCGTACAAAACCGATGATGTACGCAAAAACACAATTCTGCTTTTCATAACAAGAGTAATCGTAAAAATAATATTTTTGCCGATAAGCAAATATTTTATGATAAAACTTCCCACTTTTCTTGTTGTACAATTTCTGATTTATAATTATTTTTATAAAGCAAAAATATCTCATAAACTCCTCGCCGTTGTATCATATTGTCTGTACGGATTTATCGGCGAAATATTTGTCGGTCTTATGGGGATATATGTGTTCCATATGAATTATGCCGACATTATGGACTTCCCTATCTACACAATTCTTTCTGTTATACTGATATACAGCGTTATGGCTATATTATGCGGTTTAACTGTAATGCTTGTGCACAAGTATACCGATAGTTCATCGCTTAACATGGAATATCTTACCGTAGCAATTTCCATATTCCTGTTTATACTCGGCGTAAATTTATATTTTATCGCATTGTATATATATAAATACAAAAATATACCTTTTATAGCACTTGCTGTGACCACATTTACATTTAGTATTATCGCATTCTTCTTTCTTTATAAGCACACAAAACTGCAAAGGAAACGAGCCGCCGAAAGTGCATTTATTGAACATCAAACAATGCTCCAACAGCAGCACTATGAAGATTTAAAACAAAAGTATACGGATATTCGCAAACTGCAACATGATTTTAAAAACCATCTGCAAACAATTCAATCATTATATCTTACCAATTCCAATGATGAACTGTCAAAATATATCAGCGAATTAACCGAGAGCATACAAAAGACCAATAACATCACTTTTTGCAGCAATGCCGCTGCTGATGCGGTATTATATAACAAACTGCAATATGCTCAAAAATGTCATATCGACATTCAAATCAACTCCGTCAATATCAGCAATATATCCGTTTCGGACATGGACTTATGCAGCATTATTTCAAACCTGCTCGACAATGCCATAGAAAATTGCGAAAAAGAAACAGCCAACAAATATATTACCTTTAATATTTACAGGAAAAACTGCTATTTGGTGTTTGACTGCCGTAATTTCTGTACAAGCTATAACCCCAATACAGATAAATCCGACAAAAAGCTTCACGGACTGGGTATGAAAATTATTAAAAGTATTTCTGACAAGTATAACGGAAATGACTATCATGTCCTTAAAGATAACGAATTTGTTCATATAGTAAATATTAACATTTAAGTTAGGAAACATAGAAATCTCTGCTTTCGTCCTGTTTCGTGAGGTTATTCTAACACTTATTCTCCCCAAAATCAATATTTACATGCCTGTGTACACCCTGTTCAACATTATATAATTTACTGCTTGCAAAATCATCGCATATGTAGTAAAATATAATATATGAGTGTGAAAAAAATGCAATGTCATGTATAATAATGCCATTGTACGGGAGGGATATTATGCCTGTATTGACAGCCGAAAATACAGAATATGCCGACTGTCGGAATGAGTTTTTGCATTTTGCGGAAAACTACTCTATGACAAATGACATATATGCTGCGTTATCAGCGGCGGATTGGTACGGTGAAGAATAATGAGAATTATTGCAGCTACGAAAAATAAAGGCAAAATTAAAGAATTGGAGGCAATTCTCGGAAATCTGAATATTACGATTGTGTCCTCCGAAGAAATCGGACTTGATGTTGATGTGGAAGAAACGGGCGACACATTTGAAAAGAATGCTCTGATTAAAGCAAGAGCCATTGCGATGATGTGTGATGAACCTGTTTTAGCAGACGATTCGGGGCTTTGCGTTGACGCATTGGACGGCAGACCGGGAGTATATTCGGCAAGATATGCCGGTGAAAATGCCACCGATGCCGAAAAAATGCAGAAAGTGCTTGACGAGCTTGGCGAAACCAAAAACAGAAAAGCACAGTTTGTATCGGTTGTCGCACTGATATTCCCCGACGGTGACGAGATAACCGCCGAAGGAACAGTGTCCGGTACTATCACCCACGAACCGATTGGTGACGGCGGGTTCGGATATGACCCTATTTTTTATTCGGACGAGTTGAAAAAAACTTTTGCTCAGGCAACCGAGGAAGAAAAAAACAAAATAAGCCACCGAGCAAGAGCATTGGAAAACTTATATACAAAACTTGCGGATAGACTCGAAAAATAGTACAGAGGGGAAATGCGTTCCGCATTTTCCTTTTTTGGCTTTTATATCAGAAGTTTTTTTAATTAAGAGGTGCTTTATGGATATTTATACAGAATATATTATTAAAAAGAAAAAAGACACGAAAGACTATGTCATCATAGTTTTAAGCGTGATATTGGGGATTGTTTTGTCGCTTGCGTTTATGCTTTTGAACGCATTGATTCTGGGTTTGGGTGTTCTGCTTGCGGCTTTTACATGGTACGGTGTATATCTGATTATAAACAGCAGAAACCTTGAATATGAATATATCCTTACCAACGGCGAATTGGACATCGACAAAATTATCGCCAAAAACGGCAGAAAACGAATCATCACAATTAATTTTAAAGAAGTGGAATTGTGTGCAAACATACACAATCCTGAATTTAAACATCAATATGAAAACGAAAATAATTTGTCACAGAAATTGGTATTGGTCGGCGACAAGAATGCCGACAATATATATTTTGCCGATTTTTACAGTGACGGAGAAAGGAAAAGGGTTCTTTTCCAGCCTACCGAAAAAATTGTAGACGGACTGGCAAAAGCAAATCCACGGAATGTTCATGCATAGACTGGGAATATTGGGAGGTAAAAGTATGGTTATCGGAATCGGTACGGATATTATCGAAATTGACAGAATTGCCGAATTGGTAGACAAGGAAAATTTCTGCCGGAAATATTTCAGCGACAGAGAAAACGAGTATTTTGAAAGCAAAAAGAATAAGTACGAAAAAATCGCCGGTAATTATGCGGCAAAAGAGGCTTTTTCAAAAGCGTTGGGTACGGGTATACGCAATTTTGCTTTGAGAGAAGTTGAAATTCTGCGTGACGAATTGGGCAAGCCTTATATCGAATTATCGGGTGACGCTCAAAAAGCCGCACAGAAAAAATGGATAAAAAGATTTCATGTATCTATTTCACATTGCAGAGATTATGCCACAGCATATGTAATTGCTGAAAAATAATTAGGGGGCAAATGCTATGAAAAAGGCTTGTTATACATCACAAATGCGTGAGATAGACCGCTGTGCAAGCGACATGGGCAGAATACCGAGTATAATTTTGATGGAGAATGCCGCCATTGCTTGTATAAACGAACTTAAAGCCGAGTTCGGCGACCTCAAAAACAAGCGTATAGGTGTATTTTGCGGTAAGGGCAACAACGGCGGTGACGGATTTGCCATTGCCAGACATTTGATAAATTCGGGTGCTGATGTGCGTGTTCTTTTGGTGTGCGGAAATACCTTCAAGGGCGATGCACTGATAAATTATGAAATACTTGAAAATATGGACGCAGATATTGACCTTTTGTGCGATATTCCGAGCGACTATATTTCATCATGCGACATTGTTATCGACGCAATATACGGTACGGGCATACACGGTCTTGTGTTCGATTTGCCGCATGATATTATAGAGGCGATAAACACACTGTCAAAATATACTCTTGCGGTTGACATACCGAGCGGTGTAAACGGAGATACGGGAGAGGTGTGCGGAATCTGCATAAAAGCCGATACCACCGTTACATTTGCAGGTTACAAATTGGGTATGTTCCTTTTTGACGGTGCGGACTATATGGGAAAATTGGTATGTGCGGATATATCCATACCGCAGTATATTATCGATGAACAGAAAATCAATAAAAATGTATTGGACGATGAATTTGTAAAGGACAATTTTCCTAAAAGAACGGCAAATTCGCATAAGGGCACTTACGGGAAAGTGTTTATTGTCGGCGGCAGCGTCGGTATGACCGGTGCGGCTTATATGGCATCACAGGCGGCACTTAATATGGGCAGCGGACTTATAACGCTTGGTATTCCGTCAAGTCTTAACGAGATAATGGAAAACAAGCTTACCGAAGTTATGACTGTTCCCCTGCCCGACAGCAACGGACATCTAATCTACGATGCAACCGATTTGATTGTCGAAAAAATGAACAGCTCCGATGTAATTCTGTTCGGCTGCGGAATAGGACGTTCTCCCGAAATACGCAAAATATTAAAGCGTGTACTGGCAGAGGCACAAGTTCCCGTTGTGCTTGACGCAGACGGCTTGTATGCACTCGATATGGATATGCTTAACGATTGTTCGACCAATGTGATTATAACTCCGCACAACGTTGAATTTGCACGTCTGGCAAAATGTATGCCGAGCGAGCGGAACAGATTTAAGCTGTCGGAGGATTTTGCGACAAAATACGGACTTACATTGGTTCTGAAAGGACATCATACCATTGTCACCGCTTGTGACGGTGTGCAATATATTAATACTACGGGCAATTCGGGCATGGCGACAGGCGGAAGCGGCGATGTGCTTGCCGGAATGATTGCCTCGCTTATCGGACGTGGTGTCGATGAGCCGACTGCGGCTGCCATGGCGGTGTATCTGCACGGCAGAGCGGGCGATATTGCAAGTGAAACTTCGGGCGAAAATTCGCTTACACCTACCTTGATAACAGATAATATTTACCGTGCTTTGACAGGAATAATATAGTCGATTGTGCGTATATTACCTGTGGAAGTAAGCATAAATATATGATATACTATGTATGTTCCGAAACAGATATGAGCATACCCGATACATTCCCACAATGTATCGGCTGACAATAAATTTGTGGGCGGAAAGGCTATGGAACAAAAAATGAATAAACGTGTATGGGCAGAAATTAATTTAGACGCTATCGCACATAACATGAGAGCAATAAGAGATATTACGAATAAATCCGCTAAAATCATGGCGGTTGTAAAAGCTGACGCATACGGTCACGGCTTTTTGGAGGTGACCAAAACCCTGCTTGAAAACGGTGCGGACTATTTGGCGGTCGCACTTGTCGAGGAAGCGTTGCAGCTTAGAAAGAACAATATAGACGTACCTATTTTGGTGCTTGGCGGCGTCAGCTATGAGGCTGTCGGGGAAATGATAGAAAACGATATTATGCCGTCCGTATTCAGCTATGAATTTGCAAAAATCATATCCGATGAGGCTGTTAAAATGGGCAAAACGGCAAAAATTCATATTAAAATCGACACAGGTATGAGCAGAATAGGTTTTCTGGCTGAAAATGAAGATACTATAAATGAAATAGAAAAGATATATAATCTGCCGTCAATTCAGATAGACGGTATTTTCTCACATTTTGCCTGTTCCGATGAAAAGGACACAAGCTATACCCACAAGCAATTTGATTTGTTTATGAAGGTGTGCTCGGAGCTTGAAAAGAGAAATATCAATATACCTATAAAACATATATGCAACAGTGCCGGAATTATGATGTATCCCGAAATGCACTTGGATATGGTGCGTCCGGGGATTATCCTTTACGGCTTGTATCCGTCGGACGATGTGGATAAATCAAAACTTGACCTGATACCAGCAATGAGCGTAAAAGCCGATGTCACTCACGTCAAGAATACGCCTGCCGAGCGTGGTGTAAGTTACGGCAAAACGTACATAACCGATAAGACAACTAAAATAGCTACTGTTCCTGTTGGTTATGCTGATGGATATTCACGTTTGTTAAGCGGTAAGGCAGAAATGTATGTAAACGGAGAAAATGCAAAAGTTATCGGAAGAATTTGTATGGACCAATGTATGATTGACGTCACAAATGTTAAGAATATAAATATCGGTGACGAAGTAACAATATTTGGTGCTGATACAATTACGGCAGATGACGTTGCAAATTGGATTGGAACAATCAATTATGAGATTATCTGTATGATTGGAAAGCGAGTTCCGAGAATTTATATTTCGGACGGAAAGGCGGTGAAGGTACTGAATTATTTAAACTGTTACAATTAAGAGCCTGTATTTTTAGCACTTGCTAAAATGCGATATATTAAATAAACAGGGGGTTCGGTTGCTTTGTCACAATTTAAAGAGGTGTTGATAACCCTGCCCGATTATTTGGTTGATGAAATAGATAAATTGGCAGAAAAAGAGAATAAAAACCGCAGTGATATAGTTCGTGATGTGATGAAAAGTTATCTTGGCGAAAAGCACAAACGTGAATTAAAAGCGGAATTGGCTCGTGGTTATCAGGAAATGGCTAAAATTAATCTCAGTATAGCACAGGAGTGCTTGTGTTCAGATGAAGAAAATTTGAAACATTATGAGGAAAAACTAGCGGAGTGTGAATAGCAGTGATAGTAAAACGAGGAGATATTTATTACGCCGATTTAAGTCCCGTTGTCGGCTCGGAGCAAGGCGGAGTCCGTCCTGTTTTGATTATTCAAAACGACATTGGGAACAAGTACAGCCCCACAGTGATTGCAGCGGCAATTACCTCACAAATCAATAAGGCGAAAATGCCTACGCACATAGAATTGTCCGCCGAGGAATACGGTCTTAACAAGGATTCGGTAATTCTTCTGGAACAAGTGCGTACTATCGACAAAAAGCGTCTGAGAGAAAAAATCGGGCATTTGGACAGCCGGCTTATGGCTCAGGTGAACGATGCCTTAAACATAAGTTTTGGTTTGGTAGATTTCTGATTTGGCAAAACAAGAATTGTTTTGGGAGGTTTAAAATGAAATATAATATGGCTGGTGTAGCTGTTATTTAATTTACGGCTACATAAGCATATATGAAAAAACAACAGTAAAGCCCTTGGCTTTGCTGTTGTTTTTATTTTAAATTTTCCGGTATAAAGGACTTATAGTTCCAAATATACAGTCCTTTAAGCATTTCCTTGACCGTATAATGCTCGCCATAATATATATCATAAAGACAAATATAATTTCCGGATAAAAAAAGCATATCTCTTTGCACAGGATACATAATATCCCACCTATCCACACTCAGTACATCTTCTTCAATAAGCCTGTCATCTCCCATATTCGGACGGGGACGAGGTATATCGTGAATAATTTCACCATAGCATATATATCTATTATCTCGTGAACTGTCATCATTGTAAAATTTATAAAACGGTGCTTTACCTAAAATATTAATCTCTCTGTATAAACTCTTGTCACACCCGTTTTGATTACCCACAATCAGCCATTCATATCCTGTTGTTTTTATTCCCTCTACAATAAAATATTCACTGTTTTGCGGTAATTCTTTTACCGCATATTTTATAGGCATAAACAGCGGCAGTATTTTTATACAAAATATTACCGCAAAAATTACAATGCAGCCTGTCACAATTTTTATTTTCATAATTTCTCCTTAATACTAATTTATTATATAAACATATAATTTAAACAGCTCATTCCAATTAATCGCAACATATAACAATATTGCAATACAGGCAAGCACTATTGACGGAACATATTTTTTATTGATTAAGAAAATTAACAAAGCAACCAAAACTATGCACATCACAAAAAAAACAATACTGTTATACATAAAATTCCTCTCATTGCCAAAATATTTATTATCTTTATTTTACATATAATTATCTCTTTTGTCAATAAAATTAATCATATCCTATAATTTTTGTACCGCAAATACAAAAAGAATGACCCGTATACACAAGCCATTCTTTCAAAACATATTATTTAATATGAATTACTTTCTTCGGGCACTTCTCAGCACACGCACCGCAGTTCACACATTTTTCATAATCTATTCTTGCAAGATTATCTTCCACCGTAATCGCACCGGTCGGACAATTTTTCTCGCAAATCTTACAGCCGATACAGCCGACCTTGCAATATTTATTAACCATTGCACCCTTGTCATTGTTGTGGCACAATACCCAATATTCATTCTTGTCGGGTACAATATCAATCAAATGCTTAGGGCAGATATTCGCACACTGACCGCAGGCGGTACACTTTTCACTGTCTATCACCGCAACGCCGTCAACAATACTGATAGCACCGAACTGACAAACGCTTGCACAAGTACCCAAACCCAAACAGCCCGACGGACAGGCTTTCGGGCCTCCCGCAAGTTTATTTGCCGCAATACAGTTATCCACGCCGAAATATTCGTATTTATCCGCCGCACTGCTGCAAGTACCGTTACAGCGAACCTTTGCCACTTTCTTTTCCACCTTATCGGCTTTCACACCCATAACATCGGCAACCTTAGCCGCAACTGCGTCCTTACCGACCGCACAGCCGTTTACGGGAGCATTGCCCTCCGTCACCGCAGTCGCAAACGCACTGCAACCGGCATATCCGCACGCACCGCAGTTAGCACCCGGCAATACTTCTATAATCTCATCAATACGAGGGTCTTTCTTCACTGCAAATATGATTGATGCATAGGCAAGCAGACAACCGAACAAAAGTCCTATTCCCCCTATGACCAAAACTGCTATTAAAATAGAATTCATGTTATCCCTCCTATATCATATTGTAAATCCCGAAAATCCCATAAATGCTATTGCCATCAAACCGGCTGTAATCAACGCAATAGGGAAACCTTTAAACGGCTTTGGAATTTCCTTTTCACTAAGCGATTCACGAATACCCGCAAAAAGTATAATTGCAAGCGTAAATCCAAGTGCCGCAAACACCGCATACAAAACAGAATATATGAAGTTGTATTCGTTTTGCACGTTAAGCAATGTAACACCCAATACCGCACAGTTTGTTGTGATAAGCGGCAAGTATATACCAAGTGCATTATACAGCGACGGCATCGACTTTTGCACAAACATTTCCACAAACTGCACCAAACCCGCAATAATCAAAATGAACGCTATTGTCTGCAAATATTCAAGTCCGAACGGAACAAGCAGAAATTTATTTGCCGCATATGTGAACATAGACGCAATAGCCATAACGAATGTTACCGCCATTCCCATACCTGCCGCCGTTTCAATCTTCTTTGATACACCTAAAAACGGACATATTCCCATAAACTTAACCATAACAAAGTTTTGAGTAAACAATGCCGCAATTATAATCGTAATTGCTTCTTTCATACTGCTTTATCCCCCTTTTTCTTTGCTATAATATAATTAATCAATGCAATCAATAATCCCAATACGATAAATCCGCCCGGCGGAAGTGAGATAATGGAAATCGGCGGAAGTTTATCGGCATAAACGGGAATATCGAAAATTGTGCCGTAGCCGAAAAATTCTCTCACTGCCGATATGATAGACAAAGCGACCGTAAATCCAAGTCCCATACCCAAGCCGTCAAGTGCGGATTTGCCTACACCGTTTTTTGACGCAAACGACTCCGCACGAGCCAATATAATACAGTTTACAACTATAAGCGGTATGAATATACCAAGCTGTGACGCCAAGTCGGGCAAAAACGCATTAAGGCACATTTGTATAATTGTAACGAACGTAGCGATAATTACGATATATGCCGCTATACGAACCTTTGACGGTATAATCTTACGCAAAAGCGATACAAGCATATTTGACGCAGTAAGTACAACCGCCGCCGACAATCCCATACCGATACCGTTTTTAAGACTTGTTGTAACCGCCAATGTGGGACACATTCCCAAAAGCTGAACAAAGGTAGGATTTTCTTTAATTAAACCGTTTAAAAGTATTGATAAATTTGAATTTTTCTTATCCATTATTTAACCTCCTTTGCCATAATACGTTCCGCTGTTTCAATCGCAGTATTTACACCGCTTGTAACCGCCTTTGACGTAATTGTCGCACTTGAAATAGCGTTTATTTCATCGTCCTTTTTGTCTGTAACATTGTTCTTTACAACCTTGCCTATTTTGCTCTTGCCGATGTATTGGTCTTTAAATTCGGGTTTTACCGCATTCGCACCAAGACCCGCCGTTTCGGACTGATTTATAATATCCACGCCCGTAACCTTGCTGTCCTTATCCACGCCGACAACCATATCTATCGCACCGCCGTAGCCGTTAGGCGACACACATACGCAAACGCCGATGACATTGCCCTCGCCATCTTTTGCGGTGTATATTTCGGATACCGTCTTGTCGTTTTGACCGTCATTTTCGGTCGGGACAAATTCAACCGCAGTTTTCATAACGTTTTCCATTGACATATTTGTCTTTTCGATATCATTCTTCTCAATAACAGGATAAGTGACATTGTTTACAACCGCCAAAGCCAATGCCGCAACCGCAGTAATCGCAAACAAAATCAAACCTGTTTTTATGATTGAAGATGCGTTATTTGTATTACTTTCCGCCATGTTTGGACACCTCCCCGAACTTCCTTGGAATAATGTATCTGTCAATAAGCGGTGTAGCCAAATTCATAAGCAATATCGAGAACGATACACCCTCAGGATAACCGCCGAATTTACGAATTACAAAAGTCAAAACACCGCAGCCTATACCGAAAATAAACTGTCCGACAGGTGAAGTCGGAGTGGTTGTGTAGTCTGTTGCCATAAAGAATGCACCAAGGAACAGACCGCCTGTAAGTATTTGCAGCAATGTATAGTGAATATCAAACTTTTCGCCGCCGAACAGGAATGTCAAAACGGCAAAGACCGCAATATATGTAACAGGTATCTTCCAGCTGATAACACGTCTTACCAAAAGATATACAAATCCGATAAGCAGCATCAATGCCGATGTTTCGCCGATACTGCCCGGAATAATACCCAAAAATGCGTTTGTGATTGTAGGCAGAGTGCCCTCCGACGTACCTTTTAAAATAGCAAGCGGTGTAGCCGACGCAACCGCATCAACGCCCGTGCCCTTAAACGGAATTACAAATGTGGTCATTGCACCCGCCCACGCAACAAGCATGAAACATCTTGCCGCCAAAGCCGGATTTAAGAAATTCTTTCCCAAACCGCCGTACAACTGTTTTACAATAATTATCGCAAATACCGAACCGATAACCACCATACCGAGCGGTATACCGGCAGGCATATTAAGACCGATTAGCAAGCCCGTTACAACCGCACTCAAATCCTTTATCGCAACACGCTTGTGCATAAGTTTCTGATAGATACCCTCTGCCGCAACGCATGACACAATAGCGGTTAAAACCACAAACAGTGCACGAAATCCAAAGAAATACACTCCGGCTATCGTTGCCGGCAGCAGCGCAATAATCACATCAAGCATAATAGAACTTATAGACTCGTTCTGATGTATATGCGGTGATGATGACACAACAAATTTTTGCATAAATTTATACCATTCCTTCCTGTATATTAAACAATATTATGATTTGTTCTTTCTTGATTTTTCGATAATCTGTTGTTTTGCCATTCTTATATTCTGCAAAGGATTACGTTTACCCGGACAGAGATATGAGCAAAGACCACATTCTATACAATCCATAATATTATATTTTTCCGCCATTTCCAAATTGCCGTCTAAGGCATATTTGTTAAGATAAAGCGGCATTAAACGCATAGGACATTTGGATACACATTTACCGCATCTGATACACGGTGATTCCTCATCATAAGTATCCGCAACATCTGAAATAGCCAAAAGACCCGATGTTGTCTTTATTGCGGGAGTTTCAAGCGTATACTGAGCCATACCCATCATAGGGCCGCCCATGATAATCTTTTTAGGCTCTTTCACAAATCCGCCCGCACTCTCAAATATAAATTCAAACGGCACACCAATCGGTACTTCAAAATTAGCCGGCTCTTTCACGCAGTCGCCCGAAACCGTAACAATTCTTGTAAGCAGCGGCATACCTGTTTTAAAGATATTTGCAATAGCGGTAACGGTATCTATATTCAATACAACCGCACCGACGTCGCTCGGCAAGCCCTTTGACGGCACTGTCTTGTTTGCAACGGCTTTTATAAGCTGTTTTTCAGCACCCTGCGGATATTTTGTTTTAAGCGTAACAATCTCCACTCCGTCATGCTTTTTAGCCTCCTCACGCATAACCTCGATTGCATTCGCCTTATTTGTTTCAATACCTATATATCCTTTTTTCAATCCGAATATACCCATTACAGTTTCCAAACCGTAAAAAATATTTTCAGGTGTTTCAAGCATACGTCTGTGGTCTGATGTAAGATATGGTTCGCACTCCGCACCGTTTACTATGACATGAGTAATTTCCCTGTCCTTCGGCGGTGACAATTTAACATGAGTGGGAAAACCCGCTCCGCCAAGACCGACAATACCCGCCTCTCGGACAAATTTCACAATCTGTTCCGGCGTATACTGTGACGGCTCGCCCTTCGGCTTTATGCTCTCATCAACGGTATACTCCATATCGTTTTCGATAAAAATTGATGTAACCATTGCTCCCGAAGGATGATAATGAGGCTTGATTGCGGTTACCTTACCTGAAATACTGCTGTGCAGCGGTGATGATACAAATGCGTCGCTGTCCGCTATTTTCTGTCCCACTTTAACAGTATCGCCTACTGCCACAAGCGGATTCAGCGGTGCTCCTATATGTTGCTGCAACGGGAATATATGCAGCGGACAATCCGGCAATTTTTTTATTGCCACATTGTTTGTAAGTTCCTTGAAGTCATGCATATGCATACCACCCTTGAATGTTACAGGCATATTCTTCAACTCCTTAATAAAATATTTTTAAACAGTATTAATAATACCATACTTTGTATAATAAATCAATAATAACTGTCCGACCGAATGGTGATAAATCGCCGTTATCCGCATTTATACAAAAAGCAGTCACAGTTGTATATTGCCGGCGGACATAATTACAGTAACCGATAACGGTATTTATTGATTTAAAATTGCTTATCAATCAGCCAAGCTCAAACTTTTTAAATAAATCCGCATAAGCATCGTGCTTTGTATTTTCCTTTTTGTAATTTGCCCACATCTGCTTTTCTATCCCGTCGAAATCATAGGTGTTGTTGCTTGTATAGCTGTCGGATTTGGTATTGTTTTCACGCTGTTTTTCGCTTGCGATAATCTTTTCGAGAGTGGTATTTCCGCTGTTTAATTGATTGCGAATTATCCCCTCGATATATTTCCAGTTACGCTTATTCAGTTTCACTGCCTCATTTATCGCCCATATAATCACATCACTGTCCACACTTTTCAGCCAATCGGCAATACTGTCACGAATAACATTTGTGATTGACGAAATATTATTTTCATAGCAGACGATGACCGACGATAATTTATTATTGTCTTCATCTTCGTCTTTTTCTTTCTCTTTTTCTATTTCTATCTCTTTATCTATATCTTTATTATGTCCCCCCTGCTGCTCCGTTATTGTTTCCCGAATTGCTCTGCTATTGTTTCCATCATTGCTGTCCTCATTGCAGAACTTATTGCTGAAACTTTGCAGAGTTGTCAGATTGATTTGGTATGTACCCGCCTGACCTTTTTTACCGCTCTCGTAATTTATAAGTCCGAATTCAATTAATAAACTGCGTGACGTAAACAGGCTTTTTTCAGAAATATCGATTTTACCCATTATGCGTGAATTTGGGATAGTAATTTTATCCTGCCACCTTGTAGAGTTTGCAAAGTCCAAAATGCAGTAAAACAAATCCGCCGTTGAATGAGGAATTACATTAAACTTTCTCCAATTCCAAAATGCGTTAATCATATCAATGTATGTCATTTTTTTCCGCCTCCGATATATTTTTTATATAATAACAACACGGTATTATGATGCAATGTTTTCCAAAACATAGAAATTCTCTGATTTCGTTCTGTTTCGTTAAGTTATTGTACCTTAATTTTAACGCATAAAAAACTATCATTTACTATCATGTTTTAAAAATTTACGCATAAAAAAGCTTCTGATAGAAGCACCGCCTGCGGGCGGAGGACTATGGTAGCATTTTTGATTTTTCGTCATTGCGTGTTACGCAATTTCCTACAAATTAAAAATAGCGTAGCAGTCATTAAAACTACCACGCTATAAAAAGTCTAACTTTTTGGAGTCACATCAATTTAACTATTTAAACCAAATCAGCCCAATGCTCTTTTCAGGAAAGTCACAATCTGACCTCTCGAACAAATTTCATTAGGTGCAAATTCCGTATCGGACACACCGCTTGTAACGCCGTTTTCAACTGCCCATGATACCGCCGCACAATAACTCGCATTAGCGTCAACATCATCAAATACGCCCAAATCCTCGTATTCTTCCGCACCGTCATTCTGCCATAGATATGTAACGGTAAGTGCTCTTGTGCAAGGGGTATCGCCGTTAAATCTGTCGCCAGAAACCATACCCATCTTAGCCGCCCAAATAGCTGCGTCATAGTAATAATCGTTTGCCGTTACGTCTGCAAAAGGATTTGCGTCACCTGTTTTCGGCGAGCCTACCGCACGCCATAGGAATGTCAGAATTTGTGCTCTTGTACAGGTTTCGTCAGGAGAGAAAGTTGTATCGCTTGTACCCTGAGTGATATTCTTTTCAACCGCCCATTTAACCGCATCTGCATAGTATGCATCGTCTGCCACGTCTGTAAATCCTGCCGGTGCTGCCGGAGTTGTAGGTATGTTGGCTGAATTGTCGCCAAGCAATTTAAGTGTATTGTACACCTTCAATGTATCAGACGCACTGTTGATTGTAAATTTAACAAAACATTTTACCGAGCCTTTTTTCTTTGCGGTAGAATCTACCTTTGTAAATTCGCCGTCAAGCGTTACCGTACTGCCGTGTGTGATAACCGCTCTTATCGAGTTTAAAATATCGTCCGGCGTAACGTTCGGGTCAAGTGAAACGCTCTTGAAAATTTCCCTTGCCTCTGCAATATCCTTTGCCACATTTTCAGCGTCCTGATTGTTTTCAGCCGCCGCACCGGTAAGTGCCGGTATTTTAATGGTATACATATCGTGTCTTGTGTAAGGCCCGCAGGTGAACCGGATATTTGCAAAAATCGAACCGTCTTTTTCGCTCGTTGCGTTGTATATACGGTAATCAGATTCTTTCTCAAAAGAGAGCTCCACACTGCTGTCTGCCGGAATAACTGTCTTTACAAGGCTTATAAATGCTTCCATTGGCATATCATTATACGCTGTAAGCGTACTTTCACTCTTTCTGATAGCCTTTCTTGCGGCGTCAATCTCACCGCTTTCGTCAATCGCAAAAACCGCACACGGGAAAACCGTGCACAATATACATACTGTCACAAAAAAACTTAATATTTTCTTTATCATTTTTATTCCCCTCTTTCTTTTTGTCATTTCACAGGTATGCACTCATTTTTGTAAATGAATCCCCTCCTTATATTGTATTTTTTATCGGCACATACCGTTACTTTGATTTTATTTGCCAAATTTGCCTTTTAATAATTATACCACATATTTTGTATAATTACAATTAATTGTTTATAAAAACGGAATAATTTTTTTATTGGTGATTTTTGGGTATGATTTAGATAAATTATAATTTATACTATTCCCATCCCCCTCTCCTTTTTATCCTACAAAAAAACTGCCGTATATCGTTAATTATGTATTGTAATCTTTCGCAGTTTGTGATATAATATCTTACATTGCATAATAATATGTTAATACAAGATACCGCTTTCGGGCGGAAAATTAAAAAAGCTGTTTTATAACACACTGTTGCTTGTGTTTTAAAATGCTTATCGATAAGGAGATTTTTAAAATGAGTGAAGAATTAAATAACAACGAAAATTCTGAAGAAATTATCGAAAATTCAGATGAAGTAAACGAAACTGTTTCACAAACCGCAGAACCGGTTGAAGAAACTGACACACCCGAAACAGCCGACAACATTGCAAATCCGGATTTTGCACCTGTTGACGAGGCAGCACCCGCAAAGCCTGTCAACAAAAAATTGGTTTTGGCACTAAGCTATGTTGCCGTTGCGGTTGTAGTTGCGGTAATTTCCGTTTTCGGTACATTGGGCGTTCAAAAATACAACAAGTATAATCACATGGGTTATCTTGATGTAAGCGGTCAAACTCTTGAAGAACTTGCCGCAAATGCTCGCATGACTGTTGACGAATTCAAGGAAGAATACGGTTTGCCGAAAGATATGAAACGTGATACTTTGGCAGATGTAGCGTCTGATTACAGACCATTGGGTAAAATGGCAGAGCTTAGCGGTCTTTCTCTTGACGAGGCAAAAGCACAGCTTGGTCTTTCAGACAATGCAAGCATCACAGCAGATACAACATGGGGTGTTGCTTTGGGTGAAGTTAAACTTTCACAATATGTAGGCGACGATAATCTTGCCGAATTTAAAGAATATTACGGCTTGGGTGATGACGTTACAGGCGATACTACTTGGAAAGAGGTTCGCAATACTGTAAACCAAAAGGATTACGAAGAAAGAATTGCCAAAGAAAACAGTGCAACTCCGACTCCGTCAGCCGATACATCAGCTAACACAAATACTGATACAACATCTGACAATACAGCAGACAATACAGCAGACAGCACAACTGCACCGTCTGCAAACTGATAATATGCCATAAATAGGGCTATTGCAAAGGTTTTATGTGAGTAATCATATATTTCTTGGTAATAGCCCCTTTGCTATGTATACGAATAAATTTACAAAGGAGAGATAGAACAATGTCAGGACACTCTAAGTGGAGTACAATTAAGAGAAAAAAAGGTGCTAATGACGCACAAAGAGCAAAAATTTTCACAAAGATTGCAAGAGAAATTATCGTTGCTGTTAAAGCCGGCGGTCCCGACCCCGACAACAACTCACGTCTTAAAGACGTTATTTCAAAGGCACGCAGCAACAATATGCCTAATGACAACATAAATCGTACAATCAAAAAAGCTGCCGGTGCCGGCGACACAACAAATTACGAAAACAATACATACGAGGGTTACGGTCCTAACGGTGTAGCGGTTATCGTTGAAACCTTGACCGACAACAAAAACCGTACTGCCGGCGATATGCGTCACTACTTCGATAAATTCGGCGGCAACCTTGGTCAAAACGGCTGTGTAAGCTTTATGTTTGACAAAAAGGGCATTATCGTTATAGAAAATGACGCAAACTTTGACGAGGACACTATCACCATGGACGCTCTTGACGCAGGTGCTGATGATATTGCCGTTGAAGAAGATTACTACGAAATCACAACTTCTCCGGAGGCTTTCCACGAGGTTCGTGACGCTCTTGAACAAAAATACGTTATTTCATCAGCCGAAGTACAGCTTGTTCCTCAAACTATGGTACAGCTTACCGATGAAAAGCAAATTCTTATGATGACCAAATTGCTTGAAGCTATGGAAGAAAACGATGACGTTCAGGAAGTATATCACAACTGGGATATGCCGGAAGAACCCGATGAAGACTGATTAATTTGTTTAAAATAAAAGGGAGTAGCTTACGTTTTAACGTTAATGGTGTCGACAGTCCCGATTGATTTTATTCAATCCGTACCATTTATAATTAGCAAGACTTTTATTGTTACTTTTGTGCGGCAATAAAAGTCTTTTTTTAATTTGTAGGAAATTGCGTAAAACGCAATGACGAAAAATCAAAAATGCTACATTATTCCTCCGCCCGCAGGCGGTGCTTCTATCAGAAGCTTTTTTATGACTGCCCCCAAATACAAAAGGAGAAAATTTATATGAAAACTTTACTGGACATACTTTTGCTTATAGTGGGATTTTTCCTGCTTATCAAAGGTGCGGACGTATTTGTTGACGGTGCGTCGGGTATCGCCAAAAAACTTAAAATACCGTCAATAGTAATAGGTCTTACCGTAGTTGCATTCGGCACAAGTCTGCCCGAAGCAGCGGTAAGTATCGCCGCAGCACTGGCAGGCAGCAATGAGATTGCCGTGAGCAACGTTATCGGCTCGAATATTTTCAACTTGCTTATGGTAACGGGTATATCTGCATTGGTAGGCTCGATAGCCGTTGATAAATCCGTCTTAAAGCGTGATTTTCCGCTTGCCATATTATCCGCCGTCCTGATGTTTATGCTGGCTTTTGACCGCATATACAAAAGAAACTCAACACTTACATTATCACATATTGACGGCATAATCTTTCTTGCATTTTTTGTACTTTTTATAATATTCAACGTAAGAAGTGCATTAAAGTACAAAGCATCTCTTGCCGATGAAGAACCCGATGAAAAGCTAAAATCCGTTCCTATGTACATACTTTTCTCGCTGCTTGGAATTGCGGGAATTTCAATCGGCGGCAAGCTTACGGTAATGTCCGCCCAATCCATTGCACTGACACTCCACGTCAGCGAAACGCTGATAGGCTTAACCATCATTGCAATAGGCACATCACTTCCGGAGCTTGTCACATCTGTTGTTGCTCTGAAAAAGAATGAGAGTGATATTGCACTCGGCAACGTGCTCGGCTCAAACATTTTTAACGTGTTCTTTGTGCTTGGTGTTTCGGCGGCAATCCACCCGATAAATGTTGATATGCTTGCTATATATGACACAATTATTCTAACTGTCATAAGTATCGCAATGTATCTTGTGTTCATCAAAACCAAAAAGACTACAAAACCGTTTGCAATTTCCATGCTGATTACCTATATAGCCTATTCGGCATATATCATATTGAGATAATTTTCTCAAAACAAAAGCCTCAAAGGTCAGATTTTCGGTTTGACCTTTGAGGCTTTATTCAGTTATTCGCCAAACGGCCCGTCATTAAAACCGTTTTCATGCTCCGGCGGAGGATTGTCGTCGGGAGCATCATTCCATTCTCCGTCAAATCCGCTGTCGCCAAAATCCCATTCTGACGGCATCTCATCATGTCCGCCGTCAAAGCTTGGCATATCAAAATACGTTCTGTCATCAAAATCCCTGTCCGGCGGTGTGTCTTGCCTGTCATCAAACCCACCGTTTGGATTCTCATTCGGTCGATTGTCAAAATCCTTGTCGCTCGGCTCGTCTTGCCTGTCACCAAACCCACCGTTTGGATTCTCATTCGGTCGGTTGTCAAAATCCTTGTCGCTCGGCTCGTCTTGTCTGTCACCAAATCCGCCGTTTGGGTTCTCATTCAGTTGACTGTTAAAATCCTTATCGCTCGGCTCGTCTTGCCTGTTATCAAACCCACCGTTTGGGTTCTCATTCGGTCGATTGCCAAAATCCTTATCGCTCGGCTCGTCTTGCCTGTTATCAAACCCACCGTTTGGGTTCTCATTCGGTCGATTGCCAAAATCCCTGTCCGGCGGTGTGTCTTGCCTGTCAC
The DNA here is from genome assembly GCA_934476075.1 of uncultured Clostridia bacterium. Classification (GTDB taxonomy): domain Bacteria; phylum Bacillota; class Clostridia; order UBA1381; family UBA1381; genus CAKSNH01. Next base: position 39,893 of record CAKSNH010000013.1, on the reverse strand, counting down.
CAAACCCACCGTTTGGATTGTCATTCGGTCGATTGCCAAAATCTTTGTCGCTCGGCTCGTCTTGCCTGTCACCAAACCCACCGTTTGGGTTCTCATTCGGTCGATTGCCAAAATCCTTGTCGCTCGGCTCGTCTTTCCTGTCACCAAACCCACCGTTTGGGTTCTCATTCGGTCGACTGTCAAAATCTTTGTTGCTCGGCTCGTCTTGTCTGTCACCAAATCCGCCGTTCGGGTTCTCATTCGGTCGACTGTCAAAATCTTTGTTGCTCGGCTCGTCTTGTCTGTCACCAAATCCGCCGTTCGGGTTCTCATTCGGTCGATTGTCAATATTTGACTTGTTACTATCTGCTTTTGCACCGCCGCCCGAATGAGTCTTATCGCCGTTTTGAAGTGTCATATCCCCATCGCCATTTACAGGCTCATTATCAAGCACATTATTGTTATCGTCTTTTCTGCCGTCATCAAAAATATTGTTTTCGCCAAAATCGTCACCGCTTGTTATCGGCGGTTTCTCAAACTCACTGTTGTTTGACGGCGGTTCATTATCTCGGCTTTCAATCTCCGGCGGTTTAGGCTCGTCATTCGGCTCTGCATTGCCGCCATCGTGGTTTGGCATAGGCTCGCTGTCGGCAAATATCACAGGTTTCTTTTCCTCTTTCGGAGCAATATCCCCGACAGGCACACCAAACCTTGTTTCAGTCGGCTTTTGCGTATTTCTCTCGTCAGCTTTTATAGTCTGCGGTTTTGGAATATCCTCAGTTTTACGCTCTGTAAAGGTTGTCGGACGTTCCGCCGTACCCGTTTCGGGTTTCGGACTGATTTTCGGCTTATTTTCGATAACGTTTTCCGTTCCGCCGACTGTATTCTGCGGATTTTCCGCCTGTGCAGATGTTGTTGTTACGCTGTTGTCCTTTACCTTGTCAAGCGTTGTTATAATCTCTTTAACCGAATGATTTTTCCATTCCTCTTTTGACATTTCGGGCACAGCGTCCGCAACCTCGTTCACAAGCAAATATTTGCCCACGGACAAATTCTCCGCATTTGCATTTGTAACATCGTCACTGCTTGCAATTTTCACTACCTTGTTAATTCTCTCCGGCACTTCATAAGCCTTAACGCTTTCATACAGGCTTTTTGCCGTACCCTCATTTTTCGCAAACACCGACAATACAACCGTCTTTTCCTCATTTTCGGGAATAAATCCTAAACTCTGTGCATTCTCGATTATATCGTCAAGTGCGTTTTTCAGCTTTACATTTTTCACATTTTCCCTGCCGAGCACCGCAGCACCGTCATCATTTTTCCCTTCCGCACCGATAACAATGTCATACATATTAAGTTTGAGTTCAATTTCGGGGTTTATACATATATCGACATAACTCGTGGGCATACAATATGACACCGCCGTACCGCAAAATACCGCCACCATAGCCGCAGCCGCCGCTATTGCTTTTGTATATCCCGCAAATCCTGTGCATACGGTTATTTCATCGCCCACAGACGCTTTTTTGTAATTTCTTGTTTTCACAAACTCACCGTTTTTGGTGATTACTATTGCATATCCGTTATTGATTTCTATTATTCTGCCCTTCATTATATCACCTCCCACTTAATATATTCTTTCATATACACATAATCTCCATGCTGAATAATCACGCACGCAATAATATAATCACGTCCACGTTCTATTTTCTTGCGGTTAATACCCAAATTCTCGCTCACTGCCGTAACGGGCATATAGCCTTTTTGCAAAATCTGGGTTAAAATTTCTTCATTTTGGGTTATGTACGAAACAACTGTATTATACAGTTTTCGTGTTCCTTTCTGCTTTGGTGACGCTTTAACCAGCTTTTCCATGCTTATTCCGAACACGGACAATTCACGGCGGAACATTTCAAGTTCAATACGCAGATTTTCTTCATACTCACTCTGATTGTACGACTCAACGGAGCTTTTACCAAGCAAAGCGGGGTTATTCTCCTCGCAGTCCTCTATGGACAGTTCATTATGTTTTTTCCGCCGCAGAAAATCAATCAAGCGTCTGTGAATGACGGTAGACGCAAAGGATAGGAAATTTCCTTTGTTTTGGTCGAAGCCGTTTATCGCCTCCAAAAACGCACCGAGTGCCACACTCAGTTCCTCGTCCACGCCATATTCAAAAAAACCGCCCAGTTTTCTTGAAACCACACCCATAATGAACGGTTTGTATTCTTCAATGAATACATCTATTTTTGTATTGTCGTCCTTTATCTCTGACACATACTCGTTTATATTCATTTTACCATTCCTTATAAATACATTATATTTATTCGTATATCCTGTTTGTTTTTTTGGGGTATATTAAATTATGATTTATTTACCTTTACAAAAACAAAGCACGATTAATACTAATCGTGCTTTATCATAATTCTATATTACCATATTCAATTACAAAAATCAAACATTATATAACAAATCTTCGTATGTAGGGAACGGCCAGAAGTCTTTGCTTACTTTTGTTTCCAAAGTATCTGCTGTTGCTCTCAAATCGTCCATTGCAGGGATAACGGTATCTCTGTAATAGTTGGCTGTACCGATAACAGATTCTTCCGGAACGCTGTCCATAATGGCTTGCAATGAATTAATTTGTGAAATCATTGTTTCTGTCAAAGCTGAAATTTCGCCTACAAGCTTTTCTTGGTTAGGTACTTCCAAACCGATTGATTTCTTCATTGTGATTGATTGAAGAACATCTGTTGAGTATGCAATACAAGCAGGAAGAATTTCTCTGTTTGCCATTTCAAGCATTGTAAGAGCCTCAATGTGCAATGCCTTGCTGTAATCCTCAATCATGATGTCTGTACGAGATTCTGTTTCCGCTCTTGTAAATACGTTGTGCTTTTCAAATAGCTTAACGCTCTTTTCAGATGCAAACAACGGAAGTGCGTCTGCTGATGTTCTAAGATTTGGCAAGCCTCGTCTTTCAGCCTCTTGTACCCATTCATCTGAATAGTTGTTGCCGTTGAAGATAATTCTGCTGTTTTCTTTGATTGTATCCATAACGATGTTCATGATTTCTGTATCCACATCTGTTGCTTTTTCCAATCTGTCGGCAAATTGTGACAATGTTTCCGCAACGATTGTGTTGATAACAATGTTGATACCTGCGATAGATTGTGCAGAACCCGGCATTCTGAACTCGAACTTGTTTCCTGTGAATGCAAACGGTGATGTTCTGTTTCTGTCTGTTGCGTCCTTATTGATTACAGGAAGTGTATCAACACCTGTTTCAAGAACAGATACTGTTTGTTCCATTGTTGTCTTGCCCTCTTTTAAAGCGTGCAGAACAGAAGTTAATTGTTCGCCCAAGAACATTGATACGATAGCCGGAGGAGCTTCGTTAGCACCCAAACGGTGGTCGTTGCCGGCTGTTGCAACAGATACTCTAAGCAAATCGCCGTATTCGTCAACCGCTTTGATTACCGCACTTAGGAACAATAGGAATTGTTTGTTCTTGATTGGGTTTTTGCCCGGCTTTAATAATTGTTCACCGTCATTTGTACCGATTGACCAGTTGTTGTGCTTACCCGAACCGTTTACACCCTCGAACGGCTTTTCATGCAGCAAGCATACCAAACCGTGACGGTTAGCTACTTTCTTCATGATTTCCATTGTCAGCTGGTTGTGGTCACAAGCGATATTCGCTGTTGAGAAAATAGGAGCAAGTTCGTGCTGAGCAGGAGCAACTTCGTTATGTTTTGTCTTGTCAAGTACGCCCAATTTCCAAAGTTCATCGTCGATTTCTTTCATGAACTCAGATACTCGCTCTTTGATTGTACCGAAATAGTGGTCTTCAAGTTCCTGACCTTTTGACGGTTTTGCACCGAATAGTGTTCTGCCTGTCAAAATCAAGTCTTTACGTTGTTTGTATAGCTTAACATCTGTTAGGAAATATTCTTGTTCAGGGCCGACATATGACACAACTCTTGTAGCTTTTGAATCAAAGAACTTCAATACTCTCAAAGCCTCTTTATTTACAGCCTCCATTGAACGCAAAAGCGGAGTCTTTTTATCCAAAACTTCACCTGAGTATGAGCAGAAAGCTGTTGGAATACAAAGTGAACCGTCTTTGATGAACGCATATGATGTAGGGTCCCATGCTGTGTAGCCACGAGCCTCAAATGTTGCTCTCAAACCGCCTGACGGGAAGCTTGATGCGTCAGGTTCGCCCATGATAAGCTCCTTACCCGAAAACTCCATGATTACTTTGCCGTCCTCTGCCGGAGTAATGAAAGCGTCATGTTTTTCAGCTGTGATACCTGTCATCGGCTGGAACCAGTGTGTGTAGTGTGTAGCACCTTTTTCGATTGCCCAGTCTTTCATAGCATTTGCAACAACTTCTGCTACCGACGGTTCAAGCGGTGTTCCTTCCTTGATAGTTTTTTCGATTGATTTGAATGTGTCTTTTGGAAGACGTTCCTTCATAACTGTTAGGTTAAACACGTTGCTTCCGAAGATTTCTGATACTGACATATATTTTACCTCCTAAATATTAACCGCATGGTTATCCACGCATATTGTTTATAAATTTACTAAATTAAGTTTCAAAATACATATGTACTCTGATTTTATAATCACACTTTTTCAAGTGTTAATAACTATATATACACAACAAGGCGTACTATAATCCTAATATAACGGAATATAAAACGCCTTTGTTTTACATACTGTTGATATTATAAACAATGTTCGGATTGTCACGCACCCATGCGACAAGTTAATCCATACTAACATTTTCTATTATATCAACAAACTATTCTTTTTACAAGTATTTTTTATGCACTATTAAATTCCGTAAAAGATATACAAATTAATAACCAAAATCTACACTTTACTGTTTATTTTTATGGGTCAAGATGTGTAATATCTCTTGGGAACAGGCTCGCCTCTCTGATATTCTGCAAGCCAAGCAATTTCATTACCAATCTTTCAAGACCGATACCCAACCCTCCGTGAGGCGGCATACCGTATTTATGAATATCAAGATATACCTTCAAATCATCGGGATTCATACCGAACTTCTCCATTTTGGCAACCTGTTCGTTATAATCGTGTATACGCTGTCCGCCCGTGGTGATTTCAAGACCTCTGAACAGCAAGTCGAAACTTTCGGCAAGCTTTTCGTCTTCCTTTGAATTCATCGCATAGAACGGACGCTTTAATGCAGGGAATTTCTCAACAAATATAAATTCACTGCCGTACTTTTCCTTTGCATAATTGCACAAATCAATTTCGTCCTGTGGGTCAAGGTCAGCCTTGTTGTGGCTCGAACCCACTATATCAAGTGCCTCAAAGAAAGTCACAATCGGAATTTTCTTAATCTCCGGCAATTCTGCCCCAAGCAGCTCCAATTCATTTTTGTACGGCTCTTTTATATAATCAACCACATATTTAAGCATCGCCGTTTCCATCTGCATTACATCACGCATACTGTCGATAAAGCCCATTTCAAAGTCAAGACCGATATATTCGTTTAAGTGACGTGTCGAGTTGTGCTTTTCCGCACGGTATACGGGTGCAACCTCAAACACTCTGTCAAAGAATGCCACGCAGGTCTGCTTGTAAAACTGCGGACTTTGTGCCAAAAACGCATCGTTTCCGAAATACTTCAATTTGAAAATATTCGCACCGCCCTCCGCACCGGCGGCAACAATCTTAGGGCTGTGAATTTCCGTAAAACCGTTTTCCAGCATAAACCGTCTGAATCCCTCACATACGCCCTCACTGATTTTAAACACCGCTCTCTGACGTGGATTTCTGAGTGCCACACTTCTGTAATTCAAATTTGTTTCAATCGGACAACCGATATTTTTGTCCGACACATGAAGCGGATAATCCGCCGCCGGTCTTGACAAAACCTCAAAATCTTCAAGTGTGATTTCATAGCCGTAATTTGCACGCTTATCCTCTTTCACACTGCCTGTGATTTTCACATAAACACCCTCGCTTATATCGTCAAGACTGCCTTTGCAGGTATCCTCGGAATAAACCGACTGGAATACATATCTGCCTGTTCTGAGCAATACGAAAGCAAAATTTTTCATACTTCGCACCTTATGTACACAAGCACAAAATGTGATACTTCCGCCGACAGCCTTTTCCATATCATCGAGTGTAACTGTCTTTAAAAGGCTTGCACCGTCTGCTGTCTGCATATTCACTCCCCCATTCATTGTATATTATAAAATATTTTAGCCGTTAATCTTTTTCATCAATAAATCCTTTGCCATTTTCGGGTTAGCACCCTTGCCGGCATATCTGATTACCTGTCCCATCAAGAAACCGAACACCTTTTGGTTGCCGTCCTTAAAGCTTTGGACAGATTCTGCATTTTCGCCTATTACCCTGTCGATAACTTCTTCAAGTGCCGACGAGTCATTTTCCATAATAAGACCGTTTGCCTTTGCAATATCCTGTGGCTTGCCGCCCTTTTCAAACATGATTTTTACAATATCCTTTGCGGCATTCTTGCTGACAATACCGTCCTCACTCATTTTAACCGTTTGTGCCAAATCGCTCGGAGCAATCTTAACGTCCGCCACCGCAACCGCCGTATCATTGATATTTCTCAAAAATTCACCCAAAACCATATTTGAAACCGCTTTATAGTTCGGATATTCCTTTACCGCACTGTCATAAAAGTCCGATAAATCCTTGTCTGCTATAAGCAGATTAGCGTCCGCCTCCGGCAGATTATATTCGCTTGTATATCTTTCGTATCTCTTGTACGGCATTTCGGGCATACTGTTTCGTATTTCCTCAATTTCCTCGTCTGTCAAAAATACAGGCGGTATATCCGGTTCGGGGAAATAGCGGTAATCGTGTGCTTCTTCCTTTGAACGAAGCGATTTTGTAGTCCCGTGGTTATCGTTGAAATGTCTTGTTTCCTGAATGACTTTTTCGCCTTTATCCAAAATCTCGCTCTGTCTTTCAATTTCATATTCAATAGCTCTCACGATAGATTTAAGCGAGTTCAAATTCTTAATTTCAGCACGAGTACCGAATACGTCCGAATCATACGGCATAAGCGAAATGTTTACGTCAACTCGAAGTGAGCCTTGCTCCATTTTCGCATCGCATACACCGGCATATCTTAAACGAAGTGCAATTTCAGCAACAAAATCCCTTGCCTCCTCGGCACTCCTCATGTCGGGTTCGGTAACAATTTCAATAAGCGGAACACCGCAGCGATTATAGTCTGCCATTGATACACCCTCATAATCGTCATGCACCAATTTACCGGCATCTTCCTCTATATGTATATGATTAATTCTGAACTTTTTACCGTTTACCTCAATCGCTCCCGCTCCGCATATAGGATTTTCAAACTGCGTAATCTGATATGCTTTCGGCAAATCGGGATAAAAATAGTTCTTTCTGTCGAACGAAGAATATCCGTTTACCGAACAGCCGAGTGCAAAGCCGGCACGAGCCGCCAAAGTCACCGCCCCTTGATTTACAACGGGAAGTGTGCCCGGAAGTCCCGAACATCTTGGGCAGACTCTGCTGTTTGCGTCGCCGCCGAATTCCGCCGAACAGGAACAGAATACCTTTGAATGAGTAAGCATTTCTGCGTGAATTTCAAGACCGATTACAGGAATATATTTCATTAGCCTTGCACCTCTTTTCTTACAAAACTCTTTTCAAAAGCGTCACAAACCGCAATAATTGTAGCCTCATCAAACATTTTTCCCACAATGCTCATACCAATCGGCATACCGTCGCTGTCATAACCGCAGGTTGTGGATATTGCCGGCAGTCCGGCAATATTAACCGTAACCGTGCAAATATCCGCCGTGTACATTTTAACGGGGTCATTTTCCTGCTGACCGATTTTATAAGCCGTTGTCGGGGCTGTCGGTGTCAATATGCAGTCGCATTTTTCAAAAATATCGTTATACTCTTTCTTAATCTGTGTGCGGATTTTTGACGCTCCTTTATAATATGCGTCATAGTAACCGCTTGACAATGCGTAGTTACCGAGTAAAATTCTTCTCTTAACCTCATCGCCGAACGCCTCACGGCGTGTATTTTTGATAAGCTCGTTAAAGTTTTCGCCGACTTGCGAACGGTAGCCGTACTTAACACCGTCATAACGTGATAGGTTGCTTGCCGCCTCAGCCGATGAAATCAAATAGTAAGCCGAAACCGCATATTCAAGGCTCGGCAGCGATACCGAAACCAATTCCGCACCCATGCTCTCGTATGCTTTTGCCGCCGCCATAACCGTATTTTTAACGTCCTCACGGACACCCTCCGCAAAAAATTCTGCCGGTATACCGATTTTAATTCCTTTCAGGCTCATACCGATTTTTGCGTTTACATTCACATCTTCAACCTTTGCCGAAGTTCTGTCGTTGCAGTCATACCCCGAAATAGCCGAAAGTATCAGTCCGCAGTCCTCGGCACTTTTCGCAAGCGTACCGATTTGGTCAAGCGATGATGCAAATGCGATAAGTCCGTAACGTGAAACTCTGCCGTATGTCGGCTTTAAGCCTGTGACGCCGCAGAATGATGCCGGCTGACGAACCGAACCGCCCGTATCCGAGCCTAACGCTCCGACGCAAAGTCCGCCGGCTACACTTGCAGCCGCTCCGCCCGATGAACCGCCCGTTACACGAGAGGTATCATACGGATTATGTACACCGCCGAAATACGATGTCTGTGACGAACCGCCCATCGCAAACTCGTCCATATTGGTTTTGCCCAATATAACCGCACCGGCATTATTTAATTTTTCCATTGCGGTCGCATTGTATATCGGCACAAAATCTTCAAGCATTTTAGACGCACACGTTGTTCTTGTACCGATTGTACAGATGTTATCTTTAATGCTTAGCGGTATTCCCGTTAATGCACCGCTGTTTCCGCCGTCAATCATCTCCTGTGCTTTGTCGGCTTCGTCAAGTGCCGATTCTTCGCAGACCGTAATGTAACTGTTTAACTCTTTATCTGTATTTTTAATTTTATCCAAATAGGATTGTGTAAGTTCCCTTGCACTTATTTCTTTTTTATCAAGCTGCTCACGCAATTTAGCAATAGACATATCCCATGCTCCTTCCGTTAAAAATTCAATCAAACCACTTTCGGCACTACAAAGCTGTTATTCTGTACCTTCTTTGAATTTGATAAAATCTTGTCCGTATCAAATGAGTCCTGTGGTTCATCTGCACGCAAATTCGGGTAGTTTACTGCGTCAAGTGCATATGTTTTATCGTTTTTATCGAAGTTCTTAACTTTGTCCATTAAATTTATAATGTCACCCATCTGAGCATTCATCTTTTCAAGCTCATCATCGGTAAATGATATTTTACTAAGTTCCGCAAGGTGCTTGGTAAGCTCAATATCAAACATAATCTTCTCCCCTTTATGCAACAAAATATTTTAGAACCGATTGAACTAAAAAAGGTGTTATGTATACAGAACTCAACCGTACAATTAAGTCCTCTATACACAACACCTTTGTTGTTTCAATATCTCTTTGTTAATTTATTAGCATTATACCACACTACAAAAAAGTTTGCAATAGGTAAATTTAAAAAAATCAAAAATTTCTTTTAATTTTACATTTTATACGAAAAATAAGTGTTCAATCAGTATTTTTAAGCCAATACCCACAAGAACCAAGCCTCCGACAATGTCCGCCTTGTTCCCGAACAGGTTACCGCACTTATTTCCTATATAAACTCCGACTATCGACAATACGAATGCCACCGTGCCGATTACCCCCGACGCAAGTGCAAGACTGCAATCCATCGTGGCAAGTGTTATCCCCACAGCAAGTGCGTCAATGCTTGTGGCTACCGCAAGTATGGTCAATACCTTGTTGTCGAGCGGATTTTTGCCTTCAAGCTCGGCTTCCTCGTCATCGCCGCCCCTGATACCGTCATACAGCATTTTACCGCCTATAAATCCAAGCAGAATAAGTGCCACCCAATGGTCTACGCTTTCTATGTAGCTTTTGAAATTAAATCCCAAAACGTAACCTATACACGGCATAACCGCCTGAAATATTCCGAAAAACAAGCCTATTTTAAGTGCATTTCTAAATTTCAGTTTTCCCTTTAAAATGATACCGTCGGTAACGGATACGGAGAATGCGTCCATTGCCAAACCAATCGCTATAAGAAACAATGAAAATAAATCCAAAAAACTCACTCCAACAAAATTATTTATATGTTCATTTTATGACGAACTATTTTATTATATACTTAATCATGTGCTTTGTAAAGGAATTTTTGTTAAAATATTCGCAAAATCTGTCCGCTTTTATGTATTATTTTGGGTCTTAACTTTTCTTATTTGAAAAATATACTCCCAAGATTGATTAAATCAACAAAAAATAGTATAATTAATGTGTAAATCTAATCACTGAACAGTAATTTGTCGCTTACACAAAGCGTAGCCCATCAAAGTTTAGGTCAAGCCTTTTTAAAGGCTTGCGAATTTTTAAGGCAGAGCCTTAAATCGCCGTCCGCAGACGGCGAAACACCCCTTAGCGTCCAAATTTGTTCAAACTTTCTAAAAGTTTGTCGCTTGTCGCAACAAGCGAAATCCCTATGTTTTCGGCTATATCTACATTTGTGTAGCGGAAGAATGACGCTACTGTGAACTAAATACATCTTGCGGTGGACTATGCACAAAGCTACAATTTGTTGTTCTATCCTAGCATAGACAGCATCAAAGTGTAGTGCGACTGACGTTGCCCCCATTTAGCGACGGGGACGTTTCACTTCCCCATAGGCATAGACATTATCAAATTATAGCGAACCCTTTGGAGTTCGCTTTGTCCGCGTCCACAAAGCAAACGGAAAAGTCCGCAAGGGACACCCTTGACCCACACGCTGCAAAGCTATTGCGAGCATAGATATTCCAAATGTGTCGGCAAAATTCATTTATTGCCTAGACGCATGAATTTTGTGCCGTCAGAGCGTAGTGCTTGTGGTAAACATGATTGAACATATTGCACAAACAAAACATAGATACGGCATACCCTCTGTGCCCACGGAATGTAGATATACGCTTTTTGCGTGTCCGTTGGGGTGAGTTTAGTGGGAAAGTGCAAACATAGATATGAATGAAAGTATAGTGCTACTGACGTTGACCGAGTTTGGTGAGTAAGAGTGGGTTTGAGAGAAATTCGAGTGAGTGTTTGTTGTGTATATTAACTCGTCAAATCATAATTTATGAAGGTGTTACAGATATGAAAATAAAACAGCAAAAGCAAATAAAAGAATTTTTAAACGAAGAATTCGGAGCGGATAAAGGAAATGAATTGTTTAACAAGCAGGAAATAATATTTAATAAACTTATTCAAAATATAAAAAACAAGTCAGAAAATCAAATAAAAACTCTTATTCAAACAATTCTTCCGAGAATAGCATTATACAAAGCTATTCTGCAAGACGAAATGTCAGCAGAAGAAGTTTACAAGCATATGCAAAAATACATGATTGATATAGTAGCAAAACAGAAACATTTATCTATGGTTAAATTAGAAAAATTACCATGTTTCTACTTTCTTTACAGTAATATATTTCTTCAAGTTGTTCGTAAAACCGACCTGTGGGAAAGCACACAAAAACATGGCAAGGATTACTTTGATGTGACGATGAAAAAATGCCTTTGGCATACAGCTTGCACAGAAAATGATTGTGCACAATTATGCCGTCTTTTCTGTGATGTAGATAATGTAACTTACGGGGAGCTTAAAAAATTGGGATTTTCACGTTCAAAAACCTTGGGCTGCGGCGGAGATTGCTGTGATTTTCATTTCTACAAAAAAAAATCAACTACTATTAGTTGATTTAATCATTAATGCCGCATTGGTGCGACGATTTTACTTTTTGGAGCGAGTGATGGGAATCGAACCCACACTATTTGCTTGGGAAGCAAAAGTTCTGCCACTAAACTACACCCGCATATACCATTATTATGCACCTATTTTTTATATATGTCAAGATATTTATTTCAAAGTTCCGCCCCGTGGGGCGGAATATATCAGTTTTTATTTTTCCTTTGTCCGTATAAATACGCCAGCACTCCGACCATATCCGCCAGAAACCACCCAATCGGCACGGACAGCCATATCCCCGTTACACCGATGAAAGATATTGCCGAGAGCAAATATGCAAGCAGAACCCTTGTTCCGAGCGACAAAACCGTAAGAATTACCGACATAAGCGGTTTATCCACCGCACGGTAGTAGCCGTAAAGCAAAAACAATATTCCTATGCCTATGTAGCACGAGCCTTCAATCCGCAGATAATTTATGCCTATATTTACAACCTCCGTTTCAGACGGGCTGATAAAAATCTGCATAAGCGGTTTTGCGAAAATGAACACAAGCGTGCTGATTATAACGCAGAAAACCGCCGATGTAACCGCCGCACTTACAACACCCTTGTTAATCCTCTGCTTGTTGTCCGCACCGTAGTTTTGTGCAACAAATGTCGAAAAAGCGTTGCCGAAATCCTGAACGGGCATATATGCAAACGAATCAATCTTGACCGCAGCGGCAAATGCAGCCATAACGGCTGTGCCGAAGCTGTTTACCAACCCCTGCACCATAAGTATACCGAAATTCATTATAGACTGCTGCAAGCAAGTCATTGCCGACAGATTGAGCACCGCTGCAAATTCGCCTTTATTCCATCTCCTGTCCTCTTTTTGGGGCACTAATTCGGGGAACTTTTTAAGTGTGTATATGAGTATTCCCACTCCCGATACAAATTGTGAAAATACGGTGGCAATTCCCGCACCTTTCACACCCCAGCCGACAACCGCCACGAGGTAAATATCGAGAAAAACGTTCAACACCGCCGACACCGCCAAAAATATAAGCGGTGTGACCGAATTTCCTATCGCCCTCAATACCGCCGAGCAATAGTTATACAAAAACGTTGCCGTTATACCGGCATAAATCACCAAAAGATAATCTTTCATGAGCTGTCTTATTTGGTCTGGCACACGCAGAATGTACAGAATAAAATCGTCAAATATATATACCATAGCATTAAGCACCAGTGTCGCCGCCAAAATGAACATGAATGACATGAATATACTTCTTCTCATTTTCGGCATATTATTTTCGCCGTACTGCATGGAAACAACCGCTCCGCCGCCCATGCAAAGTCCGAGAATTATAGATGTCAAAAACACCATAAGCGTATACGCCGAGCCGACCGCACCCAGTGTGCCGCTGCCAAGATAGTGTCCGACTATCCATGTGTCGGTTATATTGTACATTTGCTGCAAGAGATTGCCCGCCATAAGCGGCAGTGCAAAAAGCAATATATTAATCGTTATTTTCCCCCGTGTAAAATTTCGCTGCATCTTTATAAATATCCTCTGTTGTTTCGTGATTAAAGTATACCATAACAACGCAGGCGGCTGTATGTCGCCGCAGTATTATGATAAAATGTTCTCCGAGATACAGAAATCTCTGATTTCGTTTTATTTCGTGAGGTTATTATACCACTAATCTTCGGATAAATCAAATTTGCAAAACAAAAAAGGCAAGCCGTTAAAAGACTTGCCCGTATGATTAAAATTACAATAATTCGATTACATCTTCCGCAATCTGTTCTGCTGTAAGATGATTTTCCTTTAATACTTCATTGACATCATATCTGTCAAGGAATTCTTTCTTCAAACCGAAGTTTAATACCTTAACGTCAGACGCACCGTAGAAACGTGCAATCTTCTCGCCGAAACCGCCGTCTAAGATACCGTCCTCCAATGTGATTACCACATCATGGTCATTCTTTAATTCGGTCAGCAATTTTCCGTCAAGACCTGTGATATAATAAGGGTTAATAACAGTAGGCTTTGTGCCTGTTTTCTTTTCTATCAAATCGGCAGCCTGCTGTCCCAGATTATAAAATGTTCCCAAGCCGACAACGGCAACTTTACTTCCCTTTTGAGTAACCTCATAAGTGTTAAGCTTGCCGAAATCCTTTGTTATTGTCTTGCCGTCAGATACCATCGCTCCGCCCGGCAGCTTGATTGCAACGGAATGTTTTGTCTGCTCGATACTCCAATCAAGCATTGCAAGGTATTCTTCCTTTGTTGTAGGAGCAAGGTATACAAGATTTGGAATGTTGCTCATCATAGGTATATCCTGCAATCCCAAGTGTGTAACATCGTTCATGCCGTATACAGAACCCCAGAATGTAATTATTGTTGCGGGACTGTTGTTGATACACATATCCTGTGAAATCTGGTCGAACGTTCTTTGTATAAACGTGCTGTACACACCGTAAACAGGTTTGCCGCCGTTTTTAGCGATACCCGATGCAAGTGCAACCGCAGTTTCTTCCGCAATACCCACATCAATAAACTGTGCTCCGGCTTCTTTTCTCTTATCCTCCGTAAATCCAAGAACGGTAGGTGTAGCCGATGTGATGGCAACTACGCTCTTATCCTCTTTCATTTTCTTTAAAAGATAATCGGCGGTAACGCTCGAATAATCCTCGCCGTCAAACGAATATAGCGGTTTGCCCGTTTCAACGTCAAACGGACTGCAATAATGCCAATTTTCCTTGTTTTGTTCGGCAGGAGCATAGCCTTTTCCCTTTAATGTGTTGATATGTACAACAACCGGTTTTGTGCTGTCCTTTACCTTATCAAATGCCTCAATCAGGTCAGCGACATTATTTCCTTCATTGACATAGACATAATCAAGTCCCATTGCTTTGAACAGATTACATTCCGCAGTACCGTTTGTGTCACGAAGTAATTTCAGGTTGCTGTAAATACCGCCGTGGTTTTCGGCGATAGACATATCGTTGTCGTTTACAACAATGATAAAGTTGCCGTTTAGCTCCGCCGCAATATCCAAGCCTTCCAAAGCCTCGCCGCCGCTTAAAGAACCGTCACCGATAACTGCAATAACATTACCGTTTTCGCCTTTTAAATCCCTTGCCTTTGCAAGACCGCACGCAAGGCTGACCGATGTGGAGGTGTGTCCTATAGTGAAGAAATCGTGTTCACTTTCGTCGGGATTGCTGTAACCCGATACATCGTCATAATGTTCTTCGTAAAGATATGCGTCTTTTCTGCCTGTAAGCATTTTGTGCGGATATGACTGATGCGAAACGTCATACACTATTTTATCTGCCGGCGAATTAAATACATAGTGCATTGCGATAGTCGCTTCCACCATACCGAAATTCGGTCCGAAATGTCCGCCGTGCTTGCTTAGTCTTGTCAATAATGCGTGACGCATTTCCTCAGCCAAAACATTAAGCTGGTCAATACTCAGCTTTTTGACATCAGACGGGCCGTTTATATTCTCAATGTACATATTCAAATCTCCTTTTCTCGTACTATAAATAGTTTTTCTGTTATTTGCAAATTTATTATAGCATTTGGAGTAAACTCCAAGTCAAGTACTTTTTTAAAATTTTATTTAAAAAATTTGTTCTAAAAATCTTGACTGTATTTCAACATTATGATATAATCTATAATTGCAGTGGATATATTCCGTTTATACGGACAGGTATCGAAGTGGTCATAACGGCCCTGACTCGAAATCAGGTAGCCGCGTAAGCGGCTCGTGGGTTCGAATCCCACCCTGTCCGCCAGACGAGGTTTTTGCAAAAGCAGAAACCTCGTTTTTTTAATTCAAGCAGATTGTCCTTTAATCCCACATTAAGCAGTGCTCGGCTATGTTTACGCAATTTCCTACAAATTAAAAACAGCCAAACCTACCCGCTTGAAAAACACGGGTAAATTTGGCTGTACGGTCAGCGTGTTTATTTTGTCCGTCATGATAGTCGTCCGATTGTTTGGAGGCTTTTTGTTTTCTTCTGTGCTTTTTTGCTCCTCAGCGTATGCTATGACGGTGATACAGTTACAGAATATCATAATGCGATATTTTACATTTCTCTGCAAACTGTGTCGGAATGTGCCGGATTAAATAACAATATAATCCGAATTGTTGAGTTCTTTATCTGCGTTAATACCTTTCGATATAGCTTTGCATCTCCTCTCTTTTTGATTTTTGCATTTATCCGGTATTGCGGCTTGAGATTACATTTCCGCAATACTCGCATTTTCCGGAACTTCCGTTGCGGATTCTTGTTATTCCGTTGCATTTTTCGCATACAACGTTGACAAAGCTTGTTTTGCTGTTCTCTCTGCCCAAAAGAATCACGCATGGTGCTCCCTGCTTTTGCAGTGTACAATCCCGAAAGACACCCTTTCCGAAAAGCCATTCCAGTTCGGAAAGCACCTTATAGGATGGTTTTCCCGCCTGTTTTGAAAGTTCATTGATTGTCACCGTGCCGTCCCGGTCGCACATAAATATGGAGTCATAACGGCGTGCAAGATTCGCTCTTATTCCGTTTTTTATGCCGTTTATCAACATCAGCGCGGACGGAACAAGCATAACTATATTGGTAATCAAATTATCGCGAAGATTTTCGTTATACCCTGTAACCCCCGAAATAATTCCAAACAGAAAAACCGCCGTGAAGAATCCGCCTATAATCATTTGTATATGCTTCTTTAATGTAAGTTTTGCGATTGCCGCTGCTGAAATATATGTTTCGCCGCCCGAAAATATTTTTTTGTTCATCTTCATTTTTACTGCCTCCGAAATGCCATCATGCCAACACCGATTATTGCAAGCAGTATACCTGTTATTATGCCGAAAATCGAACCGCCTCGCACGCCTTTTTTGTTTTCAACGGCAAATTCTTCCGCCGTCATAATTCCCTTAACGGTTGTAACCGAATCTACATCTTCGCTTTTTATCAGGGTATCGCCTTTTTGTACGCCGACAATCGTATATTCGAGCGAATCATCCGGCGAAACAATACCGTAGGATATTTTTTGAGCTCCGTATCCCGTTGATGAGTACATACCTGTTGTTTTTTTCGGCAGCCAATGTTCTTTTGAAACGCAGTAGCTGCTTTCTTTTCCGCCCGAAAGCACCTTCCAGCCCACATTAAGGCTCTCCTCGTCATATTGCGTAAATTCCGTGTTTCTTATAAGCGGATTAAGCAGCTTGCTCTCTACCTTAAACTCACCGAGCACGGTAGGTGCGGCGAGCACGGTCGTTGTAAGTATCTCGGCATTGATTCCGAAATTTGCCTTTTCACTGTAATCGGTATTCTCCGGCTGCCAGTCCCATACTTTTTCATCACCGCTGCCGGTATCCTGTTTATAAGTCCAAACCGTTCTTTTCGCCGTTACACCCGGAAGCTTAACGCCCGTTATTGGGTCTTGAAGCTGTTCGACAGGTTTAAGAGTTCCCGAAACAACTACAAGCTTCCCCTCATTTTCGGGAAGAATTCTGCCGTCCTTAATCGTTGCCGCAGTTCTGATTCTCTCGTAGGACTGCGGTGCTGACATAAGAGCTTTTACGGCAAGCGAAGCAAAGAGCAAGCCTCCTATAATCAGTATAACGCCGATTATTTTTTTCATAGTCATTCCTCCATTCTGTGACTATTCAAGTCTTTTTGCCTGATTTTGATACTCGTCCTGTATAAATTTCGCGTCCTTATCGGTAAGAGCATTTACAACCTCACCAAATGCTTCAAACTGCTCTTTTGAGCAGTGTACCGCAACGGGCTTGCAGGCATATCCGCGCGTCATACGTCCTAAATTTTCGTTTTTTACAAGTCCGAGCATAACCTCATAAAGTTCATCCGTATTGAAATATGTAGCTTTTTCTCTCCATGCGGCATAATTCTGAGCGGATTTGTTTGTAAAGCTTGTCACAGCTGCCCATGTGGGAACTGTATCACTGCCCGGTGTGGTTTTAAGGTAGTCTATCGTAGCCCTGTATGCCGCTTCGCTTGTATTTTCGTGCGACGGATAATCGTACCACAGCCAAACAAGCCCTCTCACACCGCTTGAATGAAGGTCTGCGTCAGCCTCGTTTTTCAGCATTTCCGAGATAGGTGCAACCACCCTATCATCACCAAGAATACCGGCATACTCATACGCTGCTTTCCGAACCTCGTTATCCGAATCCTTCATCAGTTCGATTTCCGCATCAACCGCACCATCAAGAGTTTTGTTCCATGTGCTTCCGAGAGCAACCGCCGCCTGCCTTCTTACAACTGCGTTTTCATTCTTTGCCGCATCAAGTAGGAATTTGCCGATTTCTGCATCCTTGCCACCTTCATTTCCAAGAACTCTCACCGCACATTTAATAACATAAGGCTCTTTTTCGGTTTTCAGAATCTCCTTTGCCATCACTTTATGTGAATCACTTGCCCCGAAAAATGTGGCGATGTTTGAAAAAGCATATCCCCTTACCTGCGGCGAGTCGCTTTTTAAAAGAGGTTCGACAAACTCCTTTGCCGCCGGAAGTGTTGCCTTGTTATCCTTAAGTTTTTTGATTGCTTTATCTGTTATATTTTCATCAAGTTCAAGCTTATCGTTGATTGTTGTATATGAATATGTGGAAGCAAGATTTACAAATTCGTCCAAGGTTATATTATTTTCATCTTTGATGAATTCCTTGATTAAATCGTCCTCTGTCATATTTGCGTAGTCAATCTTTTTAGTTCCCTCGGCTTGTTGCTCGCCGTTTCCGGTCTTGTCATCTCCGCACGATGCAAGTGTGAATATCATTCCAATTATCAAAATCAATGCTAATAACTTTTTCATAATACTGAATTCCTCCTTATTCTTTTATTTTTTATCATTATTGTATTCCGGCGGTGAATGTTCTGAACAGATAAAACTGTCATCTCATTGTTACTTGCTCCTTTTCTTATTCATCACACAGCTTTTGCTGTCGCAATTTTACTGTTTATCATTATCATCAAATATGTCGCCGCATTCAGGGCAGAATTTCGGTGGATTTTGGGGATTCTCAGGCTCCCAGCCGCATTTGTCGCATTTATAGGTTGGTGTGCCCACAGGCTTTGGATTACCGCAGTTCTGGCAGAACCTACCCTTGTTGACCGTTCCGCACGAGCAAGTCCAGCCGTCCGATACCTGTTGCGGCTTTCCGCAATTCATACAGAATTTGCCCGCATTTCCGGTTTGCCCGCATTCACAGCTCCAGCCTGCCGCTTGCGGCTGCTGTGTCTGCTGCTGACCCATCGCAAAAAGATTGCCTGCATTCATACCGCCTGCATTCTGTGCCATATTCATTCCGAAAAAGCCGCCCATTGCACCCATTCCGCCTGCATTTGCCGCAGCCGTTCTCATAGCGTCTGTCTGCCCGCCGACAATACGTGCCGCCGCAATATTCGGGTTGGTTGTCATAATGTTTTCCTCCCACTCGGTAATCTTCTTTCTCTGTTCCTCAGGAATAGATACACCGTTAATGCTTACGGCGAAAAGCTCAATTCCACGCTTTTCTCTCCACTCGGCTTTAAGCTCCTCGGAAAGAGCCTTTGTAACCTCTTTTGTATGTGCCGGTATTTCTGAATACATTATTTTCATTGCCGAAATCTGTGCAAATGCCGGTCTGAGAGCATCCAAAAGCTCACTCTTTAACATTTCATCAATTTCCGAACGGCTGTATACATATTCGACATTACCGCTTACATTCGTATAAAACATCACAGGATCAACTATTTTATAGGAATACACACCATTACATCTTAAATCCACCGACAGCTTATAGTTCATAGTTTCATCTATCGTTACCCTAAATGGTACCGGTGAAGACGTGCCGAATTTATTTCCCGTTATTTCCTTTGTGTTAAAATAATAAACCCTCTGGTCCTTACCGGGTTCACCGCCGAAAGTAAAACGCTTGCCTACCTGTACAAAGCTTTGCTTAATGCTTTCGCCTAAGCTGCCACAGAAAATACTCGGTTCGGTGGAATTATCGTAGACAAACTCTCCGGCCTCGGCACAAAATTCAACAATTTTGCCCGATTCCACGATAATCATGCTCTGTCCCTCATTTATTGAAATGATTGAACCGTTTGAAATAATGTTGTCATCTCCCTTTTTGTTGGAGCTTCTTTTTCCCACTCGTTTTTCGCCTTTTGCCACAAGTGTGTCGGCATCCAAGCTTTCGCAGTAGAAAAATTCTCTCCACTGGTCAGCTAAAACACCGCCGAACGCCCCTGCACCTGCTTTTAAAAGTCCCATAATTATGTTCTCCTCTCAATTATTTTATTTTTTATACTCTGTTATATCCCATATATCGGGTGTACATATCAGTCTGCCGTTTTCATCTGTATCAAGCGTGATTTTATGTCCGCCACGCATGGAGATATAAAATTCAACATCGCCGCCGCAGTTTATTATATACGGTGTACCGTCATGTACTTTTTGCAAATTTTTCTTATCGCCGTTTTGAATCAACTCGTTTTCCTCTCCGTACCGTGGAATAACAAGATACCATTTTTCTCTGCCGTAATCGTAATGCCCTATTGCTCGGCGTTTTTCCTCTGAAAGTTCTGAAAAAAGTTTTTCTACATATTCCTTTGCTGCTTTTTCACCCTCATCTCCCTCTCCGAAATATGCGACCGCCCAATAAGGATAATCATCAATTTCATCGAACGGAAGAGTATTTGCGTATTCTGTGCGATGCTCACTGTCGACATACACCATGCCCGGTCCGTCCAGCATAAAAGGTTTTTCTCCGGGAGCCTTGCATCCGAAAAGACCGGCAATAATCGTAAATATCGCAATTACTTTCATCAGCCTCACCTTAATCACCCTTTCGGCAATTCAATTCTCATATCATAGCAAAGAATTCTCGAAATCAGTGCTGCTGCTTCGCTCCGTTTAACCTGTGAATCCGGATAAAATGCCATGTATTCATTGCCTCCCACTGCGACTCCCTTATTGTAAAGATCCAAAATTTCATATGCGAAGGGCGTTGTGTCATAAACGTCCGGAATATCGGTTATCGGGACATCGTTTATAAAATACGGATTGACGTCGCACCTTGAAAACAGATATGCCATCTGTGCACGCGTTGCGTTTTTCTCCCAATCAAAGATGATATAATCTTCAATTATTGCATTGTCATAGCAATAATCCACATAAACATCATACCAGTTTTCACCGGTCATTTGGAATTCAACTTCCTCTCTTTCGTATTGGCTTTTATTGTGAATTACTGCGGCAATTTTGGCTGCCTCCGCACAGGTAAGCCCTGCATTCGGGTCAAATTCCATTTCATTTTTCCCGTTTATGATGCCGAAGCTGTACGCCATCTGTACATAAGAATAGTACCATGCGTCCTGCGATACGTCCGCAAACGGCAGAGATGTATCCTCCAAATATCTACTTCCTTTAAAACCGCAGTTCTCGCAGTATATCATGTTCTCACCGAAAATATCCTTTTCCGTCATACTTTCAACAATCGCAGTGTGCATAAGTGAAAAACTAAAATTCCCATCACCCTTTGCATTGAATATTTTTTCGTACATCACATCCTTATCTGCCGTGCACGGGATATAAAACTTTATAAATCCGGTTCCGATAAACACATCAAAATCAAATGTTATTTCCTCTGAATTCAATGTAACCTCATTAAGATTTGCACAGTTTGCAAAAGCACGCTCACCAATATTTTTCACACTTGACGGAATATATGCACTTTCGGCATTGCAGCCTTCAAAAGCATTTGTGTTTATCAATTCAATTCCTTCGGCAAAGGATATGAATTTAATTCCTAAGTCAAAACAAGCCATAACGCCGATTTCATTGATTTTTGTTCCGTCTATTTCTTCCGGAAAAAAGGCAAATTCATCACCGTAATAAGCGGTAATTACTCCATCATTTGTGTATTCATACATACCGTCCGCCGATTTGAATGTTTCCCATTCCGCACAGACAACAGTGACGTTTAAAATCAGCAATATTGCAAGCAATAATGATAGTTTTTTCACGTTTTGCACCTCCCGTTACTTTATTTTGGCTTCCGCATCGTCCGCACGTCTTGTGTAAACCGCCATACCGCCGGTCGCTGCGTCATTCATAGCATTTATGCCTTCCTTCAATTTTTCTTTGTCCGCCTCCGTTATGGCTTCCTCTCCTTTTGTTGCAGCCTTAAAAGCCGTTCCGAATGCCGCCGCCATTCCAATCGCTGCCGCATCCTCTCTTTTTTCTGCATTACTTCTGCCAAAGCCGAACAAACCTCTTTCATCATCATGAACACCGAAAATATAATCAAACTTGCATTTTGCATTATGTGCATACTGTGCGTCCGAACGATTGTTTTTGCTGAAACAGATTTTAAGTTCTTGCTTGATATACGGATGAGGACGAAGACCTTTTTTGTTGTCTGTATTCACCTTGCTCATATTTCCGCCCAAAAGCTTGATTTTTAATCCGCATTCCTTAAATTCAGGTTTTTTCCCCGGCTCGGTTGACGGTGTTTCATCTATGTATTCCTCATAGCCTGCCACCTGGTCGTAGCGGAAAAGCTCGTTCATTTTGCCTCTGCCCGTGTTGTTTCTGTGTTTAATCCGAAACATCCCCAAATCATCGCAAAATTCAATACCCATTTCCTTGAGCGACGAAGGGTATGTGTCCTTGTTTCCTTCTTTGGAATAGACCTCCTCAAAAAGTCTGTTCTGCCGTTTCATATATTCTATATGTCCCTTAACTTCGTCCAATGTCAGCTCGCTCAGCCTAATGTACTTTGAACATAGATTTCCGCAATCGTCACATAAAAATTCCTTGTTCTTGATTTTTGAACGATGCATCATACCGCATTCCTTTCCGCATAATGCACAATTCTTTTTGCCGAAAATGTTCTTGAAAAAATCACCAAGTCCCATATTTTTTTCCTCCTTAAATTTTTTTATTAAAAACTTCCGCCTCTTCCGCCGTGACTTCTGCCGGAAGACGATGTATGGCTTCCGGAATCCGATTTCGGTTTTTCCGTTTTTGTCACGGTGCTGTAAAGGAATATATCCCTTGAAAAGTCAAGATTCATACTGTTCGGTTTCATATAATTGCCGGCATAATCCTCTTTGACCGCCGTTTTCATTGCACAGAGCTTTTTGTGCATCATAAAATATGCAAGAATAAGGGGAAGAAGAAGCCCCCCGGCAACCACACACAGGATATACTTCATGCTGTGCTGAGTTTTGTTGAATGGCTTGCCATCTGCTGCCATCTCCAAAAGTTCTTCCGTATGATTGGCGTATGATTTGACCGCAGCATAATAATTGTCTTTCTTCAAATACGGAACAATATTTTTTTCCAGATAGGCAAGACCGTTTTCGTTAAATATCGTTTCACCGCTGCCGCAGACGGTAAAATGATATTCTCTTTCGGAATCTGCTATATAAAAAAGTATTCCGTCATAATTTTCACCGTAGCCGTAGCCATTATAATCGTAAATGTCGTCTGCTGACGTTTGTGCGTCATAGGCAGATAATCTATCCTCTGAAACAAATGCGATGTCAAAACTATATTGTTCACGAATTTTATCAAGCCTTGCCGACAGTTCTTTATTCTGTTCCTCTGTCAGGTATCCGACCGAATCCGTAATCGTAGGTTTGTTAAAATCCGCATATACGGTAATTGTCAATACAAAGCAGAGAAAGCCAATCATGATTGTAACAATTCTTTTCATTTTGCTCCCTCCTAATGCAGCAAGAAATATGCTATAACTGCCGCTGCTATATAAGCAAAGCCGGCAATTTTCGCAAAATATCTCCATTTTTTTCTGTTATCAATAGGGTATTCACCGACAACCTTACCGGTCTGTCCGTTGATAGCAAACTTATATGTATTGTTCATATATTTAATATTGAGCATCCAAACCGGGAGCAGGGAATACCTTATTTTACCGTCTGAAAAACTGATTTTTGTACTTTCGGGAATCACCGCAGTGTAACCGCTCGTCGTTTCCTTAAATACCGAAACCGTTGAATTTTTTACACGTTCGTTCGCTCGCTCTATGCTTTCCTCTACCGAAACATCATATTTATCCGCCATATACCCCGAAAGATATGCACCGTTAAACTCCACTGCATCATCATAACAAAAAGGTTCTACCGCCTCCATATATGCGTCATCCGCTTTTTTTGAGCCGTCAACAGGAATGTTGGCAAAACCCACACTGCCGCTTCTGAAAAGTCTGTAATAATCTGTTTTGGTATAATGATAATTGGAATCACTCCAACTTGCAACTATTTGTGCACCGTAAGTTATTGCCGCACTGCAATCGCAGTCAAACATCCAAAACGGCACATAAACACCCACCATTTCTTCTATTTTCTTTTTAACCTTAAATTCATCCGGTAGGAACGGTGCATTTTTGAAATCTGCCTCAAATGCCTCCATTGCCGCCTTCTTATCTGTCTTAAACGGAATAATATAGTCAGGTCGGAGAGCACCTTCAAACTGTCCCTTAATCACCGCTGCATCGCCACAGTATGGACAAACGGTTGACCCCATTGTATCGTCACCGGTTATTTCCGCACCACAGGAGGGACAGGTATAGCTTGCGAGTTCAATCTCTCCGTCTGCTTCATAACTTCTCGGTTCGTAATGCTCCCAGTCATATTTTGATTCACCCTGCATTTGTGCTCCGGCATCGTCAATTTGCTGCATGGCGTCAAGTTCAAAATCATTTCCACAAGAATCGCAGTGCAGCGCCTCATTCCGAAAAATCAGCGAAGCACCGCAGCAAGGACACTTATAGTTTTGTACTGTTTCCATAATTTCACTCCCTTAATATGCTTATCATCATTTGCATCCGATAAATTTTACAGCATCGACGCTGCAAGAAATTATAATAAGAATTATTTGAAAAGTCACAGCCGGAAAATTCAATATCCGAGCAATCGTAAGTGCTTATAAAATACGAATTCTCCGAGCTGCTGTTATTTTTAATTGCCGAGTTTGTTACGCTTACACCGTTGCAGCCGTACAGGCAGCATTTATCAATATTTATATCCCAACACCCGTCAAACATTATTACACCGCCGATACAATAACCCTTCTCAACCTTATGTCCTGCTCATTAAGAATGGTTTTTGTATAGCTTGCCGCATACCGTAAGATTTTTCAAATGTCCTCTGTAATTGTTATTTTCAGTCTTGCCGCAGGCAAAAGAGGCTTTATCTGCTTATCATAGCTGAACATAAACGCCCTAATCTCATCCGCCTCCAAAATATTCAGTTCAAGGGTGTCGACAGAAGCGTCAAGTACCGGCATATCTATTTGGCGGATAACTTCTCTTTTCACATCAATCATCTGCCCGTTTTTATAGCTTGCTATCCAAACATAGGCAGAAATTCCGCCGTTGGAAGCGTGTATGCAATATTCACCGTTTTTTTCAAACAGCTGCAAGACGGGTTCTTCGGTAATCTTCTGAAGCGTTACGTCCTCTTCGTAAAGGCATACGGCACAGCTATGATGACCGATTCCTTCCTCTGTCAGAGTAGGTTTCTTAGGAAATACCATCTGATTATAACGGTGCGGTATCACGCGGAGCTTTTCGGAACAGTCCGAACTCTCACATTCCAGCCAGTGACTTGTTTCGTCATACACATATGAGCTGTTGACAAAGGAGCAGGTGTGAGTCAGCGGTGCTATCGGTGCGGTTTGTTCGTTCCAGCAGCCGGCTTGCGTGCAG
Source organism: uncultured Clostridia bacterium (assembly GCA_934476075.1). Taxonomy (GTDB): domain Bacteria; phylum Bacillota; class Clostridia; order UBA1381; family UBA1381; genus CAKSNH01. Next base: position 14,320 of record CAKSNH010000013.1, on the reverse strand, counting down.
ATGCGTTTCTTAATACCGGACGCAGATATTGTTGGTGCCGTAACGGTCACCCAGTCGCTGTATGTATGGCGAACATAGGAGTTATCGGAGCGTCCGCAAGCTTCATCGGAGCAGGTATTCCAGTGTGCAATGCCGTCATGTGCCACCACAGTGAAGTTGTGCGTATGCGGTGCGGCAAGTTTGGGAATTTTCTGTTTTTGCCTGGTTAAGCCACAGTCAGCACAGTAATAGGTCTGCTCGCCCTCATCGTCAACCGTAGGTTCCTTGGTGGTTTTCCAATACCCAGGTGTGTGCGGCTTCATATAAAATTCTTCGTGGCAGTTTTTGCATATTACCATATGTTGGTCTGTCTGATTGTTTGTATATATCGAATTATTTCTGTATTCGTAAGACGAGGTGTCGTGCTGAGGAGTAATGCGAATCGGCTTGGACTGCACAGTACCGCCGTCGCCGGTAACAACGCAGACATACATAAATTCATCCTCATATTGCAAAACCTCGCCGCACATTGCGTCATACAGTCCAACGGTCAGCGTATCGGTTTTTGTTCCCGCATGACCGTTTACGGGGTCGTCCGTTATGTCACTGATATTAAATATCTTAACATCTCCGTTAGAATCGTAATAAGCACCGTACCACTGATAAGTAAGATTATTGCCTCGTGCCTTGACTGAGAGTTTAACGAAGTTTTCGTCATCACGTCCGTGACGGTAAGTCGGCTTCGGGTCGGTTGTCTGCCAGGTGATACGCACGGGACGGATTTTTCCGCAAGCAACGCAGGAATCGCCGTGGCGCCAGTCATGTGCACCGATATTCACACGCTTGCCGCCGTCGGGGCAATCAGAATTGGAGCAAATCTTCCAGTGTTGCGTTTCATTCATCTGCCACTCATCCGTTTCGTGCGGCAGGTTGATAAAGAACCGCACGTTGCTGTTGTAGTATGCCTCATAATCTCCAAGCTCGTTATGTGCACGCAGGATAAATTCATATCTGCCGCACTGACCGTACAAGTGTTTAAACAGACGTTGGCACTGCGGCTCCTGTAAATCCAAAACAACGCTGTCTTTGGTATAGGTTACCAGTTGCTGGGCATACATATTCCAAAATGGCGTGCTCTGTTGTGGATTTATCTTTATCCCCGTTTCGGGGTCGATAATCGACATTTTTACGTTTTCGCCGCTTAACAGCGTATACGGAATTACCAGTTTTTCACCGAATATCGCCGTAAATTCGTCCGCAGCGTAATATTTTTCTTTGCCGTCAACATAGGTAACATAGTCCCATTCAAGTTCTTTGCCTCCGACCGTATCTATTGCCGGTGCGGTAATTTTCTTATAATAACAGTTCAAAGCGCCGCAGGCATAGGGGTTCTTCGAGAAATCGTGCGTTGTTTTTGTGCTGACTTTTACGTCACCGCAAAGGCTGCATTGCCTCCAATGATGCGTTGTGTCATAAGCCAGTACTTCACTGCCTTCGCACGTTCCGTTTACGCAGGCAGACGAAACCGAGCTCATCTTTCTCTCAGAGTATCCGCAGTCAAGGCAGGTAAAACGCATGATTGCGGTAGGCTTTCCAAAAACTTCGGAAAAGTTTTCACGAACCCCTTCTCCTAATCTGTGTCTGTTTCGGTTCATCGCTATACCGCAAATGGTACAGGTCTGATAATGCCTGTTGGCGTCCTCCTGCACATAGGTGCTTCCCGGCGTATGCGTATGTGCACCGTGAGCACATTTCGAGAAACAGGTTTCGTGCGATGTGCAATAATGGTCGAGCCATTTCGGGTCGCTCGGACATATATCATTGCCGCAGGAGCAAGGCGTTGCCGACTTGCAGCAGACAAGGCACTTGCCGCAGTATTGGCACATCTCGTCAGGTGCAAAGCACTTATTGCACGTTTTGCAGAAATGCTTGCTCCAGCCCGATGAGCCCGGGCAAACGTGCGTGTGCGTACAATTTTCCTGTGCACGCATTTTATCGCAGCAGCCGGCACAGCCGCCGCAGGTGTCACACAAAACCTCCACACAGCCATCATGCAGGTCGCAAAAATGATTTAGCCATTCATTACTCTCAATGCAGACACCGTGGACGCATCCGGCAAAGTCGGCATTGTTCAAACAGCAATCCAGACAGTATCCGCAGTCGGGGCAGAATTCGTTTTCTTCAAAACATTCACCGCAGCTGCTGCAACGGTGACCCTCTGCATCCCAGTCTGCACTTTCAACGCATATGCCGTGCTCACAGCCATTCCCTTGGCTTTCGTTAAGACAGCACTCTGCGCAAAGACTGCAATCGTCGCACATCTCATCTTCCTCAAAGCAATTTCCGCAGGATTGACAGCGGTGAGAATAATCGTCCCAGTCACTGCTTTCCACGCATATACCGTGATAGCAGCCGTTTTCTTCGCTGGTATTACGGCAACATTCCTCGCATTTCTCACAGTCGTAGCAGAAATTTTCACACGAGCTGCAGTAATCTCCGCAATCCGAACACAGTATGTTGCCTTCGTGGCTGCACTGATTACAGTTTTCACAAATCCACTCCCAGCAAAGATTGCAGTGTTCCCCGTCCTCGCAGCGTCTGTCATATTCTTCCGGACAAGCGTTGCAGTTGGGGCAAATAGCGCTTGGCTCCCAGTCGCTGCAAAAACCGCAGCTGCCGCAGCTTTCGCAGATTCTGTCGTCTTTTTCGGCGCAATTATCGCACATTTCGCAGGCACCGTGGTATTCATATTCACAGCTGTTACATTCCGTACAGTGGTCTCCCCCCCAGCAGTCCTTACACTTGCCACATTCCATGCAGATGATATTATCCGTGACACAGTCTACGCACCTTTCGCAACTTGTGCAGAATTCGTCTATGGATTTACATTGATTGCAGGAGGACAGACATTCCTGGCAAACGATAGACAGACAGCAGGCAAGAGTTGCACGACAGGTCTTGCACATATCCTCCTCATCAAGTTCTCCCTCGCCGTAAAGACAAGTCAGACAGGCATCGCAGTACTGGCAGATAGCGCCGTTCGTCTGTCGGCAGTCTTCGCAGATATGACAGTCGCTGCAAATATCCCTGCCGCACTCTCCGCAATATTTGCAGTGCTCGTTTTCGCCGCATTCTATACAATTCCAGCATTCGGTGCAGTATTCGTTTTCGCTCATATCGGCAAAACATTCTCCGCAGCTTTGGCAATGAGTGATTTCAAAACAGTCGCTTCTGCAATCCTCCGTACAGCGGCCGCAGTTTCCGCAGCAATAGCTGTCCCAGTGGTAGTGCCCGCAGCTTCCGCAGTTCTGACCGTCGGAATAGTCCGCAAATGCCGTAAACGGCAAAAACGTCATCAACATAATAAATACCATACACAGTGATAAAAACTTCTTCATATTCATATCGCCTCTCTTTCTTTATTGTTTTGCTTTGTTCCACAAATGGGACAATACTCCGCATCATTAGGGAGAACATTTTCGCATTTGGTGCAACAACGATGCTTTGCTTTGTAAATATCAAAAACTGTTTCCTCCGGCAGTTTTGTCTGACAAGCTTTGCAAAACTTGTTTTTTGCAGTCTGTACATTTCCGCAGCACCGGCAGATTTTAAGCCTTTTCATATTTTTAGTACCAAAACCGAAATACTCCAAAACATCTTTTCTTAACGGTCTATATCTCGTCACTGTCATCAACTCCTCCATATAATAGTTTTTTGCCGCATACAAAACAAATTGTATCTTCGTTGTTTGCTTTTGCACCGCAGTGCTTGCAATACTTTACTTCTTCCTCAAGAGGAGCACAATTCACGCACATAAGCATATCCGGATTATATACAATCGAATCAATCCATCTGCCGCACAAATGGCATAAATTAAAATTTTTCTTGCCCTCCGCTTCCCATGCCGCCAAAAGCTCTGCCTCAGAATCGTCTGCATAATACGTTCCTGTGGTACAGACAAGCATTCCTGACAATTCGCAGAAAAAGCTGTAACGGTTTCCGCCCTGTGACGGAATAATTTTGTACGCAGCCGTTTTATGCTTCTCATTTATCATATGCCTCGCCTCCTCTCCGAAAAGCTTATAAACCCGTTTCTTTCACAAATGTATGCAAATTATCCTTGTTTCCTGATATAGGTTTTGGATGCTGCCAAAAAATAGGGAACTTCAAAATCCGCAAGCCATTGACAAAATGTCAAAAGTGTAATATACTTGAATAGAGTATGTCTGCTAAAAAGGAATGCGTCTTTTTATAAGAAACTATAATATACTTTACAATATGTTAAAGCACATACATAAAAAGATGCCCTTTATCTTTGTTTTTTGCAGACGACTCTTTCCGGTGTTGCAAATTGTTGTTTTTACATATTTACATTATACATAAACATATCTTTTTGTCCCCATACTTTTTGCCAAAAGTATAGGATAAATTTCAAAATATTTAAGTTTTTTTTGAAAAAGTAGGGGAAAAAGTAGGGGAAAAGTATAAAAAAGCTTCTGATAGAAGCACCGCCTGCGGGCGGAGGACTAAGGTAGCATTTTTGATTTTTCGTCATTGCGTTTTACGCAATTTCCTACAAATTAAAAAATGCAGGTAGCGGCAAACGTTCGTTGTAAAAAATACGAAAACGGATAAAAAATCATAAAAACTTATCACGGAGGGATTTTTGTATGTGGCAAATAAGAAAAATTTTTTCGCTTTTACTCATATTAGCTGTTTCGCTTTGTTGCTTTTCGGGCTGCAAAAAATCGGAACTTGATAAAAACAAACCCGTTACGCTTACAATGTGGCACGTTTACGGAGAACAGGCGGATTCGCCTATGAATCGGCTTATTGACGAATTCAACGAGACAGTTGGCATGGAAAAAGGCATTATCATCAACGTCACGGCAATGTCCAACGCCTCCAAAATAGGCGAAAAGCTGCTTGACGCACAAAAAAAAATTCCCGGCTCCGCCGAAATGCCCGACCTTTTCTTTGCACACAAAAGCAACGCACTGGAACTTGGAACGGATAATTTAATTGACTGGAACGAATATTTTTCCGAAAAAGAGCTTTCTTCATATGTTCCCGAGTTTTTGGAGGACGGCACGGCAGACGGAAGGTTAGCTGTGTTTCCTGTGTCCAAATCCACGCATCTTTTATTTATCGCCGGGGGTCAATTTGAACGTTTTTCAGCCGATACGGGCGTTACATATGAATCCCTTTCCGACTGGAACGGTTTTTTTGACGCTGCTGCGAAATATTATGACTGGTCGGGCGGAAAACCGTTCTGTGCTCTTGATTATCCGCTCCGTGCCGTTGAGCTTGCAGCTGCGGAAAATGGCGTAGAGAACATTTTTGCCGACAACGGATTTTATGACACTTCTAACGTGATATTTAAGCAGACATTTATGAAATTTGCGGATTCGTTTGCAAAAGGACATATTATGCTTTCAAACCTCTATTCTAACACGCAGGTTATGACAGGTGAGGTTGTGGCAGGGATAGGCTCGTCCGCCGCAATTCTTTACTATAACAATACCGTGACATATGAGGACGGGACAAGTGAGCCGATGAATTTGGAGATACTGCCTGTTCCATCGGAAAATGGCAAAAAACCGTATATTACGCAAGCCGGAGTTGGACTTTGTTCATATAAAACAACAACTCAAAAAGCAGAAGCGTCAGCGATTTTTGCCAAATGGCTTACCGAACCGAAAAGAAATCTTGAGTTCGTATGCCAAACAGGTTATATGCCGGTTACAAACGGTGCGTTTGACAAAATAGGCGACTACCGTTTCAAGACAACCGATTATGAAAAACTCTATGCAACTCTAAAAAAAGTTAAGGAAAGCTCGGAGGTTTTGTCAGAACAGCAAAATCCCGAATATTACAGCAGAGTTTACGCATTTTACGATTATTTAAGAAACGAACAGAAACAATTTATATTAAGCAACACGCCTCCCGAAGCACTTGCTGAGGGACTGTGGCAAAAGCTCTGCGAAAAATAGACGGGGGATTGTTATGCAAATATCGGTAAGAAACAAAAAACAATCTATGCAAAAAAAGCTGTTTGGATATATGTTTATCCTAGCTATTGTTTTATTGCTTATATTTGCGGCTTTTCTCTTCCTGTTCGGACGTTTTTCGACAACTGCGGATAAAATATCGGATATATTAAGCCTTCAGATTGAGTTTTTTGACCGTGAAATGGCGTCTTACTATAATGATATTACCTTGCGTGGCGCACAGCTTTCCGAAAAAGCCGCACAGCTTACAGAGCAATATCTTAATTCAGAAAATACAGATTTCGGCGACGTTCAAAATTCTTCTTTGCATATCAATGCTCTTGAAGAACGCTATATTGATTTATTGAAGAACGAACTTTTAAATGCAAGCTGTTCCGGTGCTTTTATTCTGATTAACGCATCTCAAACCGGTGCAAGCGGTTCAAAAGCAGGCGTATATCTTAACCGGGACATATTTGAAACAACCGACAAGGAAACAATGCTTCTTTACAGGGGAAATGTGAAGGCTGCAATAAACAAAGGTATTATGCCTCACCGTAAATGGCATTTGGAATTTGATGCCGAGGTATTTCCGAATTTTGAAGAAGTTTTTTCGGATACTTCCGAGCCGATTGAAAAAGCCGCTCACATCTGCAATATTATAACACTTCCCGGAACGTCGGAGCGAGTTATGCTTATTGCTCTTCCTATCAGGGGCGATGGCGGCCGTGTTTACGGCATCTGCGGTTTTGAAGTGAACGAAAGCGTTTTTAAATCCGTGCACGCACAGCCGTCCACACTTCCGCACATAACTTGCGTATTCTCCCGCTCGGACGATAAAGAAATTAATATCAAAGAGGGATTAAGCTGCGGAGCAAAAAACGGATATTTTCTTGCACCTAAGAATTCCCTAAAAATTAAGCCTATGAAAAAGGGTCTTGCCACTTTGAAAAACGAATACGGTGCATATGTCGGCATGACAAGAAACACCACTCTTTATTCCGAAAACACGCCTTATTCGGTCACGGTTATGATGCCGTATGCGGATTATTCCGGATTGGAAACGAAAAACACCATGCAGCTTATACTCATAATTCTGATTTTGGGGTTTGCTGTTTTAAGCCTTAGCCTGTATTTTTCAAAACGATTTATCCTTCCGATAAAAAAATCGCTTGACAAAATAAAACAATCCGAAAAGGCATATTCTGACGAAAGTCAAAGCGGTATCATGGAAATTGACGACCTTTTTGCATTTCTTGCCGGAAAGGATAATGAATATCAAAAAATCTTCGACGAGCATTCCGAAAAAAACGAAAGTCTGCAAAGCGAGATTAAACGTATCAAAACCGAAAACAAGCGTCTAATGAAAGAGCATAAAAATATCATCGTACAGGATGATTATAATCATTTCTGTTCGGGTATACGCAGCCTTACTCCCAAGGAGAAAACAATATTTGACCTCTATCTGGCCGGAAAAACCGTTCCTGAAATTTTACAGATTGCAGAAGTTAAAGAGAGTACACTTAAATATCATAACGGCAATATTTACAGCAAACTCGGTGTTTCCTCAAAAAAGCAGCTTCTTAATTTTGCGGCACTGTATGCACAGGAAAAATAATAACAGAGCCACACAACAGAGAATAGTTCTCGTTCAAAATCTCTTTAATCGGTGCTGCAAGCGACATACTGCGACAGAATTATGTCCGAAGAAACAATACCGTACACATTTAAGGTGAATGATACATTTTTATGCCCGAGAATTTCCGAAAGTGATTTTATATCAAAATCCCTGCGGTCTTTCGTTTCATATTCATATATATGCACTGTATCAATTCCTGTTCTTCCTCTTTTGATAGCGAAATTACACGGCTTATCCCATTTTCTTTCGGGTATTCAACCAAATCCCAATTTAGCAGTTCGGTTGCCTTTTCTTTGTAAGCGTATTCCATTGAAAGCCTAAACACAAGCTGAAAGTTCTCGCTCTCTGCCTATAAACATAATCTAAACCTCCAATTCAAGTTATTATCATAATAACACAAATATCGAAAACAATAAAGTATAATTTAGTAATTTATAATTTGATAAATATGTTTTATTTATAACTCCGAACATAATTCATTAAATCTACAACATTAACGCCTTTTGTTTTGCCCAAAATGAAATTTTTCTGCAAAACCCAAGACTTTGAAAGCTGCAAGTTTTTATGCCGAAAACAAAAGATAAGGAGCTGAAAACCCCGAATATATCAAAGTTTTCAGCTCCTTTTGAAATTTCTTATCAGTATTTATTTTTCCTTTTGAGAATGTATTTATACAACACCTGAAATCGTGTTGCGATTGAAACCTCGTTTTTTTAATTTGCAATATTGATGTTTTTACACTTATATGGTAAAATACAATATATAATCGAAACAAAGACAGGAGAAAACATAGTGATAACAGTTACAAATCTAAGTTTAAATTTCAGCGGAACAAATCTGTTCTCAAACGTAAACCTTAAATTTACACCGGGTAATTGCTACGGGGTTATCGGTGCGAACGGTGCGGGCAAATCCACATTTTTAAAAATACTTTCGGGCGAGCTTGACTCCACGACCGGTGAAGTATCAATCAGCGAAAACACAAGAATGTCCGTCCTAAAACAGGACCATTTCGCATACGACAGCTACACCGTGCTTGACACAATAATAATCGGCAACAAGCACCTGTATGATATTATGAAGGAAAAAGACGCATTGTATGCAAAAGAGGATTTTTCCGATGAGGACGGTATTCGTGCCGCCGACTTAGAGGCTGAGTTTGCCGAGCTTGATGGCTGGGAGGCCGAATCGAACGCATCAAGACTTGTACAGGGACTTGGTTTGGACGAATCAATTTTATATCAAGAAATGTCATCGCTTACAGGCAATGAAAAGGTGAAAATACTGCTTGCACAGGCTCTTTTCGGAAATCCCGACATTATCCTTCTTGACGAGCCTACAAACCACCTTGACATACAGGCTATCGAATGGCTTGAAGACTTTATTCTTGACTACGAAGGTACGATAATAGTTGTATCGCATGACCGTCATTTCCTTAACACGGTATGTACGCATATAGTCGATATTGACTATACAAAAATTAAAATGTATGTCGGCAACTACGAGTTCTGGTATGAATCGAGTCAGCTTATCGAAAGAATGATGAAACAGCAAAACAAGAAAGCGGAAGAACGTATCAGCGAACTGCAAAACTTTATTCAGCGTTTCTCGGCAAATAAATCAAAGTCAAAACAGGCTACTTCAAGAAAGAAAATGCTTGAAAAAATCACGGTTGAGGAAATGCCGGCGTCAAGCAGAAAATATCCGTTTGTCGGATTTACCATGGACAGAGAGGCGGGCAAAGACATTTTGTTTGTAAACTCGCTTACCAAATCACAGGACGGACAGCTTTTGCTTAACGACATAACCTTTACCGTCAACAAAAATGACAAAATCGCAATTATCGGCGAAAATGAACTTGCGGTTACCATGCTTTTTGAAATTCTTTCGGGCAATGCCGAACCCGATTCAGGCAGCTACAAATGGGGTGTGAGCACAAGTCAAAGCTACTTCCCTAAGGACAATACGAAATATTTTGACGGGTGCAAGCTAAATCTGATTGATTGGCTAAGGCAATACACTCCCGACGGTTTCGACACCCAAAACGAGTCTTATATTCGTGGTTTTCTGGGCAGAATGTTGTTCTCGGGCGATGATGTGTTTAAGGAAGTAAACGTGCTTTCGGGCGGTGAAAAGGTAAGATGTATGCTTTCGAGAATGATGGTATACGGTTCAAACGTGCTGCTGCTCGACCAGCCTACAAACCATCTTGACCTTGAATCTATCACAGCCGTAAACAAAGGCTTGGAAAGCTTTGCCGGCAATATTATATTCGCCTCGCACGACCATGAATTTATACAGACTATCGCAAACCGTATTATCGAGATAACTCCCGACGGTATAATCGACAGAATGTGCAGTTATGATGAATATTTGGAAATGAAAAAGAATATGCAATAATCAGCACGGAGGAATAGTATGTTAGAAAGCCAATACAAAATGAATTTAATCAAAATAGGTCTTAAAATTGCATACTACCGCAAGCTAAGCGGTATGACGCAGGAGGAACTTGCCGAAAGCTGCAATTTATCGGCAGGATATATTTCACAGCTTGAAGGTCCTAACAGTTATTTTTGCCCTTCGCTTAAAACTCTTTTTGTCATAGCAGAGGTTTTAAACATACCTATGTATAAATTGGTTGATATTGAAGAAGATTAATGGAACAAAAACTAAGACGTGACCGAAATATCGGTGACAATTTAAGAAAATTAAGATTTGACAATAATTTTTCACAGGAAAAGCTGTGTGCCGAATTACAGCTCTACGGCTGCGACATCGGCAGAAGCACATATGCAAAATACGAAGCCGGAGAACTAAACATCAAAATCAGTGTAATTCTTGCTCTGAAAGAAATATATAACTGTTCGTTTGATGACTTTTTTGACGGTCTTGAAATTTAATAAAGGTGCTGTTTTTGCAGCACCTTTATTACTTCTCAACCTTTATAATATATTCTATCCCCCAATCAAAATCATTCTTTTTCATATTCGCTTTCACTCCGTTTTGCTCCATAACGGACAAAGCCTTTTTGATTGTGTTTGTAAAAATACGCAAATCCTTGAATGCCGGAAACGGTTCTTTCTTTTTCTTTTCGGGCTTGTCCTTTAACAATTTGAGCACAAGCTCCTCGGTCTGCTGAACGTTTAACTGCTTGTCATACACCGTTCTGAGTACACTCAGCTGCTCGTCCTCATTCGTGACAGAGAGTATCGCCCTTGCATGACGCTCCGTCAGAGCAAACTCCCTCACAAGCTTTTTTACCTTCGGACTGAGCCTGAGCAAACGCAGCTTATTGGCTATCGTGGATTGGCTTTTCCCCACTTTCCTCGCCAACTCGTCCTGCGTCATGCCCTGTTCACGGATTAAGTTCTGATATGCCTCGGCAATCTCAAAAAAGCATAAATCCTCACGCTGCAAATTCTCCAAAAGTGCAAGAATTGCCGACTTATTATCGTCTGCATTTATGATTATAGCCGGTATTGTCGCAAGCCCTAACAGCTTGCACGCTCTGTATCTGCGTTCGCCTGCTATAATCTCATACCCTCGGTCTATCTTTCGGGCGGTTATCGGCTGTATAACCCCGTATTGGTCGATTGACTCCGCCAATTCATTAAGCGTACCGTCCTCGAAATTCTTTCGTGGCTGATTTGGATTTGGATATATTATTTCCAAAGGAATATTTACTATTTTCATGCGTTCCTCGTTGCTGAACTTATTTCTAAATGCCTGCATCATAATGTTATTCCTCCTTGTTTATGGGCTGCTTTTGGCAGAGATTGATGCAATAGTCTGTGATGAATTTGTATAATACTGATGTCGGAGCAACTGTCATACCCGATTATACATTTTAACTACTCTGCCAAAGCAACTTTTGGTGGTGGAAGGTGTAAGGCTGTCTTTATAGTGCTTGGGGGTACTATAAAAAATGCAGTTGTTGGGGGTGTGTTTTTCGGACACACAATCTGCTTGTTTTTATTGTATGAATATTTCATTACATACAAAATCGAACTGCCTTACATTCACAATTATATCATAAAATTCCCAAATGTGAAGAAAAACAGTTCGACTAAATTTCATATTAAATTATAATAAAATTCATTAATTACAAATAAACTCATTTAAACAAGCGGATTTTTTGTCGGAACTCCGGCTTTTCTGGGATATTGTTTCGGAGTATGTCGCACTTTTTTAATCATAACTATTTTATGATTTAAGTCGGTAAAAGGTATATCAAACTCCGCCGTATCGCACACTTCACCGCCCAATTCCCTTATCGAACGCTTTGCATTTTCAATCTCCTCATCTGCCAAAGGTCCTTTTAAAGCCATAAACATTCCGCCCACCTTTACAAACGGCAGACAAAATTCACAAAGCACCGCCAAATTGGCTACCGCACGGGATACGCACAAATCAAATTTTTCACGCAAATCCTTGTTTCTTCCGCCGTCCTCGGCACGGGAATGTATACACTCCACATTGTCAAGTCCCAATTCATCGGTCACTGTTTGAAGAAATTTCACACGTTTGTTTAACGAGTCAAGCAATGTAAGCTTTATTTCGGGTTTGGCGATTTTAAGCGGCAGCCCCGGAAATCCCGCTCCCGTGCCCACATCAATCACCGCACCGTTCACCTTATCCGTCAAAATCGGAGTAAGACTGTCCAAAAAATGTTTTGTAACTATTCCGTTATCGTCCGTTATTGCCGTAAGATTAATCTTTTCGTTCCACTCGACCAAAAGCTTTGCATATCGGCAAAACTGTTCCGCCTGTTGTTCGTCAAGGGGTACACCGAGTTCTTTCGCACCCTTTAATAGTAGGTCTTTCATATTTTATCCTTTCCGCAGTGTGTTATAGCTTTACCGATATTGTCATTCCGTCACCCAAAGGCAGTATTGATGTTTTTAAATCCGCCCTGCTGTTCAATTCCGTTATAAATTGACGCAGACGGCGTACAATCGTTATTTTTCGCCGTATAACCAAATCATCGGTTGTGGTCATTCCTTTATAAAGAACGTTATCCGCAACGAGCAGACCGCCTTTTCTGAGCAGACGCACGCAATCATCAAGCATATATATGTAATGTGCTTTCGGTCCGTCCAGAAAAATCATATCGTATACGCCGTTTAAGTCTTTTATATAATCCTTTGCATCGGTTTCAATGACCGTTATCGTATCCGACAGTCCGGCTTTTTCTATATTTGCTCTTGCAATTTTAACCATGTCGCTGTTGTATTCAAGCGTGGTAATCTGACCGCCGATACCCAGCCCCTCCGACAAAGTTATCGCCGAATATCCGATAGCACAGCCAATCTCCAATATGTTCATAGGCTTTACGGAATTTGACAATACCGATAAAAGTGCCGCCGTTTCGGGCGGAACAATCGGAACACTGTTCTCCTCGGCATACTTTTCCATCTCGCCGAGCAAGCCTTGTTTTTTCGGCAATTCGCTGCGTATATAATTTGTAACATATTCATATGTTATAGCATTTCTGTCGTATTCTATCATTTTGTAATATGCTGTCCTTTCTATGACTCTGCTTTTTGTTTTGCCGCCAAATGCTGCTGATAAGTGTCGGAGAAAACGTGTTTTCCGTCCTTGCCGAGCACAAAATATTTTGCGGTGGTTTTTTCGGGATACAGTGCCGCTTTTATGCACTCCTCCCCTGCCGACGCTATCGGACCAATCGGCAGACCGCTGTATTTGTATGTGTTGTATTTTGAATCAATCTGCACATCTGCATTTGACAATTTTGCTTTTCTGTCCTTTAAGATATACTGTACTGTTGCACACGACTGCAATTTCATGTTTGAATTTATTCTGTTGTAGAACACTCCGGCAACCTTTGCACGTTCTTCGGGCACATTGGTTTCACGCTCTATAATAGACGCAAGCGTAACAATTTGGTCAACGGTCATGTTCATATTTTCCGCCTGCTGATAATATTCTTCCTTAAAACAATTATCAAATTCGTCAAGCATCATTTTGATTATATCATGTGCCGACGCATTATGCCCAAATACATATGTGTCGGGATAAAGATAACCCTCCAATTCATTTTCACGCTTTGGTATATCCTTTAAAAATTTGTAGTCATAATCGCTTGCCTTTGCGGCAGCATAAAAATCGTCTGTTGATATTACACCCGTTTCGGCGAATTTTTCGGCAATCTGACGCATTTCGTACCCCTCGGGGATAGTAACCTTAAACATATTCCTGTTGGTTGTTTTAAGGCTGTTTATTATCTCCTCATAGCTTGTGTTCGGCTCGACCGTTAAATCGCCCGGCTGAAACTTTGTTATGCTCCCGTCCGACTTTGCTTTCATTTTGAAAAATGTCGGATATTTGATTACACCGTTTTCTTTAAGCGACTTTATAACCGAATTTCCCGTTGCTCCGTCGGCAATATTAATCGTAACCGTTTCTTTGAGATGGTTTTTCTTCATATCTTTATTAATATCCACCGCAGCATATATTCCGGAAAATATTATTATCGCTGTTAAAATTAATACTATATATTTTATTTTTTTCACAGTATACCTCCGTCCCTTGTTCTGCAAAAAGCACCATAAAACTATTTTATATTATATAATGCAATAAGTCAACCGATAATATACTTTGATTAAACAAAAAAATGTAGGTTTACAATAGATGTGTTACATTCCGCAATATTTTGTTACGAGATAAACTCATAACAAAATATTACGGCAAA
>CAKSNH010000012.1 GCA_934476075.1 uncultured Clostridia bacterium | reverse complement strand
TCCTCTTTGTCCACGTCCACAAAGAGGACGGAAAAGTCCGCAAGGGACACCCTTGACCCACACGCTGCAAAGCTATTACAATATAGTTGTTCCCACGGTGTCGGCAAAATTCACTTATTGCCTAGAAGCGTGAATTTTGTGCCTCCAAGCGTAGTGCTTGCGGTAAGTTGTGAGTATACATAATACACAAACAAAGCATAGATACGGCATACCCTCTGTGCCCACTGAATATAGATATACGCTTTTTGCGTGTCCTATGGGTGAGTTTAGTGGGAAAGTGCGGACGTAGGTATGAATGAAAGTGTAGTGTGACTGACGTTGACCAAGTTTAGTGGGTAAGGGTGGGTTTAGATAGAAATGCGAGTGAGTGGCTGTTGTGTACATTATCTCCCAAACTCATAATTTACAAAAAAACAAGAGTTTGCATAAACGCAAACTCTTGTAATAATCTTAACCGCCTATTTGACATTCCAATCCCGACTTTTCCGCCGCTTTCAGTAATATCTGTACATATTCATCGTCCATCGGCGAAATATCTTCAAGCGTATATTCTCTGCCCAAGCCGTAATATTTATCCTGTCCCAATCTGTGATACGGCAATAGATGCAAATGCTTTACATTCGGCACTTGTCTTGCAAAATCAGCAATACGGGAAATCTCCTCCGGAGTGTTATTGAATGTAGGAATTACAGGCACACGAATTATCAGTTCATTCGCCATAGCACCTATTCTTACCGCATTCTCCAAAATAGGTCTGTTCGACTGACCCGTAAATGCTTTGTGCTTTGCCTCATCAATATGCTTAATGTCCATCAACACATGGTCAAGGTACGGAAGATATTGTTCTATAATCTCAAACTTTGCAAAACCCGTTGTTTCAATAGCAGTATCCAAACCATAGTCTTTGCACGCTTTTAACAGGCTAACCGCAAATTCCGGCTGCATCAGACATTCACCGCCCGACAATGTAACACCGCCGCCCGAACGTCTGTAATAGAAACTATCTTTTAATATTTCTTCCATGACCTCTGCAACCGTCACATCACGTCCGATAATTTTGTTCTCACCGTTCACAACCATGTTCTGCACTTCAAAGCTCTGTGACTCCGGATTGCAGCACCATCTGCATCTTAACGGACAGCCCTTCAAAAACACAATCGTTCTTATTCCCGGTCCGTCATGTATCGAATATTTTTGTATATCAAAAATTCTGCCAACAGTATTCATATAGTCTTTCATAAATACAAATTCCCTTAACTATTAAAATCCTTGTTCTGTACGATTTATAATGTCGTCCTGCAATGAGCGTGACAATGATGTAAACAACGCACTGTATCCCGCAACACGAACAACCAATGTCTTATAATTTTCCGGATGTTTCTGTGCGTCAAGCAATGTTTCACGGCTTACAACGTTAAACTGTACATGACTTCCCTTTTGGTCGAAATATCCTCGAATTAACGAAACAAACTTTTCAAGTCCTGTCTGACCCTTCAATGCCGACGGGTGGAACTTCTGATTAAACAAAGTACCGTTTGACGCAATAAAGTGGTCAAGTCTTGACACTGAATTTGCAGCGGCGGTAGGTCCGTGAACATCACGTCCGGCAGCCGGCGATACACCGTCCGCAACAGGAGTATTCGCAAAACGTCCGTCCGGAGTAGCACCTGTCTGTGCACCCAAAGGCACATTTGCCGATACAGGATACAAGCCTGCCTGGAAACTTCCGCCTCTCGGATTTTTATATTTTTCAAGTTCTCTCGTATAAGTGTAAGCCACTTCACGAGCAAAACTGTCAACTTCACCATCATCATTACCAAACTTAGTCAATGAGTTAATCATATCCAACAAATGCTGATATTTAGCCTTTTCTTCCTCACTTGCAGTACCGTTTAACAGCATAGTAAAGATTTCCGCAATCTGCTGTTCCGAAACCTTCTTGCCCATGTTTGCAAGCTCTGCCACAATCTGAGTTGTAGCACTTTCAGCCTTGTCCTTAGTCAAACCATGACCAAAGTTTTTATCAAGTGCGTCTTTATAATCAGCCATTGAAACTTGTTTCTTATTATATACAAGTTCACGAACCGCATACAGCGAATCTGTCATATTTGCAATACCAAAGCCCTGCGGACCTGTGAAATTATATACCGCTCCGCCCTCTTCAAAGCTCATTCCTCTGCCGATACAATCTTCAATCATACTTGACAAGAACGGCAGCGGACAACGTTCAGCGTGTGCAACATCAATAGCATTATCCGCATTTACAAGCAAGCCAATCATATACTGCATTTGTTTCTGATAAGCCCCGAAGAACTCGTCAAAAGTCTGCATCTTTGTAACGTCGCCTGTCTGAATACTGATTTGTTCGCCGTCATCAACACCGTTTGAGAATACAAGTTCAAGAGGTCTGCACATATTAAAGAATGCTGCGTCATGCCAGCCGTTTGTCTTACCCGAAATCTGCGGTTCAACACAGCCGATAATATTATACTCTCTTGCCTCTTCCAATTTCAAACCTCTGCTCATAAGACTCGGTATAATAACCTCGTCATTATAATAAGCCGGCAAACCGATACCCGTCCTTGTAAGTTCTGCACATTTGAGCAACAATTCATGCGGTGAACCGTTCCATACACGAACAGACAATGACGGTGCCGGCAAACCAACGTGCATAGATGCCTGAATACACATAAATGACAAATCATTTGTAACGTCCATGCCGTACTTGTCCTGTCCGCCCACACAAAGATTCTGGAACAAACTGTATCCCGCAAAACCCTCGGCAGATGCCGCATCACGAACTTTATTCAAATCATTTAATTTAACCCATATACAATCAATCAATTCCTGTGCCTGTTCACGGGTAATCTTTCCGCTTTCCAAATCCTTTTTATAGTAAGGATACATATATTGGTCGAAACGTCCCGGAGAGATTGAGTGACCGCTGCTTTCCATTTGCAGCAGCATCTGTACAAACCAGAACGACTGACAAGCCTCATAGAAATTTCTTGCCGGTTTGCCCGGAACCTGCTCACAGTTTTCGGCAATCTGTAAAAGTTCCGCACGTCTTGCACTGTCTGTACATCTTTCTGCTTGTTCTCTTGCAAGCTTTGCATATCTGTGTGCATATTCGATAACAGCCTCGCAGCTCTTTATAACCGCCTCCAAGAAATGGCTCTTTTTAACGTAGTTTCCGTCATACACATTACATCTTTCAAGCTCCGCCTTAGCCTCGGCTATAATTCCCTCATAGCCTATCTCCAAGATTTTGCCGTAACATACGGTAACGTGTCCCACACCGTTGTAGAAATAGTTTCCCGGTGTGAATATGTTATGCTCGATAGCTTTTCTTGCCTCAGGACTCATATAAGCCTCTGCAAGTTCGCTTGTTGTTTTTCCGTTCCAATAAGGATATACCGATTTTAATACATTCTTTGTTTCTTCCGAAATATAAAACGGGTCTGCACTTCTTGTCGCAACAGTATCAAATTCGGCTTCAAGCCATGAATATGAATACTCAGGGAACACCTGACAGCCTCTCGGTGCTTTTGTAGCACTGCCCACAATCAATTCTTCGTCACGAATTGTAATAGGGATATATTTTAAAATATGTTCAAACGCCAACGCACGTCTTGTAATTATCGGAAGACTTTCGGTCTGTTTATAGCTTTCTGTAAGTAAAACCGCTCTGTCGCTTTCTATTTCGGGCATTTTAGCGTAAAGATTGTCAACCAAACGCTTAATACGTGCACTTACAGGCAAATCTGTTGTATCAAATTTGTTCATGGGTAAAATCCTTTCGTATTTATTTTCTTGCAATGCTTAAAAAGCATAATATTCGATAAATTTTGACTTATCGCATAAGCCAAACCTTTTTATCATATTCACTAAATATTATACACCCACGAACACTAAAAGTCAAACATTAAAGCCGTTAAATTTATGTCAATTAGAACAGCGGCGAATACGTTTTTCTCACTAAAATATCATATATCTCCTTTGTGGTTTTTCCCTTTGCATTTATCAGTAAAATCCCCCTTTCCCCGCCTGCGTCATCAGTCATTTCCGACATATCCATTATACCCTCATACAGCAATGCGTCCACATACCCCCGATACTCTCCGTAAATCACCGTCTGCACATTATATGCCGCCAATTCGCTCTTTAATCTTTCCAATCCCTTTTCCAATGCAACTATCATATTTTTCCTCTCCTTTTTAGCATATTATCCCCTTTTCCGAACATAATATGTATGATAGTCACTTTTGAATGTTTTTGAACGATTTTTCATTCACAATCCGTTAAAATGGCATAAATAATAATTATTCTATATCATTTTTTATTTATTTTGTCGTTTTTGCACAAAAAACAGCATTGTTATTTGTGAATGATTTTGATTGTTTTTGATTGACAATGAACGTTTTTGGTGTTAATATATAGTCAAGAAATGAGAAAACAAACAACGTACTATTCAAGTGAGGTCATGGCAATGTTAGCGGAAAAACGATTTGAACTTATAATACAACTGGTAAATGAGAAAAAAAGTGTAACCACACAGGAGCTTATGGAGTATCTGAAAACATCGGAATCGACTATTCGGCGTGATTTGACAACACTTAACGCAAGCGGCAAGCTGGTGAAAGTTCACGGCGGTGCATTGGCGGTAAACTCAAAATACACCACCTCCGAAGATACCGTTGATATAAGAAAAAATCTTAATCAAAACGATAAAATGCTGATTGCAAAATATGCGTCAGGTCTTATCGGCTCTGATGATTTTGTATACATCGACGCAGGCACTTCCACAGAAATGATGATAGACTTTCTCTCGGAAAACACCGCCGCCGTATTTGTGACAAATGCCATATCACACGCACAAAAGCTTTCAAAAAAAGGTTTCCGCACTTATCTTATCGGCGGAGAACTCAAAGCGGCAACCGAAGCTATTGTCGGAAACGAAGCCATACTGAATATAAATAAATATAATTTCACAAAAGGCTTTTTCGGTACAAACGGTGTAAATTTCGCAAACGGTTTTACCACTCCCGACACAAACGAGGCTATGATAAAACAAGCGGCAATCAAAAAATGCAAAAATGTGTTTATCCTATGTGACAATTCAAAATTCAATCAGATTTGTCCGATAACATTCGCAAAATTTGATGACGCTCAAATAATTACAACCAAACTAAGAAATACTGAATATAAAGGCTGCAAAAATATTACGGAGGTGAACGATTTATGATTTATACGGTTACATTTAATCCGTCACTTGATTATGTTGTACATCTTGACAATTTGGAGCTTGGAGCTACAAACCGTACAACATCTGAACAAATGCTGCCGGGCGGCAAGGGAATTAACGTATCTGTCGTATTGAAAAATCTCGGCATTGCAAATACCGCACTCGGATTTATCTCAGGGTTTACGGGCAATGAAATCGAAAAATGCGTAAAGAAAAACGGCTGTCTTACCGATTTTATCAAAATTGACAACGGTTTTTCGAGAATTAACATAAAGCTTAAATCGGACAGCGAAACCGAGATAAACGGTCAAGGCCCAGACATAACAAAAGAGGCGGTTGACAAACTATTCGAGAAAATCAACAAGCTGAACTCGGACGATATATTGGTTCTTGCCGGAAGTATTCCGAACACAATGTCCGACAATATTTATTATGAAATCATGAAATCCATCGAGGGCAAGAAAATCAAAGTAGTGGTTGACGCCACCCGTGATTTATTGGTAAATGTTTTGGAAAAACACCCGTTTTTGATAAAGCCGAACAACCACGAACTCGGCGATATATTCGGAGTAAAACTTGACGATACCGACCAAATAATACATTACGCAAAACTGTTGCAGGAAAAAGGTGCACAAAATGTATTGGTATCGAGAGCCGGCGACGGTGCGGTGCTTGTTGCCGAGAACGGCGAGGTATTCACAAGTCCCGCTCCGAAAGGCAGGGTAGTAAATTCAGTCGGTGCTGGTGATTCGATGGTAGCGGGATTTATCACAGGCTATATCGAACAGCACAACTACAAACACGCTTTTAAAATGGGAATTTCAGCAGGCAGTGCGAGTGCATTCTCACCGGAGCTTGCCGAAAAGAACGATGTACTGGCAATATATGAAACATTAAATTTTTAAAGGAGGAATAAACAATGCGTATAACTGATTTATTGGACAGAAGAAGTATACAGCTTAACGGTGATGTAAAAACAAAGTCTGAGGCACTTGACGCTATGGTAGACCTTATGTGCCAAAGCGGAAAAATCAATGACAAAGAGGCTTACAGAAATAAAGTGTATGCCCGTGAAGAAGAAAGCACAACCGGTATCGGCGAAGGGATTGCAATTCCTCATGCAAAATGCGATGCCGTTTCAAAAGCCGGACTTGCCGCCATGGTAATTCCGAACGGTGTGGATTTTGATTCTTTGGACGGTGCTCCCGTTCAGCTGATTTTCTTAATCGCCGCACCTAACACAAAGGAAAATGTTCATCTTGACGTACTTGGCAAATTATCCGTTCTTATGATGGACGAGAATTTCTCAAACAGCTTGAAAAATGCAAAGGATATTGACGAATTTTTAAAGATTATAGATGACGCAGATGACGAAAAGCCTTCCGAAACTCCGACAGATGTTGCAAACGCACAATGTCATGTGCTTGCGGTAACAGGCTGTCCGACAGGTATTGCACACACATACATGGCTGCCGAGGCATTGGAGAAAAAGGCGGCTGAAATGGGTATCGCAATCAAAGTGGAAACAAGAGGTTCGGGCGGTGCTAAAAATGTTTTGACGGAGGACGAAATCAAAAATGCAGACTGCATTATCGTTGCCGCCGACACAAAAGTTCCTATGGAACGCTTTAACGGCAAAAAGCTTATCGAATGTCCCGTATCGGACGGCATAAGCAAAGCCGACAAGCTTTTAACCCGTGCCATGAACGGCGACGCTCCTATCTATAAGGCTGACACGGAAAATGCGGAACATTCGCAGGACTCCGGAAAAGGCGGTATATGGCATCAGGCATACAAACACCTTATGAACGGTGTATCGCATATGCTGCCGTTCGTTGTAGGCGGCGGTATCCTAATCGCAATCGCATTTCTGATAGACGGACTTACAATCGACATAAATTCTCTGTCTGCCGACGCAAGAGCAAACTTCGGTACTATCACCCCTATTGCCGCTCTGTTTAAAGGTATAGGCGGTGTCGCATTCGGGTTAATGCTGCCTGTGCTTGCCGGATTTATCGCAATGAGTATTGCCGACCGTCCGGGACTTGCAGTCGGATTTGTGGGCGGTATGATTGCCGCTAACGGAACATCGGGTTTCCTTGGTGCATTGGTTGCCGGTTTTGTAGCAGGTTATCTTGTACTTCTTCTTAAAAAGATATTCTCAGTACTTCCCGATGCACTTGACGGCATAAAACCTATTTTGCTTTACCCGTTGTTCGGCATACTGCTAATCGGTCTTATAATGACCTATATAGTTGAACCGCCTGTCGGTGCACTTAACACATTGCTTAACAATGCTCTTGCCAATATGAACGACAGCAGCAGAGTAATTCTCGGTATTATCGTTGCCGGCATGATGGCGGTCGATTTGGGCGGTCCTATCAATAAAGCTTCATACGCTTTCGGTATAGCATCAATCGCCGCAGGTAATTATAATATCATGGCAGCCGTTATGATTGGCGGTATGGTACCTCCTTGTGCAATCGCTCTTGCCACATTGCTTTTCAAGAACAGATTTACACAGGAAGAAATCAAATCCGGTCCTACAAACTTTGTCATGGGACTTGCATTCATCTCAGAAGGTGCAATTCCGTTCGCAGCGGCAGACCCGCTTAGAGTATTGCCGTCCTGTATCGTAGGTTCTGCGGTATCGGGTGCATTGTCGATGCTGTTTAACTGTACACTTATGGCTCCTCACGGCGGTATATTCGTATTCCCTGTTGTGGGTCACGCAGTTATGTATTTCGTAGCATTGGCAGTAGGTACTGTTGTGGGCACATTAATGCTCGGCTTATTGAAAAAGCCTATCACTAAATAATGATTATGAGTTTTTATTTGATATATAGGTAAATGAATTTCCCCTTCATTTACCGCAATTTCCCCCTTAGCCGATATTAGGTATCGGCTTAGCGAAAAGTTTCCCTAACTTTTCATTTGTTATCAGGGAGGTCTTTCCCCAAAGGCTTCCCTACTCACTTTAAAACTATTAAATTTATTATAGAGGAGAATTTTATTATGAAAGAATTTAGCTATGTTATCACAGACCCTGAGGGTATCCACGCACGTCCAGCAGGCGTTGTTGTAAAAGCCGCCGCATCATTCAAATCGGCAATAACTATTGCAAAAGACGGCAAAGAGGTTGACGCAAAAAGAATTTTCGGTATTATGGGACTTGCCGCAAAGCAAGGTCACACCGTGACAATTAAAGCCGACGGTGAGGACGAGGACGAGGCAATCGAAACACTTGAAAAACTATTCAAAGAAAATCTTTAAGATTTGCCCCCAATATATGATAGAAAGGACTGAAATATAATGAAAAAATGTATCGGTAAAAGTGCTTTCGGAGGAATAGCAATCGGCAGAATCAGCATATACCAAAAAGGTGAGCAGACAGTCAAAAGACAAAGAATTGAAGACACCGAAAAAGAGGTGGCAAGATTTCACGATGCACGAAAACACGCCATATCACAGCTCCAACTTTTGTATGACAAAGCCATTCGTGAAGTCGGCGAAACAAATGCCGCCATATTTGAGATACATCAAATGATGCTTGAAGATTTGGATTATATCTATTCTGTCGAGAGTATAATACAAAATCAGTCGCTTAATGCCGAATATGCCGTTGCGGTTACAAGTGATAATTTTTCGCATATGTTTGCGGACATGGACGACGCATATATGAAAGAACGTGCTGCAGACGTAAAAGATGTTTCCGAGCGAATTATTTCAATCCTTTCAGGCAAGTCAAGCAATACGGTTTCTTCCGATGAGCCTGTAATAATCGTTGCCGATGACCTTGCCCCAAGCGAAACCGTTCAGCTTAACAAAGAAAAAGTATTGGCGTTTGTAACGGTGCACGGCTCTACAAATTCACATACGGCAATATTGGCAAAAACGATGAACATACCCGCTCTTGTCGGCACAAACATCACTCTTGACGAGTCGCTTAACGGCACATTGGCGATAGTTGACGGATTTAATGGCGAAATATACCTCGACCCCGACAAAGATTTTCTTGACGAAATGCAGAAAAAACTTGATGCGGAGCTTGAAAAACGCAGACTTTTGCAGACATTAAAAGGCAAGGAAAATGTAACTCTTGACGGGCAGAAAATACTTGTTTACGCTAACATAGGCAACAGCAAGGATTTGGCGTCTGTTCTTCAAAATGATGCCGGCGGTATCGGACTTTTCAGAAGTGAATTTTTGTATCTTGAAAAGGACAATTATCCGACCGAGGAGGAACAGTTCAACGTATACCGTGCCGTTGCGGAAACTATGGCAGGCAAGCGTGTTATTATCCGTACGCTTGACATAGGTGCTGACAAGCAAGCCGACTATTTCAATTTGGAGCATGAGGAAAATCCCGCCATGGGACTTCGTGCAATCCGCATTTGTCTTACAAAACCCGAAATATTCAAGGTACAGCTGAGAGCCTTGTTCCGAGCAAGTATGTACGGCAAAATCGCCATCATGTATCCTATGATTACATCGCTTTGGGAAGTACGCAGAATAAAAGAGATAGTCGAAGAAGTGAAACAGGAGCTTACCGAACAGAATATACCTTTTGCAGATGTGGAGCAGGGTATTATGATTGAAACACCTGCCGCCGTTATGATTAGCGATATTCTTGCCAAGGAAGTGGACTTTTTCAGCATAGGCACAAACGACCTTACACAATACACAATAGCCATTGACCGCCAAAACACACAGCTTGACGAATTTTATAATCCGCACCACAAAGCGGTTTTGCGTATGATTAAAATGACGGTAAACAATGCACATAAAAATAATATTTGGGTCGGCATTTGCGGCGAATTGGGTTCGGACCTTGATTTGACTGAAACATTCCTGGCGATGAATATTGACGAGCTTTCGGTATCGCCGTCACGCATACTTCCGCTAAGACAGAAAATCCGCTCGGTAAATGTGGACGAAATTCGTGACAAAGCATTAAATGAGCTTATGTAATATTCAGATAAATACAAAAACACACCGTAAAAGGTGTGTTTTTGTATTTATTGTAATAATTTATTTTTCGGCAATAAAAAATAATCTCGGAAATCTGAATATTATTTCTCCGTTTTTCTGCACGGGATAAGTATCTTTCAGGCACTCCAAAATATCATTCAGATACTCCGTTTTGTCCTCATCGAATAATTGTTCCAAATACGGTCTTAGTCCCGTCCCTTTGTACCATTCAATAATACTTTCATAAGACGGCATTGCATGAAAATATACCGTTTCCCACATTCTGAAATTCTCCGTAAGTTCCGACAAAACATCAAAATATTCATTCTCGGTAAGATTGTTATACATTCTTGTAACACCGAACTTATCCTTCCACTTGTCCGATTTAGACAGAGATTGTATTATTTTATGAACAGGATGTTTTGACTGCTGCGGTATTTGTATTGCCAGTATACCGTTTTTGTCAAGCAATGAAAACATACTCTTTAACAGCTTTTGATGGTTTGGTATCCACTGAATACAGGCATTTGAAAATACAACATCATAGCGTTCCTTGATACTGTCAATATCTTTTTCCGCATCAAGCTTTATAAATTCAATATTCGGATTATTTTTTCTTGCATCTGCAAGCATATCATCGGAATTATCCGCACCGACTATTTTCGCATCAGGGAATTTTTTCGCCAATACCGCCGTACTGTTCCCTATTCCGCAGCCGATGTCCAACACCGAACGCACATTTTTATGATTTATCGCATTAGCCAAATCAACAGCCGGTATCGTACGTTCTTTTTTGAATTTACTGTACTGTGCCGCATTCCAATCAAACATAATAACACCTCATTTTTAATCAACTGTTTTTAATCTCTATAACTGTTATTATACTGCTTTATTAAAAAAAAGCAAGCTATATATAAATATTGTATTAGTCAAAAAAAGCACGCCAAAGCGTGCCTTCTATACATTATACGGAACAAAATGCAACTCCAAGACGGAGTAACTGTCTGTTCCACAATTAGTATACAATATTATTATATTTTTTTCAATAGTTTGTTTTTCAATTATATTTGTAAATTTTATTTCATCTTGTTTACCATAAATTTAATTTTTTAATAAATATTATATCAACTGTTTTTAATCTCTGCCACAAATACCTCTTTGTATTCTCCCGCAAATTTATCTGCCAGCAATTTCGCCTTGTTATAATCATCAAACAAACCAAATACCGTAGGTCCGCTGCCGCTCATGCTCGCACCCAACGCACCGCCGTTTTTCATTCTAGCCTTAATATCCGTTATAACGGGATTTTCACGCTCGGTTACCGCCTCCATCACATTGCACAAATTATCCGCAATCCCCGATATGTCCTTGTTTTTTATAGCCTCTGTAACCTTTTTCATGTCAGGGTGATTTATAATATCCGCATTGTCTATTTCCTCATAAATCGCCGCCGTTGATATATTCACAGGCGGTTTCACCAAAAGCACTGTCATTTTCGGCATAGGTGCAAGACGTGTCAGTTTCTCGCCTATCCCCTCCGCCAGACAAGTGCCTCCATCAAGACAATACGGCACGTCCGCTCCGAGTTTTGCTCCTATACCGCATAATTCCTCATAAGATAAATTTGCATTGTAAAGCACATTCATCGCACAAAGCACCGCCGCCGCATTTCCGCTGCCGCCTGCCAAACCTGCCGCAACAGGAATATTCTTCTTTATTCTTATCTTAACTCCGCCGTGCAGTCGTGTATATTTGAAAAATTCCACCGCCGCTTTATATGCAATATTCTTTTCATTGCTCGGCACATATTTTAAGTTTGTTGTAACCGTAATATCAAATGCGGTCTTGTCGATAATCAGCAAATCAAATACGCCGACCGTCTGCATAATCATCGCCACGTCATGGTAACCGTTGTCACGTTTGCCCAAAACATCAAGCGTAAGATTTATTTTGGCATACGATTTCATAATCGCCCTGTTTCCGTTTACAAACATTTCGTCCTGCAATAACATAAATCCACCGCCTTATAATTCACTGTGTGACGAATTGACCACTTCATGTATCTGTTCCTCACCGATTACATCTTCACTCGGCACTTTTTTCAGATACACAAGATATTCTATATTCCCCTCCGGACCTTTAATCGGCGAGAATGACAGTCCGACAGGATATAAGTCTATGCTTTTCGCAAACTCAACCACGTTTTTTATAACTTCATAATGCACCTTTATATCCTTGACCACACCTTTTTTACCCACTTGTTCACGTCCTGCCTCAAACTGCGGTTTTATAAGTGCGACCAATTCGCCGTCGTCCTTTAACAGTTCCTTTGCGACAGGCAAAACAAGTTTCAGCGATATGAACGATACGTCAATGGACGCAAAATCAATCTTTTCGCCTATGTCCTCGCTTGTGACATATCTGATGTTGGTTCTTTCCATATTGACCACACGTTCGTCCGTCCTGAGCGACCACGCAAGCTGACCGTATCCCACGTCAACCGAAAATACCTTAACCGCACCGTTTTGCAGCATACAATCGGTAAATCCGCCCGTTGACGCACCAATATCCATTGTAACCTTGCCCTTTAAAGTTATCGGAAATTTTGCCATGGCTTTTTCCAATTTAAGACCGCCGCGGCTCACATATTTAAGTTTTTCACCACGGATTTCCACACCTGTCTTTTCTCTTTCGAGCATCATTCCGGCTTTATCGCATTTTTGATTATCCACATAAACCTGTCCTGCCATGATAAGTGCTTTTGCTCTTTCTCTGCTCTGCACCATACCATGCTCCGTTAAATATACATCAAGACGAATTTTATCAGCCATTGTTATTCTCCTTATTCACGAATTGCATTGCAAATTCCGCTATACTCTCCGCATCTGTACCATACAATTTATCCAGCTGTGCAACAGTGCCGTGTGTGATAGGCTTGTCCGCAAACGCAAAATTATGAAATCTGCACTTTATATTCTCATTTTCAAGCATAGCCGCAATTCTTTCCCCGAAACCGCCTATAACCGTTCCGTCCTCGATACTTATTGCTCTGCCTGTTTTCTCTGCCGAATTTATTATTGTATCTTTATCAATCGGCTTTATACTTCTTAAATCTATCACTTCCGCCGATATGCCCTTAGCCTTTAAAATATCGCATACCGCCTGTGCCGTTTTTACCATTCTGCCTGCCGATATAACCGTTATATCCGTTCCGGCATTTATTATCCTTGCTTTTCCTATCTCAAACCTTGACGGAGCTATATCCGCCTGAGTATTCCCTCTCGGATAACGGATTGCAATAGGACCGTCATGCTCATTTACCGCATATTCCATCATTTGTTCAAGCTCATCAAAATTGGACGGCGACAATATCGTCATATTCGGCATATGGCTCAAAAACGCCATATCATACATTCCCTGATGCGTTTCTCCGTCCGCACCGACAATCCCTGCTCTGTCAACAGGTATCACAACGTGCAGATTTTGCAGACAAATATCATGCAGCACCTGGTCATACGCACGCTGTAAAAATGACGAATATATCGGCACAACAGGTATAACTCCCGTTGTTGCAAGCCCAGCCGCAAATGTAAGTGCGTGCGGTTCTGCTATTCCCACATCGAAAAATCTGTGCGGAAATTCCTTTGCATATTCCGCAAGTCCGCTCCCGATTGGCATTGCCGGAGTAATCGCCACAATCCTGTCATTCTCCTTAGCCATGCTTATAAGCTTCTTTCCGAAAACCGCCGAATAATCATCGCTTTTCTTTTTCGCAAGTGCCTTGCCCGACTTAACGTCAAACTTTGACACACCATGAAATTTCTGCGGATTTTGTTCCGCAAGCCGATACCCCTTGCCCTTTTTCGTCTGCACATGGACGAATACAGGCTTGTCGAACGTTTTTGCACGTTCCAAAATTATCGTCAACGCTTTTATATCGTGCCCGTCAACAGGGCCTAAATACTCAAATCCCAAATCGTCAAACATTGTTGACGACAAAACCAACTTTTTTATGCCCCATTTTATCTTGCGTATAACCTTGATAAGCGGTCTGCCGATAAGCGGAACTTTTCTCAAAAATCCTTCTACCCGTTGTTTTGATTTAAAATACAGCGGTTTTGAACGCAGTTCTTTCAAATACTTTGAAATTGCACCCACATTTTTTGAAATGGACATCGCATTATCATTTAATATTGCAATCAGCTTTGTCTTTGAACGTCCCGCATCATTTAATGCCTCGTACATCATTCCGCCTGTCAGTGCACCGTCACCGAACACCGCTATAACATTATAATCATCGCCTGTTATGTCACGTCCCCGTGCAATCCCCAACGCAGCTGAAATTGATGTGGAACTGTGTCCCGTATTAAAACTGTCATACTCGCTCTCGGAACGTTTCGGAAAACCGCTCATTCCGCCAAACTGGCGAAGCGTCTTAAAACCGTCCATTCTGCCTGTCAGCATTTTGTGTACATATGCCTGATGTCCCACGTCCCACACAATTTTATCTTTCGGGAAATCAAAACACTTATGTATTGCAATGGTAAGTTCCACCACACCGAGATTTGACGCAAGATGTCCGCCCGTTTTTGACACTTCACCGATTAAAAAATTACGCACCTCACCTGCCAGAGCAGTCATTTGCTTTACGTCCAAGTTTTTCACATCTGCGGAATTTTTAATACCATCTAAAATCATTATTTTTTACTTCCTCTGTTTTTCTTTTTAAACGGAGCAGTCAATTTTGAAAAATAATATAATATCTTCCCAATTAAAAATACTATGTGATTGCAGTTTTGCATTGCAATACCTTTAAAAAACGCCTTACCGCCTATCGTAAGCGATGCCACAAGTCCCGTAAGTGACAAGCTTATCCATACGCTGCCCACGCCCATAATCGACGCAAGCTCCGCCACAATTATAGCCGTCGACGCACCGCTTATGATACCGGCAATATCTCCTATTACGTCATTGCACAGGTTAGCCACCTGCGGAGCATGACGGATTACATTGATACTTTGTGCCGCACCTTTTACTTTTCGTGTCGAAAGAGAGTGGAACGGGTGCTCCTCCGCCGCCGCAACGGCAGTTCCCGCCATATCAAACAGCACATTAATCGCAATAATTGCCATAAGCACAAAAAAAGCCCCAACAATACTCATATCACTCATAATTCCCGAAGTGACCGAGCTGATGGCAACCGACAAAACAAATGCCAAAATTACCACCAACACCGTCCATTTATGACTTATGGCGATATTGAGTGCAGGCTTTGACACTTTAAATACTTTTTTATTTTTACTTTGTTTATCCAACAGATAAACTCCCTCATTTCTTACATATATTAAAAAAAATAATATAAAAGTGGTAATCCCCAAGGTAAAGTTTACGGCTTAGGTTCGGTTGGCTTTCCCAATCGGTTACTGACCCGTCGCCGGAAGAGCGGTTTCCCTTTAAAACCGATTAAATATACGTCACCGCATATCTTACCGAATTGCCACTTAGTCCGTACTGCAATCCCTTGCAAATCTGCTTAGCAACAGTCTAGGAGTTTTCCCCGACAGCCACGCTTGTTCTTATCCTCTTTTGCAAATATGGTTTCAAGAAGCGATGCTCCGATATTATTGGCCGATAATAATCAAGAGATGAATCAACTATCCACCACACCCACTCAAGGCAGGCTACGCTGCCCACAGCACTCACATAAACATTATTGTATAACATTCATGTTACTTACCGCGAAACAGGTTTTCCCCTATGCCGTACCGGCTTGCGTAAAAAACGTCAGAGGCCGGCACAGTCATAGGCCTCCACGGAAAAGGGGTCATGTGCATCATGCCATTGAGTACTGCCCCTAAACCTTAACTCCCAGCATCAGCCCCAAACTGGGCGTTCAAAGCAAAACACCAGGAACTTCATCGATGTGCCATTTGACGGATTTTTAGCCCCGCCTTACGAACAAACAGAACTGACTAGAATACTGCACCACTATTATATTGCTTATAAATATATCATATTTTTGCCCCGTTGTAAAGGGGGTATTTTATAAATTTTTAATTATTATAATCTGTCGGTTATTCGTCAATATTTTCGTTCAAAATCTTTTTAAGCATAATCGCCTCATCTCGTGTCATTGTACAGCCCTTGCCCATTTTAGTGTGGTCGGGCGACCAGTCACGAAGGTCTAATTTCGGAGTTGCTCCGTTCCAGCTGACAAAGTTCAGTTCCTTTTTCCACCCCTTCGCATTTTCAGACAATACGCCTAAATTCTCCATAATCTCAAACTTTATATCTGCCATTGTTATCTCTCCTTAATATTATTTATTTCTATTTTAGCATAATATGCGTGTATAAATCAATTATATCATACAAAAAAATACCGCCTATTTTACTGTCAATAAATAGGCGGCTTTTTTAAAGGAGTTTGTAAAGTGCACAGACCTTTAAAGCGATATTAATTCTTTGCACTTACAATGATTTTAATAATATTAACAAATGATTTTTTATCCCGATATATTAATTATTCAGCAGAATAAACGATAGCGATTGAACCTGTTGTTTCATCTGTTGTAACGTCTGCTTCAAGAATATCCGCAAAGAAACTTACAGGAACATATGTCAGGCTTGTTTCGCCGATGTCAACAAGCTCAGGAGCTTTTTCCAATTCAGCAGCTTTCATCTTAGCCTTTGAATATTTGTTCTCACCGATTTGCAGGAATACACCCATTTGAGTTGTGCCGACGCTTACAGCTTGTCTGCTCTCGTCCCAGTTTACATCAAGACCCATAGCCTCTGCAACAACACGGATAGGAAGCATTGTTACGCCTTCGCTGTCAATAAAGTGTGCATCAACTTTATTACCGTTCACTGTAAGTGCAGCATAATTTTCAGCGTCAACACCCATTGCCTCGTCAAGGATTACACCGTCCGGCGTGCCGATTGTAGTCGGTACTTCCGTTACATCGCTATCAGCTTCATCTGCAATATCAAACATACTTGTATCTGTTGCGTCACCAAGGATAATAACCTTTGACGGAGTAGTTTGTGCCGGGATACTTCTTGTTGTAGTTGTGTAAAATACTACTGCATCTGAATTTTTAATATCGTCTGCACTTGCAGCCATTTTTGCACCGTTTGCAAATTCAATAACTGTTGAATCGTCAATGTTAAGTTCAAGCGTATTTTGACTGTTTACAAGCTCATCAGAGAATGAATCTGCTTTTACAAACCCGTCATTTTCTGTATTTAATACAAGCACATCAGGAGTATATCTTACCGGAAGCACCATCAATGTAGGGTTGGTAATATTATAGAACATTGTTACCGATGAACCTTCTTTTATAGTGTTCAAATCAATTTTATTACCTTGATTATCAACCAATAAAGTATTTTCCGAAATTGTCAAATGTGTTAATTCGTCTGTACCGTTTGTACATTCAAGCAAAGCCTTAAAACCGTCAAATGATGAAACTGCACTCACCTTATATGTTGACTCTATGTACGGAGCTAAAACAATCTTGCCTTGGTTATTAATAACTGTTTCTGCATCTATGCTTGCAGGTATTGCATTTTCTCCTGTTTCTGCAAACACTGCCGTTGATGCCAATATCATAGCTGATGCCAATGCGATTGATAAAATTTTCTTTTTCATAATAAATTCCTCCTAAATTTTCAATATGTATTTGATTAATTTAAAATGTTTCCATTTTCAATGCACTTTTGTGCTTTGTACTTATTAGACGATAGTATTTTTATTTTGTTCCGCTTTTTTTATTTTTTCATTACTCATCGTCCTTATAATTATTAGACGGCAATATTTATTTTTTGTTCCGCTTTTTAAAAAAATTATTTTAAATGCTAAAAAAGTATATTATAATGGATATAAATTTATATAGGAAGGAATAATTGCAATGACTGATGAACTGCTTGACAATATTGATAAAATTCACACTACCGAGCTTGGCATACTGCGTATCAAGAAAAATCTTGCACTCGACACCGATGATGTCGTGAATTGGTGCAAAGACAGAATAAAATCCGAAAATGCGTCAATAACACGCAAGGGCAAGAATTGGTATGTCGATACAAACAACTGTATCATAACCGTAAATGCGTACAGCTGCACCATAATAACCGCACATAAGAAAAAATAGGAACTGTTAATCAGTTCCTATTTTATTTTCTTTCTCTTTTTTATTTATAACAAATCCCTCAATTAACTGCAAAATTAATACAGTCAAATTTACCGCAAATGCAGCTATCGCAATAGTCATACATATATATACAATAACCTTATTATGTATTAATCCAAAAAATGTATATATTAATCCTGTATCGCCGCCATCAGGAAATAAAATATAAAACAACGGATATGTTACATATGATAATACAGTATATCTCTTTAATTTAACCGACTTTTCAATGTATTTTGAGGACAAAGTATTAATTATTAAAAATGCTATTGTATGAAAAATTGGCACAAGGAAGAAAATAAATCTTATCCAGCCAAAATTCAAAAAGTATGCCACACATGCCAACAGCATACACAATATAGGTATGATACAATATTTAATTTGAGATTTATCTCCTTTTTTCCATAACATAATACATTTCCATACCGTTATACCAATTAACACAAGAATACTAAGTGCCGCTATCCCCACTACTATTAATGCTATAATCATTGTAAATACTCCAATTAACGCCATATAATCACCTCTTTTTATAATTATATCTTAGCCAATATCTTATTTTTCATCTTTATTATATAAAATACAATACTTTTCAATATTCTTAAAATCAACCGTACTGTTTAAATATTTTATTTCTTTATAGCCATTAACTTTTTGATTATAAAGCACTTTTGCATTTTTCATAATCTTTGCTTTATTTTTTCTTATACATATTATTTCATCTATAACTAAATCTTTATATTTCCTGTTTTGCTCACCATCAACATTATAAATTTTCAAACATTCAGCCGGTACAGGTATCATATTATTAAGTTTCACTCTGCCCAATAATTCACCTTTTTTATTAACCAATCTTATAAGAGGTATAATGCTTTTTCGTACAATCTTTTTTCCATTGCTGTACAAATAATCACTCTCTTTCGGAGATGATAACGGAGCAAAATATTTAAACTCACCAAGATTAAGTACCACACCAAGATATTTTCGCTCCGTAATATAATTGTCACTTCTGCTTGTCATTACCTGTGCATCATATTTTCTTAAATATTCAATATAATCTATATCAATCACATATAATTTTAAATTTTCCATAAAATACTCCAAAATAAATAGGAACTGCCTAACAGACAGTTCCCAAACTTAAACTCTCCACTTATTGGCAGGAGCTCTCCTGAAATTAAAACCCTCCACTTATTGGTAGGAGCTCTCCAAAAAGAAGCATCACTTCTATATATACATTATATTCAAAATATTTATAAATATTCTTTTAATAATATTACTATAATTTATATTTAAAGTCAATACATTTTTTAAATTTTATGCTCTCAAAACAAAAACAGCCAACCCCTTTCGGAGCTGACTGCTTTCTTTTATAGTAAATATATATTTAGAGAGAGCTTAATTTATTGTTGCCGATTTAACAGTCCAAACACCGCTAATATTCGACGCTGCCTTCACAATACAGTCACCGTCATAATCAACCTTGATTGTATCGTTCGCTGCAAGACTATCTCTTACATCAACATACAATATATCAGATTCATTAACATCGGTTTCATCAGCAGTTGCCTTCAATACCATAACAACAACCTTGCTGCCGTTATCGAATGTAGGAACTGTGTTGAATGTAATTGTGCCGCCGGCAGCAGTTACTGCCAAACTGCCGTCCTTTTCTGTTACATCATCGGTATTCACTCTTGTGACTGCAAATACTTTAACTACATCACTTGTCTTGTCAAAGTCTGCACCCATAGGCAATTCGATTGCAATTTCATTCTCGCCCATTGTCAGTGCGTCACCGTAAAGTGATTTAGATGTAACATTCTTCATCTTGCCGTCTTTGTCATAAATTGCTGTAACAAATGTTACTTCGTTTACATAGTAGAAGTTCTTTGTAACAAACAACTTCACAAAGTCTGTACCTTCTTCATTCACACCAATCTTATTGATTGTGAAGATGTCCGAAGATATAATCGAGAATTTAGCACTCGCATATACGCCCGATGCCGGAGATACCGCTCTTACATATACGTCCTGTGCGTCCGCCATAGCGTCAACCGTGATAAGACCTGTACCGTCTACTGTAATCTTGTTAGTGTCAAGAGGATATTTATTCTCTGAATCATAGATTACATATGTAAGCATAGTGCTGTCCGGGTTCTTCATTTCAAGACCGTTCCATTCAAGTGCAGCTGTTGCCTGAACTTTATTTCCTGCGAATACAGTCGATACGTCAGTCGAAACAGTTACGCCTGTCGGTACAGGAGAAAGCATTCTGATGTTATCATAGCTTGTTCCCACATTGATATTGACAAGAGCAGTTGCTTTATCGTTACGTTGATTTACGTCTTTGATAATCTTCTTGTTTGTACGGTTTCCGTTGTCATCATATTCTTCAAATATAATGTGTGCATATGAACCTTGTTTTCTGATAAGTGTTATATGATACCATTTATCAGATGAAATATCACCGTAATATGTGTATTTACTGCCGCCTGTCTGCACACATAGCTGACCGCTGTGGTAAACTACGCAAGTATTAACGTTGCCGGCATTGTTACCCGGCTGGAAGCCTGCACCTTCTTGGTTGAACTTAATATCCATTTCAACAACTACATCACCGTTTGTTTCGGTAATATTCGCTGTTCTGTGACCTGCTGTTGCATAATATGCGTGTGTACCGTCCGGTGCACCCTCTACAAGCTGTGTATTTGCCAATGCAGTTTCACAGCTATTTGCAGTAAGCAATTTATCCTTGTTTCCGTCTGTGTTGCCTTCAAGAGCGTCAGTTGCTTTGATGTGTACTTTCAGCGAACCTCTTACCGCATCGGTAGTATCAGCAGCACGCACCGTAACATCTTGCGTAACGGCTTTCTTATCAACTGTCATTACACCGTTCTCGACTTTAATCCACTTCAAATCATCGCCAAGTTTCGTCATGTCAGAGCTGTCGCATACATACCAGATAAGGTCTGAATCTTCAAGAGTTACACTCTGACCGTCCTTTGTTGCGGCAACATTAATTGTAAGCGGTTCGTCCGCACTTACATAATCTTTTTCGGCTGTAAGCGTCAATGCGTCAAATTTAACATTTGAAATATCAATCGCAGATACATTAATTGCCTTTGTCGCAATGATACCGCTTTCAGTATCAATTCTTACTGTAATGGTTTGTGCAGATGCGTTTAGACCTACGTTCAATACGCCGTCTGCTATTGTGATATTTTCATCATTAAGCGGTGCGGTATTATCCGCATTGTAAACGCTCCACGTTACAGCAGGCTTTGTAATGTATTGACCCAATCTTGTTGCAGAATATGTGAACGGCATTGTGTTGCCTGCTTTAATCTCACTTGCATCAGATGCAATATCCAATTTATCCGCTCCAAGTTTAACAATTCTTACATTATCAATGCTTGTATTAGTGTGTACATTCATATGTTCAGCACCAGCACCATTGTTTGCTGACATATTTCTTTGATTTACATTTTCATATTTGCCTACCAAAGTCTTTTCAGAACCGTCATATTGGTAAACAATCATATCTGTCTTAGCGTCAGGTGCACTAAATCTGCCTATCAATACAATGTGATACCACTTAGTTGTATCAATTTCAGCATAATTATCAAATGAACTGCCTCCCTTTTGTACAGATATATATGACTTTCCGCCGTCGTCATGACGTCTTACGCAAGTACCGAGTTTACCGTTATCCTTACTGTACGGTGTAATACCGGCACCGTCAGCATTGAACTTCACGTCAGCCTCCCACATAAGGTCTGCTGTTGAATTTTCTCCAAGACCTCCGATAGGACAACCTGCACCTGTCTTAACGTCAGTGCTTTCGTTTGTATAATAAGCCGTACCGTCAGGAGCAGTATCTGTGCTTAGCACCAAATTGGTCATTGCTGTATTACAGTCATTTTCGTATAAAACAGAATCATATTTTGTAACTGTATCCACGCTTTCCTCAACAACCGGAGCCGGTGTAGGAGTTTGTGAATTATCTACTTTTTTGTTTTCGCATAGAGGCTGTGCACTCTGCAAATCTTTGCCCCAAATCATGACTTTAAAATATGCACTCTTTACAATATCATCTCTTACTGTAATTTCTTCCGTGCCGTTGTCTGCCATTGAAACTGCTTTAATTTGAATACCTGTGATATTTCCGTCCTTATCATAACCTACAACAATAACATTCGCCTCAACAGCACTTGCAGATGTTACTGTAACTTTACCGTCTTTATATTCGCTTGTAACCGCTGCTGCGTCTGCCAAAACAACACTGTCATTTTCAACCGATGCTGTTGCTGCTGTTTCATCAGCAGGTGTTACTGTAATTTCAACTGTCTTTGTGTTTGCATTTGTATTAATTTCCACACCGCTGATTTGTCCCAAAACAGGTACAAGTTCAGTCAAAAGTGTGGTTTTCTTTGAGTTTAGAGCCGGACAGAAGTTCATAAGATTACGTTCCTGATTTACAAACAAGTCTGTTGCGTCATTAATCAAATGTACTGTTTTATCGCCCGAAATAATTGTGTAGTACGGGATTTCACCGTATACACCCGTAAAGTCAGGGATACTTCCCTCGGTTGTATATGTATATGAAACATTACCGTTTGCCGCTTTGATTGCTGCCAATATCGGTTCAATTTCACCTACAACACCTGTGTTTGTATCAGGCTTATAAGGTTTATCTGCAAATGTAACCGCTGTACCGTTTACAGTTACCGCATATTCGTCCTTTGGCTCAGGTGTAACAGTTACAACGTTGCCGTTTTCCGACCAGTCTGCTGTAAATGTTTCGCCCAAAGTTTTCATAGAAACTGCTTTTTCGGCTTCCGGCGGTGCCGGAACTTCGCCTTGTGCGAATGAACGCTGTGCCTGTGTTGTCAGACCGCCTTGAAGTTCCAAAGCTTTTGATGTAATTGTTGATGATACAGGCTGCATACCCTCGGCAGACGCTGTAATTGTAATATCGCCCGCATCTCTTGTTGAACGAACAAATACTCTGTTCACACCACATTCAGCGTAAACATAATCTTTGTGGTTTACAATTCTGTCGCCTACGCCGCTGTTATAACCGCCCAGGAATACGCCCGGACCTGAAATTGTAAAGTTAATCTTTCTGTCATCAAGAGGACATACATTGCCGTTCTCGTCAATAACTTCTACATCATAATATGCAAGGTCTGAACCGTCGGCAATCAAACCGTCAGGACCTTGTACAGGAGTAAGTCTGATTGTAACCGCATCGCCCGCAGTTTTAATCTCGTGCTCCGCAACTACTTCATCTCTTGCATCATATGCTTTTGCAGTTACTTTACCCTGTTGTGTAACGTCAATATTATCGAATGCGTAAATATAGTTGTCATCAGGTTTTGTATCTGTTCCTACAAGTGTATCGTTTACATACAATTCAACCTTTGAAAGACCTGCCGAACCAATTACATAAACTGTTTTCTTTGTAGGGTCACGCTGCAACATAGTGCCGTTTGGCTCCCAATATGTACCGTTCCATGTCTTATCTTCATACCAGTAGTTACCGTTTTCCTTGTCACCCTTAATGTATTGAGGATAATTCCAGTGACCTAAAATATGAATTTTCGGTGTTGATGATTGTGCCGCTTGTATTGCATAGAATGATTCTTTCTTAATACGAACAGCGTCAACACGTCCCGATGTACGGGCATTTTCCACACCGCAGTTACGAATGTGCATATTTGAATCTGACCAAACCATCATTGCCGCACCTGTGTAGTAGCCTTTGCCTGTACCCGACGCACGGTTATTGTAATAGTATGAATAACCGTCTGTTGAGTTAAACATTGTGCGTGAAAAATCTTCTTGTGTTTGGTCCCAAATGTCATAGCCGTCCGTCTTAGAACCGCTCGCACCAAGCCATTTATTTACATAGTCATAATCATTAGGTGAATAATCGTCCCATACACGTCTTGGGGCTTCGTTTCTGTGATACTCTGTTTCAAGCATAGGAATATAATTCCCTGTTGATGCCATTGCAGCATATGCTGATTCATCGTGTCTGTAAAGCATTGTACCTGCCCATTCAGCCTCTTTGATTTGGTCTGCCGAATTAATTGTACGGCAACCCATTCTTCTGTCGCCATCAGGGTCAAGTTCTTTTCTCAGGTCTGTCATTTGTTTCATATGAGCGGCGGTAATTTGGTTATTACCTGCTTCATAGAACAATACTGACGGACTGTTTCTGTAATATACAATTACATCACGCATAGCTTCAAGACGCTGGTCCCAAGCTCTGCCTGTTGTGTCGCCTTCTTTATCGCCCGCCGGAGCTATCGAGATTACACCATATTTATCGCCCGAACGAATTTGGTTAGGCTTTGGTGCAACGTGCATCCAACGGATATAGTTAGCGTTTGATTCCTTGATAAGCTGCATATCGACATCTTCAAGCCAGTCATTGGCTACACCGATTGCCGCCCATTCATTTGTTGAACGCTGTGCATAACCTTTCAGATATGTTGTTGTTCCGTTAATTTGAAGTCCCTTGTCCTTATCGTAAGTAACTTCTCTGAAACCTGTTGTGGTTTTTTGCGAATCGACTACCTGACCGTCAATTTTCAGATATGTATACACATTATAAAGGTTAGGTGATACATCGCTCCAGAATTTAAGGTCTGAAATATTTTTGCTTGCTGTAATTTTTGTCACATTTACAGTTGCAGTATCAGCCTTACCTGTTTCAACGCCCACACCGCTTGCATCATAAGCACTATCCGGAACTGTTGTCAGATAATGTGCGTCTTTGTCTGTTGCCTCAGGAACTTCTTCCGACTTTTTAAATGAGTCAACCAGATTGCCGTCCATGTCAACCACATCGACCTGCAATTCAACTGTTGAGTCACTTTCGGTTTCATTTCTTACCTCTGCCACAACCGTAACATCGGCTGAATTTTCTCTGAAATCGAAATTACTTCCATATATATAGTTACCTGTTGTTTTTAGGTTGTTGTATAGAGGCAATGTCTGATATACTTTATTTTTTGCATACAGATTTACATTACCTGTGATACCGCCTTGAACTTCGTTAAAGTCCTTTGTATTCCATTGGTAACCTATACCCGAATTGTCACCCGGTTCATGACCCGGAATTGTTTCTCTTGTTGCAACACCGCTTCCCAAGCCACGGTCTGAATTATTATCAGTTGCAACCGCAATAAGGTTTTCCTCACCTGCTTTGATGTAAGGAGTAATATCAAAACCCATTGCTGTGATGCCTGCCGCATAGTAGCCTGCCATCTCGCCGTTTACATATAGGTAAACGCTTTGTCTTACCGCTTCAAATTCAAGAATGAATTTCTTTCCCGCATCAGATTCAGGGATTGTGATGTTCTTTCTGTAAAACATAAAACCTCTGTAAAGACTTGCTTCACCGGCGTCAACACCAACTCCGTCGAATGAATCATCTGCGTTGATTGGGTGCGGTACGCTGACCGTTTCCCATGCTGAATCGTCATAGCCTACTTCATAGAAGTATTTTCCGTTTGAATCTTTGTGAAGTTCTTTAACTTCCGGCAATGAGTCTGTTTCAGTGCTTATATCACCGGCTTTTTTGAATTTCCAGTCAACGTTCATATTATATGTAACTGCCGGACTTTCAAGTTCGGTATAAACGGTTGGTTCTTCGCCGTCAGCTGCGGCAAATGCCAAACTCGGCAAACAGCTCAATACCATTTGCAGTGCAATAAGCATTGCACACAGTGCATAACCTTTTCTTCTCATTTCCCTCTCTCCTTTTTATATTTTCTACAAAATATTTTTTTGTTATATTTATAATAACACACATTTTTGATAAATAAATTGCCTATATTGCCGCAAATATTGCAAAAATTGCGATTTTGATAAACTTTATATTTTTTTGTGATATTATTGCGATTTATATTGCAAAAGTTGCGGATTTAATTTATAATAAACTTAACAACAAATT
This sequence comes from uncultured Clostridia bacterium, assembly GCA_934476075.1. GTDB lineage: Bacteria > Bacillota > Clostridia > UBA1381 > UBA1381 > CAKSNH01. The sequence continues at coordinate 63,094 of CAKSNH010000012.1, read as the reverse complement.
AAAGAGGGTTTACCAATGAGTTATGTTTCTTTCCGTACCGACGACTATATGTACAGTTCAAACTCGCCAAAAATCAATAAATATAGGATGCATCTGCACAAATACTATGAATTTTTGTATTTTATCAGCGGTGACGCAACATATATAGTAGAAAACAGCGAATATTCCGCCTCCGCCGGTGATTTGTTCATCACTCGCCCGAACGAGCTGCACGCAATAGCATTTAATTCACCCGTTCAGTACGAGCGTAAATTTGTGCAAATATCCGATATGTTTCTTGCCGGACTTGATATAGATTTGCTGAAATTTATCAACAGACGTCCGCTCGGTGAATTTAATAAAATTTCCGCCGAAACGGTAAGAGAGTATAATTTGGACAAGTATTTTTATGATATTGAGCATTATGTGGTAAACAGAGTACCGGAAAGCGATTTGATGATAAAAACGTATATGATACAATTTTTAGTGAACATAAATAATATTTTTGCGAAAAATTTCGAGTCGGCTCAGCTGAAAAAACGTGCTGTCAACCCGAAAATCGAGTTGATTATAAAATATATAAACGAAAATCTGCACGAACAGATTAAGCTTGACACACTTGCCGATATGCTGTTTATAAACAAGTATCATCTATGCCATATATTTAAGGAGGCGACAGGATTGTCGGTCAAGGAGTATATAAACACACGCCGTATTGCAAAAGCCAAATCGCTCATAACCGAGGGAAAAGATTTAACCTCCGTATGTTTTCAGTGCGGATTCAATGATTATTCCACTTTTTATAAAACGTTTAAACGCTTTACGGGCAAATCACCTAAAAAATTTCTTAAATAATTTTTGCTTGAATGTATTTTACAAAAAAATGCAAAAGCATTTACACTGTCATTGACTTTTAATCTTTTTTTTGATATAATTTGTCTGATTTAGCTATTTGCAAAGTATTGGCTGCCAAAGAAATGGGGAATGAATATAATGTCACTTTTTGAAAATAAAACCTTAATGATTACGGGCGGAACAGGCTCTTTCGGAAATGCCGTATTAAATCGTTTTCTTAAAACCGATATTAAAGAAATCAGAATATTTTCCCGTGATGAAAAGAAACAAGACGATATGCGTCATGAATTTCAAGTAAAGATGCCTGAATTAGCAGAAAAAATCAGTTTTTATATAGGCGATGTGCGTGATATTAATTCAGTGAAAAATGCTATGTATGGTGTTGATTATATATTTCATGCCGCCGCACTCAAACAAGTTCCGTCATGCGAATTCTTTCCTATCGAGGCTGTCAAAACCAATGTTTTGGGTACGGAAAATGTTCTGACAGCCGCCATTGATGCCGGAGTAAAAAATGTTGTATGCCTTTCGACTGATAAAGCCGCATACCCCGTCAATGCTATGGGCACATCAAAAGCAATGATGGAAAAGGTTATAGTGGCAAAGTCCCGAACAACCAATACTACAAAAATCTGCTGTACACGCTACGGAAATGTAATGTGTTCCCGTGGGTCTGTTATTCCGCTGTGGATTGAACAAATCAAAAACGGTAATCCTATTACTTTGACCGAACCGACAATGACTCGTTTTATCATGTCGCTTGATGAGGCGGTTGACCTTGTTTTGTTTGCTTTTGAAAATGGTAAGTCCGGAGATATTCTCGTGCAGAAAGCTCCTGCGTGCACCATTCAGACCCAAGCTGAGGCGGTTTGTGAGTTGTTCGGCGGAAAGAAAGAGGATATTAAGATAATAGGTATCCGTCACGGCGAAAAAATGTATGAAACACTGCTCACCAATGAAGAATGTGCCGGTGCTATTGATATGGGCAATTTCTATTGTGTTCCTTGTGACAAGCGTGGATTGAATTATGATAAATATTTCAGCAAAGGCAATACCAACCGCAACAAGCTGACAGAATTTAATTCAAACAACACACGGATTTTGTCTGTCGAAGAAACAAAAGCAAAGATTGCCTCGCTTGCTTACATTCAAAATGAGCTTGCCAATATGACAAAATAATATTTATTTAAAATTTTAAAAAAAACGGCAGTTTAACTGCCGTTTTTTCATTTATACTGAAATTTATTCTCCTCTACCTTGCCAAATCATAATACAAGCCTTTCTTTGCCATAAGTTCCTCATGCGTACCTTCCTCGGCTATACCTTTGTTGCTTATATATAAAATTCGGTCTGCGTTTCGGATAGTTGATAATCTGTGTGCCACAATAAATGCGGTCTTATCCTTAATCAATATATCCAATGCCTCTTTTATGTATATCTCGGTTTCGGTATCGATAGCACTTGTCGCCTCGTCAAGGATAATAACCGACGGATTTTTAAGCACAATTCTTGCAAAGCTTATCAGCTGCTTTTCGCCCGCCGACAATCCGTCGCCACGCTCCTCCAATACATGATGATAACCGCCCGACAACCGCTTAATAAATTTATCGGCAAAAATAAGTTTTGCCGCCTTGATACATTCTTCGTCGGTTGCGTCCCATTTGCCGTAACGGATATTGTCTATTACAGTGCCTTTGAAAATAAACGGCTCTTGCATAAGCACACCTATCTCATTACGCAGTGAATGTATGGTAGTATCTCTTATATCTGTTCCGTCAATGGTTACGCTCCCCTGTTTTACATCATAAAATCTGGTAAGCATATTTATTACGGTAGTCTTTCCCGCACCTGTCGGACCTACCAATGCTATTGTTTCGCCGTGCTTTACATTCAGATTAAAATGCTCCAAAATATTGTTGCCGTCCTCATATGCAAATGTGACATCATTAAACGCAATATCCCCATGCACATTTTTTAATTCGACAGCGTCTTCCTTTTCCTTGATTTCCAACGGATAATCAATAGTATCGAATACCTGCTCCAAATTTGAACTTACCTGTGCAAGTTCCTGTATGATAGTGGATATTTGCGACAACGGTCCTTGGAACAAACCCATATATGTGGTAAATGTTATAACCATACCGGCAGTAATCAAATCATTGCCCTTTAAAATCAATGACAATGCCACCGCATAAATGCACAATATTCCCCCCTGCCAAAAGCTCTGCACAATAGGGTGATTTAATCTTGAAAATTTTACAATCTTCCACCATACATTTACGCTTTCCATATGAATTTTCTCATATGTCTTTTTATTAAATTCCGTACGGTTATAATTTTTAACAATCTGCTCGCCCATAATAGATTCTACAATAAATGCGGTACGGTTGGAGTTTTTCATACGCAGTGACGTATACATTCCCCTAAGCATGGAACGCAGCAGAAACACAACGCACATCATAGGTATAACGGTTGCCAAAACAATCCATGTAAGTTCCGGACTGAGTGAAAACATAAACACTGTTACAACCACAAGTTTTACTATGTAAACAGCAAACATCATAACATAGTTTGAGAAAAATTCCGCCAAACCGTTGATATACTCCGTTACACGAACCACAATTTTGCCGTCGGGACGATTATCGAAATAATCAAACGCTAATTCTTGCAGCCGGTCAAAAATATCGGTACGAATTTGGGAAATAATTTCAAGTCCCATCTTACCCATACTTCTCGTCTGAATAAACGTTGACAAAATTTCCACCGCCGCAAGAAAAATCAATCCGCCGCCGACAAGTGCCAGCTGTCTGTAATCCTTATCTGCAACAACCACGTCTACAAGATATTTTAAAATTCTCGGCGGAAACAGCGATACCACCGATGCCACCAGCATCATAATACTTACCAGTATCAGCAGTTTTTTATACGGCAGAATATATTTAAGAGTTCTGCCAAGCTGCTTAATATCTATCTTCTTTTCAATTTTCTCGTCCTCAAAAAAGGTATTTCTCTTAGCCATGGTTTTCACCTCTCGTTTCGGCAAGCCTGTCATAATCAATCGCACTCGCCCTCTGCTCCTGCTGAACATTATACACATGGGCAAAACTTCCGTTTTGTTTCATCAGCTCGTCAAAATTGCCTCTTTCCGTGATTTCTCCGTCTTTCATATAAATAATCTCATCACAGTCGACCACCGACGAAAATCTGTGTGCCGTAATAATAACCGTCTTTTCAGAGAATTTTTCGCGTATTTCTTGAAGCAATATTCTTTCTGTATTTACGTCCAATGCACTTGTCGAATCGTCAAGGACAAAAATCGGAGCATTTTTCAGAAACGCTCTTGCGATAGATACTCTCTGTTTCTGTCCGCCCGAAATGCCCAGTCCACGCTCACCCACAATGGTTTTATAGCTGTCTGCCAATCCGTCGATAAACTTGTCTGCCTGTGCATAAGATGCCGCCTGTTTTATCAATTTTTCACTTATGTCGGGTTTGCTGTACGCAATATTCGATTCAATCGTATCGGAAAACAGGAACACGTCCTGAAAAACATACGAATACATATTTCTCAGATTTTTCAGTCCGAACTCCTTTATATCATGCCCGTCAACGGTGATTTTTCCGTCTGTTATATCACGGATACGCACCAATGTCTTTAACAAAATGCTCTTTCCCGAACCCGTTTCGCCGACTATACCTACTTTTTTGCCGTACGGAATATCAAGATTAATATTTTTAAGAATCTGCTGTCCGTCAATTTCAAGACCCACATTTTTCAAAACGATATTAGGCGTATCACAGTGAATATCACCTTTTTCACTGTCATGGACACGGCTTTCCTTTTCCATAAAATCTTTAAGCGAATTACCGGCAATCATCATTTGCTGCATATTAAAAATATGGTTGTTAAGGCTTGTGATGTTATCCATAATACGCATTACATATGTAGACGATGTCAAAATATAGCCTATGCTCATATGTCCCTTTATTACAAGGAAACCGCCGATTACTATTGTACCTATATATGCAATCTGCTTTATTGTATTAAATGTCAAATCAAATTTTGATTGCAGCCATATTTGGTTTATTCGTGAATCGTAAAAATTAGTGTTTGCCTTTGCAAATTTTTCTTTTTCCAAATTTTCATTTGTAAACGAACGCACAATTCTCACTGCCGCTATATTTTCCTGTGTTGTCAAATTCAGTTCGGAACTTCTTTTACGAATATTTCTGAAATTATTTCTCGCACTTTTTCTGAAATCAAGTACGGTTTTAACCAAAAACGGCACAAGAATAAGCGGAATTATCAAAAATGAAACATTGATTGTTGTTATTATCACCAAGCTTGTCACAAGCATAAAAATTGCGTCTATTAAATACGGTATTCTGTGCGAGAAAAGCTCCTTAAACATTATCGTGTCACTGTTTAAAATTTGCAGCAGTTCACCCGAATTATATTCCGAAATTGTTTCGGAATCAAGTTCCATCAACTTCCCATAGGTTTTGTAACGCAGCTCTGTTTCCAAATTCAAGCCTACACGTTCCTGAATTAAGTCACGGGTGTAAATAAAACCTTCACTCAGCAAAATCATAATGACATAAACAACCGCAATAGTTATAAATAACTGCATTGTATGAACTTCACCGTATTTTCCCGTAAGCAGAAAATGAAAAATTCCACCGCTTTTATCGGTTACTTCACCTTTTCGTATAACAAAATCAATAAGCATTCCCGACAACAGCGGAAGCAATAGTTCCGCATAAATCCCCGCCAGACTCAGAATTTCCGCTATAACGGAACTGCACACACTGTTTTTGAAATACTTAAACCCAAATTTTAAAGTATCCGTATTAATCCCCCCATTCAAAATTTACTGCCTTTTCAAATATTTTTCCGCCCTTTGTGCAATCGTTTGCACACATTGTATCACAGCCACTAAGCAATGTCAACAGACGACCGCAAAAAAGTGTAAAATTATTTGTACAAAAAAAATGAGTGCAGCAATAAGCATTGCACTCATTTTTTAATTTTATAATTTCACCAAATATTCCTGTATGCCACGCATTACAGCCAATACATTATCACGCTCACGTTCCAAATCCTTAAATTTCTGAGGGTGACTGTATACACGTTTTGCCGCTGTTTCCAAATCTGACATTCTCTCATTAATTTCTTCCTTAAATGTTTCCATAAACTTCCGCCTAATAAAGTTCATATCGTCCCATACAGCTTTTTTATTGCCGTCAAAATTTTCGTTCATTTGGTCCTGCATTGCCTGCACCGCATCAGACACATCACCGACTATATATGTGTATTTTTTGCCGAATAATCCTTTTCCGATTTCTTTCTTCTTAACGTTTACCCGTGCAATATAGCTTTCAATCGAATTTTTCTTGCCGACAGGAAGTATATAATCTCTCAAATCTCTGTCAAGAGTTTTAATTCTATCTAAAAATTCCTCTTCCTGATGAAACTCCATCTGACTTGCAAAACGCACCTTAGACAATACTATATGATAATTCTGCAAATCCTCTATACACTCTGCAATAATGTTCACAACAACGTGATTTATATGTACAAAACAGTGATAATCGGGATTTGCATACCGAAGTGCCGCACGAAACGCCTGCCCCGCACTCAATGCCGTATCATATGCCACTCTGTCACGTCTGTCATAAATAGGTTTTAACTCTGTATATATGGCGTCATGTGCCGCCTTTTCTGTTTTAAATTCACCCAATTCACTCGGTTGATATTTAAGTTCAATACTCTCTGTTTCAGGCACCTGCTCAAATATAAGCATTTCTTCACGCAAGAAAATCTGAATTTTATTTTTATAATAATCTATTAAATTTTCAATTTTCTTTTGTATTCCGTCACCGTAAGACAACACATTGTAAATTATGTTTAACTTTGAAACCACGTGCGACAATAATTCATTTATCGCATTTTCAACTTCCTGACGTTTTCTGTTGCAACATTCCAAATGTTCTATAACCGCATTATCGATACCTCTTGAAAAATCCCGTCTTAGCTGCATGATACCGCTTTCCGCCAATTTATCATAATCATCATTTTTCTTTGCCTCATAGCATAGTGTCGGAAAACAGGTATAGAACTTCAATGTGTCAACTTTCAGCAAATCACGAATTTCATTTTTTCGTTTTTCAATCTTTTCCGAAAGCTTTTCCGCCTCCATCGACTCGGAATACAAAACAAACACCATATTTTCCAGTACGCTTGGGTGTTCTTCTATAACTTTCTTCAAATTCATCAACGCATATTGTTCTGCCGGAATTAATTCAATAGTACGCAAATTACTCAAAAACACAATATAATCAGTATCACGAGCCACACTTACAATGTGTTTCTCCTCAATCTCAACATCGGACAACGGCGGTATTTCAAAAAACACTGCATTATCAGTAACTACACCATCTGACAACTCATCAAAATTTCTTGTTGAAATCAGCATATCCTGTGCCGTATTATAGCAGTTTATAAAGTTCACCACTTCATACTTTTCCATTCCCGTGCAAGCTATAAACGGCATATTATGTTCCAAAAGCTGTTTGTACTTCTCATATTGCGAAAGTTTCGTGCTAACATTATTTATGCTACGTTTGTCAGCCAGCTGCATTTTTTTTATTTTTTCTAAAATATCACGCATTTATATCCCCCAAACGTAAAAACTCCATAATACAATTATTAAATATATTATATCACTAAATCAACTATAAATCCATAGCAAATTTATAATTATACAATCTATTTATAACCAAGTATTCGTACATTTTTACCAACCTCTATTTTTTCACCCAAAACCAACAAAAAATCAACCATATCCTGACATTTATTTCTGTTTGTCATATAAAAAAGTTCATCATATTTATCCGGCACATCAAAAAAAATATTTTTAATTCCGAAACTGTTCTCACCGCAAACATCTATGATTACATTATCACTTTGTATATCGTCCGCACATTTACCGACCGCACAAATCAATTTTTTGCCTTTAATCCAATCCGATAAATTGTCGCTGAACATAACCGCTAATCCTGTTTCATCAAAGATACTATCCAAATATCGCTGTGCCTTAGATATATTTTCAGTGAACAAAGATAAATTGCTGCACACCCTTGACAGATTGAATAAAATATTATATGTAATATCGCTGCAACCGCAGTCATACACACCTATAACGTCCTCTTTCAAATTGATGCCGTTGTTTTTTGCACATTTTTTCACCAATGTGTCAATAATATCCACCATAACGGCTGTCCCCGACGGTACTTTTAAACCGTAACTGCGAATAAATTCATCAAGCCGGCTGTTTCTGTACGCACAAATCAGTTTCCCGTCCAAATCGTTATATATTCTGCTCATCATTTTAAAAAACTTTTTTTCGGACATTCGATAAATCTCATCATTTGAATACGGCAAAATAATCACGTCACAACCTGTCTGCTCCAATGCAAGCCATTTATATTGAATTTTCCGCCTTTGCAAAAGCTTTCTTTTACCGTTATCAACGGTCAGTACCACGCAATCCAACATAATCCCCCCTATTCACCAATAACTTTTATATGATTTTAATATAAAAATTATCACTGAACAGAAAAAAAATGTCAGTTCAAAAACTCGTCAATTCCATTGTACATATATTTTAATACATCTTTAAATCTGTACTCACCGTTTAATTTTCTGCACCATCTGTACGCCGATATTATCACAGACAATCTTGCCTTTCTGCCAAACATCGCCGCATACAACGCACCTTTATCGGTAAAATATTTTTCATTAAATCCGTTAAACCAGCTTGAATTTCCCGCATCTGTATCTGCAATCTTTTTTGTACTTATGTAAATGTTCATTTTATTTTTAATCATATCTTTGAAAAAAATTGTATCCTCGCCGCTGCCATACTTTGCACCGCCGCCGAATAACAGTGAAAACCATATATTTTTTTTAAGCAGTCTATCACGCTTTACCGCAAAAGCCGGTATACCATATCTCATTGCATCACGCAAAGACATTTTCTTGTCACTTTTTATTTTTTCCACGGGACGGTCGGCATTTTTCACGTCAATATTAAACAAAATACCGTCAGCATTAGGATTTTTCTCAAATTCATTCTTTATAATCTCTGCATATCCATCGCAAAACACCATATCATCATCTGCAAACACACAAATATCCGCACTGCTGTTCAAAATGGCACAATTTCGGCTTCTGCCTATTCCCCGCTGTTCATATGTACACACCAAAACCCGACTGCCGTCAATCTCAAATACTTCCCTCTTTGTATTGTTGTGCTGATTGATTACAACCGCATTTGTCTGCAAATTCATATCGGTGTATAAATCTGTATTCTCCATATTCATTGTCGAAACAAGAACTTCAATCTCCATATCTACCCTCTTTTGAACAATCGTTTTATTATAAAATATATCGTGATAATATATGCATTGTTTAGTTGTAATACAAAATTCAGCTTTCTGTCATCGGAAATATCATTAATATACTTTATCACTTCGTTGTATTCCCTGCATTTTGTAATAGATTTTACAGTTTTCACTGATTTCTTTTCGCACATACAAAAAATTCGCATTGAATAAACATATTCTTCGCAAATCATTTTCTTTAATCTTGTCACGCTGTTTTCGTCACACGCATATTTCATAAGCGAATTGTATGTTTTTTTAATCATATCAAACTTTTCCGCATTACACTTACTGTGCAGCGTACCGACATCACTGATATTATACACATATAACGGTTTATTTACTGCACAAAATCCCGAAACATATTTAATATATTCCAAATTAAACATTAAATCCTCACCGTTTAGATGTTCTTCATCAAAACGGATATTTTCCAAAATATTTCTTCTGTACATCTTGTTCGTGGGGCTGGATAATAAATGTTTTGCATATAAATCCAATGCACTATTAATTCCGGGCAATGAAATTTCATCATTATTGTCATATACACGCACTTCATCAATGCCATTTTCCCGCAATTTCATTCCGCATATTGCAAGCTTATCAGCATACTTTTGTGATACATCATACAATTTTTCTATATATTCATTGGACACACAATCGTCTGAATCAACAAAAACAACAAACTTCCCCATACTCTTTTTAATACCCACATTTCTTGCATGGGACACACCGCTGTTTTCTATATTAAATATACGAATATTATCGTATTTGCTTTCAAGTTCTTTAATAATATCTTTTGTATTATCAGTCGAGCCGTCATTCACCAATATTAATTCTGTATTTTTATATGTCTGCATCTGCAAACTTTCCACACACTGCAATATTGATTTTTCCCCGTTGTAAATCGGTACTACCACACTTATTAAATCTAACATACAGTAAATTCCTTTAATAATATTTATATACAAAAATAAGAGGATTGCTCCTCTTACTTCTGTCATATATACTCACCGTTTGTGTTATATACCACCACCTGTATATACACACTCACCAAAAAATATATACCGCCACTTTTATATATAACATAAAATGTTATAACAAATTTTATTGTTGGTCTAACCAACTTCTGTCAAGCTTTTTATCAGGGTCAACTTTCTTCTTTGTGAAAGAACAAGCTGCTCTTGTAATTTCATAAAAAGCCCAATGACCAATCTCATTGCCATTTTCATCTTTTGTGCCTTCCGGTGCGAATACATCACCGTCACTGTCATTATATTCAAACGGACAATCGGCTGCTGTTACCACATAACCATTTTCTTCGGTACGTCCTATGATTCTGTTAAACATGGTTACAAATTCAGCTCTTGTCATAAAGTCATCAGGTCTAATCATACCGTCAGAGCCTTTCCACAAACCTGCATCAACCATAGCTTTAACATATTTATAGAACTTATGTGCCGGTGTAATATCAGGGAAACCAATATCTCCTTCTTCATAAGGCAATCTCAAAGAGAATGATACAACTTTTGCAACCTCACCACGAGTTACCGGAGTACTAGGTGAAATATTACGTTTTTCATCTGTACCGTCATCTGAATTATACACACCGATATATGTCATGTATTCAAGAGCAGAATAACTCCATATATTTTTTGATGTATCTGCATATGATGATAAACTTGGTTTTTCATAATCATCACGGGCATCATTTTGCACCAATAGTCTGTTTACCAACGCACAAACTTCTTCACGGGTTATAGCTCTGTCAGCACCCACCCAATTATCTGTATATCCGTAAAGATATGCAGAATCCGATTTCAATCTCTTTTGCGGACCTACCGGAATATCGTTATCCTGTATCAAATCATTTTTGTAAGGACTATCTGTCGGAGTTATTGTAGGTTCGGCAGTCGGAATAATAGTCGGCTCTGTTGTCGGAGCGACTGTCGGCACTTCTGTCGGCACTACGTCCGGCTCTGTTGTAGGAACAATCGTTGGTACTTCTGTCGGTTCAACAGTAGGTTCTGTTGTAGGAACAACTGTCGGAGTTGCTGTTGGTTCAACATCGCCTGTTGTTATTCCAAATCCGTCAACCAAAGATTTATTATATAAAATCTTACCGCTGCCAAAAATGTTCAAAGTCTTAGCCACCAACTGACCGATAATCTCGCCGTCATCATCAGTGTGTTTTCTTGAAGCGTGCACACTTGCATCTGCATTAGGTGCAAACACCACACCTACCGCCTTTGCCTCTCCGCCTGTCACTACCAATTTAGGCATATTTGTAACTACATTTCCGTAAACATCGTTACTGATTATAAACTGACCATTTTTAGCATTACCGTCATATACAGCATATACATTACCCACAATCTTTGCATTACCTGCTGTTGATAGAGTAAAGCTTGACATATTGCTGTAAATATCACCAAAAACGTCACCGCTTACAGAAAACGTACCATTACCATTAGCACTTACAGTATAAATGTCAGCACTAACTTCCGAATTGTTACCAATTCCACAGCTTTGACCATGAGAATCTATATATAAATCCACCTTGCTGCTATCGCCGTAAACAACCTCTTTCTTGCCGCCGTTATAAGACAATTCTGTATTAACAAATAAGTTAATTTCACCGCCCCATGAATTTCCGCCGACTAAAATATAAGCCTTGCCGTCACCGACAACCTTAATCATTCCGTTGTTAGCTTTTCCGGCATCATTGCACATATTTACAGAATCGACTTTTACATAAACGTCACCTTTTGTTGTATCAATCGTCAAAGGTTCGTAAACTGTAAGCCCACCCTTAAAATATGTATCCTTATTTATTGTTAAACCACCTTTTGTCGTCCATGATGCAATAGTCAAATAATTCTTCACATCATAGTCACGCTTTTCAAAAATACTTGCATCACCGCTGTTATACTTAACATCACTGACATCATAATCAAATGAAGTTTCGTCAACCGCCTTAACTTCACCCGTAACAGTTATAGGCTGATACTGTGGAATTGTAGCTTTCTTTTTTGAATTGTATATAACATCGCCTTCAACAATGCTAATTCCTTGACTAAAATTAATATTACCGTCTGCCGAATATACACTTCCGATAACCGTACCGGTAGCACTTGAATTGTAATCACCGTTTAGCAATACAGCAGTATTCTCCGGTGAATTCACACTTGCAGCAAAAGCAAAATTAGAAAAAAGCGATACTAATAAACATAATACCAATGCCATTGAAATTTTCTTTTTCATGTTTACCTCTCCTTTTTAATTATAGGAAATTGCATAAAACAAAATGACAAAAAATCAAAAATACTACCTTATTTCTACGCCCGCAAGCGAAGTTTATATCAGAAACTTTTTTATAATGTCATTTTTACTTACTATATAAACCTATCATTTAGATAATCTTTAAAAATTTCTAATTAAATACTGTCTATACTAATTAATGTATAATTTTGCAAAACTGTAATAAAAAAACCGCAATTCAAAGGAATTACGGCAACTGGCTGTCTTTTTCAAGACCCTTTAGCTTTGCGTCACTGCTTCACAACAGCTTTGCTTTTTACATTAATATACACTTTATTTAATTATCATAATTGTATCATGTAATATTGTATTTGTCAATAAAAAAATTAAATTTTTTTCTAATTTTTTCTTCTGTCTTATATAGCAAAGTAATAAATATAATTTAAAACAAAAAAAGACGAACCGACTAACGCCGATTCGCCTTATAAATTTTGCAAAAAGCAAAATATAAATTCTAAATAAGATTAAAATTAACCTTCGATTTCAGATACGACACCTGAACCAACTGTTCTACCACCTTCACGGATAGCGAAACGAAGACCTTTTTCGATAGCGATTGGAGTGATAAGTTCAACTTCCATCTTAACGTTATCGCCAGGCATACACATTTCTGTACCTTCTGGAAGCTTGATAACACCAGTTACGTCTGTTGTTCTGAAATAGAATTGAGGTCTGTAATTGTTGAAGAATGGAGTATGACGACCACCTTCATCTTTTGTCAATACGTAAACTTCACCTTTGAATTTTGTGTGAGGATTGATTGTACCAGGTTTAGCCAATACTTGACCTCTTTGAATTTCGTTTCTTTGAACACCACGAAGAAGAGCACCAATGTTGTCACCTGCTTCAGCGAAGTCAAGAAGCTTTCTGAACATTTCGATACCGGTTACAACAACTTTTCTTCTTTCGTCTGTAAGACCAACGATTTCAACTTCTTCATTGATGTTTAGTTGACCTCTTTCAACTCTACCTGTAGCAACTGTACCACGGCCTGTGATTGAGAAGATATCTTCGATAGGCATCAAGAATGGTAGGTCAGCTTTTCTTTCAGGAGTTGGGATATAGCTGTCAACAGCGTCCATAAGGTCAAGAATACACTTGTATTCAGGAGCGTTGATATCTGTTGATGTAGATTCAAGCACTTGAAGAGCTGAACCTGAGATGATAGGAGTATCATCGCCTGGGAAATCATATTCATTTAGAAGGTCTCTGATTTCCATTTCAACAAGTTCCATAAGTTCTGGGTCGTCTACTTGGTCAGCCTTGTTCATGAATACAACGATGTAAGGAACACCTACTTGACGAGATAGAAGAATGTGTTCTCTTGTTTGAGGCATAGGACCGTCAGCAGCAGAAACAACAAGGATAGCACCGTCCATTTGAGCAGCACCTGTAATCATGTTCTTTACATAGTCGGCGTGTCCCGGGCAGTCAACGTGAGCGTAGTGACGTTTGTCAGTTTCGTACTCAACGTGAGCTGTTGAAATTGTGATACCTCTTTCTCTTTCTTCCGGAGCCTTATCAATCATATCGTAAGCTTCGTAAGCAGCTTGACCCTTCATAGCCAATACCTTTGTGATAGCAGCTGTAAGAGAAGTTTTACCGTGGTCAACGTGACCGATTGTACCAATGTTTACGTGTGGCTTATTTCTTTCAAATTTAGCTTTTGCCATTTTGTATTTCCTCCTTAATATATAAACTGTTCGTAATTACTATTTTACAATTAATTTGCAAAAAAATCAAGTCTTTTATGCAAATTAAATAATATTTTTCAGTAATCCGATTTTATAATGTAATTGAATTATCAAAAATGAGTAAATATACTCATTTTTGATAACAATCTTTAAAATTAGTTTGCAGATTTGTTTCTTTCGCTCATAATCTTTTCCTGAATTGCCTTTGGAACTTCCGAATAATGTGAAGGCTCCATAGAATACTGACCACGACCCTGAGTTCTTGAACGAAGTTCAGTAGCGTAACCAAACATTTCAGAAAGCGGTACCATAGCTGTGATTTGCTGAGCACCACCTGAACGAGCTTCCATACCTTGGATTAGACCACGACGAGATGTAAGGTCACCCATAACATCACCCATGTATTCTTCCGGTACGATAACATTTACAAGCATGATAGGCTCCTTGATAACAGGGTCAGCCTTCTTCATACCTTCCTTAAATGCCATAGATGCGGCAATCTTAAATGCCATTTCTGATGAATCGACTTCATGGTAAGAACCATCATAAAGAGTAACTCTGACGTCAACAACGTTGTAACCTGCAAGTACACCTGATTGCATAGCACCTTGTACACCGGCATCAACAGCTGGAATGTATTCCTTAGGGATTACACCGCCGACAATAGCGTTGACGAATTCGTAACCTTTACCTTCTTCCAATGGTTCAAGTTTAAGCAATACATGACCGTATTGACCTTTACCACCTGATTGACGTGCATACTTGTGTTCGATATTAACTTCACGTCTGATAGCTTCTCTGTAAGAAACTTGCGGTTCACCGACATTAGCTTCAACCTTAAATTCACGAAGAAGTCTGTCAACGATAATTTCAAGATGAAGCTCACCCATACCGGCGATGATAGTTTGACCTGTTTCTTCGTCAGTATAAGTTTTGAAAGTAGGGTCTTCTTCTGCAAGTTTTGCAAGAGCGATACCCATCTTTTCTTGACCGGCCTTTGTTTTAGGCTCGATAGCAACACGGATAACCGGTTCAGGGAAGTCCATTGATTCAAGGATAATAGGGTGTTTTTCATCACAAAGTGTATCACCTGTTGTTGTGTTCTTCAAACCAACAGCAGCGGCAATATCACCTGAGTAAACCATATCTATATCTTCTCTGTGGTTAGCGTGCATTTGAAGGATACGTCCAAGACGTTCCTTGTTGCCCTTACAAGCATTAAGAACATAGCTGCCGGCTGAAATTGTACCCGAGTAAACTCTGAAGAAGCAAAGCTTACCTACAAATGGGTCAGTAGCAATCTTAAATGCAAGAGCTGCGAAAGGTTCATCATCTGATGAAGGTCTTTCGTCTTCTTCGCCTGTGTCAGGATTTACGCCCTTGATGTGAGGAACGTCAACCGGAGAAGGCATATATTCAACAATAGCGTCCAAAAGCATTTGAACACCTTTGTTTCTGTATGAAGTACCGCAAAGAACCGGAACAATTTCATTGTCGATTGTAGCTTTTCTCAAAGCTTTCTTCAATTCGTCAATAGAAATTTCTTCGCCTTCCAAATACTTCATCATCAACTCTTCGTCTGTTTCGGCGATAGCTTCAACCATGCTTGCTCTGTATTCTTCGGCTTTTTCCAACATATCTGCCGGAATATCTTCTTCACGAACATCTTGACCAAGGTCATCATAGTATACTTCCGATTTCATTGTCATAAGGTCAATGATACCTTTGAAAGTATCCTCAGCACCGATAGGAAGTTGAATAGGTACAGCATTTGCTTGCAAACGCTCTTTAATCATATCAACAACTCTATAAAAATCAGCACCCATAATGTCCATCTTGTTTACGTATACCATACGAGGAACATTATAATCATTAGCTTGACGCCAAACTGTTTCAGATTGAGGTTCAACGCCGCCCTTAGCACACATTACAGTTACAGAACCGTCCAAAACTCTTAGTGAACGCTGTACTTCAACTGTAAAGTCAACGTGTCCCGGAGTATCGATAATATTGATTCTCTTACCTTTCCATTGACAAGTTGTAGCAGCGGAAGTAATAGTGATACCACGTTCTTGTTCCTGAGCCATCCAGTCCATTGTAGCCGCACCTTCGTGTGTTTCACCAATCTTATGCACACGACCTGTGTAGAACAAAATTCTTTCAGTAGTTGTAGTCTTACCGGCATCGATGTGAGCCATGATACCGATATTTCTTGTATTTTCAAGTGTAAATTTTCTACCCAAAATTAATTTCCTCCTTTCCGACGTTATAACTGCGTCCGATAAAATCGAACCAATCTCTTACAACGTAAGAATTATATCTATTGTATATTGACTTATAATCAAAATTTTCCGCATAATAATATGAATACAGTAAATTAACCGATGCTTTTGCACCGAGCTAATCTACTGTTTTGTTCATTATATGCGATTATAAAAGTTCATCAATCCACAAATGCGGATTTTCCAAACCAAATACTCAAAATTACCAACGATAGTGAGCGAATGCCTTGTTAGCTTCTGCCATCTTATGAGTATCTTCACGTTTCTTAACAGAACCGCCTGTACCGTTAACAGCGTCCAAAAGCTCGTTTGCAAGACGTTCCTTCATTGTTCTTTCGTTACGTTCTCTTGAATAACGAGTAAGCCATCTAAGACCTAATGTTTGACGTCTTTCAGGGCGAACTTCCATAGGAACTTGATAAGTAGCACCACCGACACGTCTAGCCTTTACTTCAAGTACAGGCATGATTTGGTCCATAGCTTCGTTAAATACCTCTAATGGGTCTTTACCAGTCTTTTCACTGATAATATCAAATGCGTCATAAACGATTTGTTGAGCAACACCCTTCTTACCGTCAAGCATGATATTGTTGATTAGCTTAGTAACAACAACGCTGTTGTAAATTGGGTCTGCCAAAACTTCTCTCTTTGCAATAAAACCTTTTCTTGGCACTTTTCTTCCCTCCTTCATGATTAATCATAATCACAGGTACTCAGTCTTTGGGATTTCTCCCGACAGATTGTCAGTGCAGTCAGCATCTATAAAATATCAAAACGATATAACTCGATAAGCCGCACTAATCATGTGATTTAGTTGTACCGATTAATTTCACCGATAAATTACTTCTTTTCCGGTTTTGGTCTCTTAGCACCGTACTTACTTCTTGATTGCATACGTTTTGCAACGCCTTGTGTGTCAAGAGTACCTCTGATAATGTGGTATCTTGTACCCGGAAGGTCTTTTACTCTTCCGCCTCTGATAAGAACAACGCTATGCTCTTGAAGATTGTGACCAATACCAGGGATATAAGCTGTTACTTCAATACCGTTTGTAAGTCTTACTCTGGCAATTTTACGAAGAGCTGAGTTAGGCTTCTTAGGTGTTGCTGTTCTAACAGCAGTACAAACACCTCTCTTTTGTGGAGAGCTTTGGTTTGTAGTACGCTTTTGAAGTGAATTCAAACCTTTTTGTAGAGCAGGAGCTGTTGACTTCTTTTCTACTGTTTGTCTACCCTTTCTGACTAGCTGATTAAATGTTGGCATATCGTGTTACACCTCCTCATTTTAAAATTAAAAATATATTATAAACGCAAAAGCGATTATAAACGAAATTATTTAATCACGACAGCACACGACGCACCCACATCAATACCGCACATTGAACCAAGTTCACGCATAGTATCGATAATTTCAAAAGGCACATTTTGTTTTTTGCACAATTCTTTAACTGATTCCGAAATTCTGTCTTCCGAGTCCAAAGCAACAAAAACTTTCTCGGCTTGATTTTCATTTAAAGCTCTTACAGTCTGCTTGTAACCCACACGCAGATTAGGCTTATCAATGTCTGAAATCATGATGTAACTGTCACGCTCCATTAAAAAATATTTGCATATTTGCATATGCACATTTACGGCTATACGATATATTCACTAGCCTATCCTAGTATACCAAAAAAACACGTCTTCTGTCAAGTATTTTAACAATTTTTTATCTAAAAATACACAATTTATACTAACTATATAAACAAATTTACAAAAATGCGGTTTCATTTAGTGGATTTACCGCCAAAACCGCATAAATACTTTATTTTGCTAAATTGTTATCACGTCATTTTGCTGAATTTTCGTCCTTTTCCCACGGCAGCACATCGCCGTCCTCACGCAGATATTCCAAAATTTCCGGTATACCCTCGCCCGTTTTCGAGCAGACCTTGAATATAGTCTTGCACCCCGCAAGCCTCAGCCAGCGTTCCGCCTGCTCCGGATTTGCATTCGGACGGTCAATCTGCGTTACAATCCCTATAACATCTCTGTTCGCCATACAAGTAATATTCGGCGGATACAGCGAATACGGCTCATGTGCGCCCAATAATAACCCCACAACATCAGCCTCGTATGAATACACCGCCAGTGCACCGCCCAGATTTTTCGTCTGCACATATTCTCCCGGCGTATCTATAATCACATCAAAATAATTCACATACTGCGTCTTGTGATACTGAATTTTCTTTCCCTTTAATGCCTGCGTAAGTGTCGTTTTACCACATTCACTTCTGCCCATTAGGATAATCTTTTTCATATTATTTCCCAAATCCTTTCATAATATAATCCGGTCAAACTTATCCATTATAATTTTATCACAAAACCGCTCACATTGGAATACAAAGCACGAAAAAAGCCGAAAGACTTTCGTCCTTCGGCTCTTTATCACACATATACAATATGTAACCGTCAAAAATTATTGCAACAATGACAATACTGATTGAGGAGCTGAATTTGCTTGTGCAATCATAGATGTTGAAGCTTGAACAAGGATTGAGTACTTGTTGTAGTTTGACATCTCAGCAGCCATATCTGTATCTCTGATACGAGATTCAGCTGATTGCAAGTTTTCAACTGTTGAATCCAAGTTGTTAATCTTTGATTCAAGTCTGTTTTGTTGAGCACCGAATTGTGCACGTTGTGTACTCAATTCTGTTGCAGCTTCCTTGATAGCCTTTGTTGTAGAAGTTGAGCTAAGAGCGTTTGCTTTGTCACCTAGGTTAGCAACACCGATTGATACAGTTCTTGCATTGTCATCAACACCAATATTAATTGTACCCTTAATTGCGTTACCATTAAACTTAGTGTTAGTAAGAATGTCTTTGATTTCATCTGTCAAAGCTGTCATTTCTTCGTCAATGTTACCTGTATCAGTAGTGTTCAATACACCGTCACTCTTTTGAACTGCTAGTTCTTCCAATCTTACAAGCATGTTACTAACTTCGTCCATAGCACCTTCTGCTGTTTGTAGGAATGATACACCGTCTTGTGCATTTGCTGAAGCTCTGTCAAGACCTGCGATTTGAGCACGCATACTTTCTGAAATAGAAAGACCTGCTGCATCGTCAGCTGCTCTGTTAATAGCAAGACCTGATGATAGTTTTTCCAAGCTCTTAGATTGAGCACTGTTGTTCTTACCTAAAGCTCTGTTAGCATTCATTGACATTATGTTATGATTTATACGCATGATATTTTCCTCCTTGAATTTAAAAATATAAGTTAATTATTTTTTACTACCGCCGTCCGTGGCGATTTTTATAATAACCAATCAATTATCGGCATGGACCCTTTGCCAACTCTTTCTTGGCTTTTACACTAATTATTTCGTATCATTTTACTCAAACTTTAACACTTTTTTAAATTTTTTTTGTAAAAATTTTTTCTTGCAGTTCTTTAAGTGACGATACGGTACTTGAAGTCGATTCGGTATTGGTACTCTTAACTTCTTCAATCAATTCTT
The DNA here is from genome assembly GCA_934476075.1 of uncultured Clostridia bacterium. Classification (GTDB taxonomy): domain Bacteria; phylum Bacillota; class Clostridia; order UBA1381; family UBA1381; genus CAKSNH01. The sequence continues at coordinate 43,017 of CAKSNH010000012.1, read as the reverse complement.
TTCTGAATACCTTTATATCTTTCGGTGCATCAATACCTATTTTAACCTTTTCGCCTTCAACATCGAGTACAGTTATTGTAATATCGTCAGAAATTACAATCTGCTCATTCTTCTTTCTTGATAGTATAAGCATACCGCACCCGCCTTTCTATTGTTCAAACACTAAATGTCTGATAGCATAATTATTGTTATCGAGCACAACCTGTGCCGCTTTATTATTAACCGTATTATTTCCCAAATCCTTTCATAATATAAGTCATTCAAACTTATCCATTATAATTTTATCACAAAACCGTTCACATTGGAATACAATGCACGAAAAAAAGCCGAAAGACTTTCGTCCTTCGGCTCTTTATCACACATATACAATATGTAACCGTCAAAAATTATTGCAACAATGACAATACTGATTGAGGAGCTGAATTTGCTTGTGCAATCATAGATGTTGAAGCTTGAACAAGGATTGAGTACTTGTTGTAGTTTGACATCTCAGCAGCCATATCTGTATCTCTGATACGAGATTCAGCTGATTGCAAGTTTTCAACTGTTGAATCCAAGTTGTTAATCTTTGATTCAAGTCTGTTTTGTTGAGCACCGAATTGTGCACGTTGTGTACTCAATTCTGTTGCAGCTTCCTTGATAGCCTTTGTTGTAGAAGTTGAGCTAAGAGCGTTTGCTTTGTCACCTAGGTTAGCAACACCGATTGATACAGTTCTTGCATTGTCATCAACACCAATATTAATTGTACCCTTAATTGCGTTACCATTAAACTTAGTGTTAGTAAGAATGTCTTTGATTTCATCTGTCAAAGCTGTCATTTCTTCGTCAATGTTACCTGTATCAGTAGTGTTCAATACACCGTCACTCTTTTGAACTGCTAGTTCTTCCAATCTTACAAGCATGTTACTAACTTCGTCCATAGCACCTTCTGCTGTTTGTAGGAATGATACACCGTCTTGTGCATTTGCTGAAGCTCTGTCAAGACCTGCGATTTGAGCACGCATACTTTCTGAAATAGAAAGACCTGCTGCATCGTCAGCTGCTCTGTTAATAGCAAGACCTGATGATAGTTTTTCCAAGCTCTTAGATTGAGCACTGTTGTTCTTACCTAAAGCTCTGTTAGCATTCATTGACATTATGTTATGATTTATACGCATGATATTTTCCTCCTTGAATTTAAAAATATAAGTTAATTATTTTTTACTACCGCCGTCCGTGGCGATTTTTATAATAACCAATCAATTATCGGCATGGACCCTTTGCCAACTCTTTCTTGGCTTTTACACTAATTATTTCGTATCATTTTACTCAAACTTTAACACTTTTTTAAATTTTTTTTGTAAAAATTTTTTCTTGCAGTTCTTTAAGTGACGATACGGTACTTGAAGTCGATTCGGTATTGGTACTCTTAACTTCTTCAATCAATTCTTTTCTGAATACCTTTATATCTTTCGGTGCATCAATACCTATTTTAACCTTTTCGCCTTCAACATCGAGTACAGTTATTGTAATATCGTCAGAAATTACAATCTGCTCATTCTTCTTTCTTGATAGTATAAGCATACCGCACCCGCCTTTCTATTGTTCAAACACTAAATGTCTGATAGCATAATTATTGTTATCGAGCACAACCTGTGCCGCCTTATTATTAACCGTATTAATTACAAGCGGAGCTCTCAAATTAACGGTTGTTTTCTTTATATCCTTCGGAATAACCACAACGCACAGCAACAATGCGTCATCGTCATGTACAATTTCCAGCTTGTTTATAATTTCCATATCTATTTCGGGAGTGTAATTATCACATACATTATGCGGTGCCATACAAGCCAAAGCCAACTCACCGTTTTCTATTGACTGTAACCAATAGAACCCCGAACCGTCCTCCAAAAGGATATATTTTTTATAATTTTCAAAACCGAGCACTCCGTCTTCAAACGTAATTACTTTTTCTTCTTTTATTTCAACTTCGCCGAATCTTGATGTATTAACCTTCATATAATCTACACCCTTTCAAATTAACGCAAATAATCCAAAAGCGATAATTGTATAATCTGTGCTCCGACTGCAAGTGCCTCATTATATGCCGCCTCGGCAAATTTATAGTTTGTAATGGTTTCGGCTTGGTCGATGTCCTCGATATCCGAGCATTTTTCTTCAAGATTTTGAGCATTATCATCAAAACGTGACTCAACCAATTCAAGTCTTGCACATCTTCCGCCCACTTCTGTCAATATAGATAAATTTTTCGATAACGCTGTATCTATCTTAATTTTATATTGAGATAAATCATCAGAGGTTTTTGTATCGTCCATCATATCCTTTGACAAATTATCAAGCATTGTGTAAATGTTATCTTCACCTGTACCAAACAAATTAGCACCATTTACAGATACAGGGAAGAATGTACTTGTATCGATTTTATAGTTTAGTTCCTGCGACTGCTGCTTTGTCAAATCCGCACTTTGAGTTGCCAAATCCACACCGTTAAACGTAATACCGCCGTTTCCGTCTGTTTCAAACGGAGCTTTTGTGGTATTGTAACCACCGAAAATATACTGACCGTTAAAATTGGCGTTACCGATTGACACCAATTCATCTCTAAGCTGCTGCACTTCATATGCCGCACTTGTTTTCTGGTCTGTTGTATACAAATCAGATGAACCTATACCAACCAATTCCTGCAAACGCTGAATAATGGTATTAACCTCAGATATAGCGGTTTCGGTTTCTTTCAGGAAATTCTGTCCCAATTTTACATTGCTTTGATACTGTTCCAATGCAGACTGTTCCTGACGTACTTTAACCGAACGTACAGTACCGATTGGGTCGTCAGACGCTCTAAGCATTCTGTTTCCCGACGTCAGTTGTTGTGAATATTTTGAATAATTCGCATTGTTATTATATAAATCACGCAAAAAGGTATTTTGCATCATTTTGTTTGTAACTCTCATTGGTATAATTCACTACCTTTCATTCTAAACTATTATAAGCCTACTCTGCCTGTTCCGTTAATCAATTTATCAAGCATTTCATCAATGCTTGTCAAAACTCTTGAAGATGCCTGGTATGCTCTCTGGAATGTTATCAGGTTTGTCACTTCTTCATCTATCGAAACGCCCGAAACCGACATTCTCAAATCGTCCACATTGTCAACAATCAATTCCTGACTCTTGTTCATATCATTACATTGGTCTGCTCTTACACCCAATTCCGAAACAATACCCGCAAGGAAATCATTGATACTTCCCAAATCTTTAAGTGTTGTAGATGATGAAATTGCCTCTAATTCCAACGAAATTTTGTTGTTACCTTCATTTGTATTGCTTGCCGACATATCAACTTTCGTGTCAGACGCCGCAATGTTCCACGCACTGTCTTTAATCTCCGAGCTTATATCCATATTTGACGCATTAACCCTTGATATATCGCCGAAATCCTCAAAGAAATTGACACCTGTTTTTGATGAACCGGCATCGCCGTCCGGTATTGTATAACCTTTTTTATGCACTTCATTGTATGCCGATACTATACCTCTTGTCAATTCGTCCAGCTTCTGCATAAAGTATGGAATACCCATATTAGCATTTGTATTACCGTCACGCAAATCAAAATAGCCTTTAATCTTACCGCCGACTAAACTGTCGCCTGTAATTTCAATATCACCGTTTTGCGATGCAAATGTCAATGTATATAACTGATTTGCCGTGCCGTAATAATCAGCTTTGTTTCTTTCCACAGACATTTCATATGTAGCATTTTTATTATTCGCATCAAGCAGACAATAAGCATCTCTTGCAGCGTCGTCACGTTTATCCTTGCCGAAGTATACCGACACTTCATTCTGGTCGTTATATTCGTACTCAATATCTAAAAGTCCCGACAATTCGTCAAGCAGTAAATTTCTCTTATCGTTAAGGTCGTTAGCCTGCTGACCTGTTCTCTCGTATTTAACAATCTGCTTGTTCAAATCCGCAATCTGCTTTACTATTGTATTAACTTCCGACACGCAAGTACCTATTGCGTCATTTTGTTCTTTCTGCAATTCTTTAAGCTGTTTTGCATAATACTGCATTGTTTCGGAAACACTGATAGCGTTCTGTCTTACCAAATTACGGATTTCCTCACTGCTCGGCTTTGTCGACAATGAAGAAAGCGACGAATAGAATTCGTTAAGTACAGTTGAAATACCCGAATCGGACGGCTCTTTAAATACATTTTCAATATAATAGAATGCGTCTGCCTTAACGCTCCAATTTGCCAAACCGCTGTTTTCCGTTCTGTACTGCGAATCCAAAAACTGATTACGAATTTGGTCAATGTAATCGACCGATACACCTCCGCCTACTCTTACCTTTACGCCCGATGCGATAATACTGTTCGATGACATACCTTCTATTGCACTCTGGCTCAGAACCTGTCTTGTATAGCCGGGTGTGCTTGCATTTGAAATATTATGTCCAACCAGTTCCATAGCGGTCTGACTGGCATATAATCCTGTTTTTGCAATATTCAATCCATAAAATGTACTAGACATATTACACCATCCTATCAAATAAATTTATACTCTGCTGTTCTTTTGACGATTTCCCGTCATTTCCGTAATTGTTAATACTGTTGCTGAAAAACGAGCTTTTAACTACATCTATATAATCAAGCTGCATATTTATAAGACCGCTGTTTAAATTGTTTACCTTTTTCAATTTAAAAATCACATCGCTAAGCTCCGATAACAGACCGGACAAAACATCTTTTGTACCCTCTGCCTTTTCAATAACCTCCGCAAGATTGCTGTCTGTATCAAGACCCAAATCCTTGTTAATTCGCTCGGCACATTTCTGTCGGAAAGTTTCAATGGCGGACAGCTTTGTAATAATCGTTTTTTCCTGTTCAACAATCTCGTTCAGTTCATCTATTCTGTTTTCAATTATAACCTTTTTCTTATCCTCACCGAGTTTAAGCAATTCACTGTAAAGGTATTTTTGAGTATTTAAGCATTTAACCAACTGTTCCATATCCTGTTTCATAATGCTTTCACCTCACAATTATGCTAAACCGGCACTACGCATCATACCGTCCACAATATCCGTGGAATTTATTGTATAGCTGCCCATCGCAATACGATTTTTAATATCCTGAACCTTATCTAATCTAATATCTTTGTTTCCGCTGTAAAGTTCCATAGCATCATCGGAAATTTCCACTTTATCCATACTCATTGAATTATGTGTAACCTTTGATGTTTTTGTATAACTTCTATATGGATTTACTCTCATACTGTTTGAAATACTCGAAATATTCATAAAATTCACCGACCTCTCGCTATAATTTCACTGTTATTATTCATATTTTTGTTTATATTTATCCAAAACCTGCATTTTTCTTGCCGCATCACGCATACTGCGTTCATTGATAGCCTTTGCGGCTTTCATATAACTGTCACGCTTTTCATCTTCGCCGATACGCTCACGTTTCATATTATTTTCAAGATTTGAAAACTCCCTGCGCATTTCTTCCTGACATTCTGCACAATATTTTCCATGTTCAATAGGAGCACCGCACTTATCGCAGACCAACTGTGCATTAACCAATTCAAGTCTTTCATTTTTCAAAAGATAGAATATATCACGTTCTGACACTTCTGTTTCTTTTGAAATCGTGTTTATATTTGCTCTCGGATGGTCATTAAGATATTCCTTGATTGTCTTAACACACTCATCAAGTTCCTTCATACATTCGGAACATATTTTCAACGTTCCTACCGTGTATAATCTTTTACATCTCGCACAATATTTATACTCCATAACACTCACCCTATCTAACTATTATCTACGCAAATTATTTGCTTTTTCCTCCATCTGGTCCGAAACGGTCAATATTCTTGACGCAAGCTGATAAGCTCTTTGAGCCTTTATCATGTTTGTAACTTCCTGTCCCAAATCCACATTGGAGTTTTCTAAGTATCCCTGGCGGAACACTGCGTCATTCACATTCTCCGCTGCACCCGAAGACGCATTTGCTCTGTAAGTATTTCCGCCCATCTTTTCCAATCCCGATGTATTTGCAAAAGTCACCGTTGCCAATCTTCCGAAACTGTTTCTGCCGTCGGTTATATTTCCCCGCTCATCGATATGAAGCTTTTCCATAGGACAATCAATAGCAATTCTGTTTCTGTTTGTATCCAGTACATATTCACCTGATTGTGTAACCAAATAATTGCCGCCGTCCTCCTCAGATAATTGAAAATTACCGTCACGAGTATATCTTTCCCCTGTTTCGCTGTCTTCAAGTACAAAAAACACCTCTTGTGTTTCCAAAGCCACATCAAGCGGTGCACCTGTATCCATAATGCTTGTGGCTGTAAATATTTTTGACACCGAGCCAATCAAAGTGCCTGTGCCCTTTTGAAGATTAGCCGTACTGTCAGCATTTGATGCATCCTGCATTCTCACATACAATGCGTCCTGAAAATTAACTCTGTCTTTTTTATAGCCTACCGTGTTTATATTTGCAATATTGTTTGCAACCGTATCAAGAGCCAGCTGCTGACTTTTCATACCGACTGCCGCTGTATTTAATGCCTGTATCATCTTTCTACCTCAATTCAAATTATATTTTACCAAGCTCAACCGCTTTTGCCAAAGTATTATCTATTGTCTGAATAACCGTCTGACTGCTTTCATAATTTCTGTAAACCTTCATCATGTCCACAATCCCGCTTACAACATCGGTATTTGATGATTCCAATGCATTCTGACGTATTGTAAATCCTGTATCGGTATCCGCTCCCTGACCGCTGTAAAGGTTTTTCCCCTCTTTACGCAGTGAGTCCAAATCCGCAACATTGGCTATACGAAGTGTATCCACATCAACTCCGTTCACCATAACTCTGCCGTGTCCGTTTACCGATAATTCTCCGTCGCCGACATATATTGCACCGTTTCTTCCCAACACATTGTAGCCGTCCTGCGTAACAAGATAACCGTTTGCGTTAAGTCTGAAACTGCCGTCACGGGTATATCTTTCACCCTGCGGAGTATTCACAACGAAAAATCCGTTTCCTTCAATAGCCAAATCGGTAGGCAAATCAGAATCTGTAATTGCACCTGTTTGGAAATTAGTATAAACAGCGTCAACATGGATACCTGTGTTGTAAGGTCCTACCTCAGCTGTCTTGTTTACTATATTCTGTTCATTTGTAGCAGATATAAGCATATCCTTAAATGAACGTGATACAAAAGTATCTTCTTTAAAGCCTGTCGTAGTGGCATTGGCTATATTGTTTGCAATAACGTCCATATGCTGTCTGTTTGTCAGCATTGACGTACCGGCAACGTACATTCCACGATTCATGTGCAATTCCTCCTAAACTGTCTATAAATATTATCGACAAATTCCCGCTAAACTTTAATTTTAATTATCTTGTATTTACCTTTATTATCAGTTTCACTTCCGAAAGCGTCATATTCATTTCTTTTGCGATACTGTTTTCGTCCTTGCCTTCACTATACATTCTGACTATTTTTTCATTTTTTGTTTCGTCAACTTTTACTTCTCGGCTTTGATTTTTCATGGCACGCTTTGTTTCCTCGGCAATGCTCTCCGACGTAACCTCTTTTTTGACATGAACCTTCGGCTCTGCCACAAACTCACGGAAAATCGGTGTTTCCGCCTCAGCTTTTTTCTCCGCCAAAATTTTCTCACATTCGCTTTTTGTGCTGTTTAGTTCTTTTATTATAACGTCACGCTGTACCGTTATGCTCTCCTGCACCTCGCCGACATATTCTTCAAAGCTTTCCATCATATCCTCTATCTGGCGATACAGTCTTAGCAGCTTTTCCTCCTGAACAATAAGGTCGTCGGGCTTTTTTCTCGACGAAAACAAAAACTTTGCAAATAAAATCAGCACTGCAATCAAAAAGAATGCGAACAATGCAAATAAATAATATCCATACATAGCTTTATAACTCCGTTTTCGGCAAAATCATTATGAATGTTGATTTGCCGTGATTTCACCGTCTGTTTCTCTGAACGTGGTAAACTTATACTCCGAACGCACATTCAGTATAGCGTTATTAATCGAGATAACCGCTCCCGTAAATGTGGTGTCCTCCACGCTTATATAACTTCTTGTGTTTGACTGCATACTTGCTTCAAGCTCATTTAGTCTTACGCTGTCTTTCAAAAATTGTTTCGACTTTGCCTCTTTCTGCTGCAATAATCTTTCCTTTATCGCCACCTGCTGAGCCGATAAACCCTCTGTCGGAATATTTGAAACCTTTTCCAATTCCACAATTTCAGCTTTAAGCTTTTTCAAATCAGCCTCCAACTGCGTTTTTTCCTTTCTCAATTCGGGCGGCAAACCTACCATTACATTGGTTGCTATATAATTTGCCGAGCCGATATTTTTGCACTTAACAAAATTTCTCGCTCTTACCGTTCCGCCTATAATACTTCCTCTCGAACCTATTATATCCACGCCGTCCTCAGCTTCAAGATTGCTCTGTAAAACCGCCGTTGCGGTGATAGTACCCTTTGCATACACATTTGCACTTTCGATATATCTTGCGGTAACATTTCTGCCTGCTTTTACATTAGCCTTACCCATTCCTTTTATACCGCCGTTGAGCAGAATATCTCCGCCCGCCTCAACATTTGCCGACTCAACCATTCCGTCAACCGACACATTTCCCTGTGCTTTAACCGACATACCGTTTCTTACGCTTCCTCTGACCTGAATATTGCCTATAAAATCAATGTTACCTGTTGACAAATCCACATCACTGTTGATGTAAAGCAAAGGCTCTACATAAAGTCTGCCGCTTATAAGCTCCAAAAGTCCGTCTATTTTAGACACTATTGTATGATTTTCTTCAACCACCATTACATTCTTGCCAATCGGCATATGTGCCTGTTTTCCGTTCTTCGCCTTTATAATATCGCCGCACACATTAACTCCGCTTATACCCTGTGTCGGCACTGTATATTCTGCCAATACTTCATCTTTTTTAACGGAAATATATTTGTCCACATTCAGATAATCCGCTCTGCCGCTGTCGTCTATCTTCGGAGCTTTCTTTGAAAAATCGAATTTCATCGTGACAACACCGTCTTTGCCGTTTACCGGCGGTTTGCCCTCCGCTATCTTATATTCACGTTCATAATCTCTGTGCTCATATATAGTTTTGATGTATTCTTCATTCACTCCATATACAACATTTGCCTTTTTAATCAAAGCCAAAACTTCACCGACAGAAATTTCATCTTCCTCAGGCTCCGGTGTCACAAAAATCATACTTGCAGACATTTTATCCTTGCTCACGTTTATCCTCAATTTATCGCCCATTTAAAGCACATCCTTCCCAAATCAAACATAACTAATCTTTTACTATATTTCCAAGTTCATTCTTCAACTTCTGTAAAATTTTCGAGTGTATCTGTGACACTCTCGACTCCGATACTCCCAGCACCGCACCGATTTCTTTAAGTGTAAGCTCATCATAATAATACATACTTACCACTAATTTTTCCTTTTCGGTCAATTTATCCACCGCCTTAATAAGCGACTGTCTTATAAACTTTTCCTCCAATGTATATTCAGGGTCGCTGCTCATGCTTTCGCCGCTGCAATGAACATTCCCCGCAATCAGTTCGTCAAATGTCATCACATTCGCCATATGTGAAGTATCAATCAAATTTTTCAATTCGTCTTTACTTATATCAAGATATTCACATATCTCCTCGTCTGTTGCCACTCTGCCCTGTACATTTTCTATTTCGCTGTATGCCGATTCTATACGCTTAATCTTTTTACGCATACTTGCCGGCAGCCAATCCTGCCTTCTGAGCTGGTCGATAATTCCGCCCTTTATGCGGATAGATGCGTACGTTTCAAACTTTACGCCCTTTTCCGTATCAAACTTTTCCACAGCGTCAATAAGTCCAATCGTACCGTAACTTATCAAATCGTCATAATCCAGATATTTGTTGTACTGCGACACCAGTTTGCCGATAGTCACCTTTACATACGGATTGTAGAACATAACAAGAGCGTTTCTGTTTTCTATCGTTCTGTCATTTTTATAATTTTCCCATAGTTCGGTTTCTTCATTTTTTTCTTCGCCCATTATGTTCACCCCCATGCAAGTATTGATTATTTCCTAAGTATCTTTTGAATAAACGAGCGTAAACCGCCGCTATTTTGCGATATAGGAACTTCCATATATTTTTTGGCTATATTTTCAACGTCCCTTGCCGCATGGCTGTTAGGGAAACCTATCACAAACGGTTTCTGTGCTTTAACCGACTTAACCACCGCACTGTCGTCCGTAATAAAACCAAGTTCTTCTATATTAATTTTAAGATAATTTTCCGCCACATTGATAAAATTGCCCATAATCTTTGTCGCCTCGTCCTTTGATTCGGCTCTGTTTATGACCAATCTTATTTTCGCCGTACTGTTTGTGCCGTGCAGCGTTTTTGCAAGTGCATATGCGTCCACTATCGCCGGCGGTTCGGGTGTTGTCACCAATACCACCTCATTGCTTGCACCTATAAGCTGAATATTATTTTCATTAATACCCGCTCCCGTATCAAATATAATTGTATCAACCATATCGTCAAGTGTCAACAATTCATTTAGCACATAATCGATTTCTTCACTGCCGAGTGCAAGTAAATCATATACGCCCGAACCGCCGGAAATAAATTCCACACCGTACGGTCCGTCGCAAATCACTTCAATCAAATGTTTTTCTCTGCGTATCACATGAGATAAATCATACTTTGGAGTAATCCCCAAAATAACGTCTACATTTGAAAGCCCGAAATCTGCGTCTATAATCAAAACCTTGTGCCCGCTCTTTGCCAGCTCCAACGCAAAATTGACAGTAAAATTGCTCTTGCCGACTCCGCCCTTACCGCTCGTAACCGACAAAATCTTTGCACATTTTTGTTTTTTTACCTTTTCTTCTTTCGGTTCACTTTCGCTTTGCTGACGCTTTTTTATATATTCCTTTAATAATTGTGCCTGGTCTTGCATATCCTATTCTTTCTCCTCTGCCGATTGATTTAATTTATCAAGAACATATTGAGGAGAATATTCCTCTATATCCTCGGTCAACACCTGTCCGTATGTCAAATATGCTATCGGTCGCTTTGCAAGCGAACGAAGATTGAATATTGTACCGAAGCACATAGCCTCGTCCATTTTCGTCACGATAAATTTATAATTTTTCACATAAGAATAATCGTCCAAAATCTTTTCGCAGAACTTATAGTTCGTGCTTGCACTGACCACAATGTAAATATCATCGGGCTGAGTAATCTCCATAAGTTCAATAATGCTGTTTCTGTACTCCGTTTCGTCGGGACATTTTCCCGTATCTATAAATATTATATCCCTGTCGGCATATTTCTTGATTTCTTCTCTCACTTCATCGTTTGAGTATGCTACGGTAAGCGGTACATCAAGTATCTCCGAATAAACTTTAAGCTGTTCCGACGACGCAATCTTGTATGTGTCAACCGTAATGATTGCCACGCTCTTTTCCTCCTGCATGGTAAACATAGTTGCAAGTTTTGAAAGAGTTGTGGTCTTGCCCACACCCGTTGTACCCAAAAACATTACAACCGTCGGTCTGTTGTCGTTAAGCACAATCGGTGATTTTTCGCCGATAAAATCGGTTACAGCCTCCCTGATTGCTTCCTGTTCCTCTGCCTGATTTTGTCTTACCCTATTGCTCACTTCATCGGCAATCTTGTATGCGACATCTTCTCTCACTTCATTTTCAAGCAGCTTGGACGCCAAATTACGCACACCCTTTGAATAATTTGCGAATTTGTCGTTATAATTATCGTCAAATCTCTGCAAAAACGTGTTAAGCATAGTATCTATATTCGATATTTTGTTTTCCAGTTTGGTCATATCGGCACTGCGTGCGGGCTGAGGTGCCGGAATATTATTTACAGGTCTTTTTCTCGGTATCGGCGGAGTATTCGGCTTGTGAATTTCCAGTCCGTCCTTTTCATCATATGCCGCCACAATCTCAATCTGCGGCTTTGAGAACCAGCCTCTTATCCCTTTTTTCTTCAACTCTTTTGAACTCAAAATCACCGCATCACTGCCAAGCTCTTTTTTGATTTTCTCCATGCCTTCCTGCATATTGTCAACAATATATCTCTTTAAAACCATATCTGATAGCCTTTCCGACCCAAGTCAAATTCACTCGGTCTGTCAAAGTTTTTATATACCAAAATATGATTTAGCATAATTATACTAAATCATATTCCGCTTATTGTAAAGAAATCAATCCATCGGAGTGAATTTCCACATTTTGTTCTATTTCCGCAAACGACAACACTGTCAAATCGGGTGCAAGCTGTTCCGTCAAACGTTTAAAATGCGGACGCACCTGCGGTGATGTCAATACTATCGGCTGAATACCGAATGATAGTTCCTTCTCAATCACCGGACGCAGATTTTTAAGTATCGTCTGTATTGTTTTCGGGTCAAGCGAAAGCATAACTCCCTGTTCGCTCTGGTGCAGATTGTCTATAATAACCTGTTCCAAATCTGCCGCAACGGTTATAACCCTTATTCTTCTGTCGGGAGCATATTTATATGTAATCGCCCTTTTCAATCCCTGTCTTACATACTCTGTCAGTAACACAGGGTCATGCGTAAGTGCACCGTAATCGCCGAGAACCTCAACAATACTGCCCATATCACGAATTGATATACCCTCACGCAGCAAGTTCGACAATACCTTCTGCACATCGCCCAAACCAACAATTTTCGGAATAACATCTTCCACCAATGCCGGCTGAGTTTCTTTCAAATGGTCCACAAGTACCTGTGCCTGTTGTCTTGTCATCAATTCATAGCTGTATCGCTTGATAATTTCAGTAAGGTGAGTAGCGATAACCGAAGGCGGGTCTACAATCGTGTAGCCGTTCATTTCGGCTTTTTCTCTTTCCTTGTCGTCAATCCAGATAGCCGGCAAGCCGAATGCCGGGTCTGTGGTTTTCGTACCTTTCAGCTCTACGTCTGAATTTGACGAATTCATCGCCATATAGTGGTTAATCTTAACTTTACCCCTTGCGACCTCTATGCCTTTAATTTTCACAATATATTCATCAGCATCAATCTGAATATTATCTCTCAAACGCACGCTCGGCACTATAACACCCAAATCCATCGCACACTGACGTCTAATCATTACGATACGGTCAAGCAGGTCACCGCCTTTTTTAGCGTCCGCCAGCGGAATAATACTGTAACCGAATTCCATTTCGATAGGGTCAACCTGTAATGTGGATATAATATTTTCGGGTTTTCTCGCCTCTTTTGCCATTTTCTCCAAATGGTCGTCCACAACAGGAAGCTTCTTTGTTTTGCTTGCATTTCTCAAAGTAAATCCAAGTCCGAACAATATCGCACCAAGCACCAAAAGCGGAGCTTTCGGCAAACCCGGAATTAAAGCCAAACAAAACAATACACCGCCGACAATCATTAATACAAGCGGATTTCTCGACAGCTGGTCTTTCAAATCCGCACCCAAGTTATTCTCAGATGCAGAACGTGTAACTATGATACCTGTTGCCGTAGAGATAAGCAATGCCGGCAGCTGGCTTACAAGACCGTCACCCACGGTAGCAAGCGTGTATGTGGTAATAACCTCCGACACGGTCGCTCCCGAATTGCCTGTCAGACCAATAATCAATCCGCCGACAATATTGATAGCAGTGATAATAATACTTACGATAGCGTCACCTTTTACGAACTTACTCGCACCGTCCATAGCACCGTAGAAGTCTGCCTCCTGCTGGATTTTTGCACGGCGTTCCTTTGCCTCTTTTTCGGTGATAACGCCCGTGTTCAGGTCTGCGTCGATAGACATTTGCTTACCCGGCATAGCGTCCAAAGTAAATCTCGCCGTTACCTCCGAAACTCTCTCCGAACCCTTTGTGATAACCATAAACTGAATTACGATAATGATAAGGAATATTACCACTCCGACTACCAGATTACTGCCTATAACAAAATTACCGAATGTATAAATAACGTTACCTGCATCACCGTTGTTTCCCAAAATCAAACGTGTTGATGAGATGTTAAGTGCCAGTCTGAAAATTGTTGTAAGAAGAAGCATCGGAGGGAATATCGAGAACTCCAACGGTTCATGTACATACAATGTTGTAAGTAATATTGTAAGTGACAAAGTAATGTTTACAACCAATAATATATCCAGTAAAACAGGGTTTAATGGAATAATTATAAGCAAAATTACAAGTAATACCACAAGTGATATTGCGATGTCGCTGAATTTCATATTTAAACAAATCCTCCCCTGTTATTATTTTCGTTTTAATCTATAAATTTCTGCCAAAATCTCGGCAACCGCCGCATAGAATTCGGGCGGAATTTCCTGTCCTATTTCAACCGTTGCATAAAGAGCCTGTGCAAGCGGCTTGTTTTCAATCATTTTAATATAATTCTCTTTGGCTTTTTCCTTAATCTTCAAAGCCACAAAATCTTTACCTTTTGCCAGAACCACAGGTGCTCCCGCCTGCTGTTCGTCATATTTCAGTGCAACCGCATAATGAGTCGGGTTAGTTATAACCACATCTGCATTGGCAACCTCCGCCATCATTCTCAGCATACTCATCTGCTGTTGTTTTTGTTTTATTTTACCCTTAATTTTAGGGTCACCTTCTGTTTGTTTGAACTCTTCCTTTATTTCCTCTTTTGACATTCTCAGGCTTTTCTCATAGTCCCATCGCTGATACAGATAGTCAAAAGCACCGATAAATACATATGCCATTGCCAACTTAAACGAAATTGAAAATATATTATCTATCATATATTTTATAGATACTTCCAAATCACTCGTCATCAGCATAGGAAATTCGGGCACAATTTTTTTCAGCTGTCCGTATAAAATATATATCAAAACTGTCAGCTTGATAACAGACTTCAATAAATTCACTGCCGACCGCATTGAAAACATATTTTTAAAGCCGTTCACGGGATTAATCCTGTCAAACTTCATTTTAAACGGCTCTTTTAATTTTACGATACCAATCTGCATATAATTTGTCGCCAATCCCATAACCAGCGAAACCGCCATAATCGGTGCGGCTATCGCAAGTGACTTCAAGCCGACTTCTATCGATAACGGAAATAATGCTGCCACAGTCACTTCATTTTCTTTTGCCACAACCGAAAGAAATCTCACAATAATTTCTTCCATTCCGGTTACCATACTCCCGCCAAGTATTTTAAGTCCGCCGAACATTACAATCAAAACCAACGCACCGCTCAGGTCGGGACTTCTGCAAAGCTGACCCTCGCTTCTGGCGTCTTTTCGCCGTTTGGGGGTGGCTTTTTCGGTTTTATCGCCATTATCTGCCATACTTCAACTTCCTCTTATTTTCCTATTACTTCAAACACCTGCTGTACCGCCGTAAACATATTATCAAACAATGTACTGCTGTATGCGGCAAATATCGGTATCATAATCATAAGCACTACAAATCCCAAAAAAATCTTTGCCGGAAAACCGATAATAAAATAGTTAATCTGCGGTACGCTTTTCATTATAACGCCAAGCAATACCTGAATTATCATCGACACTGCCAAAATCGGCATTGCAATTTGCAGTGCCACAATAAACGAATTTATAAAAACCTGTATCACAACATTTACAAACTCCGTACCCAAAACAACCGTTCCGGGCGGTATCTGTGTAAAAGTCTGTGCCAATAGTCTGAACATCGTATGATGTGCGTCCGCCGTAAAAAACAATATAACCAATATAACATTCAAGAATGTACTTGTAATATTCGCCTGATTGTTTATCTGCGAATCGTAAAGCATCGAAAAACCGAAACCCATATGTACGTCTATCGAGTGTCCCGCCAAATATACACAGGTAAAACTCATAAACATAACCAAGCTGAACAGTGCACCCAAGATTATCTCTTTCAGACACGCCAGTGCATAATCGAGCACTCCGTTAAATTCAAGCGGTGATGATATGCCCATCACGCTGAAAAGCATATATGCAATTAATATGCTCAGCACTATTTTGGCAACCGAGGGTACATTTCTTCCGAAAATCGGACTTGACATAAACGTCGATAAGACTCTTAACGTTATTAAAAATAAGTACCCTGCCCAATCGCCGAAATTCAATACAGACAGCTGTTCCATTTAAGAACCTTACCCCCGTTTCCGCAAAATCCGTCATCTTTATCAAACGCTTTTTAATATAATAAAGAATATCGTTTTGATTTTACCATCAGATACATTCTGAAAATGCACTGCCATGTGCACATTATAAAATCAAAACGACACCATTAACCCGCAGTCAAATTAATAAAATCATATAATTTATAAGTAAAATCCATTAATTTGTTAATCATCCATGGTCCAAACGCAATAAGCGTTACAAAAATTGCTATAATCTTCGGGGCAAAACTCAAAGTCTGTTCATTAATCTGAGTTGTTGCCTGAAAGATAGATATAATCAAACCAACTATTAAACTCACCAGCAGCATCGGTGCACACACCAAAATGATTGTATACAACGCCTGCTGCAAAATTGTAACTACGTCTGACTGTGTCATAACATTCACTTAGCCTTTCACTTTATCCAAAACTCGTAATCAATGTCTGTATTACCAAATCCCAGCCGTCCACCAATACGAACAGCATAATCTTAAACGGCAAAGAAATCATACTCGGCGGCAGCATCATCATACCCATCGACATAAGTGTGCTCGCCACAACCATATCAATAACAATAAACGGTATGTAAATAAAGAAACCTATCTGGAATGCACGTTTCAATTCGCTTACAATAAATGCCGGAATAATAACGTCAAATGAAATCTCCTCGATTTTCTCAGGCTGTTCTCTGTTGCCCAAATCAAGGAACAGATTTAAGTCCTTCGAGTACGTCTGCCTAAGCATAAAATCTCGTATAGGTTCTTTTGCCTTTTCAAATGCCTCCTGCTGAGTTATCTGCTGAGCCATGTACGGCTCATACGCATTTGTTTTTATATCGCTTGCCACAGGTGCCATAATAAAGAATGTCAAAAACAGCGACAAACCTATAACCACCTGATTTGGCGGTGCATTCTGCGTACCCAGTGCATTTCTCAAAAACGAAATTACGATAACAATTCTTGTAAAGCTTGTCATCATAATCAATATTGACGGTGCAAGCGACAGAATGGTCAACACGAGTATAATCTGCATACTTGTAGACATATCCTGCGGCGAACCTTCCCAGCCAATATCGCCGAACGGGAATATATTTACCGCATGAGCCGTTGTAGCGAACAACAGCGTAAATATAACGGAACATATGAAAACACCGCATATAAGTTTTTTCTTTTTAGCTTTCATTCCTGTCCGTCACCCCGCTTATCCGATAATTTGTTCTTAAAATTATTCATTCTCATCTCCGAATTTTTCAATAATTCGTCAACTACCGAATTTTCATCGTATGTTTCGCCGTTTTCGATATTGTCATTCAGCATATCGGAAAAATTGCCTTTTCGGCTTTTTTTCTTATTTTTTCGTACCTTATCGCCTACATTTTTCGCAAAATCGGACACCCAAGATACCGCCGGTGAGATATTGTCTTTCACCGCCGAATATATGTCCGTTTCCGCACCGCCGGCACTCAGCTCCACCAAGTCCTCCTCCGACAATTCGCACAGCATATCAATCTTGCCGCCCGAAACGCCGATAAGCATATACTTGTTCCCGACCTGTACTATGTTAAGAGCCGAGTCCTTGCCGAGTGCCATACGGTCAATCGGCTTCATGTATTTTGTCATACCGAGCTTGCCGGAATACCCCGCCAATCCCTTGCTGACCTTATACGAAAGCCAAATAACAAATACGCACACACATAAATATGCAATAATTTTAACAAAATCCCAAAACATTTTCTACTCCAATCACAAGAGCATATTATTTCTTCTTTTCTCTCAAAATATCGAGAACTCTCACTGCGAAATTGTCCTCAGCAACAACTACCTCGCCTTTTGCAACAAGCTTGCCGTTTACCACAACGTCAACCGGTTCACCCACAAGCTTATCAAGCGTAATAACCGAACCCACGCTCAAATCCAGAATGTCTTTCAAAGTACGTTTTGAACGTCCCAATTCAACCGTAACCTGTAAAGGTACGTCCATAAGCAAGTCAATGTTTTCACCCAAATCAAGATTTGACGGTACGTCAAAGCTCTCAAACTGTACAGGCTGTACATTAACCGGCTGCGGCGGCTGATACATAGGCTGTACCGGCTGTTGGTACATTGGTTGTTGTACCGGCTGCTGATACATTGGCTGTTGTACCGGTTGTTGATACATCGGCTGTGCCGGCTGTTGCATAGGCTGAGCCATTGGCTGCGGTGCAGCTTGCTGTGGCTGCTGTGGCTGCTGCGGCGGTGCAACATACTCAGGTACAGGTTGTTCGGGCATTTCAAAACTGTCATTAATAACCTGAGGCGGTTCCTGTGGTTCTAACTCAGGTTCTTGCCCTCCGAAGAAACCGTTTACTATGTCTTTACTGAACTGTACGTCCATCAAAAGCATAATTTCTGTTGTAAACAAGTCTTCAACGTCCATTTCAAATTTGATTGCTACCAAATCGGTATCCTCGCCTTTGAATACAGTTGCAACCTTATCATCTTCAAAACGTACAGTTTCCGCAACAGGAGTTGAAATATTAATTTTCTTGTTGATAAGTTTTGCCATAGCGGTTGCCGATGAACCCATCATCTGGTTCATAACTTCGCTGATAGCACTAAGATGAAGTTCGTCCAATTCTTCAGAACCGTCATCATAATCGTTTGTTCCCAAAAGTACCGATGTAATCGCTTTTACATCACTTGCCTTGATAACAAGCATATTATCGCCGACAAGTCCTTCAACATACGGTACATGAATTGCGACATACGGCACGTCATATTGGCTTGCCAATTCTCTTTGGCTTGTGATTGATACAACCGGCGTAGTAATATTTACACGTCTGTCCAATAAATTGTGAAGTACAGTTGCGGCAGAACCCATACAAATATTGCCCACTTCGCCCAATGTATCACGCTCTAAATCAGTCAATACGGCCTTTGTTTTTTTCTCATCACCGTCATCACCGCTGTCTTGTTGTGTTTCTTGAGTCACTTGTGCACCGTCTTGTGTATTCTCATCAGGTGCTTGCTGAGGTTCGTCAACTGCCGGTGTTTCACTTTTTGATGAATCACCGTCTCCGCCATTAAGCAGAGCGTCAATCTCCTCTTGTGTCAACATATCACCCATCTTCTCTGTCCTCCTCTATCTTGCCTGTAATCTTCACTGCATACTTTCTCTCAAAAGTACCGACCTTACCAATAAACTTAGGCAGTCCCGCCACACTTATATTTAATCCTTCATTAACACCGTGTTTCAGCGGTAATACATCTCCCGGCTCTAATGCCATAAAGTCCCTAAGCGTAATAGTCGTATCGTTAAAAGTTGCCACCACGTCGAATTTAGAATTCATAAGACGCTTTTTAATTTCAACTTCATCTTCTTTTGCATGCACAACCTTTTTGTTTGAAACCCACATAGAGTTTTCCATTTTTGATGCAATAGGTTCTATCGTACTAAGCGGCAGACAAATGTTGATAAAACCTTCAACCTCATCACCGATTTTCACACTGATAGTTATAATTACAGTCGGTTCTCTATATGATACAATCTGTGCAAACTGTGTGCTTGTTTCAATACGATTAAGTGCCGACTCAACATGAATTACTCTCGACCATGCGTCGTCGATAATCTTCATCATCTGCACAAGCACCTTTTCAATCAATGCAATATCAATATCCGTAAAAGTTTTGGAAGCTTCCAAATCTCCGCCCTTACCGCCTAACAAACGATTGATAATTCCGTATGCTATGTTAGGTGACATTTCAATCAAAGTCGACCCATCCAGCGGCGGCATATCAACTATTGCAAGAATCAGTGGTGATTGCAAAGAGTTTGTGTATTCAGAATACGTCTGTTCTTCTGCCGAAAGCACCTCTACCTGACACATGGTTCTCAATGTTCCCGATAAATACGTCGAGAATAAATGAGAAAATGTGCTGTATATATTATCCAATGTTCTGATTTGCTCTTTGGTGAACTTATTAGCCGTTCTGAAATCATATTTTTTTACTTTTACGTCATCTTCCTGCACGCTTGACCCAGATGAAGAACCTCCTTGCGTCAATTCTTTTAAAAGCTGGTCAATCTCGCTTTGCGATAACACATCTGACAATTCTCTCCACCGCCCTATCTATAAGTTGCTGTTATATTTTATTGCTGTACTACAAATTCGCTGAAATAAACGTTATCTATTCCTTCAAGCTGATATTCATTCTGCAAATCCTGAATTATATTTTCCTTCAAAACTTCCTGTATATCAGCACGCATAATCTCGTCATACTTTTTGCTTCTGAGTATCTTGATTATCGCATCACGCATTTTCACCTGATTTTTATTCAAATACTCGGAAGTCTTTTTGTTTGTTGTTTCTATAATAAGGTCTGCTTTTATCAAACACTTACTTTCACACACATTTGTTATAAAATATTCTCCGGGGTCTACTTGATATACTTTAACCTTTTGGCTCTGATTGTTCCAAACAAAATATCCTACACCGCCCGAAATTAACAAGACTATAATTATTATTAAAACTATAATTATTTTTTTAGACATAATTAACTCCCCTTACACTTTACTCTATAACGTTGATTACAAAATCAACACGACGATTCATTGCACGTCCCGCTTCGGTTGAATTGTCCGCAAACGGATGATATTCGCCGTATCCCACCGCCGATAATCTTGTAGCCGGCAGACCGTTTACCTCGACAAAATACCTTAAAACGTTTACCGCTCTCGATGTTGACAATTCCCAGTTTGACGGGAACTCTCTTGTCGAAATCGGCAGATTATCCGTATGTCCTTCAATTCTCACCATTTCAATGGTTTGATTGTAATTTTTCAATGCGGACGCCACATCATTCAATATATTATAGGCATCGGGTCTTATATCCGCCTTACCCAAATCAAATAATACATTACTTGTAAATCTTATTCTGATTTCATCACCGTTTTTGGTTATAGCTACGTCATTGCTAAGATTATTTTGCTCTATGTAACTTTTAAGCTGCTGATATAATTCGGCTGCATTCTTTGTGGATATTTCACCGTTTTTGTCAGGCTCCTGCGACTGTGTCGTATCAGTGTTTGAGTCCTCGGTATCCTTTTGAATATCCAAATCCGGAAATTCCAGTTCCTTAACCTCAGTATCATTCAGCAGAACGCTTTTGTTACCGCTCAGTGCCGCAACCAAACGTTCCCACTTATTTGAATCGACAGATGAGAAAGAATAAAGCAAAACAAAGAATGTCAAAAGCAAGGTAACCATATCACCGTATGTGTCCATCCAGTTAGCACCCTTCGGGCCTGAATCATTCTTCTTCTTCTTAATCATCCTGCCACACTACTTTCCGTCGCTCCCTTTTCGGAATTCTCCGATTCCTGTTCCGACTTAGATATAAATGATAACAATTTTTCTTCAATCAATCTTGGGTTTTCACCCGCTTGAATTGATAGAAGACCCTCCAAAATCAATTCATTGTATTTAGTTTCCTGTTCGGCAATATTTTTAAGCTTTGTCGCAAACGGTGTACATACCATGTTAGCCAGGATAGAACCGTACAAAGTTGTTACCAGTGCAGTCGCCATACCTGTACCCAACGTACTTGAATCTTCAAGGTTTTTAAGCATACCTATAAGACCGACCAATGTACCAATCATACCGAATGCAGGTGCAAATGAGGAAGCACTGAACATAATATTACTTCCCATACTGTGTCTGTCCTCTTTAAATACAATTTCCGTTTCCATAATATTTCTTATAAGTTCAGGGTCAGTACCATCGACAACCAACATAACACCTTTTTTCAAAAATGGGTCTTCAATATCTCTTGCTCTGTTGTCCAGTGCCAATAAACCATCTTTTCTTGCTATATTTGCAAGGTCTATGATTTTATAAATTGTGCTGTAAAGGTCATAATCGCATTTTTTAAATGCAATAGGTATAACCTTCATCATGTTTTTCAAATCTTTTAGAGGATAACTTGCTATTGTTGCTCCAATAGTACCTCCTACTGTAATAAATATTGATGACACATCAATAAATGCTGAAGGACTTCCTTGCTGTACAATACCAAATATTAAGCACGCCAACGTGATACAAAGTCCTAGAATGGTTGTTATCTCCATTTAATTTCACCCCTGACTTACTTATTTCAGATACATTCTGAAAATCTGTAAAAATTAATTATGTAATCCATCAAATATATGTCCAAAAATTTTTCTTCTGTATGCCACAATTCTGTCCGTCAGCTCCTCGGCACTTTCCTTCACGACAATCTTCTTGCCTGTTGACATCGACACAACTGTGTTCGGAGTTTCTTCTATAAATTCAATCATATCTGGGTTTACCAAAAACACCGTATCATTTAATCTCGTCACACTTATCATGGCAATCAATCCTTTTCTGAATATCATTATCCGCCCGCCCTAAAACGGGCGGATTTTATCATATTAATTATCTCTTCAAGTTAATCAATTCTTCAAGCAAAGTATCCGAAACTGTGATAACTCTTGAATTTGCCTGATAACCTCTTTGAGTTGTAATCATGTCTGTAAATTCATCAGCCAAGCTTACGTTTGACATTTCCAAACCGCCCGATTGAATTTCGCCCGTACCGTTCTGACCTGCTACCAAATCGCCGTCTTCAATACGGTCGCCCGAGTTTACGTCGTCTTGGAACAAGCTGTTGCCGATTTTCTTCAAACCGCTTGGATTATAGAAGTTTACAACACCCAAAGTTGCAATTTCTTCTTTTTCGCCGTCTGCATTTAAGCCTGTGATGACACCGTTTTTATCAATAGCCACGCTTGTATAGCCTTGTGCATTGATAGTATCTTCATCAGAAGACAATACCTTATATCCCAAACCCGACAAAACAAGATTTCCTTCACCGTCAAGTTCAAAATTACCTACTCTTGTGTAATATGTAGTTGCACCGTCAGAACCTCTTACCATGAAGAAACCGTCACCGTCAAGAGCAACGTTTGTTTCTGTTTCTGTTGCCTGGAAAGAACCCGGATTCCAGTTAGTGTTGATTGCAGCAACCTTACTTCCCAAACCAACCTGTTTAATGTTTGTACCGCCCATTTCATCTCTCGGAGCTGATGCAGTACCGATTGTTTGGCTGAATATATCAGCGAAAGCAACTCTGCTGGCCTTAAATCCGTAAGTATTTACGTTTGCAACGTTATTACCTATAACGTCCATTCTTGTTTGGTGATTTTTCAAACCTGACACACCTGCATATAATGACCTAATCATTTCACTTTACCTCCAAAAATTCATGTTTATCAATATAATCCGCATTAAAATGCTGTTTAATTTTCTGTTGTTTCTTCCGTTTTGTCTGTCGTATCCGTACTGCTGTCCGTTGTTGTATCACCGCTGCTGTCGTCCGGCGTATACGGTTTTGACATAACCTCTTTTACAGCATCCATGCTGACTTTAATTCCACCGACATCAAGCGTTATTTCGCCCTTGTCATAAATAACACTGTCGACCGTTCCCGTAAAGTATGAATCGTTGTATTGAACAATAACATACTTGCCTACCATGTCAAAACCCTGTTGTAAAGTCATTGTTTCTGACATATTCATCATTTGTTCCATAGTTGTATACTGAGCCAACTGTGAAAGGAACTCCGAATCATCGGTAGGGTCGAGCGGGTCCTGGTTAGAAAGTTTTGAAATCATCAATTTTAAAAAGGTATCCTTACCTAACGCATCATTTGTTTCCTTTGTAGCATACGAAAATGCTTGATTTATCTTATCTGTCGTCGATTGATTTTTTGTTTTTGCCGTTGTTGTATCGGTTGTTGACGTATCAAATAAGTTAAATGAATTACCGCTTATATTTGTTAATGCCATACTTTCCTCCTATGCCATTGCCACCTGTTCCAAACTATCCTCAATCTGTTCTCTGAACGACGAATAGTTATTCGGGCGGTTTTCTTCATTTTTATCGTGATTTTCCTGTCCTTGCTGCTGTCCCTGCTGATTTTGAGGATTTTCACGATTATTCTGCAAAGCCGATTGTGAAACCTCCACATTTGTCACATTTAAGCCCTGTTCTTTCAAAGCCATTGTAAGCTGTGACAGCTGCGAAGAAATCATATCACGGACTTCCGAATTTGTCGATACAATCTTCACCGACATTGTTTCACCCACCGCTTGCAGCTTGACCATAATCTTCCCCATATTTTCGGGATTAAGCTGTATAACCATCTGCTTGGTAGTCTGGATATTCTCCATAAACTCCTTATCGGTCAGTGCACTTGTCAAAATAGTGTTCAGCTGATTTGACGTATTCTTTGCTGTATCAATATCATACATTTTGAATACCGCTGTCTGGTTTACGCCGTATGAATGAACATTATTGCTGATATTTTTATCCGCAAACAATTCCTGATTGTTTTGTCCGTCATTGCTGCTGTTTCCGGCGAAATTATCACCGTTGTTATCGGCGTTTTCCTCTGTTTGAGTCATACCTTGCACCGTATCTGTCTGTACCTCGCTTACCTGCTGTACATTCTCGGTTTGAACATTCACATCGGTATTCTCTGCGGCAATCTTATTCACCGCTGTACCAACCGTCTGTACCGCAAAATTGCTCTGTACATTCTCAGCAACCAAACTGTCCGTTTCAGCCACATTCACTGTTTCCGCATTATCGGCAGTCTGCACTTCCTCCTGCGGAACATCTGCAAACATTTTTTGAAGCAGATTTTCTACGTTAGTCTTGCCTTGTTCATTAGCGACATTGCTGTATGCGGTATACTTGACACTTACAATATCTTTTGCATTGATATTCATGTCACTGATAAAATTGCTGAATTTTTCAACATTTTCATCAGACGTATAACTTTGAGTTTGATTTGGACTTGTATCTTCTGCCGTTTGCTCTGTTTTTACATCAACATTCTCAACCGGCATACCCAAATCCGTCGGCTTAATTTCCTCGGCGGAACTGCTTACATCACTCACATTAACATCAGCGTTATTTAAAACATCTGCATTTGCATCTGTATTATACTCGGTATCCACCGTGATAATCTTATCTGCTGTCAATGTTTCAGCCGGCTGTATGTTCACTTCCGTGACGCTGACATTCTCCGCATCTTCCGAAATTGTCGCACCTGCATTATCCGACTGAATATCCGCATTTGCCGTATTATTAAGCATGGCATATAAATTCAATAAATCTTCTGCCGTACTTACCGTTTTTTCATCGGCAACATTATCGGTATCCTCCCCGCCGTCTGCCGTCTTGTCCACAGCCTTGTCAACCTTTTGTGCCGTAACTTTCTGCATAGAATTGTTCTGCACGTTTGCATTTTCGCCGCTGTTTTGCTCTTTCAGCACAGACGCAAAATTCTTGTCTGTTTTGCTGTCTGCCGTTTTTGCATTGCCGGCTTTTTTGACATTCTGCAAATTGGCATTTGCAACCGGTAAAATATTAATCGGATTCTGCAAATTTAACACTGCATCATTTGCCACTACTGACCCTCCTTTCATCCAACATCCGTATTTGTATTTTGATTTGTATCCGTACCTGTGTCCGTTTTGTCATTGACTATATGCAATAACGATGCGGCATACTTTGCGTCCATAGCACTCAAAATTTCCGCCGCCTGCTGGTCGCTTATCATCTTCATAATTCTTGCGACCTCATTTTTATCCTCGTAGCTCATAAGAATTTTTGCCGCCACATCGGCGTCCATCTCCTCATAAATTCTGGCTACATTTCTTATATTCTGTTCTGTCGAATTAATCTGTTTTTCTCTGCCCTCAACGGTGTTTGCCTTTGCCTGCGTATCCTGTTCAGCCTGTGTAAGCTCTGCGTCACGTTTTGCAAGCTCCGCTTCCTTGTCATCGAGTTCCTGTTTCTTTTGAGCAATCTGTTCCTGCTGCAAGTCAAACAATTTCTGATTTTCCTCTGTTTCTGTCATCTGCTCGATTTCTGACTTTTTCGGTGCGATAAATTTAGCCGTTTTTGTTCTGACTCCGCCCACGTCCAAGTAGAAACACGCAACCAGTGCCGCCAATATTATACACATGATAATTATGAAAATTACCTTGCCGACACCGCCCTTTTTAGTTTTTTTAACATTTACCTGTTGAGTCTTTTGGTTTTTATTAACTTTATTTATCTCAGCCATAATTTTCTGCTACCTCACCGCCATTACTTGAAATAAAGTCATCAAGGATTTTGCTCTCCTCCAACTCGACTTCTTTTTTATATGCAAAATATTGCTTTTCTCTTAATTTCTCGTATGTTTTTCTTCGTGTCATGGTTTCAATCAATTCATTCTGAGCCTCGCTCTTGTCATATTCCTTGATTGAAATTTCCACATTGATTTCAACGATTTTTTCTTTCAGCCTTTCAATGTACCTGTTAGCGTTCATAAAATCATTTAAGTTCATTGCCTGACTGTAAAACTCTTTTGTTTCCTCAATCCCGTCATAAAATCCCTGACGAGTATCTTTCAGGTCATTAAGCTGTTGATTGATAAGTGCCAGTTTGTTCTTGCACTCTTTTTCAAGTGCAACAGTTACATTTAAAAGTGTTTGCAGCTTAAACTTAAATTTCTTCATAACACACTATGCCTCTTTACCGATACTTTCAAGTTCTTTTAATATATCTTCAAACTCGAATGTTTCTCCCACTCTCTGCAATAAAAACTGTTCAATCTGTCCGTGAACCGCCACTGCCTCATCGATTTCAGGATTAGCACCCGATTTGTAAGCGCCTATATTTATCAAATCCTCCGCATTACGGTATACCGCCATCTTATTTTTAACAAAATTAGCCGCCGCCTTATGCTCATCTGTAACTATATCCGACATCAAACGGCTTATGCTTGCCAAAACGTCAATAGCCGGATAATGGTTCTTGTTTGCCAGTGCTCTCGAAAGAACGATATGCCCGTCCAGTATACCACGCACTGCATCGGTAATCGGCTCGTTTAAGTCATCACCGTCTACCAAAACCGTATACAAACCTGTAATAGTACCCTTTTCCGATGTACCCGCACGTTCCAAAAGCTTAGGCAATTCGGTAAATACCGACGGCGTGTAACCCCTTGATACAGGCGGTTCGCCTATCGCCATACCGATTTCACGCTGAGCCATGGCAAAACGAGTAACCGAGTCCATCATAAGCAATACATTTTTGCCTTTCTCTCTGAAATACTCTGCAATCGCCGTACCGACCATTGCCGATTTCAATCTGATAAGTGCCGGCTGGTCCGACGTTGCCACAACGATTATCGACTTTTTCAAACCTTCGGCTTTCAAATCCTTTTCGATAAAGTCGTTTAACTCTCTGCCACGTTCTCCAACCAGTATAATAACATTTATATCAGCCTCCGCATTACGGGCAATCATACCCAAAAGTGTACTCTTGCCCACACCGCTTCCGGCGAATATACCAACTCTCTGACCCGTACCGCAGGTAATCAGCCCGTCAAGTGCTTTGATACCAAGCGGCAGAATGTCTTTGATACGTTTTCTTTTCATTGGGTTGGGCGGTGTATTGTCTGTCGGGAAAAATTCTCCGCCTTCAATATCGCCCTTGCCGTCAATCGGTCTGCCCAGTCCGTCAAGTATTCTGCCTTTCAAATCCTCTGATATTCTTACCTGTAAAGATTTTTTTGTAGATACTACCTTACTTCCCGAACCGATACCCCCCATACTTCCGTACGGCATCAGAATTACCTTGTTATCACGAAATCCTGTAACCTCCGCCATAACTTTGGTGTTTCCGTCAAGTGAAGTTATCTCGCAAACCTCACCAATCTGCGTAAGCGGTCCGATTGACTCAACCGTCAAACCCGTAATACGAGATACTTTACCGTAATAATTGAAAGTATCCGCATTATCAACAATATTTTGAAAATTATTAAAATCAAAATTCGTCATATTTTTTTACATTCTTCCAACACTGATTTTTTCAAGTTATCAAACTGAACATCAATAGATGCGTCAACAGTTCCATAGCTTGAATTAAGCAAAATCTCCTCGTTGGATAATTCCTTATTAGCATTTATCTTGTATTTGGCTTTTTGTTCCTCGCTGTTAAGCTTTTGTGCCACATCTTCGGACACATCAACCGTAAGATTATTGTCATCTTTAAATCTTGTCATTATATTTTCAAGTGCCGATAAAATTGCCGTATCATCTCTTTCAATCTGAATATCGATAATTTTTCTCGCCAATATAAATGCAAGCTCCAAAATGTTATTATCTATAATCTTTCTGCTGTCATCATATTGTTTTACTATCTCTTTTTTCAGCACTTCAAGCTCGCTGTCAAGATTTTCACATCTTTTTTCAGCAACTTTCACACCCTCTTTGAAGCCTTCCTCCGTCTTTTGTGCAAGCAATTCTTTACATTCGGACTTCGTTTGTTCAACAATGCGATTAACTTCTCTTTGAAGTTCGTTTATCATTGTTTTTCTCTTTGCTTCTATTTCAATGTCCGCATTTTTGAATTTGTTTTCAAGTTCTTTTTCTCTGCGTTCAAATTCATGTACGGTTTTATTTGAAATATTTTTATCAATGTGATTTTCCTCACCGCCAAGGTAACAAGGTTTTGATTCGTATGTAACAGATGTATTTTTTAATACATTATACAAACAATTCATCTCCTTCCCCTCTCATGATGATAATCTCACCGATTTCTTCAAGGTGACGAATAGTATTTACAATCTTAGACTGTGCAGCCTCAACTTCCTTGATACGAACAGGACCCATGAATTCCATATCTTCAAGAATAATATCTCTCGCACGAGCAGACATATTGTTGATGACAAGGTCTTTAACCTCTTGTGTTGTACCTTTAAGTGCAACAGAAAGGTCTTTCTGGTCTGTTTCGTTAAGGACTTTCTGAATAGCACGGGAATCAAGCTTGACAATATCCTCGAATGTGAACATTCTCTTTCTGATTTCCTCTGCAAGTTCGTTATTGTATTCGTCCAAAGTTTCCAGAATACGTTTTTCAGTACCCATGTCGATAGAGTTAAGAATATCAACTGTACTTTGGATACCGCCGACAACGGTAAAGTCGTCCGAACCCAAACTTGACAATTTTCTTTCCAATACTCTTTCAACTTCTTTTATGTATTCGGGAGATGTTCTCTCCATGTTAGCAATTTTTTCGATAATCTTTGCTTGTTGTTCCTGCGGCAATTCGCCGAGAACAAGCGACACCTGCTGCGGCTTTAAGTAAGAGAATATAAGAGCGATTGTCTGTGTATTCTCGTTTCTTATAAAGCTTAGAATTTGTTCAGGGTCAGCCTTTCTCAAATAATCGAAAGGTCTTATTTGAAGCGAAGATGTAATCTTTCCAATCAATTCGTACGCTCTGTCGTCACCCAAAGCATCTTCAAGCAACTGACGTGCATAATCGATACCGCCCTCCGAGATATAGTTCTGAGCCAAGCAAAGCTCGTAAAACTCATTTATAACCGTATCACGGGTTTCCGCATCGACCGAACGAAGATTGGTAATATCTACTGTAAGCTGTTCTATTTCTTCCTCTTTTAAGTATTTAAATACTTTTGCCGAACTTTCTTTGCCGAGTGCGATAAGCAGGATAGCCGCTTTCTCACTGCCCGACATACCACCTTTTTTCATAGTAGTTTCAAATCCTTTCAATTTAACCAATCTTAGTTGCCGTAATCATCAAGCCAGCTCCTCAATAACTGAGCAACAAACTCAGGATTACTTTCAATGTTCTTTTCTATCAATTTACGCTGTTCCGATTTCTTCATAGTGAACTCAACAGGTTCTTCCTCTTCCGGAGCCACAGCCGCTCTTGCAGCCTCCTCCTCAGCCAAAGCCTGTAAACGTTCCATCTCTTTAATTTTCTTGTTATGTCTTAGTATCAGTACCACTATTACAATAAGCAAAATTGCAATAGCACCGAATAAAATTATATTAAACACAATTCTCTGTCTAAGCTGCTGTTGTCTTGCCGTATTCTGGCTGTCGAACATACTTGCTATACTTCCGCTTGCCGATTCACCGTCAAAGTTCATAGTCTGCACGGTAACATTGTTAGGGTCAATACCCGTAGCACCCGCCACAATGGATTTAACCTTATCTTCCGCACCCGACTGCAAATTAGCATTGTCCAAAATAATTGAAACGGAAATATCGTCAATATTGCCTTCCGCCTTTTGAACCATATCTTTAATCTTGCTTATTTCATAATTAACTGTCTTTTCGGTTTTGCTGTATGTACCGCCGCCCGAATTCGTTTCGGGATATGTAGGTGCACCGCCGTTTGCGTCCATTCCGACATTACCCGCCGTACTCGAACCCGTAGCAGTTTCCTTTGTATCGTTTGTACTTACCGGAATACCGTTCGTACCGCCGTCAACAGGTTCAACTCTTGTTGATTCGGTTGACTGCTTATCAAAGTTAAGCGATACTCTTACGCCCGCAATAACCTTGCCTGTGCCGAACACCGGTTCAAGCATACTTTGAATTTGTTCCTTATACTTGTCGCTTACCTTTTCTTCAAGTTCAAGCTGTGTTCCGGCAAGCTCCGTCTGATTTGCGTCAAGCGTATTCAACGTGTTGCCGTCGCTGTCTATAACAAGGACTTGGTCCTCCGTAAGTCCCGGCACACTCTTTGCAACCAGTCCCACAATACCTTTAACCTGTGCTTTGCTCAGCGTTGCACTGTTTTTAAGTTTAAGGATAACCGATGCTGATGCCTCCTGCTTGTCGCTCTTTAATACAAAAGATGTGCTTTCGGGAATATAAAGAGTAACAATCGCATCATCTATTGCAGAAAGCGATTTAATTGCAACCTGCAATCTGTCCTGTAACTGGAACTGCATATATTTTTGCTTTTCGTAATCTGTTGTACCAAATCCTGTACTGTTTTTGAACATATCATAGTTCAAACCGCTTTCGGGATAACCCTCCGTTGCCATCTCCATACGAAGCTGGTCTGCCTGGTCCTCAGGTACTAAAATAGTTCCCGTTCCCTGTGGTTTCGCCTTGACGCCCTTATCTGTAAGTGCGGTTAAAATCTTGCCCGCCTCTGCCGAGTCAAGTCCGCTGTAAAGTACAGTATATTTAGTATTGTTAAGCAATAATACCGAAACTATGATAACAAGCAAAACCGCAGCCACCGCAACACCAAACATTATTCTTTTTTGTTTTTCTAGCTTATCCCAATAATCTTTTAACGGCTTAAAAAATTTAATGGCTGAATTACTATCCAAGGTTTTGTATCCTCCTGTAAAATTTAGGTCTTATGTAATTTAACATCACACTTGCATTCTCATTATTTCGGTGTACGCATCAAGTGCTTTATTTCTAATCGACATTGTAAGTCTGAGTGCTATATCCGCCTCTTCGCCGGCGATAACAACATCATGCATATTGTCAAGGTCGCCTGTCAAAAGCTCCATATTAGCCATCTTGTCCGCATTATCTGTTTCATTTGTATTATTTATCAATCCCTCCAAAATGCTTTTAAATGACACATTTGAAGTATTTTGAGTATTGTCTGATGTTTTTGCGGTATCAAGAACTCGGTTAAGTCCGTTTACACCACTTATTGCATTTATACTGCTCATAATTTATTCAAATCTCCCTTATCAAATTTTACTTACCAAGTTCCAACGCTTTCATCGCCATAGTTTTGGTTGTGTTAAACGCTGTTACATTTGCCTCATAAGAACGTGACGCCGATAACAAGTCAACCATTTCGGTTACGGTGTCCACATTCGGATAGCTCACATATCCTTCCGCATTTGCATCGGGATGATTTGGATTGTAAACCATTTTAAAATCCGACATATCCTCGCCCGTCTGCACCACCTTAACACCGTTGCCTATCATACTGTTTTGAAATCCGTTAAGATGTTCCGCAAAAGTTGTTTTATCCTCACGCTGTCCCATGACAACCGTTCTTCTTCTGTAAGGTCCGCCGTTAGCGGTTCTTGTAACTTCGGCATTGGCGAGATTTTCACTGATGATGTCCATTCTGAATCTCTGTGCCGTAAGTGCCGACGCACTTATGTTCATTGCACGAAATAAAGCCATTTTCCAGCACCGTCCTTCTAAACTAAATCTTATTTTCCTTCACTGATTGCATAACGAAGTCTTGAATATTCTTCGCCAAGCTTTTGCAAAACAGTATTATAGTAAATGGCATTTTCGGCAAGCTTAACCTGTTCGCTTTCTATATCCACATTGTTCCCGTCCATACGCATCGTTGACGACGTATCCTCGGTAACAATCGGATTAATACCCGTACTGCCGTTTGCGTCCATATGTTTTTCGTTTGTCTTTTTCATGCTTGACGCACTGTTTGTAAGTGCATTTTTAAACACACTTTGAAACTCAACATTCGACGCTTTAAAATTCGGCGTATCAACATTTGACAAATTGTTTGAAATGACATTGTTTTTAAGCCAAGATGCGTCAAGAGCCTTTCCCAAAACGCTCGAATGTGTAAAAATCGAATTAACCATTTCGTATCATCTCCGCATATCTGTATATTTACTGTAAGTTCTTCATTATCTTTGTTATGTAGTTTCGTGTTTCTTTCGGAAGTTTGGCGAACTGTTCGGGGTCGTCCAAATCGGTAAGTCCGAGATTTCTCACTCTTGTAGGTCCGCAGTTATACGCAGCCAGTGCCATTTTTATATCGCCGTTGTAAGAATTAAGATAACCTTTAAATTCCCGTATACCGCCGTCGATATTCTGTTCCGGGTCGAACACGTTTGTTATACCCAAGTCCTTAACATTGCACGGCATAAGCTGCATAAGTCCTTTTGCACCGGCACTCGAAACACAGTTAGGATTAAAATCCGACTCTGCCTGAATAATTGCCTTGACCACATTTTCATTCACACCGTATTGCTTTGCCTTTTCGGAAATAATATCATCATAACTGCTTTTGAACGTGCTCGCCTTTGAATTTGCAAAAGAACCCGTATAGTCCAAATTAACAGCCTTAGATGTGCCTGCCGAATTTGTTGTATCCGTTTGTTTTGCAGAGCTGACACTGTTTAGAACAGAACTGAAAGAAGAATTTGATGTACTCGCAGAAGCCGATGTTCCCGTTTGTACATTTTGAGTTGCAATCTGAAAATTTTGTGAAGTATGCATGGCTGACAGACGGGCATTGATACGCTCACTGATTTCATACATTCTTTGATTGTATACATCACAAGGATTTATTTTCATTTGCAGCATTCCTTTCACATTACAATTAACAGTTTCAACCGTTTGCACGTTTGTCCAAAAGGCAATCGAAACCCTAGTTATACAGCATGACTTTATTGTTTTATTACATATATATATTATTATATACTGTATCGCCATTAAAATCAATAGTATATACAAAAAAAATTATGTTTTTTTGCCTTTTGTATGTGCAAAATAACACATTTTTAATCATATTCATCTATTTTTTTGTGCACAGTGCATTATTATTTTTTATTTACACTGTACATTCATGTATAAAACTCTTCTTTTTTGGGAATATTTTAACTGTAAACCAACTAAAAGTAAAATATTAAATTATTTGTTTTGTTTAAAAAATACTTAAATAACAAAAAATTATATCTATATACAAATGACTAAATTCAAAAAATCATTGATAAAATATACATATTATGTATAAATATAAATTTACCGAAAGAAGGAAATATATCCTTATGAAAAAAGATTACGATGTTGTGTATCAAGCACAGCTTGTACTTGAAAACTATATTAAGCGGCGTTCGCTTTACAATCCGCAGGCAAAATACGCACATAAAAGACGCAGAAAAAAACTGCAAGCCTCCATCATAATTCCGCTGATAGTGCTTGCAGTTATATTCACCACATTATGTATAATAAATATTGTTATGTGGTTTAATCTTTAAATTTTAATATCCTTGCTCGGAAGCGAACGCACACGAAGCAAGCCGTCGGCTGACGTAAACTCGATTGTTCTGCCGCTTGTACCGCCCACGTCCTCGGCAACAATAGGAATACCCAATTTTGCCAATGTATCTTTTGTAATTTTGACATTTCTTTCCCCAATCATGGAATTCTGTCCTTTAAATACACCCGCAAACATATTTGCACCGCCGGCAATCTTAGCCACAATTCTCGAACGCATAGCACGGTTTCTAATCATCTCACTGAGCAAAGTCGGTATAGCACTGTCGGCATATTTTAACACACTTGCGTCATTGTTCGGGCGTTCCGGCAATAGTATATGTGCCATACCCGATAATTTTGTTTCAGGGTCATATAAGCATATTCCGACGCAAGAACCAAGTGCATATGAAATTAATGAGTCCGGTGCATTTGCAATATTTGCGTCGGCAATTCCTACCTTAATCACTGTACCCATATGCACCACCCACCTTATCAAGCAATTTTTTAAGTGAACGTACTTCCGGAATAAGTATCAGATAGCAGTCAAAATCCTTGCCGTCACCGATAATCTTTTCTTCAATAAGCATTACCTTATCGCCCATTTGTCCGTACTGAACCGCCGGCACAGCCATAATCGCACCAAGCATATCAATCGTAAAATACGGAACAGACATACCCATTCTCAATCCCGAAAGCGAAGAAATAGCACTCAAATATGAACCTGCCATAATATTTGCCACTTCCTGCAATGCCGAAACATCGCCCTCCGACACTTCATAAATCTCATCAATATTATCATTGTTAAGAATTTTAACAATTTCCTTGGCAAAACTTTCTTCAAGTATGAACATCATCATACCCTCTATATCCTGGTCAAGTCCGAATAAGATACCTACAACCTGTTGTTCCGCCATTCCCAAAGTGTCGCTTACATCAGATATATCCACCAAATTTACCGTCGGCACAGAAATACTGATTTTCTTATCCAACATATTTGAAAGAGCAGTGGCAACATTACCCATACCAATGTTTCCAATCTCACCCAATATGTCGGTGTGCACATCACTCAAATCACTAAGTTTGAAATCATCCATTTTTTTATCCTCCAAAACTGTATTAGTTTTTATTTTTTTCATAGATAAACGGCAAAATCTTCTCATAAAGATTAATTTTATTGTAACCCGCTAAATATCCCAATCCTACCGAAACAATCGGCAATGTGTACATAACAATATGTGCATACCAGAATATTCCTCCCTTATACGGAGACATAATACCGTTGTACACGAATGTATAGCATATGAAAAATCCGTTATACAAACTTCTCCAAATACCCGTCAAACTGCCGTTCGGTGCAGTAATCCATACAAGACGGAATATAAGCCAGAAAATAAATGTGGACAGTGCAATAACACTTCCAAGCACAAATCCTTTCAAAGGATACTTTTTTGTTTTCGCATAGCCTTTCAAATCATGTGTAGCGGTCTTGTGCCCCCGTGAATATAGAGCACAGAAGTATATAATCATAAAAATTACCGAATATACTCTGCTCCATACCGATTGTGCCAAAAACCACCAAAACGCTCCCAATCCAAAAATCAGAGCCATAATTGTAATATATAAGTGCATACTGAACACATCCCAAATTTGACGTTTCAGACTAATTTCCGCTGTTTTCATAGATAACTCCCCGTAATTATAATAACCAAGTAGGCATACTTCCGCCCGACTGTTTTTCTTCGGCAATATCCGCCTTTTTCTCATCTTCGGTTGTTTTTTCGGTCTTTTCCGCCTTTTTTGCAACACTCTCGGATTTTGCAACATTCGTTACTTCCGCAGCTTTACCGGCTCTGCTGCCCTCGGCAAGGCTGTACTGCTTAGAATTAACATCTGTATTTTCTATCGGCTCGCTTTTGTACCGGTCATAGAACACCTTGCCCGTGCGTGCATACGTCCTGTTGTAGTAACGTGCATAGCTGGTCAGTAAAGGTTTCATCGCCATACTGATACTTTCGCCGCTGATTTTGACAATAAGCTCTGCCCAATCAGTATCAAGAGAAAATTTCAAAATACTATCCCCGTCCGAAAAATACTTTTTCATCAACGAAATAAATTCATTATAATCATCATCATTTTTGAAAATAGGTATATCATTTCCACGCAGATATATTTTATAAATTCCGCTTTCGCTAATCTGACGTTTTGCTCTTGCCATCTCAAACCTCCGACACTGTAAATTGCTTTTATAATCACTTTATATTATTTTATCACAAAATAATAAATTTGTATAGGTTTAATTCTAATCTTTTAAACAAAATATATAAATTTTTTTCATTTAATTACACTATTCAGCCATATCCTGTGCATAAATATGGTTATTTCAGATTTATCATGTCCTTTATAACTTCACCGGCTATAATAAGTCCCGCCACGGGAGGTACGAATGATATGCTTGCCGGAGTTCTGCCGTCGCCTATGTGCTCTATCGGTTTTCTCGGCTGTTCCGTCGAATAAAGCACCTTCAACTTTTTCACTCCCCTGTTTCTCAATTCTCTGCGCATAACCTTGCACACAGGGCACATACTCGTCTTGTATAGGTCGGTTATCACAAACTTGGTCGGGTCTATCTTGTTGCCCGTACCCATGCAGCTGATTATAGGAATATTTCTTTCCTGTGCACGCATAACAATATCAATCTTTGCACTCATAGTATCGATAGCGTCTATAATATAGTCAAAATCCCCGTCCAAAATATCGGTATTCTCATTCGGCAGATAGAACTTTTGATGTATAGTAACATTTGCATTCGGGTTAATATCCAAAATTCTGTCACGCATAACCTCAACCTTCGGTTTGCCGACCGTACTTTCAAGTGCCACAATCTGACGATTTATATTGCTTTCGCACACAATATCATTATCCACAAGCGTGATATTGCCTACACCGCCTCGTGCCAAGCCCTCGCATATAAATCCGCCTACTCCGCCGACTCCGAACACAATTACTTTTTTCTCTCCCAATTTTCTCACATTTTCCGAACCGATAAGCATTTCTTCTCTTTCATATCTTGACATCTTTTTCCGCTCCATTCTCCAAATTAAAAATATGCTGTAAAAAGGCTTCTGATATAAGTCAGCATTTTGATTTTTCGTCATTGCGTTTTACACAATTTCTGCAAATTAACAAACAAAACACACCGCTTAGGTGTGTTTTGCCGGCAATTTAATTCCATACTTAATATGTACATCAAACCGCAATATTATTATTTTAAATAATTTTCACTCTTTATCAATGTACCGATACCCGATACAGTGAATATTTCCAAAAGCAAGCAGTGCGGTATACGTCCGTCAATGATATGCACACCGTTTACACCTGCCTCGATAGCGTCGATACAGCCCTGAACCTTAGGTATCATACCGCCGTTGATAACTCCGCTTTCTATCATACTTTCAATTTCGTCCTTGCCAGTTTCGTAAACAATATTACCGTTTTCGTCCTTGACGCCCTCAACATCTGTAAGCAAAATCAATTTTTCCGCCTTAACCGCCTTGGCAACCGCCGCCGCTACGGTATCCGCATTAATATTGTAGCTTTGACCGTTCTCGTCCACACCAATAGGTGCAACAACAGGAATATATTGGTCGCTTGTCAGATATTCAAGAATATGCGAGTCAATGTCAACAATATCGCCGACATAGCCAATGTCAGTTTCTTTTCCGTCAACATATGTATATTGTTTTTTACATTTGATAAAACTGCCGTCAATACCGCAAAGACCCAACGCTTTACCGCCCTTGCAGTTAAGCAGAGATACAATTTCCTTGTTTGTCTTGCCTACAAGCACCATCTGTGCAATACGCATTGTAGCGTCATCGGTAACACGCAGACCATTAATGAAATTACTCGGAATATTGTTTTGTTTCAACGCAGCCGATATATCCGGACCGCCGCCGTGAACCAAAATAGGATTCAGACCGATATATTTTAAAAGAGTAATATCCTCCATAACCGAGTTTTTAAGTTCATCATTAATCATTGCATTTCCGCCGTATTTGATAACTACTGTCTTTCCGGCAAATTTTTGTATATACGGCAGCGCATCGATAAGTATGCCCGCCTTTTTAATAAGTTCCTGCACTATAATCCTTCTTTCCTGCTTTATTTTACGGCAACTCTCATTCTGTAACAAAAATCAATATCAAATTCGGATTTCCCGAAAATATCATAAATTACCGTCTTAAATTTTTCCAAATCATCTTCAAGCAATTCCCTGTGCTTGTTCCACACCGCCTGAAAACTGCCCTGACTTAAAATAATACCTATAAATCTTTCCGCAGTGCACTTTTCCGTGTTTGCGAAAAGCAATTCTCTGCTGTATCTGAAATAACCGCTTTCTTTAATGTTCTGCAAATGCTTGTCCTTGCTGTAAAAAGCAAATGTACTCTTTACATCGTCAAGCTCACTTTCAAGTTTTTTGACCTTGCCGTACAAATCCATATATGCTTTTTCGGCTCTCCAATCGGTAACGGGAGGCCAGTCGCAGTCAATAGTTGCAAAAACACCGCCGTCTTTTAAAATTCTGTTGATTTCTTTAAGCGTGGATTTCGGCTCCATCCAATGAAACGACTGCGAACAAACAACAGCGTCCGCACAATTATCATCAAGTCCCGTATCATTCGAGAAAGCTTGTATAAACTTTGTATTCGGCAAATTTTTGTTCTTTGCCACCCTAATCATATCATCGCTCGGCTCAATACCGATTACATTTTTGCATACATCAACCCAAACCATGGTTGACAAACCCGTACCACAACCCAAATCAACCGCCGTTTCGGGATTTTTGCCCAAATATTTGCATATAACATTTATCGGATACATCGGCACTTTCGGACGTACATCTTCATAAGTATCCGCAAATCCCAAAAATCTGTCGGCATTTTTTTGCAGCTCATTTTCAGACATAACATATCCCTCCGAATATTACAGATAAAATCCTGCGTGTTTCAAGCCTGTGCCTTCTTCAAGACCAAACATCAAATTCATATTTTGAATAGCCTGTCCCGCAGCACCCTTGACAATATTGTCGATAGCAGACACTACAACAACTCTGTTCAATCTCTTGTCTACCTCCAAGCCAATATCCACAAAGTTTGAACCTGCAACGTGCTTTGTTTCAGGCAAACCGTCTTTAACACGGATAAAAAATTCATCTTTATAAAATTCCTTATACATATTTAATATTTCTTCTTTTGTATATGTACCGTTCAGATTAGCATAAATAGTTGCCAAAATACCACGCTTTTGCGGAATCAAATGCGGAGTAAACGAAAGCATTATATTTTCACCGGCAATATTTGAAAGCTCCTGTTCAATCTCCGATGTGTGGCGGTGAGTACCTATTTTGTACGCTTTTGTATTTTCCGTACATTCGCAGAAATGATAAGCAAGACCCAAACCACGTCCCGCACCTGTCACACCAGATTTAGCGTCGATAATAATATTTTTCGTATCGATAATCTTGTTTGCCAAAAGCGGAGCAGTACCCAAAATCGAACAGGTCGTGTAACAGCCCGGATTTCCGATAAGTCTTGCACCCTTGATTTTATCTCTGTGCAGTTCGCAAAGACCGTACACCGACTCTTTCAACAGTTCCGGCGACGAATGTTTCTCACCGTACCAAGCCTCGTATACGGCTGGGTCATCATAACGATAGTCACCGCTAAGGTCAATAACCTTCACACCCTTTTCAAGGATTTGAGGTATAACGCTCTTTGACGCACCGTGCGGCAATGCACAGAATGCAACATCGCATTTAGCCACTTCGTCCAAATCCAATTCGGTACATTCTTTCTCCAAAATATGTTCAAGGTTTTGGTACACCTCAGAAATCTTCCTGCCCGCAAAAGTATGAGAACCCACAATCTCGATACTCACTTCGGGGTGGTTTGTCAAAAGACGAACCAACTCAATTCCCGCATATCCCGTTGCACCTAAAACTGCTGCTTTTATCATTTTTAAAACATCTCCTTATGTTTGTTTGCACTGTTATAAATTATTATTTATCATAAAACATAGTTATCAAAATATCCTGTCCGTAATTGCCGAACTCCTTGCCGTAAATCGTAAGTCCGCCACGGTACTTCGCATCATCTTTCACCGCAAAACGCAGTTTAAACTGAGTTTCGCTCGTACCCTCGCACAGCCCCAAATCATTTACCGTAACGTCGGAAATTTTTATACCGTCGATAAACGTGCCCGTTTCGGATATATTCAATACTTTCAAAGAGCCGTACTGATTAAGTGCCATATCCCACCATGCGGGATTGTGTTTTCCACGCTTGTTGCCGAAATCACCCGGACTTATCCAACTTCCCAACTCAATGCCGTTTATTGAAAATGTAATCTCACTCGGCCAGTTGTCGTTTACACCCGGATACTCCGAACCTATCTCCATAGATATGGACATAGCAACAGGACGTTCACCCTTTAACAGATAATTCGGTACGGTATATTCAACATAACCCTCGGAAAACCACAAAATCTGTGCGTCAACCCTTTCGGGTTCCAAAAATGAACGTGGTTCGTCAAACTGACCGATTATCTTTTCATTTGACGCAAGTCCGCAGGTCGGACGAACCTCAAAATCGGTATAATGACCGATTGGCAAAGAAAAGTTATGATATTCATACTGCAATTCCTGATTGCACGGAAACGCAATTTCAAGCGAATTCATATCCAGAATACACATCTTCTGTCTGCCGCCGTTTAAATTAATTGTTTCGCACTTTATAATATTGGCTTCTTCAAGCTTTTTGATGTGCATGGTGATAATAGCACTGCTCAAATCCAATGCAGACGCTATATCCTTAATATTCATCGACTGCGACGAAAGCAATTTTATAATATCAAGACGAACATCGCTCGCAAGAGCCTTGAATATCGGCAAATATTTTTTTTCTGTCGTAATTTTCATACAACCGTACCTCTTTTATTACTACTTTTTTGAAATTAATAAATATGTTATTAATTATAATATAAATTTAATTAATTGTAAACCCTATTTATATACAAATTTATATGTTTTTATTCAATATTTATTCATCAAAAAAGCCATACTTCCGTATATTGTGCAAAACCTTTGTATAATAAATTTTTGTTAATATTTTAACATTTATGTTAATACAGCATTAAAAAAACTGTTTCACCGCAGTATGGTAAAACAGTTTTTTGTAATATTATCTTATTTTAACTCAACATTTTCGCCGTTTAGAATTTTGTTCATTGTACGCACCGCACACATCTTACCGCACATTGTACAGGTATGTTTATCCTCCGGCGGTGTGCTTTCAAAATACTCTCTCGGCTTTACAGGGTCAATGGAAACCGCAAACATTTCTTCCCAATCCATCTTCTGTCTTGCCGCCGCCATTTTGTTGTCAAGCTCTCTCGCACCTTTTATTCCCTTTGCAATATCAGCAGCGTGTGCCGCAATCTTAGACGCAACAATACCTTCCTTAACATCGTCCTTATCAGGCAATCTCAAATGCTCGGCAGGTGTTACATAGCATAGGAAATCCGCTCCGTTTGCCGCCGCAATAGCTCCGCCGATAGCCGAAGTTATGTGGTCATATCCCGGTGCAATGTCCGTAACCAAAGGACCTAACACATAAAACGGTGCATTGTGGCACAATCTCTTTTCAAGTGCCATATTCGCCGCAATCTCATTCATAGCCATGTGTCCCGGACCTTCAACCATAACCTGTACATTCTTCTCCCATGCACGCTTTGTCAATATACCCAGCTCCGTAAGCTCCGTTATTTGTGCCGCATCTGTTGCATCGTGCAGACAGCCCGGTCTGCAAGCGTCACCCAAACTGATGGTTACATCATATTCCGCCAATATATCAAGAAGTTCGTCATATCTTTCATAGAACGGATTTTCATTCCCTGTCATTTCCATCCACGCAAACAACAGCGAACCGCCTCTCGATACAATGTTCATCATTCTGCCCGTTTCCTTGAAAATCTGTGCTGTGCGGCGGTTGATACCGGCATGAATTGTCATAAAGTCGACACCCTCTTTGGCATGAGCACGCACAACCTCCAAAAATTCATCGGAAGTAATGTCTTTAAGTTCCTTTTCAAGGTAACCGATAGCGTCATACATAGGCACTGTACCAATCATAGCCGGCGAATAGTCAACCAATTTTGTTCTGAATTCACGGGTTTTTCCGTAAGAGCTCAAATCCATGATTGCCTCGGCTTTCATTTCAATGGCGGTTTTAACCTTTTCCATTTCAACTTCATAGTTCATGCAATCTCTTGAAATACCCAAGTTTACATTAATTTTGGTCTTTAACCCCTCACCGATACCCTCGGCACTAAGCGATTTGTGCAGCTTATTTGCCGGAATGGCAACCACACCTCTTGCCACTTTCTCACGGATTTCCTCAGCCGGCAGATTTTCTTTTTGTGCCACTGTTTCCATTTCTTTTGTGATGATACCTTTTTTTGCGGCATCCATCTGTGTTGTATAATTCATATTTTTACTCCATTCTTTTTTTGTTTGGATTTGCACCGTCACCGCCGTTTTCTAAAACAAAAAACTCCCCATGCAAACATAGGGAGCATAAAATACATTACACTAAAAATCATTTCCCTACGCCGGCATTATCCGAATCAGGTGCTTGGCAATAAAACCAAAGGGTCGAAGATAACATCTTCCTCTCAGCAGACTTTCAGCCGCTCCCCCATATTTAATTTAAAATTAGTGTATCACATTTAATTGTAATTGTCAATGTACATATTTTTAAAAAGTTTCTGACAGTGTAGGTTTACAATAGATGTGTTACATTCCGCAATATTTTGTTACGAGATAAACTCATAACAAAATATTACGGCAA
>CAKSNH010000011.1 GCA_934476075.1 uncultured Clostridia bacterium | reverse complement strand
CGGCGACGGACACCGCCTGCGTTGTTATGTTATAATAACCTCACGAAACAGGACGAAATCAAAGATTTCTATGTTTCGGAGAACATTTTATCATAATACTTCGGCAACATTCAGCTGCCTTCGTTGTTATGGTATAATATTAGGCGGTTTATTTATATTGAATATTATAAGAAAAGGATTGAAAAAAATGTTAAGTACAATTTTAACGGCTGTTCTTGCCGGTATGGCTATAAGCGTGGGCGGAGCGGTTTATTTGTCGGTTGAAAATCATATTGCGGGTGCGTTCCTGTTTTGTATGGGATTGTTCACTATTTTTGCATTCGGACTGAGCCTGTACACAGGTAAAGTTTGTTACATACCGAATAAAAAACCGAAATATCTTGCGGAAGTTGCCTGTACATATTTGGGAAACGCAATAGGAACAATAGGTTCGGGATACCTTTTCCGTGCGACAAAGCTTATAAAGGTTGCGGACGTATGCGAAAAAATAGTTTCGGCAAAATTGGCGGATACTATTCCAAGTACGATTATTATTGGATTTATGTGCGGTATGCTGATGTGTATTGCGGTTGTGGGATATAAGGTTGTGAAAGATAATGTGGGCAAGTATTTTGCGATGGTGCTGCCGATTATGGTATTCATTCTTTGCGGATTTGAACACAGTATTGCGGATATGTTCTATTTCTCATTTGCAAATATGTGGAGTGCAAAAGCGGTCGGATATATTGTGCTTATAGCGTTGGGAAATTTGGTAGGCGGAGGTTTTATACCGCTTGTGATTAG
This sequence comes from uncultured Clostridia bacterium, assembly GCA_934476075.1. Classification (GTDB taxonomy): domain Bacteria; phylum Bacillota; class Clostridia; order UBA1381; family UBA1381; genus CAKSNH01. The sequence continues at coordinate 93,256 of CAKSNH010000011.1, read as the reverse complement.
GATTGCAACAGGCAAAAAACTTGGTATTGACGAATGATATTAAATAAGTTATAATTTTAACAAAGGAGGGATATTGATGGACGGTAATTTGAATTTGCCGAGCGGACTTACACAATTTGTAGGGACTGCCGTATGCGACACTATCGGACTTGTGATAGCAAATGTGGATTCTGAGCTGAAAAAACAAATGCCGCTGCCCGAAGAATATTCCTCAATCGGTATTATTGGTTCTAGAACAGGTGCGGTTGCACAGATAAAAGCGGTTGACGATGCTGTGAAAGCCACAAGTACAGAAGTGATTTCCATTGATTTGCCTCGTGATACAAAAGGGTGGGGCGGACACGGAAACTTGATTATTCTCGGAGCGAAAACCGTTGCCGACGCAAGACAGGCGGTCGAAATTGCGTTGGAGCAGATTAATATAAATGCGGGCGGAATATATATCAGCGAGGCGGGACACATGGAGGTACACTATACTCCGCGTGCAAGCTATGCTATCCAAAAAGCGTTTAATGCACCTCTTGACAAGGCTTTCGGATTTGTGTGTGCGTCACCGGCACCTATCGGACTTGTGATTGCGGATATAGCGTTAAAAACTGCAAATGTGGATATTGTCAGCTATCATACTCCGTCAAGGGGAACTAGTCATTCAAACGAAATATTACTGTCATTTTCGGGAGATGTGTCGGCGGTGAAACAGGCGGTTACGGCTGCTCGTGACGCCGGACTGGAACTTTTAAAAACATTGGGTTCTGAGGCAAAGCCGGTATCAAAGCCGTATTTTTAAAATTTTAATATTGAAAAATGGCAGACAATCAGTACAAATGGTTGTCTGCTTTATTTTTGTTAATTTTACCGATTTTTTTTACTGATTGTGATTATATTCTATTTACTATATTTATTTTTTGTGATATAATAATAATTAATTATATAGTTTTTTTGCTTTTTTGCGTGATTTTTAGATATTATACAACCTGGGAGGGTATGGAAATGAAGAAGTTTATACTGAATTTGACCACTTTGGTTATGATATTTACATACATATTGGTGATACCTGTCGCACAGGTAAAAGCGTACTCGACATATGATGATTTCAGAGTATTGAAGAGTGCGGATAATAAATTGACAATAGTGGGGTACAATACTGCAACTGCGGGTAAAGTTACGGATATTGTAATTCCGGAAACGTTGTCGGGTGCGGAAGTGGTAGCGATTGACTATGAAGATGGAAATGATGAGGTTGCCGGATTTTCAAAGTGTACAAAGTTGCAGACAATCAGTATCCCAAAGACGATAGAATCGATTGCACCGGGTTCATTTACCAATACGGCACTTACATATATTACAGTTGACGAAGATAATCCGAAATATGCGTCACATGAAGGTGCGTTGTATGATAAGAGCAAGACTACGCTTATACAGTATCCGACAGGAAGTCCGAATGTTAAATATGAAGTACCTAACTCAGTAGTATATATCGGACCTTATGCCTTTTCGGGTGCGAAAAATTTGGAGGAAATTATTCTTTCACCGAATTTGAAAGAGATTAATGACCATGCGTTTTACAGCTGTCCGAAGCTTGCAAAAGTAAGTGCGTTTAACGGCTTGCTTGCAATTCATGATTCGGCATTTGAATTGTGTGCTAAATTGGTGGATTTTGATATACCCGATACTGTTACAACTATTGATAAGGCGGTATTCAGGTCATGTACGGCATTGGCAAATATGGAATTGCCGAAAGCCTTGGTAAGCTTGGGTGACTATGCGTTCTATAACTGTACATCACTTTTGGGTAAAACATATACTGTTGCAACTCCGACACCATCTCCGTCAGCGTCACCGTCGGCGTCACCGTCGGCATCGCCGTCAGCAACGGATACTCCGGATACACTGAGCGGTCAGTCGCTGACGTTGTTTGCAACAAGTGCACCGCAGACATATACTCAGTTTGAAATACCTAATGGAACAAGTACATTGGGTACTGATGTATTTAACGGATGTAAAGCAATGGTAAAGGCGGTTATTCCGGAAAGCATCAAAACAGTACCGGAAAGAACGTTTAATGCTTGTACAAGTCTTACGGAGATTGATTTGCCCGCATCGCTTGAATATATCAATGAACGGGCATTCTATGGCTGTACAAAACTGAAAGAATTTCAGATTGCATTTAAGGGTAAAGAAATTGCAAAAGAGGCATTTTACGGCTGTACATCTCTTGAAAGAGCTACAATGTTTGAGGGCATAAGCAAGATTGGGGAGTATGCGTTTTACGGCTGTACAAAACTTGACAGTATTATTATTCCGCATAGTGTAGACAGTATTGGTGAATATGCGTTTGCAAACTGTAAAGGTATGCTTAGTGCGGATATTCCGGGTGCGGTAAGCTATATCGGACCGAGCACATTCAGCGATTGTACAAGTCTTGCTAATTTAACGCTTTCGACAGATATAGGATATATTGGCGAAAAGGCATTCTATAATTGTGCGGCCTTGACAAAAATAGAAATACCGACAAAAATACCGTCTATTGAACCGCAGACTTTTTACGGCTGTAAATTGCTTGCAAATGTTTCGATACCGGGGAATGTAACGTCTATCGGTTCACAGGCATTTTATAACTGTACAAGTATTACTGATTTGACAATTTTGGGCGGAGTTAAAAATATTGATGACGAGGCATTTTTCGGATGTAGCGGTATTACAAGTATAACGCTGGAAAACGGTTTGGAGAGCATAGGAAAGAATGTATTCCAAAAGGCGACAAGCAAGGCTGCACCGTTTGATTTGATTATACCGCCTAGTGTTACAAGTATTGATGAATATGCGTTTGCAAATACGGCGGGTATCAAGAGTGTGGATATACAGTCGGCTATAACCGAAATAAAGCCGAACACATTCTTGTCGTCAACGGCACTTGCAAGTGTTAAATTTCCTGACAGCTTGAAGAAAATAGGAAGTAATGCATTTGCATCATGTACATCTCTTGCAAATATTGAATTTAATGACGGACTTGAAACTATTGCGGAGTCTGCATTTGAAAAAGCTACAAATAAGAGTACACCGTTTGATATAACTATTCCGGAAAGTGTGACGAGTATAGGACAGTCGGCATTTGCAAGTACAAAAGGTTTGGGCAAGGTTACAATTAATGCGAATATCGATACTTTGGAAACAAATACGTTCGGAAGTTCCGGAATTACAGCGGTTATTATGCCGCAGTCACTTAGAACGATTAAAACAGGCGCATTTACTTCGTGTGCATCGCTTGCAGATATAGAGCTGAATGACGGACTTAAAACGATTGAAGCATCTGCATTTGAAAAAGCAACGGGAAAAGATGCGGTTGTTAATCTCGTAATTCCGGAGTCGGTTACTGTAATAGGAGATAAAGCGTTTTCGAGTACGGCAGGTTTGGGCGAAGTTACGATTAATGCAAATATAACAAGACTAAATTCAAATGTATTTGAAAAGTCGGGAATACAAAAGGTTCATTTCCCCGATACATTAATATCTGTTGGGTCTAATGCGTTTTTATCGTGTACAAATCTTACAGAGATTGAGTTTCCTGAAAGTGTGACAACACTTGAAAATGCGGCATTCCAAAAGAGCGGACTTATCACGTTGGAATTGCCCGATACAATTAAAACTATCGGTGAGGGAACTTTTTTAAATTGTGCGTCATTGAAAACGGTGACAACGTCAAGCAATATGGAAACGATAGCACCGTCGGCATTTGAAAATTGTAAAGTGCTGACTGATGTTGTTATCAAACAAGGAACAAAAACTATTGATTCCGATGCTTTTTCGGGCTGTAAAGCATTGGTGAACCTAACATTGCCGGAAGGATTGGAAAAAATAAATGACGGTGCGTTTGCAAATACAGCCGCATTGACAGAGATTAATTTCCCAAGCACATTGGATACAATAGGTGACGGTGCATTTTCGGGGAATGGAGTTGTTACACTGACTTTGCCGAAAAACCTTACAACATTAGGTAAAAATGCGTTCAAAGGCTGCAAGACGCTGGAAACCGTAACAGTGCCTGCATCGGTTACATCGTTTGGTGACAGTGCATTCGCAAGTTGTGCGGCACTAAAAAATGTAAATCTTGAAACAGGCTTGACGGTTATCGGTTCATCGGCATTTACAGGCTGTAAGGCACTTGAAAAAGTGAGCATACCGACAACAATTACAGATGTTAATTCAAAAGCATTTTATGGCTGTTCGAGTTTGACAAGTGCCACATTCAACGGTACTGCACCGACAAATTTCGGTGATAAGGTTTTTGACAGCACCTCAAAATCGGGATTTGTAATTTATGCGCCCGAGAACAAAGGATATACAACACCTAAATGGAATACTTACGATTGTATAATCAGAGCTATTACAAGTATTAATATTATATTGCCGACAAAGAGGGTGTATCAGGAGGGTGAAGAATTTGACCCTGCGGGTATGTCAGTTAGCATTACTTATGATAATGGTGAAACAAGGGTTTTGGCGGAAGGTGAATATTCATTGTCGGGATATGATTCAACTCCGGGTAAAAAAATAATTACGGTTGAATATTTGGATAAATCCGATACATTTGAGGTCATGGTTGCAAACCCTTATGTTGAGAAAATAGAAGTTATTCCCCCGGCAAAATTATCATATCTTCAATCTGATACAGAGTTTGATTTAACAGGCATGGTGGTTACGGCATATTATTCAAACGGAAAATCAAGTGTTGTGTCATCAGACGAGTGTATTTTGGAGGGATTTGATACTTCAACATTGGGAAGAAAGCTTATTACTGTAAATTACAGTGATAAAACAGCAGATTTTGATATTTGGATAGTATCTGATTCGCTGAAGTCAATTTCGGTAGAGAAAGTCGGAGAGTTAAGAAAAGAAAATGATGTGGAATATGACTATATTGTCGGAGAAGATTTTGACAGGTCAAAATATGAAGTGACAGCAGAATTCAACAGTACATATGGCAAACAGCCGGAAATAATCACAAATTATGAGGTTGTTGGGTATGATGCAAGTAAGCCGGGCTTGCAGACATTGATATTCACATATGCCGGTAAGACTTATCCTATATCCATATATGTAAAACCGAGAAAATTAGAAAAGATAGAAATTACAACGCTGCCGGATAAAACTACATATTATGAAATTGGAGATGGCAAGTACGAAAATTTTGATGCGACAGGTATGGTTATAACTGCAACATATGATAATGGAAAAAGTGAGATTATTGACAGTTCAAAGTACAAATTATCAGGTGTAGAATTTTCAAGTACAGGAAATAAAGTAATTACAGTATCGTATGAAGAAGGAAATATAACAAAAACTGCTATGTTTGAGGTTGTTGTAACGGTTGCGGAAGGAAATTTGAAGTGTGATATGGTATTTACAACACCGCCGTATGTAGACGGAAAAGATAATGCACAAATGAATGCGGTTTTGAAAATAACCAACAAATTGACCGAGGATTTGCCTGCTACAATAATAGTGGCTGCGTATCATTCATACACAAATGAAATGGTTGGCAGAATAATTATTACAGAAAAGATATTAAAGAGCGGCGTGAATGAAAATATCAATGTTTATACGAGAGTAGGAACGGATATTGGTATAGAGAATTGTTATTTTAAAGTCTTTTTGTGGGACGGACTGAATATGCGAAGCGGAGATATATTTACTCCGTATGCGGCTAAATTGGAAAAAGGATTAAAATAATTCAATAAAAAATACCGAAAACAACGTGTTTTCGGTATTTTTTTATGACCAAATTAAGGAAATCTGATTATAAACTCAGCTTGCGAACATAGGAATAATGTGCATTTTGATTTTTCGTCGTTGCGTTTTCGTAATTTCCTATAAATTAAAAAAACCGCCTTTTCAAGCGGTTCACAAAATTAATCACCTTATGAGCGATATGGTCGGGATGACTGGATTTGAACCAGCGGCCCCTACGTCCCGAACGTAGTGCTCTACCAAACTGAGCCACATCCCGATAACATTGTTAATTATATCACAGTAAGTGCTGTATGTCAAGAAATATTTTTCGATATTTTAGATATTTTGATACACAAATTTTATATACCTATTAAAAAAATGTTGAAAAAGATGTGTGTTCATGTTATAATTTAATATAATTATAAGTAATTTTTTAAGGAGATATATAAATGGATTTTAAAGAATACATAAAAGATAAATTATGTGATTTGTCAGGTTTGGACAGTGAAACAGTAGCATCATCGCTTGAAACTCCGCCTGATAAAAAAATGGGCGATTTGGCGTTTCCTTGCTTTCCGCTTGCAAAGGTTATGAGAAAAGCTCCTCCGATTATTGCAAAGGAATTGGCTGAAAAATTTACAGCTGACGAATATATCGACAAAGCAGAGGCAACAGGCGGTTATTTGAACTTCTTCTTTAACCGTGCGGCTTTTGAAAAAGATATAATAAAAGCGATTAAAGAACAAGGCGAAAATTACGGTTCTTCGGATATGGGAAACGGAAAGACCGTTTTGGTGGAATTTTCATCGCCAAATATCGCAAAGCCGTTCCATATAGGACATCTGTTCTCAACGGCGGTAGGTAATTCACTTGAAAAAATTTATAAGCATTTAGGCTATGAAACAGTGAAAATTAATCACTTGGGTGATTGGGGTACTCAGTTTGGTAAGCTGATTTGTGCGTATAAACGTTGGGGAGATAAAGAAGTTATCGACAAAGACCCGATTAAGGAGTTATTGAAAATATATGTTAAATTCCATGATGAAGTTGAAAAACAGCCTGAACTTGACGATGAAGCAAGAATGTACTTCAAAAAATTGGAGGACGGAGATAAGGAAACTACTGAATTGTGGCAGTATTTCAGAGATGTAAGCTTGGTCGAATTTAAGCGTGTTTATGATATGCTTAATATTTCGTTTGATTCTTATGCAGGCGAAAGCTTTTACAGCGACAAAATGCCGGAAGTGGTTGAACTTCTTGAAGAAAAAGGTTTGCTTACAGAAAGCGACAATGCAAAGGTTGTTGACCTTGAAGAATACAATATGCCGCCGTGTATTATTGTTAAGTCGGACGGTGCTACGATTTATGCTACCCGTGATCTTGCGGCTGCTATTTACAGACAAAGAAATTATCATTTCTATAAGAATATATATATTGTCGGTACACCGCAGGCACTGCACTTTAAACAAATATTTACCGTGCTTAAAAAGATGGGCTATGATTGGGCGGATAATTGTAATCATGTCGGATTTGGTTTGGTTAAATTTGCCGATAAGAAATTGTCCACTCGTCATGGCGATGTAATTTTCCTTGAAGATGTATTGAATGAATCAATAGAAAAGACAGGCGAAATTATAGCACAAAACAATCCTAACATGGAAAATAAAGATGAAGTGGCTAAGAAAATCGGTATCGGTGCTATTTTGTATACATTCTTAAAGAACAGCAGAGAACGTGATATTGTGTTTGACTGGGGCGATATGCTTGACTTTGAGGGTGAGTCTGCTCCGTATGTACAATACAGTTATGCCCGTGCAAAGAGTATCCTTCGCCGTGCGGAAATTGATTACAGTGATGCTGATTTATCATATGCAACATCAGATGATGAGTATGCGTTAGTTACTGCTTTGGCATCATTCGGTGATGCGGTAAAAGATGCGGCAGATAAGAATGAACCGTTCTATATTAATCGTTATGTTACAAATCTTGCTCGTACATTTAACAAGTTCTACAATTCACAGCCGATTTTAAAAGCTGATGTTGATGAAAATACAAAGAAAGCAAGACTGGCTCTTGTTGAAGCAACTTCACAAGTTATTAAGACAGCATTAGGTTTGTTGGGAATTGAAACTGTTGAAAGTATGTAATAAATAAATTTAAGTTTATAGGAGGGAATGTAAATGGAAAATTATTTCTACAAATGTCCTGTGTGCGGATTTGTTCACCTTGTGCCGGCTTATTGGGCATCATTTTCGCCGGAAGAAACGTTGAAATTGGAGCATATAAACCTTAAAACGGGTGAACCATGTACAAATTTATTGGAATTACAGAAAGATAATCAATGAAAAAAAGCAAGTCTTTTTAATAAAGACTTGCTTTTTTTAGACTATTATAAATTAGTTTATATTATTATAGAAAAAGTATATTTCAAAACAAAAAAATACACATACCGAAGTATGTGCATTTTATGGAGCGGAAGACGAGATTCGAACTCGCGACGTTCACCTTGGCAAGGTGACGCTCTACCACTGAGCCACTCCCGCAACTGACAAAATATATTTTAGCATATGACTGGCAATATGTCAATAGTTTTTTGAAAAAAATTATATTTTTTTGACGATATAAAAGATATTGCGTTAATGTTCGATTTTCCTATGTAGTCTTTGTCAAAAATGCAACCTTAATCCTACGCCCGCAGGCGGTGCTTCTATCAGAAGCTTTTTTATAAAATATACAAAAATTTAAAAAGAATAATTGCCTTTTTTGTGTTAATAGGTTATAATATATATTAATATTAGTAAATGTATAGGCGTCTGCAATGTGTTGCGGATTGAAAATATTATAAATTTTATGAAAAAAGGAGAATGATTATGGATATCGAAAATATTACACAAAAAGTTAAAGACGGTGCGGCAACATTTATTGACGAAACAGAAAAGGTTACAAAAAGTGTTGTGCAGAAATCAAGTGCTTTGATTGAACAAACAAAGCTTAAATTTGCAATGAACGAAATTGAAAACAAGATGAAAAACGAATATGTCGAAATCGGCAAGTATGTGTATAAACAACACAATGACGGCGTGGAATTTGAGGGATTTGCAGGTGAAAGATGCGATGCTTTGGATAAGTTGGCAGCGGAATTAGATGATTTGAAAAGACAGTTTGCAGAGGCAAAAAATTCTGTTATATGTGAGGAATGTGGTACTATTAATTCCGATACAAGCAAATTCTGTTCTTCTTGCGGCGGTAAGCTGTAATTTTCGGCTTTATACAAAGATATTTTATGTTAGGAGGACTTATTCATGGAACAGACCGAAGAAATGGTAGACGAGATAATTTATCCGTCAATTACCTTCAAAATAGAAGGTGATATTTATGCAATCAGCAGCAAATATGTTAAAACAATAATGCAGATGCCTAAATACAAAAAAATACCGAATGCCAATCCGATAATCAGCGGAGTGTTTATGCTCCGTGATTTGACAGTGCCTATGCTTGATTTGAGAAAGGCTTTCGGCGTTAAGACTGTTGATGATGAATGTAGGGAATTTGCGGAAAATTTGGAAAAACGAAAAGATGACCATATTAATTGGATAACAGAACTGAAAAGATGTACATCTGCGGGAGAAAAATTTACTCTTACAACCGACCCTCATCAATGTGCATTCGGTCGCTGGTATGATAAATATGAAAGCAATCACAATATTGTAAATGCACACTTAAATCAAATTTTGCTGCCGCATGAAAAATTGCACAAATCGGCAGAGATTATTGAAGAATGTATTAAAAACGGCGAACATGATAAAGCAAGAGAAGTTCTTGAAAAAGCCGAAAATCGTTATATGCCGAGAATACTTCAATTAATCGAAGAAACCGAGAGTATATACAGAGAGGCTTACAGGCAGATGGTATTGGTTTTGTCTGATGATGAAAATACTTTGGGTGTAGTTGTTGATGAGGTTGTGTCGGTTGAGAATTTGTCAGATGCGGGCGGCGAAAAGGCAATCAGAGAATTCAACAACACAAATTATATTGACGGTATTAAGTTAAGCGAGAAAACAAATGAGATAGTTATTGGCTTGGACGATAAGAAAATTCTTGGTCTTGCGGAAAATTTTGATGCAAACAAGCCGATGATATAAGGAGAAAAAATAATGTCAGAACCGGTGTTAATAAATAAATTTGATATATCTGCGGGCGGAAGCGGTTCATTTGTATTTTTGGGGGATTTAACAGGGAATGGACGTGTGGATTTTTTGGTTGCTCAGCCTGACAGTACATATGATGACCGTTATTATCCGCACCAAATTCAAGCTCTCACTGTATATGACATAAAGGGCAATATTGTATGGCAGGTCGGTACTCCGAATGAGGGAACAAAAACGGCAGGCTCGGATATTCCTGTGCAGATTTGCGATATTGACGGTGACGGATTTAACGAAGTGTTATGTGTTATGGACAAAAAGTTCAGAATACTTAACGGCAGGGACGGAAGTCTGAAAAAAGAGTTTGATTTGCCGAATGAATGGGCACACGATTGCATTATCGTTGCCAATCTTACGGGCGGAGATTATCCGAGTGATATTATTCTTAAAAATCGCTATCATAAAATGTGGGCTATGGACAAGGATTTTAATGTGCTATGGACGCATGAGGGTAATATGGGACATTTTCCGTGGGTATACGATTTTGACGGCGACGGCAGGGACGAAGTTATGGCAGGCTACACTATGCTTGACAGCGACGGTACTCCGCAATGGTCATGCCATGATTTGGACGACCACTGCGATGCGTTGTGGGTAGGCAATGTAAAGCCGGAATGTGACGGCGTACAGATGGTTATAGGCGGCAGTGTGACAGTGCTTTATGACACAAATGGAAAAGAGATTTGGAGATACAGCGGTTCTAAGGAGTCGCAGCACGTTGCACTTGGCAGATATAATCCCGACAGTGACGAAGTATTGGTTGCCGGATTGGATAGGGTAGTGCGAGGCGGCCCGAATGCGGAGGACGCATTGTTTGTGCTTAATTCAAACGGCGAGGAAATCGCAAGGGAAAAGCGTGATACTATCGGCTGGCTTACGATTATACACACGATAAATAATTATATGGGTGATAATCAGGATTATATTTTGGCGTTCAGACGTGGCGGCGGAATTATGCCGACTTTGTATAATCATAAATTAGAGCCTGTGGTAAGTTTCCCGAAGGACGGATATGTGCTTTTTGCTGATGTATTCGGTGAAAATAAAGAAGATGTAATCATTTACAGCAACGGTGAACTTGCGATATTCGGCAGCCGTATGAGCGATATTGACAAAGAGCCGAGCGGAAAACCGTTAAAACAACCAAAAAGATTGTCACATCAGACGGTGTATTTTGGTGCTCAAATGCCTGAAATTTCATAAAAAGTATTGACAAATCGGGCTAATGTTGATAAAATTTTATTGTTATTATGTTTTGAAAGGATTAGAATAATGCAGGAAAAAATCGGTACAGTAAAATATTATCGTTTCTATTACTTAAACAATTATAGTTTAGGTGTTTTTTGCTGTCATCAGATTACAAAATAAGCATTATTTTATTAAAATGTAATTAAGTAAGCCGATGACTATATATTCTGATATAGTTTATCGGCTTTTGAATTTTTATTTTAAAGTTGGAGGATTTTTAAATGAGTGGTAATGTATTTGACGTGTTAAAAGAACGTGGTTTGATAGCACAGTTGACACATGAAGATGAAATCAGAGAATTGTTGGGTAAAGAAAAAGTAACTTTCTATATCGGATTTGACCCTACTGCGGACAGTTTGCACGTAGGTCACTTTTTGCAGATGGTTGTAATGCGTCATATGCAAAATTACGGTCACCGTCCTATTGCTTTGGTTGGCGGCGGTACAGGTGCTGTCGGTGACCCGTCGGGAAGAACGGATATGCGTCAAATGATGACTCGTGAAACTATTGACCATAACTGTGAAAAATTTAAAGAACAATTATCAAGAATTATTGATTTTTCTGATGATAAAGCAATTATGGTAAACAATGCGGACTGGCTTTTGAAATTGAACTATGTTGATTTTCTGCGTGACATCGGTTCGTGTTTCTCGGTTAATAAAATGCTTACAGCAGAATGTTTCAAACAAAGATTGGAAAAGGGACTTTCATTCCTTGAATTTAACTATATGCTGATGCAAAGTTATGACTTCCTTATGCTTAACAGAGAATACGGCTGTAAAATCGAGCTTGGCGGTGATGACCAATGGAGCAATATCCTTGGCGGTATTGATTTGGTCAGAAGAAAAGACGCTAAACAGGTTTACGGCATGACATTTACACTTCTTACAACAAGTGAGGGCAAGAAGATGGGTAAGACGCAAAAGGGTGCGTTGTGGCTGGACCCTGAAAAGACAAGCCCGTATGATTTTTACCAATACTGGGTAAATGTACAGGACAGCGATGTAATTAACTGCTTGAAGCTTATCACGTTTGTGCCGATGGAAGAAATTAACGAAATGGCTAAATGGGAGGGCAAAGAGCTTAATAAGGCAAAACAGCGTCTTGCATATGAAGTTACAAAGATGGTTCACGGCGAAGAAGAAGCTGAAAAAGCAAAAGCTGCCGCAGAAGCATTGTTTTCGGGCAAGGGTGTGAACGAAAATATGCCTACAACTACTCTTGAAAGCATCGAGGGTATGGGTGTACTTGATTTGATTGCACAAATTAAGGTTGTACCGTCAAAGAGCGAGGGCAGAAGAATTATCACAGGAAACGGATTGTCAATCAACGGTGAAAAGGTTACTGACCCGACAATGGCAATCACTGCCGATATGTTCGGCGAGGACGGTCTTATCGTACAAAAGGGTAAGAAAGTATTCCACAGAGTATTATTGGGTTAATAATTGCAATATAAAAGACGTATTATTCAACTTTTTATGCTGAATAATACGTCTTTTTGTTGTTTTACTTTGTTGTTATCAATACAGTGTTTGTATTGCCGTCCCAGTCAACCGCCGCTCCGAAAAGAGTTGCTACGGCACGGATAGGTACCATTGTACGGTCATTTATTGTCTTTGCGGGAACGTCAATTACAGTCTGCACATTATTGTTCGCATCATAAATATTTGTATCGCCCAAAATAAGTTTTGCGGTCAGATTATCTTTTGTGATTGTAACCGACTGTTCATATTCATTCCAATCGACATTTGCACCGAGATATTCCGAAACTACTCTTATCGGAACAAGCGTTCTGTCGTTCTCTATAATCGGCGGAACATCACTTGATATGTATTCGTCATTTATATTAATTGCTATATGTTCATATTTGGTAAATGTATAGTCACGCTTTGCCAGCAGTTTGCCGTAGCTTTCAGCCTCAACGGTAAGAGTATGCACGCCGTTTGATATATTGGCAAGCTCATATGAAAAAGAGTACGGCAATGCGGAAGAACTGCCAATCCAGCCGTCGTCTATGTAATAGTTTACACGAGGCTCGTCAATACCGTATGTGTGCACATATGTCGATAAAGGCAAATAATTGTCGGCGGCAATAAATCCGTCCGATAACTCCTTGAATGTCTGCGAAGGTGCAGAGTTATATGAATTTGCTATTAATCCGACTGCCTGACCGGTAGTGTCATTATATGCAGACAGCATACGGTCATTTGAATAAAGTGCATAATCATTGGTTTCGTTAGGCATAACTACATCAAAATACATTATCAGTTTAATCTGCGGATATACCATAGGCAGATAATTATACATTTGGCGAAGCTTTGTTACAGCCCAATCGGTTGTGTCCTTGCTCATAGGGCGGACAGTGTGCGACGCTCCGCTTTCGGCAAGCATAATAGGTTTGCGGCTGCCGTACTTTTCTACTATTTCGGAAACCAATTTGACAGGGTCGGCACTGTCGCCTGCCGAGAACACAACTTCATTGAATTTTTCGGCGTCAGACCACTCTTGTCCCAGAAAATGATTGTTCATATATGCGGATATACCAACCCAGTCTACATATTCATCGCCCGGATAATAATCGTCCATGTTAATGTTCCATGATGATGCGTGAGCGACAGACCATACTGTGGCAACGTTAGAACATTCAGCTTTTGCGATACCTGCGATATATCGGAATGAATCGATAAAATCAGACGGAGCGGCAGGTGCAGACCAGATGTTCATTTCCGCACCGATACGAAGAAAGATAGGAACATCGGAATATTCTTTGAAAATGTTAAGAACATCATAAATGTGCTGAGTATTGTTTCTGACATTTGCCATGTCATTTCCCTCATGTGTGAAGTTCCACGCAAATTCAACGGCAAGATTATTTTTTCGTGCATCTTCCAATACACCCCTTACCCAGGCAAAATCGTTATTGCCGAATTCAAGATATATCAACGTACATGATTCTTTGCTGAATGTGTCTGTATCGCCGTCATGATAAACTTTCCCGAACAAAGTACCGCTTTTCGGCTCATTCTTTGCACCGTAATAAACAGGCTGATAGCTTGACGGAGCGGCGGTGTATGCTTTGATGTCCGGTGTGTATTGAAGAACCTTTGCTCTGGCGATTTTCAATCCGTCATACAGATTTAATGCTTCGGCATACGGTATGTACTCTGTGTATGTCTGTGCGGCGGCGGGATAATCGCCCAAATGCTCGTATGCAATACCGATTTGGTCAAGACGTGACGCCATGATGTTGCATACTTGCTCGGTGTGTTCTTCGTTGCGGATTAAATTTGTTATTTGCGTACCATAGTTTATGATACCGTAATAATCGGACGAATTTAATGCGGCGGTGTAATTATCGTTTAACCCCCAAAACTCATTCGGCAATTCTGCGGCAGATACAACAGGAATGATACTGACTGCCATAATTATTGCCAATAAAACAGCTGTTTTTTTCATAATAACCCTCCATAATATTATATTACTAAAATAATATCATATTAATTATAAGGGTGTCAACAATAGCATTAATGCGGATTTGTGCAACTTGTTTATCGTGAATTTGTGCGGTAAGTTATATAAAATTAAAAAAATAATATATTTTTTTGTCTAAATTGTTGAAATTATATTAATAATCTGTTAAAATTATATCATAGTAATTTATAAACAAGTTAATAAAAATATTTTTATACTAATAAAATTGTTGGGAAAACGATAAAACATATATATTTTGCACAATAAATTAAATTGTGATTTTGTGTAAAATTACAACGGATATATGAATATAGTATAAACAGGACTTGTTGTAAATAAAATATCGTGGGTAAAAAGAGGGAAGTGAAGAGATTTGAAACGTAGTGAGTTAAAACGAATTTTAACTGTAACCTTGACGGCGGTACTGTTGACAACATCTTTTTCTGTACCGATTAAGGCGGAAACTTACAAGCCTGAGTATGGAACAAAAATAGAGTTTGATTATAACTCTGACAATTCGTATCAAAATTTTCTTGAAAAGTACAAGGGAATGAAAATGCCGGATAATGAGATTGTTATACAGGCAAAGAATTATTCTTCTGTCAGCGAGGACGGGTTTGCGGTGACAGAGTACAAGGATAAGTCTGATGTATTGATGTTCCCCGACAGTGAAAATGAGGTATATGCACAGTGGAACGTTAATGTGCCCGAGGAGGGACTTTACAATTTTTCGATTGATGCGAATCTTGGTGAGAATGCAGGAAACGAATTGGATATTTCCCTTACGGTGAACGGTGAGGTGCAGTATAATGAGGCATCAAACAACCAGATAAACAGAGTGTGGGAAGATATAACCGATATTCAGACCGATTCACGGGATAATCAGCTAAGACCGAAAATGGGACAGAAACCCGTATGGCAGACACATTCATGGAGTGATTCGGAAGGGTATACGAACGGAACATTGAAAATATATCTTAAAGCCGGAGAAAATACGCTTCGTCTTACCACAACGGGACAGAGTTTTTATATCGGCGATTTGAAAATATACCAAGAAAAAGAATTGCCGTCATACAGTGATGTAAAAGCCGGATATGACAAGAACGGATACAAAAAAGCAACACAGACGGTTAAGTTTCAGGCGGAAAAAACATTTGAAAGGAATACATCTACCGTGTATCCCGTTACGGATAAAACAAGTCCGCTGACAGAGCCGTCAAGCTCGTCAAAAATCAGACTAAATACAGTGGGCGGTACAGGCTGGCAGAGTACGGGACAGAATGTCACATGGGAATTTGAAGCACCGGAGGACGGTCTTTATAATATTTCGTTAAAGTATTTGCAGAATGTCACAAGCGGTATGTTTACCACGAGAAAAGTTATGATTGACGGAGAAATACCGTTTAAGGAACTGGAAAAGGTAGCGTTTGAGTATGGTGACGAATGGCAGATGAAAACGCTGGGTGACGAAAACGGGAACGCATACGATTTTTATTTGACCAAAGGCAGACATACAATCACTATGGAGGTAAGCTACGGCGATATTACAAATATTCTGCGTGAAGTAAATAGTGCGATATTTGAAATGAACGAATATTACCGCAAGATGGTTATGATTTCGGGTTCAAGTCCCGATACACTTCGTGACTATGGATTTGAAAAGCAAATTCCTGATTTGCTTGATAAATTTACCGAACTTGCGGACGTTTTGAAAAAGCAAAAAGATGATATGATTGCTCTTGCCGGAGGCAAGACGGGAAGTGCCGTTTCGCAGCTTCAAAGAATGATTTTGGATTTGGAGCAAATGGCGGAAAAACCCGAAAACATAAGCTCACGTCTTACTACATATAAAAATGATATAACAGGTCTTTCGGCATGGGTGCTTAATATGACAAAACAGCCGTTGCAGCTTGATTATGTTTTGGTTAAAGCACCTGATGAGGAGCTGCCGAACGTAAAGCCTAATATAGGACAGTCGTTAAAATATAATTTTGATACGTTTATCGCATCATTTACAGAAGATTATGATTTGATTTCCGATGATGTGACGGGCGATGTGAAACAGGTTAAAGTATGGGTAAATCTCGGACGTGACCAAGTAGGTGTATTGAAACAGCTTATTCAGGACGATTTTACACCGAAAACGGATATTAACGTAAAACTTGAATTGGTGCAGGGTGCATTGATTGAGGCGACATTGGCGGGCAGAGGTCCGGACGTTGCATTGACGATAGCGTCAACAGAGCCTGTAAACTATGCAATCAGAGGTGCATTGACAGACCTTACGCAATTTGATGATTTTGATGAAATCGTAGCGGACAGATTTCATGAGTCGGCAATGGTACCGTTCAAATTCCAAGACGGATACTATGCACTGCCGGATACACAAAACTTTGAAATGATGTTTTACAGAAAGGATATTCTGTCGGATTTGGGAGTCGGCATACCAAACACATGGAAGGAATTTAAGCAGATTATCCCTATAATAAGAAAGAATAACATGGACGTTGGCTGGAGTCCGATTTCTACGGTAGTACCGAATAATGCGTCAACTGCTTTTACGATATTCAATACATTGATGTATCAAAAGGGCGGAAAGTATTATGCAAATGATTTAAAATCAACGGACTTGGGTTCGGAAGCGGCGAGAGAGGCTTTTAAGGAAAGTACGGAATATTACATTAACTACGGTTTCCCTGACAGCTACGATTTTTACAGCAGATTCAGAACAGGTGATATGCCGCTTGCAATTCAGCAGTATACACAAGCAAATTTGCTTAGCGTAGGTGCTCCGGAGCTTAAAGGCTTGTGGGAGATGGCACCGCTGCCGGGTACGGTTGACGAAAACGGAAATTTGAACCGTACACAGACATCGGCGGTTACGGCTTGTGTAATGTTTGATAAGACAGAAGATAAAGAGTCGGCATGGGAATTCATGAAATGGTTTACAAGCGAGGACGTACAGGCACAGTACGGTATTGAACTTGAAAAAATCATGGGAGCGGCGGCAAGATATGCTACCGCAAACAGAAATGCGTTTGAACAAATTCCGTGGACGGTATCGCAGCACAAAATGCTTAATGAGCAGTGGGACGATATTGCGGGTGTGCCGGAAGTGCCGGGAAGTTATTATACTGCCCGTGGTATTCAGAATGCGTTCAGAACGGCGATTTATGATTATGAAAGTCCGTATGAAACACTGCATGAATGGCAGATTGATATTGACGAAGAAATTAACAGAAAATATAAGGAATTCGGTCTGGATTAAAGGGGTGACAACACTTGAAAGCAAAAGAGAGTACAGTTAAAGCGCCCGGAACGTGGAAAAAACCTACACTATGGCAGGAAATGAAAAAGAACAAAACAAGCTATTTTATGATGGCACCGTTTTTGATTTTGTTTTTCCTGTTTACGGTTGTTCCGGTAGTGGCGTCGTTATGTTTGAGTTTTACATATTTTAATATGCTGGAAGCACCGTCTTGGAGAGGCTTGCAGAATTATCAGCAGCTTCTTTTGGAAGATGAAGTGTTTATGATTGCGGTTAAGAATACATTGATATTCGCATTCTTGACAGGACCTGTAAGTTATTTGCTTTGCTTTATCTTTGCATGGTTTATCAATGAATTGCCGAATAAGGTGCGTCCGATACTGACACTTATATTTTACGCACCGGCATTGTCGGCGAGTGTATTTGTTGTATGGAGCACAATCTTTTCGGCGGACAGCAACGGTTATCTGAACGCTATGCTGCTGAATTGGGGATTTATAAGTGAGCCGATTAAGTGGCTCACCGACCCAAACTATAATTTCGGGGTTATAATTTTGATTGAATTATGGCTGTCATTGGGTACAAGTTTCTTGTCATTGGTGGCAGGTTTCAGAAATGTGGACTCCGCACTTTATGAGGCGGGGGCGATTGACGGTATTAAAAACCGTTTTCAGGAATTATTCATGATAACAATTCCGTCAATGAAACCGCAGATGATGTTTGCGGCGGTTATGCAGATTGCGGCATCGTTTGCTATCGGTAATGTGGGCAAGATTTTGTGCGGTTTCCCAAGTACAAACTATTCTGTACACACCATAGTAAACCATATTGAGGACTATGGTCGTGTAAGATATGAGATGGGTTATGCGGCGGCGATTTCGTTCATGCTTACGGTGGTTATGATTTTGACGAGAAATGTAATCACAAAATTATTAAAACCTGATGAATAGGAGGGGAGATAATGGCGAAAGTAAAAGTTGCTAAATTAAAACGCAGATATAAGTCAACGGGCGGAGAAAAGGTCAGAGAAACCAAAAAGAAACGTATCAGCCGTTCCAAAGTGGGCGATTTCCTTATCGTGCTGATGCTTACGGCAATGGGTATATTCATGGCTTTGCCGCTTGTGCTGGCAGTTGCAAACTCTATTAAGCCTCTTGAAGAAATATTTATCTTCCCGCCAAGACTTATAAGAGTAATAAATCCTACATTTGATAATTTCAGACAGCTGTTCAAACTGAGCAGCAGCTTATGGGTACCGTTTTCAAGATACATTTTCAACAGTGTATTTGTCAGCGTAACGGTTACATTCTTTCATATTTTGTTTGCGGCGATGTGTGCGTTTCCGCTTGCAAAGGGAAGATTTCCGGGCAGAAAGGCAATCTCAACAACAATTCAGATGGCATTGCTTTTCAACGGCGGTACATTGGCTATACCGATTTACATGGTAATGGCTACTTTGAGATTGGTTGATACATACTGGGCATTGATTTTGCCGGCGATTGCAGGTTCTTTGGGATTATTCCTTATGCAGCAGTTTATGGTGCAGATTGAGAACGAAACATTAGAGTCGGCAAGAATAGACGGTGCGTCGGAAATGCAGATTTTCTGGAAGATAGTAATGCCGCTTGTAAAACCGGCGTGGCTGACATTGCTTATATTCTCATTCAAGGATATTTGGAATGCGACAGGCACAAGCTATATCTATTCGGAAGAATTGAAGATGCTGCCGACGGCGTTAAACCAGATTATCACAGGCGGTATTGCACGTCAGGGTGTCGGTGCTGCGGCTGCGGTTGTTATGTTAATTCCGCCGATTATAGTATTTGTTATTTCACAGAGCAACGTAATAGAAACTATGAGTTATTCGGGCATTAAATAGGAGGTTAGGTATGAAAAAGAAAATAGTTACGGCAGTTATTGCCGCTGTGATTACCTTATCTGCGGCTTGCCCGACTTTTGCACAGGAGCCGTATACAGGGTATACATATAATACATATGGCGAGAGAGTTCCGGCACCGAATGCGTTTTTGCCCGAAAAGGTGATAACGGGTCTTGATGTTGGTGTGGGACTGTTTAATAAGCCGAGCGATATTTTTGTTGACAATAACAATGATATTTATGTTTTGGATACGGGCAACGGCAGAATTGTTATTTTGGACGAAAATTTTGATAAGAAAAAAGTAATTGATAAATTCACTTATCAGGGAGCGGACAGTCCGCTGAAAGATGCGAGCGGTATATTTGCCGTTCCTGAGGACAATTTGATATACATTGCCGATAAGGGTAATGAGAGAGTGGTGGTTTGCGATTATGACGGAAATATTGTCAGAGAGGAACGCAAGCCGAAAACAGAGTATCTGGGCGATGAGATTGTTTTTGCTCCGAGAAAAATTGTTGTAAACAGTATCGGAACAATGTATGTGCTTTCGGATAACATCAACCAAGGTATGGTTTCGATTGACTCGGACGGTGTATTTCAGGGATTTTTCGGTGCGGAAAAAATACAGCTTAATTTGCAGCAGGAGCTTGACAGACAATGGAGAAAATTCTCCACAAAGGAACAGCAAAGCTATACCACAACGTTCCAGCCGACAGAATACAGCAATATTTTCCTGGACAGCGAAGATTTTATCTATACAACAACGTCTTTTGAGGAATACACAAAAGCACAGATTAAAAGATTAAATCCGAACGGCGAAAATATTTATGACGGCGATAAGTCATACGGTGACTTAAAGAGCGAAATGGTTAATGACCAGCCGGTTGTGTCGGCATTGATAGACGTTACTGTCGATGAGGACGGATTCGTGTTCGCACTTGACCGAAACTTCGGACGTATCTATATGTACGACCAGCAGGCGTGGGATTTGGCGATATTCGGCAAGAAAGATACCATGTGGGGAACTTTCGGTGAGCCGATTGCGATTGAGAACGTCAACGGCAAGATTATAGTTGTTGACAATACAAAATCAAACTTGGTTGTATTTGAGCCGACCGAGTACGGAAAAAATATTATGTCTGCGATAAACTATCACTATAAAGGCAGATATGAACAGGCAAAAGAGCCGTGGACAACGGTAAACCATTTGAATAATAACTATGAGTGGGCATATGCCGGTCTTGGCAGAGCAGAACACATGATTGGCAATTACAAGACGGCTATGTATGATTTTGAAAAAGCAAATAATAAAGAATTGTATTCAAAGTCAAAGAAAAAGTACAGAAACTATGTGCTTCGTGAGAATTTCACGGCGATTACGGTAAGTTTTCTTGTAATAGTTATCGGCGGTTACATTCTTATTAAAAAGAGAAAAGAAATTGCTAAATTTATAAAAAGCAAAAGGGAGGGAAAAACATTATGAAAACAAGTTTTGCACAGATGAGTAAATGGAAATATCCGTTTTATATCGTTCTGCACCCTTTTGCAGGTTTTCAGGAATTAAAGTATAACAAAAAAGGCTCATTGCCGTATGCGATTTTCTTTGTATTGCTATGGTACGCAATGGAAGTTACAAGCAGAGTTATGACAGACTTTGCATTTAATGAGTACCGTCCCGATAAATTGGACGTCCGCACAATAGCACTTATGACTATTGCGATGTTCCTGATTGCGGTAATATCGAATTGGTGTTTTTCCACCTTTATGGACGGCAAAGGCTCACTGAAAGATATATTTATTGCAGGGGCATATTGTCTGATACCGATAATAGTCACCACGTCAATCAATATAGTGCTGAGTTGGTTTTTGGTTGCGGAGGAATCATCATTTATGACATTCCTTACAATTATAGGTGAGCTGTGGACGGCATTTATGATAGTGGCGGCGATAACCGAAACGCATGATTTTACGGGCGGTCAGACCGTTGCGATGATTGGCTTGACATTGCTTGGTATGCTGATTATGCTGTTTTTGGGATTTTTGATATACAGTTTGGTACAGCAGGTAATAATGTTTGTGGTTAATTTCAGCTTTGAACTTATTTACCGAATAACTATGAGATAGGAGGGACGGCAATGAAAAAGAAAATAATATCAGCAGTAATTGCGGCGTGTTTGTTGCTGTCCTCGGTAAGTGCGGTATTTGCAGAGCCGGGCAATTCGGGATATTTTGAAACAAATCCGCAGAATGCGGCTTATTTGTCATCAGCAAGCAAGGTATTTCCTATACCCGAAAGTTTTGACAAGGTAGCGGAAAACAGCAATTATATCTTTTATGCAGATAAGAAAAACGGCGAAATTGCGGTAACGGTGAAAGCGAACGGATATAATTGGTTCAGCAATCCGCAGGACAGAGATGAAGATACCGTTGCGGGCGGTGAAATAAAGAAAAGACTTGAATCTCAGCTTGTAATTTATTATACGCAGGGTTCGTCGGCATCGGTGACAAACAGTGCGACAGGCTGCGTAAGCAAAAAGGGACTGAAATCGTCTAAGATAGATAATGGAATTAAGTTTACTTATGAATTTAAGAATATCGGCTTTACAATTCCCGTGCAGTATGTGCTTACGGAACAGGGATTGGAAGCACAGGTTATGCTTGAAGAAATAGACCCTCCCGTTGTTGTGAGAGAGGAAGGCTCAAAGGACAATAAATATGAGGTGAGCTATTATCTTACCAAGATTGATTTTCTGCCGTTTTTTGGTGCGGCAGGTACGGGTGAAAACGGATATATGTTTATTCCTGAGGGTGCGGGAGCACTTATAAATCTTAACAACGGAAAAACAGATTATGCGTCATACAGTTCGCCGATTTACGGTCAGTACAAAGACCTTAAAACAATGACGGATTTGACAAACAATCTTGTCAAAATGCCTGTTTACGGTCTAAGACGGGGAAATAACGCATTTTTTGCAATAGTTGAGGAAAACGAAGCATTGGGATATATCAATGCGGCGGTCAGCGGCAGAGAAACAAGCTTTAACACTGTTTATTCGACTATTCAACACCGCACAAAAGAATTGGTTGACGATGGCGTATATTCGCCTGTATCAGAGCCTATGACCACATCGGGAAACTATAAAGTGTTTTATAATTTCCTGACGGGGGATAAGTCGGCATATGAGGGTATGGCGGAATGTTATCAGAATTATTTGGTGAACAACGGCATGGAAAAGCATGAGTCGGCACAAAAGAGCGAAATGTATATTGAAACATACGCCGGTGTGGATAAGAAAACAAGCGTATTCGGTATTGTGAGAAAGGTGCTTGAACCGATGAGTACATATAAAGGTGTACAGGAAATGTCGCAGAAGTATCTTGACAGCGGTGTGGATAATCTTGTAGTCAAATATATGGGCTGGACAAGGAGCAAGGACAGAAAAGAAATTAAGACATCTGTAAAATATGAAGGCAAGCTTGGCGGTAAGTCGAATTTTAAAAAGCTTGTGAATTTTGCAAATCAGAATAATGTAAGTCTTTATCCGTCAATGAATTTTGTGAAATATTCAGACGGCAGAACAGGCTATTCTCCTATTTTTGACGCTGCAAAATCTCCCGACCAGTCGCCGGCGTATCAGTCGGACGCAATGCATGAATCGAGTATGTACGGCAGAAGATGGAGCTTGCTTAAACCTAACAAGGCGGAAACTGCAAGTGATGATTTCTTAAAATCGTATAAGAAAACAAATGTCGGTGCGATTTCGCTGGAAGATGTAGGCAATACAGTGTATGCCGATAATACAAAGGACGGTGTTAAGCGAAGCCAGACCGTGGACGCATGGGAGAATATCCTTAAAAATTATAAGGATAATGTAGGAGCGGTTATGGTTGATGATGCAAATGCGTATACGTTTGCATATGCCGACAGAATTGCAGATGTTCAGCTTAACGAGTACGGCAATGAATTGATAGATGAAAATGTACCGTTTTATCAAATGGTACTGCACGGATATATTTCTTACTCCACACCGTCAATCAATCTTACGGGTGACTGGGGAAAATCAGTGCTTAGAGCAGTGGAAACAGGTTCAAACCTTAAATTCACGCTGATGAAAGAAAACACGGACAGTACAAAGGATACATATTTGAATACTATGTACAGCTGTGATTTTGATACATGGTTTGAAAAGACAGTTGAGGAATATAAGAGAGTATCCGGCGCTGCAAAGGAAACAGCGGGAAAAAGAATGATTGGACACTCAAAAATCGCTGATGATGTTTATGAAACGATTTACGAGGGTAATGTAAGAACGGTTGTGAATTACAACGATAATGCAGTTGATACGGAATACGGAACTGTGGAAGGATTAGACTTTATTCTTGTAAAATAAAACATCGGATGGAGGCGATAATTGATGAAAAGAAAAAGATTAACTTTAACACAAAAAAATAATATGGTCGGCTATGGCTTTATTGCAATATGGCTTATCGGTGCAATATTTTTCTTTATTATTCCCGTAATTCATACGCTGATTTATTCGTTCAGCAAAGTAAGCGTGAATAAAGAGGGTATGCAGACCGTATTTTTGGGACTTGACAACTATAAGCAAGCATTGCTTGTAAATCCCGATTTTACGAGAAATTTGGTTACATCGGTTCGAGATATGATTGGTCAAGTGCCTGTAATAGTATTGTTCAGTATGTTTATTGCGGTGGTGCTTAATCAGAAATTCAGAGGCCGTGGATTGGCTCGTGTATTGTTCTTTTTGCCGGTTATTATTGCATCGGGTATATCTATTCAGATTTTGACGCAGAACGGTATGTCAACCGATGTAAGCGGTCAGGATACAATGTTTATGTTTAAGGCGACCGTATTTCCGGAAGGAATGGGCACGTCGGATATTATGATGTATCTGCAAAATTTGATTAATCAGATTTTTAACATATGCTGGAAGTCGGGTATACAGATTTTGCTGTTTCTGTCGGGATTGCAGACAATACCGCAGTCATATTATGAAGTATCATCGCTTGAAGGCGCTACACCGTGGGAGGAGTTTTGGAAGATTACATTCCCGCTGCTTTCACCGTTCAGTCTGCTGTGCGTTGTGTATACAATTATAGACTCATTTACGGATTCGTCAAACGTGGTTATGTCGATAATCAAAGGTCAGTTTGACAGCTTTGAATACGGTTTGAGCTCGGCAATGTCATGGGTTTACTTTGTGGTAATCCTGCTGATTATATTGCTTGTGCAGAAAATA
This sequence comes from uncultured Clostridia bacterium, assembly GCA_934476075.1. Classification (GTDB taxonomy): domain Bacteria; phylum Bacillota; class Clostridia; order UBA1381; family UBA1381; genus CAKSNH01. Next base: position 68,194 of record CAKSNH010000011.1, on the reverse strand, counting down.
GTATTCCGTAATGTAGTTTATATGGAAGACTGATAGGGAGGTGTAGAAATGGAGATAAAAAAGATAAAATCCTTGAATAAAGAGTCCATTAAACAGGCGATAACACCGAGTAATATAAATCACTTCAAGAAAGTTGTAGTGTTTCGTGTTTCAAAATGGATTTGGGCGATTTTCAGAACGGCACTTCTTGTGGGATTGGGATTTATTATCATATATCCGCTGCTGACAATGCTTAGCTATGCGTTTAACGGCGATTATATGGGGAACTCAACGTTTGTATGGATTCCGCAGAAATTTACGATGAACAATATTAAATTGGCGATTGAATTTTTGAAGTATCCCGAATCGGTCAAGAATACATTGTTTATTGCGGTCGGAAGCTCGATATTGCAGATATTGTCATGTGCATTGGCAGGGTACGGATTTGCGAGATTTAATTTTAAGGGCAAGAATTTATTGTTCCTGATAGTAATTCTTACGATTATCGTACCGCCGCAGACATATATTATATCCACATATCTTGATTATAAGTTCTTCGATTTCTTCGGAATCGGCAGACTTATAGGCTTGATGACAGGCGAGAGATTGTCAGTATCATTGGTTGATACATACTGGTCATTCTGGGTACCGTCAATGTTTGCACAGGGTATAAGAGGCGGATTGTACATATTTATCTTTAAGCAATTCTTTGCCGGTATGCCTAAGGAACTTGAAAATGCGGCAAAGATTGACGGCTGTAATGCGGCACAGACATTTTTGAGAATTATGCTGCCGAATGCGGGTTCAGCTTGTCTGACAGTATTCTTGTTCTCGTTTGTATGGCATTGGAATGATTATTATGTTTCAAATATGATGTTCCAGAATAAGAATGAGCCGTTGGCGGTAGTAATTTTCAGAAAGTCTGACTTTATGCGTCAGATGACAGGCTATGTAGGCTCGATAAATTATGAGTATGTGCTTAATGCGTCGGTGCTGTTAAGCATTGTACCGCTTTTGATTTTGTATGCGGTTGCTCAGAAATACTTTATTGAAAGTGTCGCTAAGGTTGGCGTAAAAGGATAATGCATAAAAAAGATGGTATCGTTTGATACCATCTTTTTTGTGTGCAAATTTTGAGTATAAATTTGTATTGTGTTTAGTCATATAGCTTTGAAATTTCAGCAGCCATTTGAACCAGCTTATCATTTGCCGCTACAATTTCGCCGTGTTCCTTGATAATTTTGTCGTACATTACAGGATACTTGTATTCATCGCAAAATTCAGATAATACATTATGAAATCTATCGGATTTAGCCTTTGTTTTAACGATAAAGTAATATACATTATCCATTTTATATAAAGCGGAACTCCATAATAATTCATTTGATATATTCTTCAAAGCCATGCAAAGTGAGTTGAACTCTTTAAAACCGTATACTCTTGTTTTGGTTACAGGCTTTTTCTTTATTGCACGGACGTGCCTCATTTTTTCCTGCAATTCTTTTCTGTCGTGTTCCTCTGCAATTTTGGTTACAATCAAAACAACTCCGTCTGCTGACGGACTAGCCTCTACCATGATTTGTCCGTTATATGGATTAAATCCTGTTTCTATTTTTACTTGTTCCATGATTTTAAACAAGAATGTGTGCAATTCCAATGAATTAGGTCGCAGCTCGTCTACACTTGTGTCCAATTTTTTCAAATCTGCCTCTGTTATTACTACTTTTATCTGGTTAGAATCCAATCTTTCTATTTTCATACTTATCACCTTGCCTTCATTATCTAACCTATTTATGTTTGCGTATTTTATATATTATACTACATTTTTTTATATTTGGGAATATGTTTTTTTGAATATGTAAAAAAATATTTGAAATAAGTATATAACTTGCCATTATGGTAAAAATACAAATATAAATTAAACGCTAATCAGAAAGGATTGTATGTTTATGAAAAAGAAATTTTTTAAAGATAGGGGCTTTTACATAGCCCTGTGTGCGTGTATTGCGGTTATGGGGGCTGTGGCATATATCGGCAATCGTTCGGAAAAACAGCCGTTGGAGCAAAAAACAATCGACAGCGTGGAAATTGCCGAGTCTACTGCGTTGCCTATGTCGGAGAATACATTATCTCCGTCGCCTGCATCTACATTTTCTGCCGCTACTCCGATACCAAAATCAACCTCAGCACCATCGGCAAAAACAACATCAAAATCAGTTGAAGTAACTGATAGTACACCGTCAGCAGTACCGACCACGGCGGCTGAGATGAGTTTTCAAATGCCGCTTACAGGAAAGGTAATATTAACATTTTCGGACGGTGCATTGGTATATAATAAGGATTTGGACGATTGGCGTTCACACGATGGTATTGATATTCAAGCAGATGTGGGAACTGATGTAAAAGCTGTTGCGGACGGAAGTGTGAAAACTGTTTCAAGCACTCCGCTCGGCAAAACAGTGACCATTGAACATGATAATGCCTATACTAGTATATATGCAAATCTTGATGAAAATGTGAATGTCAAGGCGGACCAAAAAGTCAAAGCGGGAGATACAATCGGCAAGGTAGGCAAGACGAGTGTAGCCGAACAGTTTATGGATTCACACCTGCATTTTGAATTATTGCAGGACGGTAAATATAAAAATCCGCTTGATTTTGTGAAATGATAGGGGAGAGAACAGATAAAAAATCCGCAGTACAATATGCACTGCGGATTTTTCTATTCAACTAAAATTATTTAGTTTCGTTCTTGTTTAGCAAATCTTCCCAAACTCTGTCAACTTCTTTTTGGATTTCTTCAATCATCCATTCGTTGCCCTTCTTAAATACATGACGGAATCTGCCCTGAGCTTTTAGATATTCTTCAACAGGCTTCTTTTCCTTAGGAATGTAAGTAAGAGTTAGCTTGCCGTCAACAACTTCATATAGAGGCCATACGCAAGTTTCAACTGCAACCTTGGTCATTTCCAAAAGTTTAGGTGTGTCATATCTCCAACCACGAGGGCATGGAGCAAGTACGTTCAAGAAACAAGCACCTTCTGTATAGATGGCTTTTTCTGCTTTTTGGTGCAAATCAGCAAAACCCATACCGCTTTCAGTCTTGAATGTCATTGGCAACGGAGCTGTTTGAGCAACATATGGCAAGTGATGTGCAGCCATAACCATAGCCAAATCTTTTCTTTGTTGTTGTTTACCCGGAACAGCTGTACCGGCAGGAGATGTTGTTGTATCAGCAAATCTAGGTGTAGCTGATGAACGTTGGATACCTGTGTTCATGTATGCACCGTTATCGTAACATACATAAACCATGTCATGTCCTCTTTCCATAGCACCTGATAGTGATTGCAAACCAATATCGTAAGTACCGCCGTCACCGCCGAATGCGATAAACTTAGTAGTTTTATCTGATGGGATTTTACCCTTCTTCTTCATTACATTGTATGCAGCTTCAACACCTGAAAGTGTAGCACCGGCATTTTCAAACGCACTGTGAATGAATGAATCTTGCCAAGCTGTATACGGATACATAAATGTAGAAACTTCAAGACAGCCTGTTGCCGAACAGATAACTGCCTGGTCTTCTTCTTTTAAAGCTCTCAAAACGCCACGAACTACAACAGGAGCACCGCAACCGGCACACATTCTATGACCGCCTGTAAGTCTTTCAGGTTTCAAAGCTTCCTTTTTTAAATTGAATGCCATTTTAACCGTACCTCCCTATTATTCTTTGACGCTTAGATAATTGTAAACATTATCTACTTCGCCTGTTTCAGCAATCTTTAATACATGATTGAATACTTCTTCAATGTCACTTGTCTTAACGTCACGACCACCCAAACCGTAAATGTAGTTGATAGTCGGAACAGTTGCCTTGCCGTACATAGCACCGACAACTTCAAGGAACAAAGGACCGCCTGCTGCATTAAAGCTTTCTGTCTTATCCATAACTGCGATAGCCTTAACATTTTTAAGTGCTTCAACAATTTCGTCAACAGGGAATGGACGGAATGAACGGATTTTAACCAATCCGACTTTCTTGCCTTCTGCTCTCATTGCGTCAACAGTAGCCTTAGCAGTACCTGCTGATGAACCGATGATTACGATAGCAGCGTCGGCATCTTCCATCTTATATTCTTCAAACAAGCCGTATTTTCTGCCTGTGATTTTAGCAAATTCTTCTGAAACTTCAAGAATAACTTTCTTTGCATTTCTCATAGCTTGTGCTTGTTGATACTTGTGTTCCATGTAATAAGCAGGCATATCCAAAGGACCGAATGATACCTTGCCGTCAGGATTGTGCAAGTATGCTTGCGGCTTATATTCGCCGACAAAATCTTTAACTTCTTGGTCTTCCATCAATTCGATAACTTCAACCGAGTGACTTGTGATGAAACCGTCGTAACAGTCCATAACAGGAAGACATACATCAGGATGCTCTGCAATCTTAACAGCCATGATAAAGTTATCATATGCTTCTTGGTTAGTTTCGCCGTAAAGCTGAATCCAACCTGCATCTCTTGCACCCATTGTATCCGAATGGTCATTGTGAATGTTGATAGGACCTGAAAGTGCTCTGTTTACAGCTGCCAATACGATTGGAAGTCTTGTAGAAGCTGCAATGTAAAGCATTTCCCACATAAGAGCCAAACCGTTTGAACTTGTAGCTGTCATTGTTCTTGCACCGGCTGCTTCTGAACCGATACAAGCTGACATAGCACTGTGTTCAGATTCAACAGGAATAAATTCTGTATCCACTTGACCGTTATTTACGAAAGCTGCGAAATACTGAGGTACTTCTGTTGAAGGCGTTATAGGGAACGCAGCAACAACATCAGGATTGATTTGACGCATAGCGACAGCAACAGCTTCGTTACCACTTAATCTATCTCTTTTTGCCATGTTAATTTACCCTCCTTAACCTTCTTCAACCATTGAAAGAGCACCGAATGGGCATTGGTTTGCACAAACGCCGCAGCCTTTGCAGTGGTCATAATCTATGCCTGCCATCTTAGCATTGCCTTTCTCATCAACTTCTGCTTTGATTGATGAATCAGGACATACAGGGAAACAGAACATACAATTTTTACATTTTTCACTATCCCAAACAGGTCTGTCACTTCTCCATTCACCTGTGATAGTGTCGGTTGCACTACCCGGAACTTCAATTCTGCCGCCCGGTGTAATATCTTTCCATGAAATATTGTTAAGGTCCCAAGTTATTTTTTTGCTCATAGTCCTTTTACCTCCTCCATGGACATTGTTAATGCCTTCATGTTACCTTCGATAACCTGAGGCTTAGATGCGAATTTGTGTTTGAATGAGCCTTCCATATCTTTGATAAACTCATCTACATCCATGATGCCTGTTACTTTGATTGTAGCAGCCAGCATCGGAGTGTTAGGGAAATATTTGCCCAAACATTCAACAGAAATCTTTCTTGCGTCGATTGTGCAGACTTTACCCTTGTAACCGCCTAATTTAGCAGCGATTTCTTCCGGTGATTTTGATGTATTAACAATAATACCGCCTGTTTCTTTCAAACCTGCTGTAACTGCAACTGAATCAATCAATGTTTCGTCAACAACCACAACATAATCCGGTTCATAAATATTACTGTGAACTGTGATAGGTACATCACTTACTCTGTTATACGCAGTGATTGGTGCACCCATACGCTCCGGACCATACTCCGGAAAACCTTGGATATACTTGCCTGTGTTAAATGCAGCATCAGCAAGCAGCAATGATGCAGTTTTCGCACCTTGACCGCCTCTGCCGTGCCATCTGATTTCAACAACTTTTGACATAAAAGTATTCCCTCCCTTAAAAATTAAAAAAATTCTATAAACTAACTTTGAGATAATATTATGTGAAACATCACAAAATTAATTAATGTACAATTTATATTATATCAACCCAAGCTAACAATGTCAACAAACTAAGAAAAATAAAAAATATTGACAAATAACAATAAAATTTTAATGTTATTGTTAAATTCTTAACCAGCTTGTCTGACAGGGTTTTTATAATCATATTAAACATTTGCGGGTATTATTACAATGAGATTAATTTCTCAGCGGCATACCCCTGCCGTCAAACTTGACTTTGCCGTTTAAAATCATTACGCCGTCGATAAGTCCCCATATAAAACCGCCAAGTCCGCAAGTTACCGCAGATACGGCAATTTGACCGACAGCCGGCCCCGTACAGCCCAAATAAAATCTGCCGATACCGAATACACCCAGAAATAATTGCAGCAGACCGGCAGTAAGCCTTGATTTTTCACCCATATTGACCGTACCGTCGGAATACATATTCTGATATGGTGTAATTTTTATCGGAGCAAAATTATTTGCATCGATATTTTCGGGCGGAATATTCATTTGAATATTTTTATCGCTTTCGTTTTCGCCGCAAAAAGGACAGATTTGTTCGTCATCATCAAGCATTCTTCCGCATTTTTTACAAAACATATTATCACTTCCCGTTTGAATTTTTTATAATATAGTTCATTTCATATAGTGCAATGAACTATATTTCAAAAACGCTACCTAAATCCTCCGCCCGCAGGCGGTGCTTATATCAGAGGCTTTTTTATTCTTTCCCAATATTCTTTTGCCGCACGCTCGGTTTTGTTATCACCGTAATGATAGTATACTGTATTTTTGATATTATCGGGCAAATATTGCTGTTTTACATAATCGTTAGGGTAGGAGTGGGGGTATAAATATCCTGTGCCGTGACCCAATTTTTCCGCTCCGCCGTAATGTGAATCTTTCAGATGAGGCGGTATATCTCCCGTGTCGATACGCTCCAAATCCGCCAATGCACTGTCTATTGCACAAACCGCCGTGTTCGATTTGGGTGCGGTTGCAAGCACCAGCACTGCCTCAGCCAAGGGGATTTTTGCTTCGGGAAATCCGACTTGAAATGCACTGTCCACGCAAGCCTTGACAATGGATATTGCCTGTGGGTACGCAAGTCCGATGTCCTCGGCGGCAATCACAACCAATCTTCGGCATATGCTCTGCAAATCACCGGCGGCTACAAGCCTTGCAAGATAATGTATTGCCGCATCGGGGTCGCTCCCTCGTATTGACTTTTGAAATGCACTTAAAATGTCATAATGGCTGTCACCGTCACGGTCGTATTTCATTGCTTTTCTGCCTGTTGCCTGTTCGGCAGCCTCCAATGTAATGACAATATTTGAGTTTTCGTCGGGGATAGTTCCGAGCAGTAACAATTCCAATGAATTTATGGATTTTCGCACATCTCCGCCCACAATATTTGCAATATGCTCTATTACATTAGGTTCTATTTTTATGTTGTAACTCTTGTAATCGGTTTCGGACGCAACCTTGACCGCACGATTTAATGCCTGCATAATATCAGACGGTTCTATCGGCTTGAATTCAAATATCGCCGAGCGTGAAAGTACCGCATTGTATATATAAAAATACGGATTTTCGGTCGTACTTGCGATAACGGTTATCTTGCCGTTTTCCATAAATTCAAGCAAAGATTGCTGCTGCTTTTTATTGAAATTCTGTATTTCGTCAAGATACAATAAGACACCGTTGCGTGTCATAAAACTGTCCAATGAATTTACAATTTCTTTTATGTCCGATACAGATGCGGTGGTCGCATTTAAACGGTAGAGCGTTTTTCCCGTTTTAGATGCGATAATGTTTGCAACTGTGGTTTTTCCCGTTCCGCTGGGGCCGTAAAATATCATATTCGGCGGTTCGCCAAGTTCGACTATATTTCTCAATAACTTACCTTTTGCAAGCAAATGCTTTTGACCGACAACATCGTCAATCACTGTCGGACGCAGTCTGTCTGCCAATGGGGTATTAGCCATATTTTCGCCGCCTTTCGATTAATTTCTGATTCATTAAAAAATGTGCTGTCCGATTAAATGAACCGAACACGCACATTTTCAATTATCCTTATTATTTTATCATACGTTTTTGCTGTTTTGCAATATCTTTTTTAAACTTTCTATTTCTTCCTCAGATACCGTTGTCAGATATGAACGCTGACAATCCTCGATGTTCTCCAAAAGCTCCAACGCACCCTCTGTATCTCCGCACTTTTCTCTGATTTGTGCACCGTGGTAAAATGCCTCGATGAATTTAGGTGCGGTTTCGATTAATTTATCTGATATTTCTTTTGCTTTATCATATTGACCCAATTTGTAGTATACAATAGATAAATTATCCAAAATATCACGGTCGTCACTGTTGAAGTCGTATGCCTCCAAACAGAAATTTAAAGTTTCGTTCAAATCGTCACCGTTTAATATCTTGAAGTAGCCAAGCATACCGTAGACGGCTGAATTTTTGTAATTTTCAAATAATTCTTCGGCTTCTTCGATTGCCTCGTCCAGTCTGCCTAATTTATAATATACCATGCAGCGGTGCTGTTTTGCAATGTTTCGCTTGTTTGCCGGCAGATTTTTGCTCATCAAAATCAGATTTAATACAGTTTCCGCATCTTCGGGGTGACCTGTTTTAAGCAGTAAAAACGCATATGACGCTCTGATTATAACATTAGCGTGCTTTGTATCGACCGCTTTTTTGTACCATTTTAATGCTTCTTCGTCATTACCTTGTGAAAATTCCACGTTACCTCTGTTTGCATAAATAGACGGAATTAAGGTGTAAACTGCATATATAATCGCACAAGCCAATGCCGCAATGCCCAGCCATTTATTTATTACAAAACACAAAATGATTGAAATTACAGCCAAAACAATAAATTTCATATAGATAATCCCTTTCGATGATTAAAATTCCGCAGTACCTACTGTTCTTGGGAACGGCAATACGTCACGGATATTGCTCATACCTGTAATATACATTACCGCACGTTCAAATCCCAAACCGAAACCGGCGTGTTTGTTTGTACCGTATTTTCTCAAATCAAGATACCATGAATAATCCTCAGGCTTTAATCCCAATTCGTTCATTCTGCCAAGCAAAACATCATAATCTTCTTCACGCTGACTGCCGCCGATAATTTCGCCGATACCCGGTACAAGTACGTCCATGGCCGCAACGGTTTTTCCGTCCTCGTTAAGTTTCATATAGAACGCTTTAATTTCCTTTGGATAGTCTGTTACAAATACAGGACGTTTGAACACTTTTTCTGTCAAATATCTTTCGTGCTCTGTCTGCAAGTCGCAGCCCCATTCAACAGGGTATTCAAATTTATCCTTTGCTTTCTGCAATAACTCGATAGCCTCTGTGTATGTTACATGAGCAAATTTGTTGCTTACGACGTTGTTTAGTCTGTCAAGCAAACCTTTGTCGATAAATTGGTTAAAGAACTGCATTTCTTCCGGTGCGTTCTCCAAGCAATAGTTGATGATATATTTTAGCATATCTTCTGCCAATTCCATATCGTCCTGTAAATCTGCAAATGCAATTTCAGGTTCAATCATCCAGAATTCGGCAGCGTGACGTGTTGTGTTTGAATTTTCTGCTCTGAATGTAGGACCGAATGTGTAAACATTTCTGAATGCCATACAATATGTTTCAACATTAAGCTGACCGCTTACTGTAAGATTTGCGGCTTTTCCGAAAAAGTCTTGACTGTAATCAACATTTCCGTCCTCTGTTCTCGGAGGATTGTTAATATCAAGAGTAGTAATCTGGAACATTTCACCCGCACCTTCGCAGTCGCTTGCGGTGATAATCGGAGTATGAACATAAACAAATCCACGCTCTTGGAAGAATTGGTGAATTGCGTATGCAATCATAGAACGAATACGGAATACTGCCGCAAATGTATTTGTTCTCGGACGCAAATGTGCCTGTGTACGCAAATATTCAAAAGTATGTCTTTTCTTTTGAAGAGGGTAGTCTGATGTAGATGTACCGTCAATAACAACTTCGTCTGCTTTTAATTCAAACGGCTGTTTTGCATCGGGAGTTTCTGCCAAAGTACCTTTTGCGGTGATTGCCGCACCTACGTTCAATTTGCCCAATTCGGCATAATTATCAAGTTTATCATGTTCAATTACTATTTGAAGATTTTTAAAAAATGAACCGTCATTAAGTTCGATAAAACCAAAATTCTTTGAAACTCTGATTGTTCTTACCCAACCTGAGATTTGTATTTCTTGTCCCGCATAGCGTTCAGTTTCTCTGTAAAGCTTTTTAATTACTGTCTTTGTCATGTGTTATTTTCCTCCGAAATTTATTATACAATACTGAGCTTTTTGTTATTCTGGACTAACTTTTTTGAAAAATGCTATATAGCCCAAACGGGAATACATTCGCACTTTTTGTACTGATGTATGTCCCGTCCGTAAAGATATATTAATTATAGTAAGTGTATGTTTTTTTCGTCACATAGCTTGTGCATTTCATCGCTCCAAACCGATGATTGTACTTCACCGATATGGGCCTTGCCAAGCATATACATACAAATTCTTGACTGACCGATACCGCCGCCGATTGTATACGGCAATTCGCAGTTTAGAAGTTTTTTGTGGAAATCTCTTTCCAATCTGTCCTCGCAGCCTGCCTCTTTCAGCTGAGCGACCAAAGCGTCCTCGTCAACACGAATACCCATACTCGATACTTCAAATGCAATATCCAAAACAGGGTAGTAAAGAATAATGTCGCCGTTCAGAGTCCAGTCGTCATAGTCGGGAGCTCTGCCGTCATGCTTTTCGCCCGATTTTAGTTTGCCGCCGATTTGCATTAGGAATACTGCTTTTTTCTCTTTTGCGATAGCGTTTTCTCTTTCCTTTTGATTTAGCTCCGGATACATATCTTCAAGTTCCTGAGTGGTGATAAAGAAAATATCCTCCGGCAAATTGTTTTGAAGAATAGGGAATTTCGCACATACGGATTTTTGTGTATCTTTAATCGCACCGTAAATCTTTTTAACCGTGTTCATTAATGTATCGGTATTTCTGTCAGATTTATTGATAACAGCTTCCCAGTCCCATTGGTCAACATACATTGAGTGAAGGTTGTCCGTTTCTTCGTCACGGCGGATAGCGTTCATATCCGTGTATAAACCTTCGCCCGGCTTAAATCCGTATAAGCCGAGAGCCATACGTTTCCATTTAGCCAATGAATGAACAATCTGCAAATCAGCACCGCCGACAGATGGTGCGTCAAAACTTACAGGTCTTTCAACACCGTTTAGGTCATCATTCAATCCCGTTTCGGGACGAACGAACAATGGTGCTGATACCCTCTGTAAATTCAATGCCTTTGAAAGCTTACTTTCAAAAGTATCTTTAATGTATTTAATTGCAACTTCTGTATCTCTTACGCCCAAAGATGACGCATAACCTTCCGGAAGTAATAAAGACATTAAAATCAATCCTTTCGTAATAAAATTTAGCTCAGTAAATTATTATTTATTAAATTTTTTCCCATTCTTATATTAAATCATATTTTAGTGATTTTGTCTATACTTTATCAAAAAATATTCTAATATATAATCAAAAATTTATCATCATTCCTGTATTTCGATATTTTCCAAAGTGGCTCTGAAATTTCGTTTAACACTTTCAAGATATTCAAGTCTTAATACTTGCTGTTCCAATTTCTCGTCCGCTGTTAAACCTTCTTCTCTCGATTTTTTTGCCAATTCGTTAATACGTTCTATTTTACTGCGTTCCATAAATGTTCTGTTTCCCCCGTATACCTTCGTTTGTTTCCTTCCAAAGACTATAATAAATAGCCGCACAAACTATTGTAACTCAAATCACAAAAAAAATCAATTATTAATTGCGGGCAAGTTACCAATTTTGTTAAACTTACATACTATAATATTACAAAAGGTTAAGGAGGCTGATAAAAATGTCAAATAAAAAGTGCACAGATGAATGTTTATTGCCGATAGTTGTAATAATTGCATTGATGTGCTGTTTTTCGGTCACCCTGGTAAATAAAGTCCTTTTGTGTTATTGACAGCGGCATAACTTGATTGTGAAAGGAGGGTTATATCATGGGTGAATGTTGTAACGTTGGTTGCGGCGGTTTCGATATGGATATGGTTCTTTGGGTTCTTATTATTATCGTTATCGTTACTTGCTGTGGTGGCTGTAACTGATTGATTAATTTTTAAAATACTTAAAATCAAACAAAGCAAACGGACCGGATAACCTGCAAGGTGTTAAAATCTTGCGGGTTATTTGCGTGAAAAATAAAAATATTAAAAAACTTTTTTATGGGGACACACATATGTCTGTATATTCAGATATAATCTAATTGTAAAAATCATTACATAAGTACTTTTACGGGAGGTGAAGATAAGATGCCGAATAAAAGAATTGACAATTTAAAAGATGAAGGAATGCGAAGTTCCGGTCAAGAATGGCAGCGTGACATTGGTGTAAATAACATGACTACAAATGAATGGGATTACGCCGTAGACAGAGCCATGAGCGGTGCAAGCAATCACCAAATCAAATCGGAAATTTTAAGAAACAGAAAATAATTTTAAAGGAGAGATTTGCTATGAAAAAATTGAATTTTAGAGCTCCGGGTTTTGGAGAAAAAATCACTTGTCCGAGTTGCGGTAAAAAAATACCTGCAAGTTCAAAGACGTGCCCTAAATGCGGTCATCACATAATAGGTGTGGTTTATTAATTTAAAATTGCTATTCCTTAAATATTAATATTATGTCAAAAGGACATACGAAGAATTGCTTTGTATGTCCTTTTGGTTAGAAAAATTAACTTATACTCTAATTTGATTTGATATAAAAATAAAAAAATAAAAATTATGAATTTTAGGTGTTGACATTATGATATTTTTCTGATATAATTAATTTTGTTGGTATTGAATATTGCGGAATAGTGTAACGGTAGCACTAATGACTCTGACTCATTCTGCGGGGGTTCGAATCCCTCTTCCGCAGCCAAACACATAAACCGCATAAATGCTGATAAATTCAGTGTTCATGCGGTTTTTTAGTGCTTTTTTATATTTTTATGTTGTCTTATTTTGGGTCGATTTTGCCCTGTTTTTCCCGTTAGGTGTAGTCAAAATGCAGTCAGGATTATTCGTCAGTTTGATTAAGATTACGAATTTTGTAACATCTATTCTCCTATCATTTCAATAAAAACATTTTTAGCCTGTTCTTTATTTTTTATAGACTTCAACTTCTTCTTCTCTGCATCTGTTAATTCAAGATTACTTTTATAATACTTAATGGCTGACTTAAATTTCTTCTTGTCATTGTTACTGAGTGATGACTCAAATTCCAAAAATGCCATTGTGACATCATCTTTGCTGACACCATATTCTTGCATCATTTGTCTTACAACACTTTCTTGTGGGCGTTTTTCATTTTTCTTAGCACCCATACCATACAACGGATTAAGTCTATCAAAACTATTGATAATACCATCAATCTTACCGCCATACTCGAAATAATTGTTTATAGCTTCCGCAGCTTTCTTTTTATCACCTTTTTTGATATACTTTTTTGCGTCGGCAAGTGCCTGCGATTTAATACTGCTATCCTCATTCTTATTGAATTTATTTCTCATATCAATTATTGTTTCAAAGTTATTTTCAGACATAGAATTAGAGCCATACACAAACTTTGTTTTCAAATAATCAAGATAAGATGTATCTCCTCCGAAAGCTGATATGATATTAATACCGCAATTTGCAATACTGCTTCCGGTTCTTAGTATATTAGATGCAGGAATACCTACTACTTTACCTACACTACCGGCTAGATGCTGTAATTTATAAGGCAAATTATATTTGTCAGACTTTATCAGTAATAGTGAATTAGCAATGTCACCCCAACCGGACATATCCATTCTTTCAACGTCATATCCCTCGGCAATAGATACAATATCTCTTAAATAAGGTATCATTCCTGCCGGCGATGATAACGCATTTTCGATAGCGTGTCCACACCATTTCTGAATATAATTCTTTTCTTTATCTTTGTCACGCATAGCGTCAATAATTGCCGCAAACATGGCTGTGGTTATTTCGGTTGATATATATGCTATAACTGTTCTAAGTGCTTGTTTTATATCTTTTTTATCACCTGATACCATAGCTTTTTTAATTGCTGTTCTTAGAAGATTATAAGATTTAAGCGGTTCTGACATATACGCAGTTGCCATTTTGGTAGCACTGTCTTTTGAACGCATAATTTGTGGTCTGTGAAGTACGGTATCAACAACTTGTGTTTTATCTACTATATAAGAAAATCTCTCACCGACAGCACGATAAAACGCATCTGAGCCTTTTTCAAGTTCAGGCTTTGTGTCTTTAATTTCGAGTTCAACAGCATTCCACAGTCTTGCCCATGCTAAATTATCAGCTTTTGATGCAAGACTCATCATTTTATCTGTAATTTTTTCTTTATCAAGTATAATATCTTTTAACTGTCTGCCCGTATCGGTTTCAAAATACCCCCAGTCCTTCCAACGTGCAATAGGTGCATATTTTTTGACTAATTCAAAGTCGACTTTACCAATAAGTCCGCCCGCAAGATACTTTGCATCAATCAGAGCAGCGGCTCTCACAAGTGCCGTAGGCTGCTGAATAACTACTCGCATATTAGCACTTATTGTCGCTGCCTTATAATTAGATATTGCTTTATCTATCCATCTGTCGCCGGTGTGATTGGAAATTCCGTTAATATCTTTAATCAGCATTTTAAAATAATCATTTGCTTTTTTTCCGAAAGCTCGTTCAATAGCCTGCTTTACACTTCCGGTATCGTCTTTATAATTATAGACTCTCTGAATATCTGAAAGCGGCAGAACAAATGCATTATAACTTGACATTTTATCCGTATGTGTACAGAACACGTCGAATATATCCTCAATGATAATAGGATTGTTTGCATTTTTTATTGTCGCTTTTGTAAATCCCATGTTTTTAAGAGTTGCTTCTCCGCCGTCGCTGAAATTAGTCGCAATATAATTATCATCAGATACAATAGGGAAGTAGTTATCTTCTTTAAACTTCTTATATCCATAAAGCTCCATTGATACTTCATTACCCCAATCGGAACAAACTGTACTCATAAAATTACCGATACCGTCAGCAATTTTTGTTTGTTCGGCTGTAAGTGTGCTGATGATTTTATTCACATCAGCAGGAGTAACCTGTATAGGTGCATATGATTTTTTAATCTTATGTATGCCGTTTTCTTTAACTATTATCGGAGCTTGCTTTATTCCACCGCTGTAAATATGCTTTATTGCCTGTTCACGCTTATTTTGCAAATACAGTGACATTATTTGTGCTGTGGATAATTTAATTTCTCCGCCGCTTAATTTAAAGGTGTATACTTTTGCTTTTTCACCGGTCCACTTACTTACATCTGTTCCGTTTAGTAATTTTTTTATATATTCCTGTGTTCTATGAACATTATCAACTTTTTTGTCAAAACCTTTTCGGATATTCATATAAAGTTCTGACATTGTATTGCCCAGTTCCTCAAAATAATCAACAGCCGCAAGCATATCCATATTTAGCAGCTTATCCGCTTTTCCGACAAGACCGCTTTTCTCATTATGAACTTTATGCTTTGCCATATCATTCATAGATTTAATACCATAATCAGATATTTCCGCTTTTTTATTGCCGGCAAGCAATTTGTTTGCTTCAACTACACAATGTCTGATAACTTTAGTAAAATATGCAAGTTCTTTTAATTGTGTGCTGTTCATATCTTGTATCTGAAAAATATTATCACCGAGAATATCTATAAATTCGGTCAGCCTCGGCAAGAAATCAGGGTCCAAAGTTTCTAATTGACTTGCCGTTTCGGGTTCTGCTTGTACCTTTAAAAATTCCCTTTCCAAACTTCTTAATCTTTCGTTTACCTTTGAATCCTTATCATTTGCCGATATATCAATAATACTTAAAAAATTCGCTATCGACTTTCTCAGCCCTTCGGGAATATGTTGTGTATCAGTAGGTTTTAATAACCATTTTGACAGGGTATTAAAATCGTCCTTGATTTTTGCTTTGAATTTCTTTACTGCGGCTTTTTCTCTTTGACGATTTCTATAATTCGTAAACTTTTCAGTCTGCACAGCAATTTTACCTGCATTTATAAGTCTGATTTTTTCAATACGCTCTTTGTATTGAGCTTTGACCGCCTCTATTTTAAGTTCAGTGTCCTCTTTTAATTTTTTTAACTTGGCTGCTGATTTTGCTTTTTCAGCTGAAACTGCGTCATGTTTTTTAGAATTTTTGTCAGCTCTAAGTTCTGCAATTTGTCTTTTGTATTCATTTTTCAAATCCTCTATTTTAAGTCTTGCATCTGTTCTTAATTGTTCCATTAACAATTTGTGTTTTTTCTTTTGCTTTGCAAGATTTTCAGCATTCTTTGTTCTGTACTGTTCACGAACTTGCACAATCCTAAGTTTCATTAAATTCTTCACTTTGTCGAGTTCTGCTTTTTTCTTGTCTGCAAAAGTCGGGGCTTCATTTTTCATAATAGCATATTCAGCTAATGCATTATATGCCATATCATTAGCAATTTCGCTTATAGACATATTATAAGGATTGTAATATACAGGTTGCAGTCCTTCAAGTATATCGGCAATTCTAAGCAACTGGTCGGTAGGATTTATTATGTTGCTGTCAAACAGCTCCGGATATTCATTTGACAGTTCGTCGTAAAATGAATCAATCTCCACACCTTCATTTGACAAATTCAATTTGCCGAACATAGATTTTCTGAAAAATTCATAATTAGTTTTAGAACCAAAGTCTGCCTTTACATTATCACTGACATTAATACGGACCGAACGCAATTCTTTTCTGAGATTTTTGTATAGGTCATACACGGTAGTGTCCAATACTTTACTTTTTTCAAGGACACCTGTCATAACGTTGTTCAGTTCTTCCAATGCTGTCGCAAAAGACTCTTCTGATTGATTGTTATTAGCCAACTTGTCAAATATTCCGGTCAGTTCATCATTGAGTTTTTGAACATTATATTCACTGCTGTATTCTTTGATAATTTTCTTTGCTGTACGCAATACCTGACTACGCTTAACCTCAATCCCATCGGATAATTTTAACTGTTTTTTCAAACTTTCATTGACCTCTTTAAGTTTTGCATTTTCTTCTTCAAGAGTCAACTGTTTTTTTAATTGATAACTAGGTTCATTTTCTGTGTTGTTTATTGTAATCTGTTCATTATCAAACACCGCATAAGAAACACCGTGCCCCTCATTTTTGTTTGGATAAATCAAACCGTCATATCCCAAGTCTTTTAGAGATTGTTCAATGTTTCGTAGTTTTAGATATTCACCTTCAATACCTGTAAACAAATCAAAACCTAATTGTCTTAGAGTATCTTCTGCAATTTCTGAAATTCTATTTCCGGAATATAACTCTATAAAATCCTCTTTTGACAGTGTATTTTTAAGAGTTTCAATGTCGATAATATCAGATTTAGGAATATAATTCTTTTTGCCAATATCATCAGTAAGATACATTGATACATAAATTCCATCTTCTTCTGCTTCAAATTCTAAATCATAAACTCCGCTTAGTTTTTTTAAAAGACTTACCCTTGCATTTTCTTGTAACTTTGTGTCTGAAAAATTATTAAATTTCTCTGTAATATAATTAACTTCATCTTGCGAAAGTTCTGCGTTTTTTATAATATCGTTTAAATATTCTTCCGATGAGCGTTCTCCGAAAATATCATCATATACTACAAGCGGATTTTTCATCACCAAATCGGCAGTAATGATTTTTTTATTATTTTCGTTTTTTAATCTGGCTGCTGCCTGTTCTTTTGTGCCAAAATGTATACCTATGTCTGCATACGGCTTTTCAAAATGACTAAATGTATATGGCGTCCCATGATATACATTTATCGCCTTACCGTTCTTTTTAACCACTCTGGCATTTTCTTTGACATATCCATATCCGGACTTCCTGCCGCTTTCATTCTCTCGCAGTACTTCTTTATCGCTTCGTCCAATTCCGGACACTTCACTTCTCTGCTCGCCCATATTTGACGTGCTATCTTTTCTTCCGGCATTGCGAAGCGTTTCATTTGTTTTATCATCATTTCTTCTCTCGCTGTCAAATCCGTTGGTAACACGTTTCTGTCTATCTCTGCCATTTTCATTGCCCCTTTCCGTTTCTTTTATTATATCATCATTTGAACTTTTTTCAACATCGTTCTTTTTTATCAGGTCGTTTGTTTCCTCCACAGGTTTTGATAAGCTAAATCTTATATCATCATTGCCTTTGTCAAATGTTCCTATGTTATCCGTTGCCGACTTAATCTGATTAGGCTTGAACACAACATACTCCGTATCGGAGAATATACCGTCATAATTAGTGCCGTTTACCTTGTTAAACAGTTCTGTTGCTTCAACCATATCTCCTATGGCTGTTGAACTAACGTCCCTTAAAACTGTAAAAAGACTGTCTTGATTTATTTTCGGTATAATCTCATCAATATCATATGTCCCGTAATTCTCTATTGAATAGTCCTCATCTTCCGCAACCGCCTCTAAGAAATTTCTAAGCTGCTGATTTGTTACTTTTGTTTTATCATCAACGGGATTTTTTACATCAAGATATACTTCATACAGTTTTCCGTATGTCCCCGCATGGCTCTTGCTGTCTGTAAAGTAGAAACCTCTGCCGAACATTCCGGAGTATTTAGCTTTCTTTTTGTCAAACACCGTAAAATCAGCACCCGAACCGTGATACATTATCTTCGGTGTACCGTCAGCATTTACAACCTTACTCGCTTTTTTAGGGTTATTCTCCCAATCCCCAAACCAACGTTTAAATTGTTGAGAATATGTTGCATTTTTAATTTTAGGCTTGACAGACGAGTTTTTTTCTGTTATATTATGTATGAAGCCATCTTGAGGCAGGGGGTTGGGCAATCGGAGCCCTGGTCTCTGTAGTAAAGATAAGGCTTCTTTTTTATTCCAATAAAACATACTTGTTTTATTGTTTGCTTCATCAATTAAAGCATTTTTTAGTTGTTTTGTTATAGCATTATCTTTTCCGAATATAGAAACCACAGCGTTACTATCTATTGTAAGATTGTTTTGTGTTCCATAGCCATCTATTTCTACGGGAGTTATGACATTTTTTCCGTTATGTTGCATTTTTAATATCGCAATCACTCTGTTAGGCTGTGTCTGAGAACTTATTATAGCAACAGGATTTTCCAAAGCCTGTGGCAACTGCTTAAGTAATGTTTCACCTAAATGGTGGTCTACATCTTTAGTGCCATTTATTGCATAATCAATATGTTTTTGATTTATTGTTATTGGCAGTGCATTAAAACCTGTTTTCTTAAGCACTTCGGGAGTTCCTGAAACAAGAAGTGAATCGTTTTGAGGTATTAACCCCTGTTTCCAATCATTTATCTGTTCCGCAAAAGATTTTGTATAATCATAAATTCTGCTTTCATTTTTGCCGGAAGAATACTTAGTTTCAACCTTGGTATTGTTTTTCTTAGTTTCTATAACATTTGCCAAAGCATTAACCCATAGTTTTTCAGCCTGTTCAAGTTGATTTATTGTAAGTGAGGTTGCGACATCGTTTGTGGCATTACTGTTTATAATACCTTGAATTTTTGCAATAATATCACGAATAACAGCCAATACTTTTTTTGCAAGTGTCGGCTTTTCTTTTGCAAGCTCATTAATTGCCTTTTCATCAGACAGGAATGTTTCAGTCGCTTCGGCTACAATTTCTTCCTGTATAGCGTCCTCTGTTAAATGTGTGCCATACAATGCAGTATAATCATCAAATAAAGCTTCATATATACCATTTTGCTTTAATGCTGCTATAACATAGTCGCAGTATTCTTGATATAATTTTGGACTTTGTTTTTTGAGTTGATGCGTAATTTCGTGCTTGATTACATTTATTATTGGTTGGTCGCTGTCTTTGGCAATAACAATTTCCTTACCATTGAAAAATCCATTTGCCTTATGCCCTCTGCCGTCTGTAATGGTTGACACAACTCTGATAGGTATATTCAGAGCCTTGCTTAGTGTATTTACTGCAAGGTTAAGCTGTTTGCCTGAAAATGAAGAATCAGTATTAGCGTTTGATATAGGCTTTGCTGTATTGTCATTTTCTGAAATATTTTCATTTGCATCTGATTTTGTATTTTCGCTGCTGTCAACACTGCTTGTACCAAAGAAATCATTAAAAACACTTATTACGTCTGCTGTCGGCTCTTGCTTGAATATAAATCCCGGTATTTTTCTGCCTTCCGGAGTTTGAGCGAATGGGGAATAGTAACCGCCCAACGCTTTTACTTTGCCTTTTAATTCGTTGTATTCTTCTTTTGAAATTCTGTCATTTGGCTTAATAACCCATAAATCTTCGCCTGTTTTTGTATTCTTCGTTTGTATAAGTTCACATTTATCGATAAGCGTGTCATTTTGATTTATCCGAACAGCCACTCCCTCTGATAACGTGGCATCCCTATTGCTATGCGTAGTTCTTCCACTATCCGCAATAGTTCGGTTTCGATTTCCTTCTCCGTTGCCTGCGGATTGTTCTCCAAAAACATTAGCATTTTCTGTGCTTCCTTCTCGAACACTATCATTCTTATTATAAATTTCTTGGTTCGGTCGCTTATTGTGAGTGTTTGAACTTTTGCTTTCAATATTTCGTTTGTTTCCTTCTTCTTTATCGGTTCTGTCACTTTCATCATTGTTTAACGTCCGTACAGGCAATCCCGTTCTGTCGCTGTCATGCCCAATTCTTTCGTCATGTTCTGTGTTATTTGAAAACACACTTTTTCCGCTTGTTCCTTTGTTGTGTTCGGATTGTTGTCCAGAAATGCTATCATTTGCTGTCCCTCTTTCTCGAACAATAGAAGATGAACCAAATATCTCTTCGTGCCGTCCAATACGTTCAACTTGTTCACCTTTTCCTTCAAATTTTTCCGAGTGTTTTCTGTCATTTTTAAACTCACCAGTTGTTTCATCTTTTCCCTTGTTATTCGTACCATTGCTTACTTCCTCCAAAATAATATTTACAGCTTTACCATAATAAGTTACGCTGCTTGCTTTAAATGATGAATTTGTTTTGAACAACACCTCTTGTTCTTCGGCTATACCTATATCCGACACATCACGTCCGCTGATATTGTTAATTTCCATATGTACCAGCAATTCACCACCGACTATATATCCGTCTGCCGATTTTGATGCTGATGTAAATGCAGGATATGAAATTATTTTTCCCTCTGTATGTTCGTTTATAAATTTTTCAAATTCTTCTTGCCCTTGAAAATCAAAAGAAATATTTCTATAAACTTTTCCTTTGTATATAGGAAATTTTTCAAGTGCATTATTCAGATTACCTATCATTTTGATATCTGTTTCCGAAAGTTCTTCCCCTGAATATAATAATTCATTTATATTATAGCTTTCACTGCTTTTATAATTAAGTATAGCACGTTGCTCATCATGAGTCAAACCGAGATTATCAAGCGTATCATATACAGATAATTCATTATTTGTTTTTTCACTGTCTGCACTTAAATCATGCGAATTGTCCGAAATTTCAACATCATATCCACTGCCCAGTCTGCTTTTGTAATTATCAAGGGCAGTTGTAGGGAAGCCTACCATTTGCACCTTTTCGCCGTTTATGGTTTTGGTGGTAGGGGATAGGTTTAATTTGCCGGCAAGCTCTGCCGCATCATTGCCATACGCTTCGTAAAAATCACCGACTTTTGTAAGTGATATTGTTCTGTTTGCCGTAGGCTGTACAGGTGTAATACCGCTTGAACTGTCTGCAACAGTATTATCCTGAACAGCATTTGTTGCAGGCTGTACATTTTGTACGGTTACGGCATTGTCTGTATTTTGTACGCCGTATATTTGCTCGTGTGCCTTGTTAATCTGTTTGGTTGCAGTTTCAACGATACCTTTAAATGTATCAAGAGTGTCTACAACATGTTTATTATTTGCGGCATTATCGGGCAATTTCCCCGACATAACATAATCGGAAATAACATCTACGGCATATTTACCGTCACTTGCTATTGAATTATATGTGTCTGAATTGTTTGCCTGTAATACAGCAGCAAATTCACTTGCATATTCTCTTACAAAATTGTCATTTGAAACAATGTCTTGCGGATTTGTTACCGCCTTTAAATTAGCATTGAACAAATTCCAATAGTTCGGTTTACCGCCTGTACTGTTTTTCATTTCAGAACTAACATTATCAGTTATCACCGAAATACCGTTTGACACTTGCTTGATATTCTTGTCAGAATTTGCAAGAGTTTTTTCGGTGTCTGTTGCCGTCAAAATGACGTTTTGTCTGTCAAGGTCGGACGCACCTTTTTTAATCAATGAATTTTCAAGCGATTTTATACTGTCGCTTGCATTTTCAGGAGCATATGTTTTAATATTTTCTTGTTTTAATGTGCTGGTCACTGCTTCGGAATTATTATTTTTCTTTGTTGCTTTTTGGTTATATATAGTTCCATAAGCAAACAAACGTCCAATATCAGCATCAGAAACCTCTTTGCCGTTTTTTATTTCATTATTCATTAATTGAACAGCATAATTTTTTGCTTCATCACCGTATTGCCCGTTAATACTGTCCACAACAAGCTGAAAATCTTGATTGGATTTTTTGATTTCATTTCCTACTAATTTCATATTAGCGTTATTTACAACCATGCCGCCGCTGCCCATAACACCACCGGAAATAAATCCGCCCAAGCCTGATATTGCAGGATTTATAAGATAATACTGTGTTAATTCCTTTATACGTGCGTCGTTTTTATTCATACCACTTTCGACCAAACTGTTATAATATTGAGTTGAGTCAGCTTTATCACCCAATATACGTTCATCTGCAACATTATTTGCTATTTCAGAAACTGCTTCTTCAAGTCCTTCAACTCCGGATTGCTTTAATACCTCTTTAACCGTAGCTTTAATTCCCGATTTCGGAACTTTTGCTACTTTTAAAAGATTATCAAAAGGGAATTTTTCAGTTGCTACTTCAATACCGCCGCTTATAGCACTGCTTAACATATTTCTGTTATCGTCTATACCTTTTTCCGAGTTTTCTATAAACTTCTTATCCATGGCACTTAACCCCATAGCCGCCAATGTTGCGGCTTCATTTCCACCGGTGAAAGCTCTTGTCGCTAAATTTTGTCCGATGGACAGACCTGTGTTTGTCAAAAAACTCGAAACATTTCCCATATCTTTTGTAAGACCTTTTGTTGCAGCATTTCCCGTTCTTGAAATTAGTCCTAATTTATTATAACTATCTATATTATTTTCTTTATTTGTTATATGCTGAACAGTTTTATCAATAGCTCCGAGTGCTCCGAAAGGTGAAGTCAATATTGCATTTGCAGTTCCCCAAAGTTTGTTTTTGTTTGCTTTTTCTTCTGCCTGTTTTTCATACTTTTGTCCAATACGCTTATTTAGTTCACTGTCCAATTTTTTTAAATAATCATTTGCCTTTTCCTCTCCGTATTTTCCAAACAAATAATTATACTCATTTCTTTCAGCATTTGTTAAAGACGAGTATTTGTCTTTTTGGTACTGAATATCTGCCAATTCATCATTGCTGTCTGCCATTGAAAAATCCATATTTAAGATATACTCAACTTTATTTTTAGTGCTTGTATTTCTTCCAAGCATTTTATCATACCACGTTGCATGATTTTTATTATAGTTCTTGCCAATCTGAACATATTTATTATATTCATCTTGATTTGCTTTTGCTTCGTTTTGGTTCTTGTTTGCACTAAGTGATTTTGTATAATTTTGTCTTGCATTTATGTTTTCTTCAATAGTATTATTCCATGAATTAAAGTTTGCAAAAGTATTTTTTTTGCTTTGAGTAGGGGATAAACGTGATTCTTGTGATATTTTATTTATTTTATCTTGTTCAATAGCTTGCTTTGTATGGTCTTGTCTTGCATTTATACTGCCTTGTATAGTGTCGGAAATAAGATTATTATTAGGCTGTTCATTCATTTTTATAGGTTCAGTCTTTTTTGGACTTACGCTCTCCTGAATGGTGTTGCCGAATGACATATTATTTTTCCTTTGGGCTATTTCTTCCTCTTGTTGTTTTTTTAGTTCTTCTTGTCTTTTTCTTTCGGCTTCTTCTTGCTGTCTTAAATTTTCACGGACTTGTCTGTCATATTCCTGAAAGTCTATGTTTTCACCGAGCAGCCAATTTAAACGACTTCCTTTGTTTGTATTTTGTGATTGATTAATTTTACTCATTTGTATTGTCAACCTCCCAACCATATCGCTGTTTAATTTCATTTATAACGGCGGTATCCGAATAATCATTATTTTCAATCTGTGCAATTTGCTTTGCTATATTGTTTCTGTATTCCTTTATCTTATTTGTGGCAGCGTCGTTTGTATAGCCGGCCTCTATAAGAGTAGATTTTATCTCGTCAATAACATCGCCATCGCTAATTTTTTCAGCAGCGATATATTGCGGTCTTGCGTTGCTGTTATAATTTTTATAAGAACCGTCACGGTCTAGGTTAGCATAAGAATACAGCCAGTTAGAAATATTTGTATCTGCATCTTGTTTTAACTTTTCTTTATCTGTTGAACTTGATGAAGTTTTCAGCAAACCATTTTCAGCTAAGTATTTATTTAGCTTATTGGCTTCATCGGCATTGTATCTGCTCGTTTCATTATCAAGTTTGTTCATCTGAACATTTGCGTCAGTTGTGTACTTTGTACCTGCAAGGTTAGTATCAGCGGTATATTTTGTGCCTTCAAGATTTGCCGCATTTGTATCTTTCACACCGGCTAAATTATTATCGCTTGCATATCTTTGTGTGTAGTTGCTGTCTTGGCTCATAGATAGTTGAGCGTCCCTGTCAGCGTTTGCCTGATTTACAGCAGCTGTCTTTTGACCTGTCGGCATAACCATGTTACCGGCATATTGTCCGTATTTAGCATAGTTATTCAAAATCTTGTCCGCTCTTGCAACATACGCTTGATTTATGGTATTTTGTGCATTTGCCTTTTGCTCTGATGTTGCGTTAGGGTCTTGCAATATTGCTTGGTTGTTGTTGATAATTTCTTGATAATCAATATTATCAACCTGTTTTAATTGTCCGTCCGAATTATAGAACTGATTATTCTTCTTTGTTAATGCTTCCGGTACATAGCCTGTTATATTGGCTTCCGCTGTCCAGTTATTCATTTGGTTTGTTTTTCTTGTTTCGCCGTTATCAAACACTTGTTGATTTGATTGCTCTTGCTGATTAATCAAGTTATTTTGTGCGTCATAAATACCTTGATTATATGTAGCAAAGCTGTTCAATGTATTTAGTGCATTGTTAATTCTGTTGTTCCAATCATTCTGTACGGCATTTACTCCGGCATTGGTAAACGCTAATCTTTGTCTTTTTGCGTTTGCGGCCGCATAGCTGTCAATGTTGCCGCCGTTTGACGAACTGTCGCTTGCGGTTGAGTTATCAATAGCCTGTTCGCCCAAACTGCCCGAACCGGTATATTGTGACATTATAGCCTTGCCCCAATCGGTATTTAACGGGTTATTGATGTTGATTAAGTTGTTATAAACCTCGTTCTGTTTGGCTTTCATGTCATTTTTATCCGATACAGTCGAATTATATGTATCATTAATCATGTTTTGGGTATTTTGCAAACCCTGATTATATATTGTGTCCTCGGACTTTTTAAAACCGTTTGTTTTCGCCACATTGTCAAACGCTTTTGTCAAATAATCATCGTCCCAATACGATACACCGTTTACGTCATTCGCTTTGCCTAAATTAGTGCCGCCAAAGCTGACATTGCTTGTTGTTTCATCATATTTAAGCATATTATCAATATCGGAACTTGACATTCCGTATTGCTTGCCCAATTCATAAAATTTAGGTCTGATAGCACTCTTGCCGTTCATTACGTCAAAGTTTTTAAGGTAATTAACCGCCTGCTCTGCACTGCTGTTTTTTAGTTTCGTTGCTTGGTCTGAATATCCGTTTTGGCCCATTAAATCGTAAATAGTTTTTTGTGCATTTGCGATTTTGTTTGCTTCGTCTATATTTCCTGATTTTTTTGCGTTATCGTATTTGTTTTTGTTCGTTACCGTCTGTTTCATGTAGCTTGCTATATCAAAACCCGACATCGAAATCACTCCTTCTAATTTTGTGTTAAGTATATTGTATAACAAACCATTAGTCGGTTATCACACACTTTTGTTTTTAAGGCAATTATTTTGGCACAAAAAAAGCACCTACTTAAGTAAGTGCTTTAAGCTCATATCTTACGCTGTGTGCATTTGAGTATTTGCTCCCAATATCATTAGCCGTAATTCTTTATTAGGTGTCCATGTTAATACATATTCTCTTGCCCTTTCAAAATCCAACACAGCCGTATTTTTGTAACTGTTCACGTTCATATAACGCTTGTAATCTCTCCAAAACTCTGCAAAAGCCTTGCTCCCAATCATTTTGTATGCAAGTGATGCCTTTCCGCCGAGAGCGTCAAGCACCACTCTGTTTGCTGTACTTCTTAACTCCTCCTGCTGTGCATAGTCTATCGTCATATTATTTTCAAGCTTTTCAACTCTTGTTTCTACCGCCTGAATTTTTTTATCGTGCATAATTATCGCTTTTAACTCCGGTGATATTCCATCATACAGATTTTCTTTGATAACTTCACGCATCGAAAAATATTCTCGTCTGAACTGTTTGCGGATTTCTCTCGCTTTTGGTGTACGCATTAACGCTACCAATGCCATATACCCCTGTTCGGATAGCAAATAGCAATATTTTTGTCCGTTGCTTGTTATAAATCCGAGGTCATTTGAAATGACCTTGAAATTATCATCACATAAATTAATAATATCAACGCCGGCATCAAACTCGGCAATATTGTTATTGATTAACTGGTTTATCACTTTTAAGTCTACCTTATGTATCTCGGCAACTGTCTTTGCCAATACGCATTTTTGATTTTCACCAAAGCCGCCCTCTATAACAGGAATATCAATCCCCATAAATTTCTGTGTTCCGTTTACTGTAATATTACTCATGCTATACTCTCCTTTTGATTTTCAAATTCTTGCTTAACAAGCATATTCATTTTTTCTGCGTGTGCAGACATTAAATCAGCTAATATGTCTATCCCTTTTGCATAATCCTTTTTAATATAATTCGGCGAATACATCATTGCTTCACTTACTATTCTGCATAAACTTGCAAGCCCTGCACATTCCAACTCCATATCCTCAATGTCACACACATCAAATGTTTTACTTGACTTTTCCATAAAAATACGTCCTTTCAATATAAAATTTTACTTGAAAGACGTCCAACTGCATGATATAATATTTACAGAAGGAGCAATCTTTCGGTGGATAACGGTACTCATTTCACTTTCTCAGGGTGCGAGTATCGTTATTTTTTTTCTTGTGCTTTTTTGAGTTTTTCAATCGCTTCTTTGCTAAACAAATAATTTCTTTTTCCAGCCTCTCTCATTTCAGCATTAGAAAGTCCTATTTTTTTAGCCTTCTTAATTAAATATGTTGGTGTAATATTTAATATATCGGCAACTTCTCTTGTTATAAACACATCTCTGACATCAGTCATATTTTCACCTCCTGAGATAATGTTACCATGTCGAACATCAAAAGTCAAGAGTTTTTTATAAATACCATGCAATTTATCTTTCGTTGTAAAAATCTCGAATTATTTTATTATTTCTTCTCCAACATTCTCCACATAATCACCATGCCCCTGAGCATATCACCACTCACATTAATATCCCCGTGCTCGTCACCACGCATCACACCGCTGTCAATCAGCTTTTGCACTGTACCCTTGCCCCAATCGGGAACATCGGCGATTGTCTTGTACACGGGATTTCGGTCTTTCATATCTCGCACAATCCCATATAAATTAGTCAAACTGTCATCAATCGCCTTAACTTTTGCTTTTTCCGCCTCTGTCATTTCGTCATCACTCCCATTCATAACCTGTAACTTAAATTTCTCCCACACCGAATTATCCAAAAATGTTTTCGGACAATCTTTCAGTGTCACGTCATAGTGCCGTATAACATGGTCAATATCAATATTGTACTTACCCATTAAATACCGCACCAACTCCGCTGTATTCTTTTCCACCGTCAAATTACGACTCACACTGTTGCACATTTCCACACCTATTGCATTAGCGTTTCTGCACTCTTTGTGATAATACTTTCCTTGTGTTCCGCAGTGCCATGCAACGTCTTTATCCTCAACGCACTGCCAAATACTATCTTCATCAACAAAATAATGTGCTGACGAACCCCGATACTCCGATTTAAAATACTTAGTATTATTGTAAGCCGTATCGCCCACATTGCCCGTATAATGCACAACAATATATTTGATATTCCTACTCGCTTTCACTGTCCGGTTTATCGCCGTCAGATTTTTCTGTATCGTCAACATTTTCCTCACCGTCCTTTTCTTCGGTATCTTCTTCCTTGTCATCGTCGCTGTCCTCGGTTTCTTCTTCCTCGTCCTCGCTTTTTCCTCTCAACTGCAATAATACGTCTTTCAATTTTTTCGGGATATTACCGCCGTTAATCTCGGCACAATTCTCCAATAGGCTCAATCCCTCATTTGCGATAAAGAACATAATAACAATCTCTCGGAGCATTATTTTATCTCCTATGACTGTCTGCAATACATTCGCCGTCACAACCATAATTAGAATAACAATCTTCTTTGCAATGCCCTTGAATCCGATTTCGCTTGATAACCTTTTTGTATACCAGCCTTTCAAAAGCCCCGTTATGTAATCAAGTATAATCAGCGTTATCAACGCACAAAGCAGCTTGTCCCATGCACCGAACGCCCACGCAAACACACCGCCGAAAATACCGACCACAACACTTATCCAATTAAATAATTTATCCATTCTTTTATCCTCCTTTTTACCATTCAACATATAATTCATAAGTTACCGTCATAGCTCTGTCGCTTGTCTTTGTAACAGGCTCGTCCAACAAATAGGACGTTAAAGCACAATTATTATAAGAACTTTTACTGCTTGTCGTTTGTGTTATGACCTTACTGTTTGCGATAGGGTTAAAACAAAAAGAACTTGTTGAACTGCCATTAGGTGTAACACAATAACCGGCAACAGCGTTTGCCGACATATCAAATATAATTCCGCAGGAACTGCCATAAGTTAAATATGGGTGGCAAAATACATATTTGTCATACGCTATTGTTCCATATTCTAAACTGCTTATTGACGAAGATGAACCCTCGTTTGTATATACAGTTGAAACGTCTGATATTGTTTGTGATTCAATGCTCAAAGTGTTGCTAAGCGAAAACTTGTATACTTTATTCCCATAAAACATATACACATTTCCACCGTATATGTAGCAATTTACTATATTGCTTGTCGGAAGTGCCAATAAATTGGCACTGTATGTTGTGGTTGCAGTGCTGAAATTGTTATCGCCAAATTTATATATTATATTATCCTTATCAGCCGATGTACCGCTGACAACAATGTAATATTGATTGTCTGATGGGGAATAGGCAACTATTTTATACTTGGCTGCACTGTTTCCGACAATGTGTGATACATTTATTGTACTTGTTACTCCTAACCACAAATCATATCTTGTGATTATTCCGTTTGTATTACAAGAATAACTGTATCGTCCGTCACTTGTGTATTTGTATGTGCTGAAATCGGTACATCTATATCCTAAAATATGCTGCTTTCGTGTATTTCTGTATTGGTGGGTGAGTGCAACAGTGCCTATCTCAATGTTGTTGCATTGGTCTGTGTGAAAATTGTATACAAATTTCCAGTCAACACCGTTTGTATTCATATTCGCCAAAACGGATAATTCGCTGTTATATGCACCTCGTATATCCTTTGTACCCATTGAAGGCACTCCGTAACCGACTGTTTGCCCCATAACATACGGGATATTTTCGTTAATGGCTCTTTTGCTGTCATTCAAAACCAAATAAGTGTTTGATACCGAACTTATCCAGTCGAAGTTTTCACCGCTGAATACACCGTCATTGAATACATGGTTTTTACCGCATATCCGTTCTTTGATTTTCCCTGTTACAGGGTCTGTAAAATCTATACACACTCTGCCTTTTGTTTGATATTCGTTTGGCTTTAATGCGTGCTTTAAAACATCTTTCATTTTATCCCTCCTATTCTGTAAATTGAATTGACACTTGCAGTTCAGACACATTTGCCGGTATATTGATTGAATTTGTTTGTTCATATATTGTTCGTGTGACGGTTTCGCCCGAACTCATAGCAATGAGTGCATTTTCGGTAATGTTTCGCTCAATGGGAATACTTGATATAGCTTCAACGATATACGGTATAGAACTTAATCTCACACTGCCGGCAAGTTTAAAGCCTACCGAAAATTCTTTCATTTTTGTGTCATTGGTTGAAAATTTCAACTTGGTATTTGCTATATTTATAACACAAACACCCTCATAACCATCTGAAATATCACAATATATTTTAAAGGTTCTGCTGTCAATTCTCTCAAATCCCGAAATAGCTTTTTGAGATGTTGTGAAAACGTATAAACTTTCTTGCAGCATACCGATAGAAAAACTACCGACAGGCTTTAAGAAATCAATGTAAAAATACGAATACACTCCGTAATCATTCCATACAGTAGGGGCATACTCAAAGTAGAACGGGATGCTTTTTAATGCCAAACCTGTGGCAAATCCTTTTTTAAATTCGACAGTCATCATAATAAATCAACTCTCTTGTATCGGGTCTAATTCCTGTTTCAACTGTTCAATCTCGCTGTCCGACAATTTCGGATAACTCTTAATAATGTCGTAAAAATCCTCGCCGTCTCTCATGCGATTTTGAATTGCTCGTCTGATAATTCTAAGTTGTAATGCTGTCATAATAATCAACCCCCTATAATTTCCGCTATTGTATTTTCCAAATCCTCAACCCTCGCCGATACACTCTCCGCATAACCTCCGCCGTTGATAAAATCTTCCGCATCTTCCATGCTGTCAAATCGCACACCTTTTAGCGTTTCAATCAATTTTTTGCTCGGCTCGTCCGAATTAATTACAGAATAATCTGTATATCTGCTGTTTTGGCACAACTTCTCCGCCTTTTCTTCGCTTTCGCACGGAATTATTTTAGTGCCGTCCGAAATACCGAAACCGCACAATTTAACCTTTCCGTCCTCGTTCATTTTAAATAAAACCGCCATGTTTATTCCTCCTTAAAATCAATTTACCGTATGTGTATAACTTGATGGTACTCCCTCTACATATTCAACAAAACCTACAAGAATTACGTTGCTACTGTCAGTTGCTTTTTTAAATGTAAACTCATATATTCCTTTATATGCTCTCAAAGTACAAACAGTATCATACTCAGTATCTATACTTGATACAGAATAATTTATAACAGTTACACCATATGGGAACAATAGTTCATCAACCGAATCATTTAAGGTTATATACCCGTTTGTTAATGCAGTATTATTTGCAATATTAATTACAAAATCTTTTCTGTAAATCGCACTGCCGTCAAGCCATATCCTGCCCGTGTTGTATTCCGTTCCGCTGCATGGGGTATTAACGGCAACATCAACACCGTTGACCTGCGGTGCATAATTCGTAAAATTAAGTTCTTCGCCAAATTCAAAACAAAGCTGAGATACTTCTTCAATGCACCCCAAAAAATCGCTTGCGTTATAATCAAGAGTTTCTTGTTTTCCGTCAAGCTGCGTCTGCACATTGCTTGTCACCCCGTCCAGATACCCCAATTCGGTACTCGTCACCGCCGACACCGCCACTTTTCCACTTGCGTCCGACACTAATGCACGGCTTGCGGTCAGATTGCTTGACGTTATCGTGCTCGCTCCGCCTGTTATCGTGGCTTGCTTACCGCTCAATGCCGTATACACTCCGCCGCTCGTCACAAGCTTGTCACTTCCGCTTGTCGGTGTTGTGTCCTTATCTGTAATATCCGCCGACACATGACTGTGTCCCACATCTGCCTTATTGTCAAGTTCATACCTCAATGTGAGATTATCCAAAACAGTTATTACACCGTTTTCCATATCAGCACCGCTGACAGGCTCTTTTGTTATCTTCACTTTGTATATCTGCCCTGATACCAACGTTTCTGATAAAGACCAGACAGGGTCTATATTGGTGGCTAGATAATCAATATTGTCTGTGTCTGCATTGCGAATATACAGAATATCCCCCACATTATAGTTACGTGGGGCAAATACAGTTTCTGACGTTATGTCAGTTATATTAACCGTATCGGTATAAAATGCGGTACTTTCCACAAACTCTTTTGTGTCATCGGGAATTGACGGTTTGTTTTTCAAATCATTGTAGTCGCCGCTTGTGGCTACATCAGCCAAACCGCTTATATCATCAGCATTATAGGGCGGCTTGCTTATAGGTACATCAATACTGTTATCCGGTATATATGCAACTTTAAACTCCCATCTCGAATCGTATTTTTTCCAGCTATAATCATGAACATCAACATTAAGCCTAAGCGATGAATTTTCTAAGTCTGATGTATTTGCAAATATAAGTCCAATGCCTATACGAGGAGCACCATCAGACAGATATGTGAACAATTTTACACCGGGTTCATATGTACCGATACTTACCGCCGAACATTCGCCAAATACTTCATCTGCACATTTTATAAATATCTGCATATCAATAGTTTTCGATACAGCAAACACACCGCCGTAAATATGAATTTTTACATCTGTTTTAAATGCTACCACTTTTGTATTAAGCAATATTGATTTTATTGATGTTGAACTCAGTGTTGGGTATGTTTGTGCTATGTTATATGTTATTGCTCCGGAATTGTAAATAGGAAGATTAACTAATCCGGTAAATGTAGGACTGCTTTTACGTGCCAGAGTTGAAATATCTATATCGTTTACGTTGTTGCATTTTATACCGCATTTTTGTGATGTTTCAAACTCATCAGTCGTGTAATTATCAGGTATAGTCGGATTAAATTCAGCTGTATTAACAAAACGTACATATTGAGCATTTGATATTGAAGCGTGCAAAGTTGAATAGATGTCATCATAATAATGATATATGTCGATATATATTACATCGTTAATCATTATATCATTAATTTGACTAGCAGGTCTTACAACTCGTATTTTAGGTATAACAACATAACATTCATAAGAACAATTTAATTGTACAAAACTTGTTCCACTCTCTTTCCCCGGACAAATTGAAAACGTACAATTAAAATATCTACGACCGCCGCCCAAATTAGTTGAAAAGCCATCAAGTGTTAGTATTGGTGCTTCACCGTTTGTTTTGGACTTTGTAAGAACAGCTATTCTATGCCAACCTTTTCCGATTAAAGAAGAAAATCTATCACCGCTATGATATGTCGGATAGTTTATTTTATCTTGAATATCACTTTGCATTTTTGATAAAGGAATAGAATTGTCTGCAATCCGACTAATATTCAGCTCGCCGCTTTTTATATCCTCGGCAGAATGGGAGTGCCCTTTATCCGACTTGCCGTTTAGCGATGTTCTTATTTTGTCCATAAGTGCTTTCGCACCGTCCCAGCTAAGATATTTCATTTTCCGCAATCTCCTTTTCTGTACCGTTATCATAATAGTATTCCAAATCTTCAATGCCGATACTGCCTATGTCACCGCCTGTTGCTTGTTGAATAGCTTTTTCCATAGCGTCGGTTGTAGCATACTTATTATTGTTGTTCGATAACTGCCCCAAATCTGTCGGGACTATAACGTTTACGGATTTTTCCGTAACGCTTAATTCGCTGCCGTTGACCTTAATTGTATCAATTACATTTTCCTCTGCATTTGACGGTGCATGACCGGATTGAGAATATGTATAAGCAGTATCATAATTGCGTTTCAATTCATCTGTTAAATCGTTTGTTGACAGCATTTTTCCTTTTTCTTTCATAACAAAATTGGAATGTATAAGTTCTATAAGTTTATCCAAACCGATATATTGCAAAAAGCCTTTTATTTCACTGTTCATTATCCGTCACCGTCCTTACCCAAACCGCATATGTCATTAAACAAGTTTTCAATATCTTCGCCCGAAATAGCATTAACGTATGAAGTCGCATTAAACTCGGTATTGTCTGTAACCGCAATAACTGCACCCGTTGTAAGGTTCGTCAGCTTTGTCATGTCATCGCTCCAAACAAATGTATTGGTATTATCACCGATACCGTAGCTAAAACTATTTTCGTTAAAAATAAGGCTGTCCACTTCCGCATCGCTTGACAAATCCCAATCGCCGACCAGATGACCGCCTTTTTCGTCAATCTTAATCTGCGACACCGCTCCGATTGAATTTATGTATTTGAACACAAAACTTTCGCTGTCTTTGTAAATAAAACCTTTGCCGAAATCCGTCTTGCCGGTTGCGTCCGTTCCGATACCCATAACAATTTGCGGATTTGCATATCCCGTTTCCTTGTCAATAAGATATGTAAATTGTGCTTTTATGTTCTTTTTATACTGATAAACCATGCACGGGTAATCGGTTTCTTTCAGCGTTGTTCCCACTCTGTTGCCGTCACAGTCGTAGGGAATACCCTCACGCACCTTTCTTATTGCCGTAACCCAGTAAACCGTTTCACCGTCTTTATTTTTCAGCTGTTCGATAAGCGGCTTGTTGTCGCTGTCCTTTAAAACAGTGGCTTGTATCCAGTAGATACCGTTGTCATAACCCTCAAAATAGTTGTCATCGCTTATGTTTTGGGTTAGGTACAGATATATTTTCTTGCTTGTGCTTATCCTGTTTACCGTTAAATCGGCAATATCGCCTATATCCGCATATAGGCTGTCGGTAATTACCGCACCGTCAACCGACAATGTACCTTTGATTTTTGTTGCACTCAGTGATTTAATGTTATCATCATCAAGATTGTACAAAATATCTTCATATTTACGCTGCATAATTGCCAAACGGTCCTGCAATTCCTGTACCGCATTACGCAGTTCCTTAAAATTCATTTTGTTTATATCATATTGTGACATACAAATCACCGCCGTTTGTAACGCTTACGCACATTTCATAGAATTTAACATAGCCAAATCCGCAAAAGTGCAGTTTAAAACCGTAGTTTGCCGTTTGCCTTGTCTTTACCCTTACCGACTTTTTGCCGTAACCGGAACTTGAATACAGTAGCTGTGACGTGTTTTCGTCAAATTCCTCGTCATCATAAACCGCATACACTTTGAAATCAGCACCCTTTTTAATGTCAACCAACATACTTATTTTCGCAATATGCTTAATATCCACATTGCTTTGCGTGCTGAAATCGGTTTCAAAACTCCAATTATGACTGTATTTTCGTGTGTCCATCTTGTACACATAGCCGTCAGAACCCAGCAAAAACATACCGTTTTCATTATGAACAAATGATTTTACCTCAAAATCAATACTTTCCTCCGCCCACTCGTCTGTGTAGGTATCGTACACAAACAAGTTGTGGTCTTTTTCTCTTGTTCCGCAGTAAAGGTAATATTTCCGCTTATCCGTTCCCGACACCGCATAATATATTTTGTCGACATTCAGGTTGTAGCTTATAATGCGTGGGTTTGAGCCTGTGTAAATCTTTACACCGTCAGCAGATACAAATATCAGCTTGCCGTCAACGTCTTGTATAGTCCTGTTGTCGATTGTGCCTTCCGCAAATACGTCATTCAGCCTGAACGGATTTTTTGTGTTGTATATCTCGTGCATGAAATCATGCTTAAAGCAGATTACCTGACCGCCGTATGTGGTAATGCCGACAAAGTTTCCTTTCGATTTGGTATTGCTTTGCGACGTTGTAAACCACGCATTGGCGGTGTTCGTTTCGTCCGCCGTATCAAGATTGAAATTTGCATAGTCATTGAATGCCGAAGCATACACTTTATCGTCCTTTATCCCGAACACTCTCGACAAATGCACCGTAACCGCCGAAAACTCGGGTACTCTGTTCAATATCGTTTCATACCATGTCAGACTGTCTTTGTTGTAAGCATAGTATGTTTGATTGTATGTGTTGTAATAATAACAATCCGTGTCGGCATCACTTCCGGGTGTGTACGGTTCTTCGCTGTTCGTAAATTCAATAGCTGTCATATCCATAGCTTTCGGGGTGAAATCACTGTCTGTTTCAAAATCCATAGACTTTTTGTCGGGATATATCAATAGCTTGCTTGTAAAACCGCCGTCAAACTCAACACTTGACGGGTCGTCATACACATTGAACTTTACAATACTTCTCGGACGGTTATCCGTTGTGCTTGCATTTGAATTGAGCACACCCGTGTATATATCAAGCTGTTTTGTGATGTAATCTATCTTGATTTTTTTGTTGTCACGATATACCACAAGCAGAAAATCGTCAAATCCGAACATTGATATAGGATTTTCGTATTGCTTGTCGCTGTATATCTGCCGTTGCTCGCTCGGTATTAAATAGGGTGCGGCGGACGTTGAAATATTACATTCTGCCGATAATTCACCTGTATCGAGTTCTTGACGTTTGTTAAGTCCTATCCAATTTAATTTGGTGATTTTCGCACTGTTTTGTCCTGTCGGTACAGACATTTGCAGATAGGTAAGTTCCTGTTGTTTCTTACTAGCCATCGTCCGCACCTCACAATCCGTACTCGGCATTTCTGCCGGCAATCCACACCTTAAAATTTTCAAGCAAAACGTTATATTCATTCGCCCAGTTACCGGCAAATACATTTTCATTTGCTATTTTGTAGGCTTCCGCTCGGATTTTCGACTTGATAAGCTCTATAAACTCAATCGGTATCATAACATTTTCATCGGATATTTCATCATCAGGCGAAGTAACCGTTTTCAGCTTCGGCTTTACATGGTATATGATGCGGATAGTTTCTGTTTCGTCCGAATAATGATATTTCACATTGCCGCCCAGCTTAAAATAGGTTTTGTCTATCAATTCGCCCGTTGATATATTGGTTTTGGTCATCTGCATACCGTTTATAAGGACCATATAAATGTCCTCAAATCGGATAGTATTTTCATCTTCCGGCACTGACAGTTTAGCCAAATTGATTATATCGCTGCCGTCCTCCGGAATTTCAATATCAACGATTCCTTGCTCCTTAATGATTTCACTGTATAGTAATTGCTCGGCGGAATTTAACCATTGAACATACATATCGCCGGTGATGGGATATGCGACATCTATTTCGTTTTTCAATGATTGTATCAAATCCGCAGCCTTAATTCCGCTGTCAAACACAATTACCACCCCTCATTCTTAATATGATTATGCTTTTTGGCATCTTCGTTCCAATAATATAAGTAAGCATTTTGAGCCTTCCTCAAAAACTCACTTTTGCCCGTTTCATTGTTTGTGTTAAGAAAATTTATATTTTCTGCAATGGCGTCGTTGTATAAATAAAGTACAACGCTTTCATCATCAAAACTTTTGACAGGCTCAAATTCCGTATCTTCCTGAAACAAGAACTTGTCGCATATCGCTGTCAATTCGGATATGGTGTCATTGTAAAAATCAAAGAATTTTCTATGTTCTATCGGCGATTTTAGGTTTACCCTCTCGAATATTTCAAGTATTTTCATAAATAAATCCTCCGTAAATTCAATAAAAGCCGCCATATCATAAAAATATAATATGACGGCATTATCATTGAAATCAGGCTACACCGTAAATTCTTACACAACCGCCGGGGTTCTTACAGATAAGTTCGCCGTAGTTTGCAAGCAATCCTCTGTAAACAGACGAACCTTCCATAAGATTGAACGCTCCGCCGCCCCTAAGGTCGCAGAAGTCCCACTCGTCTGTGTGCAGTTCAAATGCGGAACTGTCAACACCCCAAATCTCATTGTCGGTTACAAAACTTTCGTTTACAACGTCTACTTCTCTGTTGCCGAACAAGAATTTAATGGCTTTAAATCCGCCCTTCAAGAAATGTTCTTCAACACGGTAGTTGTTCGTGCGAAGGTACTCGCTGTAAGCGTCAAACGCAGTGTCACCGCATAGCAGCATATCTACGTTTGAACCCTTGTCACGCTGTGCCTGTCTTAAAGCCTTTGTGATAAGAGTATCGTTAATGTCGCTGTTGGCATTTACAACAACCGGCTTTAAGTACAAATTTGTTGTTTTCGATACACCGTACAGGCTTGTGGTGTTATCGTCAAAAATAGCTCCCAAACCTGTGTACTCACGATTGTATGAGTTTTGCACGGTGAT
The DNA here is from genome assembly GCA_934476075.1 of uncultured Clostridia bacterium. Classification (GTDB taxonomy): domain Bacteria; phylum Bacillota; class Clostridia; order UBA1381; family UBA1381; genus CAKSNH01. The sequence goes on along the minus strand of CAKSNH010000011.1, from coordinate 29,926 downwards.
AAATCCGGCACTGAATGTACTGTCCGCACCGTACAGCGTAATAGTCTTGTTCGCACGGTCAATCGTTTTGATACGTCTGCCGGCACCGTTTGCCTGCGGTGTAGACGCACTTGTCGCATAAATGTCGATGGTCATACCTTCTCTGAGATTTTTCACGCTGTCAACGGTGATTGTAGTACCTGCCGCAGCCAGAGCCGAACAGGTTGTCAAAATACCCGTACCGTTTCCGAACAATGCACGTCCTTGATGGAATTTCGCTTCCTCGTAGGACGCTCGGATTTCGGTGTCGAGTGCGTCAATCATTGCACTAGGTGTCTTACCCAATCGAACGGCTTTTACGGATATGCAGATATTTGAATACAAGTCCTTCGGATTTGCTACAAATTTCTCGAATTGCATACCGCCGCTTGTCGGTGTCGCTTTGCCTTCATCTCCGAAACCAAAGTTACCGCTCATACCTATCGGAGCGGCGGCAACAATCTTCTGCCCTGCAAGCGGTACTTTTTTCACTCTGTCCAAAAACGGAGTGGATTCAATACCGATTTGGTTTTGCCACACGGGTAAATAATTTTCTCTTATAGCTTTTTCAAGCGTAAGAATAGTTTGCATAAGTTTTGTTCCTCCTTATAATTTTATCTAAACATTGATGCCGCACGTTGCTTTGCATCATCAAATGTTTTTGGCTTATCGGGTATATTAAGTGCCATATTGCCGGCACCTGCTGACATCGGCGGCACTTGCTGACCGTTACTGTTTCGTATCAGTTCAGCGTTCTTTTGATTTACAAGGTTTATAAAATCCGTGTTATCCTTGTATTTTTCCCACAATTCCTCTGCCGTCGGTTCGGGTGAGGGCGGCTTGTTTAGACCGCTTGCACCTTTTGCCATTGCATATGCGGCGGCGATTTTCTCCTCGATAGGGGAGGAGGAGTTCACAAACATCGGATTTGTGGCGATTATCTGCCTAATTGACTGTGAGTTCTGCGGCAAATCGGCAAATTGCGGAACTGTCGACAATACATTCACCATGTCGTTAAACTCCTGTTGCTGTTTGGCTTGATTGAACTGTTCCATCAACGGCTGAATTTCAGCCAATACGCTCTGCCTTGTATAATCGGCAACGTTTTTGGTATACTGTTCTGTCGCCGCTTTCCTCTCGGCTTCATCGGCAAACATTAGATTGTCAAAGTCGATACATGGAACAGATTGTTCAGGCATCGCACCGTTGACAAGACTTTCCTCTTGCTGTGCATTTTGCTGTTTGATTTGCTCTTGCAGCTGTGCAATTACCTGTTGTTGCTGCTGTAACTGTTGTTGTAACTGCTGATTTTGATTATATTGTTCGGTAGCCTGTCTTGTGGCTTGCTCCATAGCCTGTACAGCATTTTCGGTTTGATTTGTCGGTGTTTGTTCCGGCGAAATTTCCTGTTGCTGACCGCCGTTTTCATTAACCTGTGGTTCTTGATTTTCGTTTGCGGACGGCTGTTCTGTCGACTGTTGCTCGGTATTAACCATTTCCTGTGATTGATTTAACGCATCGTCAAACGAATATTCTTTGTTATCTTCTTCCATTAAAATACCTCCGTTCTAGCCTTGCATTTGCTGTAATGACTGTATTCGCTGCATTTGCTCGGTTTGTTTTTCATCTATAATACGCTGATGTTCCTTAATATGATTTTCCATAGCCTGTGCGTATTCGGGCTTTTTCATTTTCAATACCTGAAATTCCATTTGCAGAATATAACGCATATGCTCGTCAATATGTATTTCGTGATTGTCAAACTCGGACACTTCGGGGAATACACCCTGTTCAAAGAATGTATTTTCACGCTGTGCGGCTTGTGTGTGCAGTTCGTTTATACCCAATATGCTTGAATAATCGCCGACTTTCATGTAATTCAACGCTTCACGCTTAACTGTATTAGGTATTCTGCCGTCACTGTCGGTAAACAGACCCGCATTAAACGCTTCAAAAAAGCGTTGTTTCTGAACATCTTCCGACATCAACAGTTCATTTTCGGTGGTGAATACTACGTCATAACTGTTAATATCGTCCGCACACCATGAAATGGCATTGCCGATTTTATTACTGCCTGTGTTTTGCACTACACGGCTTGTTGTGACAAACCGTTTATAGATTTCAAGCCACAATATGGCTACGTTTTTAACGCTGTTTCGGATATAATCACCGGTCAATGATAAGCGAGTATTGTCAATATCACGCAAATTCTCTATCGCCGTACCGCTTGTTACACCGTTTGGAGTATTGCCGGTCACCATCATTTGAGATACACCGGCTACATATTCCATGTCACGCACAAGATTGTTCCGCTCGGTCATTACTTCGCTCGGCAAGTCATTAATGCTAAACGGTGTCGGCGGCTTATAGCCACGCTTGTAGGCAAGTGCCGCCCCCGGTGTACAGCCTTCCTCGGTGTACTGTTCCATGTCGATACTGCCTTCCTCCACCCAAAAACCGCCGATTGACAGTCTTTGAATGTATTCGTGAATACGGTTGATAACTCCGTTGTATGCACGTTGGAGCGGTATTAAGTCCTCGATAACGCTTCTTCCGAAAAATTGACCGGCTGTTTCTTTGCAGATTACCTGTTCTATCGGTATTCTGCCGTAAGGCAAATCGCCGTAATAGACCAGCTTGTCAGTGCCGACAATTATAATCATTCTGCCGTGCGGGAATTTCCTTGACGGGACTTCAAAATATGTAATGACTTTTTCACTGTTTTTCATGCTCCGGTGTCCGATTGTGGTGATGGTGTTTTGTCTGCCCAAACCGGTACTGTTGTGTATCGGAGTTAGCTGAAAAGTTTGTATTTCACTGCCTTTACAGCGTATGCCGTATAGGTCGAATATCTCGTCAACGCTCTTTACCTGTTCAAGAATAATCGAACGCTGATTGCGGACGCCCTGCTTGAAAATGCTTTCGGGGAATATCTCCCACGGTGTAATCAAGCCATAATCAATATCGCCGTCATGGTAGATAACGTCTTTTTTGTACTCGACACCGTTTTCGTCAAGGAGCGTTACGGTTTCCCTTGCGATTTCCTCGCCCTTGTCCTTATCCCACCAGCTAAGCCAAAAACAGTTGCCGCATAACTCATTCCATGTAATCATGGTATTTTTCTTCGTTTCAAAGTCCGATACCGTCTGAATGTGTTGCAGAATTTTTGTCGATACATCGGCTTTTGCGTAATCGTCAAGCTCATTCGTGCGTGGATTTACCTTCATCATGTAATTGATTTTCTTTAAATTGGCTATCCTCGTTTCAATAAGCGGTGCAATCCGGTTAAATGTTTCCTGTTCAAGCCAATCGTATAACGGCTCTTGCTGTTCAACCTCGCCACGGACAACGTTTATATCACAATACTGATTGCCGATTAGGAAATTGCTGTTTAAAATCCACTGCTTTTCAAGAGGGTCACGCTCTCCGCGTCTTTGTTCCAAAGCGTCTAATACAAATCGGATAATATCTTCTTTGAATAGGGGAGAGTCGCTTTCGATGTCATAATCAAGGGCGATATTTGAAGTGTTATCATTATTTTTGCTGCCTGTAAGCAGATTTTTAATATTATCAATCAATCCCATCAATTATCCCTCTTTTCGTTCCAACGCTCGGCAATCCGCCTGTGTTTCGATTTGGGTGCGGCATCGGGCGAATGGTTTTGACTTGAATATTCGGTATAGTCTTTCGACATAATACGATTATATAAGTCCTTTCGCTCGGTGTAATGCAATACGGCTTGAACTATGATTATTCCGGTTAAAATAATCTCTGCTATCATTTCTCAGCCGCTCCCGTACATACAGAACAATGCTTTTTATATCCCTGTTCTGTTTTAAACTCCTTGCCGCACCGACTGCAAACAAATGAATTTTCGGTATTTTCAGCGGCTTTTTCAGCCTTTGCCGGCACCGGTTCAACAGGGATTTCCTTTGCCATCTGTTTTAGCCTGTCACCGAAAAACATCGGTGGGGGAGCGGCATTGACGATAGGTTTTTCCGGCTCTTTGTAGTCCTTTGCCAAATTGTAAGCCTGTTCCAAACAGTCTTTGCAGATAATAATGCTGCTGCCCATTTCGGCACTTTTTGAAAACATGAACGAATCATTGTTTTTGCAGCCTTTTATACTGCATTTTCGCTTAATCTTTTTCATGTACATTAGTAAATCTTCCTCCTTTTTCTGTGTTTGTTTAATACCTTGTCACGGTATTTTTCTACTTCGGTACGCCTGTCAGCGGCTTTGGCTTGTACTATATCTCTAAGCCGCCAGTCCTGAACACCGTACCGCAACGCAGCCATTGCATCGTCAAAAAACGGTACAGGCTCGTCTGTATATAAACCTGTTTTAGTGTCCTTTTTCCACCGCCACTGCTCAATTTCCGCAATAGTATTCGTGCATGACGGGTCTATATAGATTGTCCGTTGTTTCAGCCAGTCAATTTGAGCGAAAACACTGCTGTCGGTGCGTCCTTTTTCGCAGGGAATTGCGTTAAAGCCTGCCGTCTGCCACATCTTAATCTTATCGGGGTTGGCACAATCGCAGAACATCGGCGGAACTTTGTCCCAATCTGCAATCATAGGAATAATTTCGGAAGTATCTTTTTCATGAATATAACATTCACGCTTGATATATACGTCACCCTCGTTTATTCCCAAATCAAGTATTGCATTTGCGTGATTATATCCAAAGTCTTGACCGTAAGCTATGTCATCATAACAGCTTTTGTCCAAATCCAGCTCCATTATTTTATAATTCGTCAGGATAAGTCCGTCGGTTTCGCCCCATTCGCCAAGCCCGTATATGCGATAGCCTTCGGGGTCGAGTTCCTTTCTACGCTCCATTCTTGCGGCATATTCCGGACCGATAAACTTGTTTTGAAGATATGTGGAGCGGTGGCAGAGTACGTCCGGTGAGGAAATATCCCAAAACACACGCTTTATCCAGCACGAAGCCGATACAGGATTGAGCGTGAGAGTTATTTGATAATATAAATTCGGGTTTTTAAACTCGCCACGCAGTCGGTCGTCTAGAATTTCGCAGTCATTTTGAGTGATTTCGTTCGCTTCCTCAATCCAAATCCATGTAAGTTGTCCGGTGGAAAAGGTGATTGACTTGATTTTTTCAATCTGCTTGACGTCATTGCACCCACGAAAGACAATCTGATTGCCGGTTATGCGGCATCGCATGGACATAGGGGAGCTGCGAACCTCCCAAAACTGCTCGTATTTGCTGCCGAAAATATCTATAATTGCCTTTAATAATTCGGAGAATGTGCTGTTGGCATTAGATACTTCGGATTTACGAATACATAACAGATTTGCTCCTTTATATCTCACATCGGACATTTTAAGGATATAATCTCTCGCAATGTTCATAGACTTGCCGCTTCCGGCTGAACCGATAAGAACTCTGTATCGCTTTTTGGTACGATTGACTTCCTCGAAACATTTGTTGAATGAAATTTCACTATTCATATTTTACCGATATGTTAATTCCGCCGTCCTCTGCTGAAATATCGACTTTATCCCTGAACATACCGATGTGCTTACCTAATAGTTCCAACGCTTTTACTTTATCGTAAGTAGATACTTTTACGCCGTACTTCGTATTTTCGATACAGGATATTGCTTTCTTTTGAGTTTCGGTAAGCTCGTCGGTAGGTACATTCTCAGCTACGTCAATTTCATAATTATCGACCGTTCGCTTAACTAATTTCGTATAGTCACTGCCTTTTGAAAATGCGATACACTTTAATTCGTTGATTATCATATCTTCCGTAAGCGAATTTCTTTCGGCGGTAGCGTTCATTATTTCGGTCAAACGCTCTTTTAGCTGAGGGTTTCTGAGCAGTTTTCTCGCTTCAACGGCAGCCGCATTGTCAGTTTTGGAATGATAGACTGCCTTGTATGCTCGTGTGCCGTTAAAGTCTTTAACATATTCCTGTAAGAATAATTCTCGCTTCGGCGGAAGTCCTTTCATATTGCCACGCTCCTTTCTGTATGCTCGTTTTATCTTATAATAACATGGGGGGACGTTCAGTTATCACACAATTTCGGAAAATGAGGATTTTTTTTAAAAGTTTTAAAAATAGGTGGTGACCGTTTAGAAGAAAAAAAAGCACCCGATGATTAAACCGAGTGCTATATTGTTACCAACGCTCGTAAAACTCACGGCGGAGCTTGTATAACGTTGTTTCGGATATGTAATTGTCGGTGGCGATTGCGTGAATGTTTTTGTTATCGTTCGTCAGTATTTCAAATAATGCTTTGAAGTCCTTGCCGGCAACCTCTGTGCAAAGTTTGATAATTTTTGACTGAACGTCCTGTGGCTGCTCGTTAAAGTTCACGCAAGTAAAATGTATCAAGCCTTGTTTGTTGTAATTTAAATTGATTCCGCGTCTTTTTTTAAACATATGCCTTCCTTTCTGCATTTTTCACAAGCGTTTATCTCTTTGCCGCAGTACGGCGGTCGGTTTTCTTTGAGTACTCTACATTCGCCGTTCATGATTTTTAATGTGCGTGCTACTTTTAATTTTTTGATAAGCTCCACTAGCGATGCACACGAATATATGTATTTAAGCTGTTCTAACATAATCTCCACATCTGCAATTTCCTCAATGATATTGTCGGTGTCATTTCGGTTTAATGCTTGTAGCAGTTCAACAAGTTCTTCTCTTGCTTTGAGGATTTGCGTACCGTTGCCGTTGTTGCGATAATATTTTACTTCATTCATTTTTAAATCCTCGCTTTCTATAATTTAAAAGTTTACTGAATCCATGCCTCTTGCGGAAGCATTTTTGTATATCTGTCAAATTCAGTCCATTCCTTGTTATAATCCATGCTTTCGGAGGCAACATTATATAATCTTTCTATCTCTTTTATTGTTTGGAGATAGCCTGTATTTTGACCTTTTAAAATGTCTATGGCAGCTTTCAAGTTGTCATATCTGTTTTTAAGCCCGATATATGCTTGATATATTTTAAAACACTGCACAGATGCAAAAATTAATTCGTCTTTTGTCATTTTTTTTAACTTTTGTACCGCTTTATCTTCTGCAAGTTTTGTTTCGTATAAAGATAAACCATAATAATCATGCTCATATATATCATATCCAATCATTTCGTCTTGCCCCATAGCAACAAAAAATATATCAAAACATTCAGACACATATTCATTCTGCAAATCTTCAAACATTCTTTCACATTCAGCACATAAATTTGCAAAAGCCATTTTAAACTCATATGCTTCGTCCTCATCTCCTGCCAGTGCATTTACAAGACTATCTGTTCCATCTTCTGAATCTGTATACCACCGAATATTTTCACATTCTTCTTGAATATCCCACAATTCCTGTTGGATATTTCCCAAATTAATATTTTTTGCAATCGGTCTTTTATATTTTAATTGTTTAGCCTTTGCTTTTTTCAATTCTTCATTCGTTGCCATTTTCTTAGTCCTCACTTTCAAAATTAACGTTTTCTTGCATTGCTCTAAATTCCAAAACGTCAAGATAATTTTTCATCAAATATATCTGTACATTATATATAAATCGTGATACCGTTGGTGTAAAATCTAATTCGCCATTATCCCATTTTTCAAGCATAGCTTTTAACTTTTCGTATCTGATTTTAAGTTGAAAATACTCCGCCTTAAATCTGTCTTTATAGTCTGCACTGTTCATCATTTCTACTGTTTCTTTTAGTTCCATTTTCTTAGTCCTCACTTTCAAAATACTTTTTTGATTGAATTAACATATTTTCATATTCCACTGCGTCTTTTTCCGACAATTCTTCATATAAAGCTGTTGGTGGCATAATTATTATTATGTCATGTTTTTTCATTATCTCTGCCCTTGTCATTTTATTCACATGTCCTTTCTTTAAACTCACTGCACACCATGTCCCTACCGGTTATCGTAATACTTTTCACATGACGGCAAGTACAATTTATACCGCCATTGTTCTGAATAATAGTTATGTTATCTTGTTTAATTTCTCTCGGCTCATTTGATATGTTACCGTATATGCAATCTCTGCAATTCATCGTTAGTCCTCCTGTTATTTAAACTTTCTTTTATCATACGCTCCCATCGCACCTATTAACTCATTACCTCTGAATATATATAACATTCTGCCTCTTTTACCTTCAAAAGGTTGTTCGATTTTATAAGTTAATTTGTGTTTTGATTTAAACAACTTAAATCCTTTGTTTATGTAATATTCGCCGCCGTCAATATCAAATTTTACAAACTTTGTGCCGTCAGCAAGTACAACTTTTTCTTTGTTCGGTTTAACTTCTACCACATTTGTTTTAGACTTTTCTATATAATTTTCTACTACTGGCGTTCTCTTAACATTGGCACAACGTTTTATTACCTTTCTGCAATCCAAACAAAAATATTCTTTTGGGATTTTCACCATATATGACCCATTAATCCACCAAATACCGCCCTCATATTCTTCAAAGTTCGCAAGAAAAGTTCTAACTGCCAAAAAGTCATCTATTATACTTTTCTGAATTTTCGCATAATTCATTGTTCCCACTCCTTCCTGTAAAGCAGTTCTACTTTACACTCCCTTTCTTCCATTTGCCCTCTCTTTGCCTGATTCTCGTCACCGCCGTAAATGCACTGCACTCGGCATCTGCAATCTTACGTTTTCGTGCACGCTCACGCTCAATCCCAATAATCAGCCGTGCTATTTTCCCCTTGTCCGTCATTTTGTGTCCCCACTTTCGTGTAAAATGTTTTCATTATTCCGACCAATTCATCACCCTGAAATACAAACACCTCCGGTGTGCATGATTTGTTCGACCTTAACACGCTGAACGTTATCGGCTGCTTGTCGGGCAACAGAAAGAACGGTTTAAAGAACTTGTAATCGTCATACCATGCAAAGAAAATATCCTCACCGGTCTTAAATCCGATATACTTATCATCTCTGATACCCAAAACAGATACCCGTTTCATATCCTCACGCTGACGGTCAATCAAATTCCCGAAAAACAGCGTCCTTTTATCAAACTCACGGTGTATATTTACCTCACGATTAACCTTTTCAGTGTCCATATAAAACCCGTCATACGGCATTTTGACAATACAACAGCTATTGCACCACCATATATCATCACCGTCCTCGAAAAACCCCAAAACAGCCCCGATACGGTGTCTTTCAATCCTGTCCAATATAAGTTTCTGAACTTCAACATAGTCCATTATTTATCACCCCCATATCTATATCCGCACACATTATTTGCGTCTACCACATCAACGTCCAACGCAATCAATGTCTGCCTTACTCTGCAATTTTTAACTTCCTTACCCTTGCACTCACACATTCCGCAGCTGCCTAATACAATATCAATCAGCTGTTCCTGATGTTTTCGCTCAACGTGCACAAATTCGTTTGATTTCTCATTCTCCGCATATTTTCGCATAGCGTCCTGACGTGCCATCATCACAAATCTGTACTTTTTGCTGTCCTCAATCGTTGCACGGATTTGCATTTGGTCTTTGTCATCAAGCATTTCGACCAGCAATTTATTTATGTATGTACGGGCATATTTAAAAGCCGTTATCAATAATTTGCTTTTCGGCGACTTCTCCTGAATTTCTTTTAATTCATCTTCAAGCCACACTTTTGTTATTGCCGCTTTCATGACATTATCTTTTTCATGTCTTGTCAGATATGATTTACTCATTTTCTTTAAACTCCCTTATCAATTTTTGTATAGCCTTTTTGCAAAGGTCCTCAGACTTAATATTCAGCATAAAATCAAAATACACAACAGACATCTCACATATCAAATCCTTTTCATTTTCGCTAAACGGCTCTAACATTTTCAAAGCCTCGTTGTCATACTCATTTAATATCTCTTGAAGTCCTGCGTGCTTTTTAGCCAGATTATAGCCCACACTTTTTATCTCTTGAATATCCATATATCTCTACTCCTTTATAGGTAACACAGTTACATAAAGTTACACAAAAGTTACAACTTAAAAATACCCTCAACACCGCATTATTACTACATTTCTTTAATACGGTTACAAAGTTACAAAGGTTTTTACTAAAATTTCTCTCACTATCAAATAAACATTTTTTTACATATTATTTTATGTAATATATAAGAGTGTATTTTTGCTTGTAACTTTGTAACTTTGCCTTAAAAATGCCCTCAAACCCAGTCATACCAACGGTTTTGGCGGTTACACACCTTTGTAACTAAAACGGTGCTCTTGTAACGTTTGCTGTCTGTTCTACATCTTTCAACTCGGAATCAACCTTTTTTAACCATACGCACCGTATCGGTTTGCCGTTTACCTTCTTTACTTTTCTGTCATTGTTTCGGGTGTTATCTCGTGTAATAAGATTATTCCTAGCCATCCATTTAACCAGTGCGGTAGCGTTAAAACCGCCCTCACGCATAATCTCGTCAAACTTACTGCCGATTATGATTGTATGGTCGTTATCGTCAATGCCCCAAACATCATTTATGACGCTTCCAAACGTTCTCGCCGATATAAAATGTGCGTCGGACATAACCAATGTGTCGAGCAGATAATTGTACGCTCTCAGTTCCGCAGATACCTGTGATTTGGTGCTTAAAAAGCCTTTTAAATCCTTGGCGGTTAAAGTTATATCATCGTGGAAAATCCACTCTGAAACCAATTTATCCGCCGTCAGAATAATGCTCGCCGAAATACTCTGTTTCTCTGTCGCATCGGACTTTGACAGTTCCGCAATATACGAATTGTAAACGTCCTTCATGTGCTTTCTGTTGTCCTCGTTCATCAGCATTTCAACAAAATATTTCCCGGCATGACCGTAATTCTGCTTTAATGTTTCGGCGGTATATCTGCAATCGGGAAACAAACTCCCCGAATTACATTCCACCTCGATAATTCTGTTGACCGCACCGCCGCCCGATGATGCGTTTGAAATAGGCTGTTCACCGCTTGTGATGATGCAGTTTGACCATGTGCCTACCTTTTGCAGACCGCCCGTCTTTGCTCCTCTGCCTTTGCCGACGCCCTCGGTAAGCATATAAATCATGTTGTCAAAATCTTTTCTGTCCTTTACGATTTGTAATTCGTCAAATATCAGCGGCATTGAATTGACAAATGTCGCCGACAATTCCTGACCTACATTTGTACTGTTAAATGTATGTATATATTCGCCCATTTTCGGGTTCGCCCACACGCTCGCCGACACCATCAACGCAACCGTCTTACCGGCTTCTGTTGTTCCCCAAAAATGTACAAAGAACGGCAACGCACCGAGTAAATGCACCAGTACGCTCGAAAAACTCGCCGCCAGTGCAATTCTGCCTTGAATACTGTTGCTTTTTCGTATACTGTCTGCGACCTCTTTCCATTTCTCAAAATCGCCCTTTTGCTGAACACTCTCAAAAAAATGCTTGAACGTAACGTTCCCGTCAAAAATCAGATTATCCACATACGGACTGAATCCGTACCCGTCAATCCAACCCAAACGTCCGACCGAATTAACCTCAGGTATATTATTGTAGTTTAAATATTCGATGTCAGCCAAATATCTGACCAAATATCGTGAATTTTCGCTGTTCACCGCTATCCCGTTTTCGGCAAGCTGAATGATTGAATTGTTGCTTGCAAGCGTTCTTTTGTCGGCTATAATTTTTCGCCAACGCTTACCCTTGCTGTATGCAAGCTCTAATTTTTCAATGTCACTGTCGATGTTGACCAGACGTCTGACCGGCATAATAGGGTGGGTGCAGGCGACAATGTTGCCGTATCTTTCATCATAATATTTTATGCCTAACTCCGTGCAGTCCCATTTTCCGCAAAGCAGCGGTTTTTCCTGTCCGTCAAAATCGGTGTAGTTCTGAACAATATTGTTCTTAACCTCTTTTTGATATTCTGTGTATGCCTTTGAGAATTTTTTAAAGCCCAATTTGCTCGCTTTCTTTTCCAATACATTAAGAATCTGTGTTCGCTGAAACACACTCTCTATGCCCGAAACAAATTCATACGGCTTTGTGCTGTCGGCAAAATCTTCGTAAGTAAATTCCGGTATATCTATCATTATTTCACCCCATTCTATTCAAAACAATCAAGTTTGTACTGTATAATCGGTAACTTGTGCATTGCCCGTACATAAACGTCATATATCTCGTCAGACGGCTTTTTCGGCTGCAATTCACGGATAATCATGTCGCACCATACAAACTCGGAAATAAGCCTGTCATATTCGCACTCTTTTTGCATTTTCTTTTCATACTCCGCTTGACGCACCTTGCGTATCTCGTCAGCTCTGTGCTGTGTTTCGGCTGACTGACGGCTTGCCTGTAATGATAAATTCAAGCCGAAATCAATGTTTATCTTCATCAATGCTTGTCTGAAATTTAAGTTAAACATCTGCATGACAAAAGATATTACATTGCCCTTTGCACCGCACGTCCAGCAGTGGAACACCTTGTCGGTGTATGCAAAATTGTTGTCCTTGCCGTTATGTATCGGACAGCTGCATCGGTTTCGCCTGCCCAAATTGTGGTATCTTGTCAAGACGTCACGCATCGTTACCGTACTTGTGATTATTTCTGCTGTATTGTCCATGGCTCACCTGTTCCTTCTGCTTGCGGTGAGCTTTTTGAAGTTTCGCCAATACCAATAGAATGTTTCAAGCATTTTAGCAGCCGTCTGCGTGTTATCGGGAACAAATAACGTCTTAAAACAATATCTGTTTCCGCACTGCCACGATTGTATCACCGAATAGCATTGTTCGCCCACACGCTTGATTTTGCGGTGCTCACGCTCCATTCGCCAATCGGGTATTTCGTAGTCACGCAAATGAAGTTCCGACTTGCAGTTTTCAATCAGCAAGACAAACTCATTAATCAACGAGGAACTTGCGTTAAACTCCTTTTCGATACGCTCACGGTCTTTGGTGATGTTGCCGTAAAACTCGTCAACGTCTGCTTTTCGCTCAATTACGCAAGACAGAGAAAAATCCCTGTCCTGAATAATAAAGCTGTAATCTCCGACAGGCAGTTTTTTATCGGTGGTATATTTGATACCCATCCTGTCGAATTCCGCCGTAATATGCTTGTTCTCCTTTTCACGGGTGTCGCATATTACGGTTACTTCTTTTAAAAATGTCTTTTTATCATATGCCATTCCTTATTTTTGACACCTCCTGTTTGTATTTGTGATTTCACCATATCACATAAATTACTATCATGAGCTATCATGTTTTTTTAAAATGGCAAATCGTCCTCGTCAATCGGTGCAAAACTTGCGGCAAAATTGGTGTCGCCGCCGCTTTTCTGCTCACCGCTTAAATATTTATCTTCGGGAACGGGCACTCCCTTTTTGATTGTTTCGACATCACGGAAATTAACACATTTTGTGCTCCATTTTAGTTTGCCGTCCTGCGTTTTGAACTGTTCTCTGCCGAACACACCGCCTATCAACTTGCCCTTAAAATATTCGCCGAACTTGTCGTTCCAAATCTCGTCCGGATTGAATCCCGCATTTGATTTTGCGACTGATTCAATAAACGTTTTAAGACCTCTGTTTGTGTTGCCGTCACTGTCCTCGACAAGCTGGTATACGATACACCCCCATTTTTTAGGGTTTCTGGTATCTGCCTTGTATTGCTTTGCGTAGTAGTCCTTTTGCCTGCCCTCTGCGATGTCTATGAAAATTTTAAGCATATCCTTGCCGGTCCTGCTCTTTGTTTCTTCTACGTTCATAATCTTGCATATGTGTCCGCCAAGCTCCAACGGCTCAAACTCGCCGTAGGCTGTACAGGTGTCATAATTCTTTGGTTTTTGCATTTTAGTTGTCCTCGCTTTCGTTTAGTCCGTAATATTCTCTGATTGTTGTATCAACCATTTTCAGGTCATTGTCAATTTCCATATCAAACATTTCCATAGGTGATTTGCACGTTGTGTGTCCGTCCGACTGGGTAATAAATTTGTGGCTTGTGCCATCGGCTTGACATAACAATACGATTGAAAACAATCCCTCAACCGTCAGTTGATTGTCTAGCATTTTGCCGATTGTTTTAGCCTTGATTTTGCCCGTTTCGGTCTGTTCGCAGTGGTGCAGAAAATACACAATCACATCATCGGGCAGACCCTCTATTATATAGGTAATCATTTTTTGAAATCTCACCGCCATGTCGGTGAATTTGCCGTAACCTGTTTCTTTTGCACGGTTGAATGAATCAAATGCCAATAAATATTGGCTGTCGTCAATCACATATTTTTTGTATTCAAGATGCTGTAATGTTTTGCCGATAAGCTCGTATGTAGCTTTTTGAATAGAATTTAGTTTTTTTCTGAACGGCAGCGGTTTGCTCGCCACATTAAAAATCAATACTTCGTCTTGCTCAAAATTTCTTAGACTTGTGCTTTTCCCCGAACCGCTTTCGCCCAAGATTAACACCGGAACTCCCATTATTCCCCGAACTCCTCTCCATTAAATTCGTCAAACTGTAACGGACAAGTGTCTGCCAATCCCACAAACGGATTGTATATCATGTCATTTGTAAGTCTGCACCAAAAGCGGTCTAGGTCGCTTTCGGCTCGGCAGAATTTGCACCAGTGACAGCAAATATCATCTTCGGGGAAGCCGACCGTTATTTCGGCTTTGCCCGTTGAATAAAATCTGACCCCGTTAGTAAATGTATCTTTCGCCATATTCCTTAAACTCCCTGTCTTTTTTTAAACATTCTACCGAGCAGAATGTACCTATGTCGGTGTCTATGTATTTGTTGCTCTTGTGTCCGCAGTCTAACGGCTTGTCCGCTTTTTCGCAATGCTTGATGCGGTAGTATTCCTCGAAACATTCGTGTGAGCAAAAATGCCCGTCACACGTTTCGCAGTAGTACTCGTCCGACTTTATGCAATAACCGCATTGGTCGCACGGGACGACAATATATATGCTGTCCCGTCTTGCATTTTCCCTTGCGTCGCACTCGTTGTAGTGCTGACGTTCCATGCGTCTTTCTAAATCTTCACTGTACATTTTTTAAATTTCTCCTTGCATTTCTATATAATAATACCCCTCTTTACTATCCCAAAGTAAATTATAGTCGCCAATAAAGCGGTCAAGTCTTTTTGAAAATCCTACGTATTTGTTTTTTTGTGCCTTTTTGGTGGATAATTTGTATCCGGTCACATCGTCTGCCCCGTCAAAATATATTCTGTTGCCATCGATGGCGGTTTTTAAGTATTCACCCTTTGTAATTCTCAGAACACAGTTGTTTCGTAGTATAAACTGCGTTCCGTTTTTTGATGTGGTTATTGTCACATCAGCCTTTGACACTCTTTGTTGTTGCTTTTTTTCTATCCATTTTAGTTTTTTCATTTTAAATTTCTCCTTGATTTTTTCTATGTTGTGGAGTACAATGTAATCGTATTATTTTTACAATATACTCGACCTTAGTCCGCATTGGTTGCCGCCTTTGCGGACTTTTTTAATTTGTAGGAAATTGCATAAAATCGCAATAATGAGCATTGCAATAAGCAGAATAATTATCCCCGCTATGCTTAGTACATTCCTTCTTTTGCTTTGCATTGTGCCTTTTCCCGCTCCCTTCATATTGAAATCTGCCTTGCAAGGTCGCAAATCGATATGTACCTTTTTCCGCCGAAATCGACTATTTTGTGGACTGTCTTATATGTAAGTCCTGTCACTTTCAGAACATCGCCGACAGACAACATAGTCTTGTCCGGCATTCGCTCTTTCAGTAGCGACAGGTTTTCTCTATAACCGGCTTTTTCCCTTGCCATAATATTCACCTCATTTTTTTGTATTCTATAATGTCACTCGGTGAACAGCATAGAAACATACAAAGCTTGTTTAGAACTTCAAATGAAATTACTTTACTGCGTTTGTAATACAAATTGGTAAGCGTTGTTCTTGATATTCCTGTTTTCTTTGCGACATCGGTTATTTTTATCATGCGTTCTGCAAGACATATCGCAAATCGGTTATTTATCATAATTACACCGCCTGTTCTTGTTCAATGATTGGCAATATTCCGTGGTTCTTTAACAATCCATAAATAAACAATCTGCCTTTTTGCGTCCAATAGGTATGTACCTTTGAATGCTGCTGACCGTCTGTGCCGTTTACGGTATGTGTTTTCGTACTGGTATAGCCTTGTTCGGCATACTTTTTATACAAAAACCACAAATCACCTTGCTTAAACTGTATTTTCTGTTCTTTAAGAAAATTGTTAAGCCACTTTGCAGTTTTGCCGAAATCCTTTGCAATCTCTGTAACTGACAACAGGTCTTTGCAATTCAGAACTAAATCATAATATGTTGCTTTCGGCTGTAATTCCATGATTTGCTGTTCTTGCACCGCTTTTATTTCTGTCAGCGACTGCACCTTTGCACGCTCTTTCTTTAATTCTGTAAGTGCGGCAATCATCATATCCGGATTGTTAAGAACCTCGTCTACCGCATAAACACCATGCTTGCGTATAGTCGGCAGAACTTCGCTTGTTACCCAACGCTTGAACTGCCTTGCCTTTGGGAGCTTGCTTGACAATATAAGACTGTACAATCCGCTTTCATTAATTATAGTCAAGTCCTGTATTCCCCCAAGGGTGTCACATTTCGTTACCCCCTTATCTTCATCATCAACATGGTCAATGATAGCTTTTCTTGAATTGGTGTACCCCAAAATCTCCGCCACGTCCTTACCTACAAAATACGGCTCGCCGTTAATCTCTGTTGTTCTTACCTGTCCAAATTCCTCGTTCTTAAAAATTTTCATCTCGTGCATATTATTAATCCTTTCTATTGTGTATTTCTGAAAAGCCATACAATCACGCTTACACAAAGTGCAATCTCTGTAATTTGTGCCGCAATCCCTAACCATTCCATCATCTCACCGCCTTTCGTTAATTAGTAATCACTCGAACAAATCGTCAATCTTGCATTTTAGTATCTGTGCGAGTTCAGGCAGCTTATCTGCCCTTGGTTTTGCATCGCCCGTTTCCCACTTCGCCACCGTTGAACGGTCTACATTCATTTGACACGCTAATTGCTCTTGGGTAAGGTTCATTTCTTCTCGTCTTTTTTTTACGCTATTCATAGTTGTTTAATATTCACCTCCACTTTTCTGAACTACATTCACAATTATAGCGAATACTGTTCACAATGTCAATAGTTTTTGTGAATTTTTTTCAGAAAGTATTTACAATGTGAAAACAATTCACTATAATAGTGTTTGAAGGAGGGGGACGATATGTTAAACCAAACATTGAAAGAGTTGAGAAAAAAGAATAAGATTACACAAGAACAACTGGCTCAAATAATCGGTGTTGAACGTTCAAGCATTGGGAAATACGAATCACCTACAAAACCAGTAATACCTTCCTCTGATATTCTTATGAGAATGGCAGAATATTTTAATGTATCTATTGATTATTTGATGGGTAGAGAAAACGAAACATTGCAACCCGAAAAGAAACAAACCAAAGAAGAAAAGGACATAGAAAAAATCATAGATAACGCAATTAACAGTTTAAGCGGTACAGATGGATTGATGTTTGACGGTGAAGTACCGGCAACGGAAGAAGAAATAGAACAACTGAAAAACTTAATGCGTATAGGTGTTGCCGCTGCAAAACAACGTGCAAAAGAAAAGTTTACTCCGAAAAAATATCGTAAATAGGTGGTGTTTACATTATTGGATATTAATTTGATTGCAAAACGTTTAAAGAAACGCTTTAAAACTTTAAATCCTTACGAATTGGCGGATAAATTAGATGTGATAATTATTCGTGGGGAAACTCCGAATAAAATGCGTGGAATGTTTCAGATAGTAGCAAGAATTATAGTTGTATATATTGATGATACACTACCCGAACATGAGCAGTTTTGGGTGCTTGCACATGAATTGGCTCATGCTTTATTACATAGAGGAATGAACAGAATTTTCATGGACAGCCGTTTTTTAAATGTTCCGAACAGATATGAAAACGAAGCAAACCTGTTAGCCGCATATATGCTGATAAGCGATGATGATATAAAAGAGTATATCGAACATGAATATACAACATATCAAATATCACAAATCACAGGTATTCGTGAGGATTTAATCGAAAAACGGGTATACGGATATTTAAAACAATGAAAAAGGAGTAATATATTAATGTTGAAACATATGCGAAGAATATATTGTTTATTTGCTCTTGTTCTTCTATGCTTTATTAGTGCGTGCAATGTGAACAACAGTTTTGAACAACCAACAGCAACTCCGCAAAGCATGGAAGATATTGAAAAAGAGCAGCAAAAACAACGATTTAATGATTTTGCGGCTAAATATAATGCTATTGATTATGATATATATAAAAAAGATATAGGTAATTTGGAATTTGCGTCCGAAATAATTCGTGAATATAACGGAGTTAATATTGCAGAATATGATTTTTGTTTTGATGATATTTTTATAAATGAAAACAACTATATTGGTACATCGTGGTTTAATTATAATAGCTATTATAGTATTCCTGATACTTTATATGATAAAATTGTTCAAAATGAAGGTCGATGCTGCGGAATAATTTATAAGTTAAATAATATTTCTTTTACAGAGAGAGGTCTTGATGCGGAAGGAGAATTTCATTCTCATGTTGATAAGGGGGGTTATATTGAAGCGGATATTGAATTAAGAAGTAATTCATATATAGACCGAAATTATTATTACGATGTTATAGATATATACATTGATGAACAATAAAAAAAGACGGCAAGTACTGCGAATACTTACCGCCTCAATTATAGGATTACCCTGAACGCTAGATAACCCTAAAAATATTATACAATATTCGACTTGAAATGTCAATATTATTTTTTGGGGGGTATTATTATGAACTACAATTTTAAAACAAACTTTTGGTATAATTTTTATTGCTATATAGTATTGCCTGTGCTGCTGTTGTCTAGTATATTGCATATGGGTTATATTGGTTATATGTATAATTTATTAAAATCAAGCGGAGTTATTGATTCTTCGTATGGGATATTTCTCATTATAGTTTTATTACTGTTTTTAATCGGTATAACTCTTATATTGTTTAATATTTATGCTATGCGAAAGAAAATCAAATATGCATATAATATAACACAATCTTTTCAGTTTATTGTACCATTGTTATTATTAATTAGATTGGGTATGTGTGGATTTATAGATATTACAAATATTGAAAGTGGTAAATTAGATATAATTAGCGATATTTATTTTGCTATTTTACTAATTTTTTATTTTTTATCAAGATTTAAAATATATAGATATTTTGAAGACAATAAATCCTATTTTACAAAAGAAATTGTTGCTCCGCTTTCAAATGAGGCAAAGCAATCTGTTTTAAATAAAGAATGTAATGTAACAAAAGAAAAGAAAAAGAGTAATAGTGGGGTGTCTGTGAAAAGGCTTGTTAATAAAACAAAAAGATTTAATATACTTCCTTATGTAATAATTATTGGGCTTGTATGTTGGTTTAGTATATATATTCAGCAATGTAATAACTATCTCAATTCTTTAAATGCAAGTATAGTTAATATTCAAAATGAACTATCTGAGCTAAAAGAGAGTGTATCTGATTTGAAAGATGATACATATAATTTACAAGTTAAGACAAAAGATTTATATAATGATTATATAAGTATTTCAGATAAAATTGACATTATTCAGAACGGCAATGATGGTGAAGCAGAAAACACCGCAAGTACTGGTAGCAGTTTAAATTGGCTGCTCGGTGAAAAAATAGATTTTCAATCATACGACAGACAAGTCCGTGAAAATTTAAGACAGCAAGAGGAAGCCGAAAGAAAAAGACAAGAAGAGAAAAAAACAAATTCACTTATTGTTTACATATCACCAACAGGAAAACACTATCACTTAGCAAATTGTAGTTATATCGGTTTTGATATTACTCCTATAAATGTAATAGATGCACAAAAACAAGGATACACACCTTGTCAAAAATGTAACCCATAAAAATATAAATAAAAAAAATCGCCCTATACCGCAAATATAGGACGATTGCACTGATACTACCGCAAGATTGCGTGCAACCTTGATATAATACCAAATAAAAGCAATAATATTATATCATCTACGCACTGATTTTGCAAGATTTATTTTAATGAAAGGAATGATATAATATGAAAAAACGTGCTGACGGACGTTATCAAAAATCAATTACCATAGACGGTAAACGTCATGTATTTTACGGTAAGACACCGGCAGAAATCAACCGAAAGATACTTGACTTTCAGAAGAAAACCGAAAACGGCAAAACATTCAAAGAAGTGGCTGACGAATGGGCGAATGAACATTTTGACAAGATAGAGTATTCCACCGCACGCAGATACAGACGTTTAAAAGATGCCGTAACCGATGAAGTAGGGGATATGTACATTAATGAAATTACATCTAATGATATAATTTTGTTCCTGCGAAAACTATCCGCACAAGATTATTCATCAAAAACGATTAAGGACCAGTTGTCTGTTATAAAAATGATTTTTAAGTATGCGGTTATTCAGCAATACATAACTAACAATGTAACAGAATACATAACACCCGAAAAGGGTAAAAAATCTGTTGCCCGTCAACCGCTCACCGATAAAGAAATTGCTATTGTGAATAACAGTATCGACTGTACTTTTGGATTTTTCGTGTACTTTTTATTGTACACAGGCTTGCGTAAAGGTGAAGCCTTAGCGTTAAAATGGTCGGATATAGACTTTAACAATAAAACTATTAATGTCAGTAACTCCGTTTATTATGAAGGCAATAAGCCGCAAATAAAGCCGCCTAAAACCGATGCCGGTGTAAGAACGGTTATTTTACTTGACTGTTTGTACGATAAATTAAAAGAACGATATAAACCAAATGAAACATATGTATTTAATTACAATGGGAATTTAATGGGTAATAGTATGTATGCCCGTCAATGGACTAGATACCAAAAAGAAACCAATACATCATTCACCGCACATCAATTACGTCATACATTTGCTACATTGCTTTTTGAAGCAAACATAAACGTAAAAGATGCACAGGTGCTGATGGGTCATTCTGATATATCTGTTACGCAAAATATTTACACGCATATCAGACAGTCAAGAGTTAGTCAGACTGCAAATGCTTTAAATTCATTTATAAGCAGTCAAAATAATTAGTGTAGTCAATATGTAGTCAATAATTTGTGAGATTTGATTTTAACAAAGTTTTAATCGGGTTCGAATCCCTCTTCCGCAGCCATTTGACGCATAAACAGTAATGTTTGTGCGTTTTTTTAGTAAAAATTTATTTCGCAGACATCTTTGAAAGTTCTTCTTTCCATGTTTTCTTTAATTCGTTGCTGTAATTGTTGTCCGTCAGCATAAGTTCCAGTAGTTCCTTTTTGAATTTCGCCTGACGGCTCTTCGGTTTGTAACTCACCATTTCGTTTATAAGTCGTATTGACCTTTCGGTTTCTTTCATGTCCATTCACCTCATCATTATTTTGTTTATTGTAACATTTTCAAAGAGATTATTCAATACAATATTATCACAAAAAATATAATATTTGTAGGTTTGTCAACGATGTGTTACACAATAGCTCAAAAAAATTTCGCCGTCTTGCAGGAAAGCACTAATGTAATAAACAGGTGCGTTCAATTAAGAAAATGCAGTTGTAAACCAACATAAAAATTAGATTTAGCAATAACTTATATTGACTAAGGCAGATAAAAGATAGTATAATTATATTGTAAAAAATTTATATAAAGAAATACAAGACAGTATATAAGGTGAGCGAATATGATTGAAAATAAATTGGGAATTATAAATTCTGCTGAACTTGCTAGGGAAGAAGAACGTATTAGTAAAAAAAAGGCTGTTGAAATATTTGAGAGAGGTATATTAGATAATTTGCCTTCCGGAAAATTTGCAACATTACAAGCTATTCACAAATACTTGTTTGGGGATATATATGGAATTGCAGGGCAAATTCGTAACGTTAATATTGCAAAAGGCAATTTTCGTTTTGCTCCGCTTATGTATTTGCAAGCAGCACTTGAAAATATTGATAAAATGCCGCAGTCAAATTTTGATGAAATTGTAGAAAAATATGTTGAAATGAATATTGCACATCCTTTTCGGGAGGGAAATGGACGCAGTGCCCGTATTTGGCTTGACCACATTTTAAAAACGGAAATAGGCAGGGTAGTTGATTGGAGTAAGGTGGATAAAGAGGATTATTTATTGGCAATGGAGCGAAGTCCTATTAAAGATATTGAAATCAAATACTTATTGAAAAAAGCATTAACTGATGAGATTAACAGCCGTGAGGTTTATATGAAAGGAATTGACCATAGCTATTATTATGAGGGTTATACAGCATTTAAAACTGATGAATTATGATAAAAAACAAGGTAATATATCAAGAAGCAATCTGATACAAAAATCGGACTGCTTTTTTTATTTGTAGTTAAATTGAAGTTATAAATTCTGATATACAGTTTATTTATTTTTATGGTATAAATCTCTCCTATACACAACGCATATTATCACAAAAAATTATAATATTTTTCTGTTTATATATTGACAAATATAATATTCTCGTATATAATGAACTCATACATGAACAATTATTCATATGTTCAATATTAAGTTTATATTTATAGCTAAAAATATAATAATATAATTAGAAGGAGTGAAGGAAATGTCTGAACATCATCACCACGAAGAAAATTGCGGTTGTGAACATGAACATCATCATGACGAGCATTGTGGCTGTGAGAATGAACATCATCACGAAGAACACTGCGATTGTGAGCATGAACACCACCACGATGATTGCTGCGGATGCAGCTGCGGCTGTGGTCACGACCATGACCATGAATTATCGGAAAACGAACAGAAAAAAATGTACATTAGATTTGGTATAGGTGCGGTGCTTTTTGCACTGTCATTCCTGCCTATATCGTATTTTTCATTAATATTATTGGCGGTATCATATATTATATTGGGTTATGATGTGCTATGGAGTTCTTTGAAAAATATATTAAAAGGACGTGTATTTGATGAAAATTTCTTAATGGCTATTGCAACGCTCGGAGCGATAGCAATAGGAGAATATCCCGAGGCGGTTGCGGTAATGCTGTTTTACCAATTAGGCGAAATGTTCCAAAGCAAAGCTATGGCAAATTCAAAAAAATCTATATCTGCGTTGATGGATATTCGGCCTGATTATGCTAATCTAAAAACGGGAAATGATATAAAAACAGTTTCTCCGAATGAAGTTAAAATCGGAGATGTAATAGTTGTAAAAGCAGGGGAGAGAGTTCCGCTTGACGGAGTTGTTGTAAAAGGTTCGGCGGCACTTGATGTTTCTGCACTTACAGGTGAATCTGTGCCGGTGAATGTAAAGGAAAATGACAGTATTTTAAGCGGTTCCGTAAACGAAAACGGTTTGCTTGAAATTAAGGTTGAAAAGGAATTTGCACAATCCACAGTATCGAGAATTTTGGATTTGGTTCAAAATTCTTCGGAAAAGAAAGCAAAAACCGAAAACTTTATTACATCATTTGCCAAAGTATATACTCCGATAGTTGTGATTGTGGCTCTTATAGTGGCAATCGTTCCGTCGGTTATCACAAAAGAATTTTCAACATGGATTTACCGTGCGTTGGTATTTCTGGTTGTTTCGTGCCCGTGTGCATTGGTTATATCCGTTCCGCTTGCATTTTTCAGTGGTATAGGAAAAGCGTCGCAAAACGGTATACTTATTAAAGGCAGTAACTATATCGAGGCACTTTCCAAGCTGAAAACGGTTGTCTTTGATAAAACGGGTACATTGACGAAGGGTATATTCGATGTTACCGAAATATCGGCGAATATTCCCGAAAGCGAGATTTTAAAAGCTGCCGCATATGCCGAATATTATTCAAATCACCCGATTGCATTATCTATTAAAAAAGCATACGGCAAGGATATTGATAAGGAAAGTATTTCAAATTACAACGAAATATCGGGACACGGGATAGAAATAAATCTTGACGGTAAAAAAATATCGGTGGGCAATGACAAGCTGATGAGCAAATTGGGTATAAATCCGCCGGCAAAAGAATATACGGGCAGCATTGTTCATGTTGCGATTGACAACAAATATGTCGGCTGCATAATTGTTTCGGATAAGGTGAAAACAGATTCAAAAACAGCTGTGTCACAGTTAAAATCACTTGGAATTAAGACAGCAATGCTGACAGGTGACCACAAGGCAACTGCTGAGTATATCGGCAATGAATTGGATATTGACCAAATTTATGCGGAATTATTGCCGGCTGATAAGGTTGCAAAAACCGAAGGATTATTAAGTCAGCTTGATAAAAACAAAACATTGGCGTTTGTCGGCGACGGTATTAATGACGCTCCCGTACTTGCCAGAGCCGATGTGGGTATAGCAATGGGCGGTCTTGGAAGTGATGCGGCTATTGAGGCGGCAGATGTGGTGTTGATGGACGATGCTCCGTCAAAAATACCGACCGCTATCAGAATTTCAAAGAAAACACTTCGTATTATATATGCAAATATTGCCTTTTCTCTTGGTATAAAAATACTTGTCATGGTGCTATCAATTATAGGTTATCCGTCGATGTGGCTCGGTATTTTTGCAGATGTGGGAGTTGCATTGCTTGCAGTTTTAAATTCATTCAGAATATTTGTAAGTAAAATATAAAATTATGTTGTTTTTTAGATGTGAGATTTTATTAAATAACGGTTGACAATTTGAAACACATATATTAAAATAATTATATATCATTTGGTAAATATTAAATATGAGGTGAATAGAATGGCAGATAAACACGAACATCAAGACAACATTATTATTTTGGAAGATGAAAACGGCAATAATGTAGAATGTGAAGTAATTGATGTATTTGATTTGGATTTTGAAGGCAATACAGTCCGTTACGTTGCAATGATGGAAAGCGGAGCAGACGAAACAGAAGATGCGGAAGTCGATGTTATCATGATGAAGATAATCAAGGGCGAAACAGAGGAAGAAGACGCTTTGGTAAGCATCGAAACAGAGGAAGAATTGCAGGCTGCGTTTGATGAGTTTGTAAAGCGTGACGAAGAATTTAATGAACTTGAAGATTAACAGAAATTAAATTTGCCGGTTTTAAGGTTTCCTATGATAAATAAATCGTGGGAAACCTTATTTTTTTTATAAAAACTATTGCAATTTATAAAAAATAGGTATATAATAAATTTGAGTTTGAGATGAGATTAGAATAGTTTAGATTAGTAAAAATTTAATTATTGCTATATTTGTATATTCATGTCCTTTTCGAGCGAGAAGGGCATTTTTTGTTTTAGACTTAGATTTAGATTAGATGAGTTGAGGAGAGATGAGAAATGAAAGAATTAATTAAAAAAGTTGTTGCAGGACAAAATTTGACATCGGCAGAGGCTGAAAAAGCTATGGATTTAATGCTTAGCGGTGAGGCAACACCATGCCAAATCACAGCATTTTTGACAGCACTTCGTATTAAAGGCGAAACAGAGGACGAGATTTTGGGTTCTGTAAACATGATGAGAAAAAAAGCAAGTTTGATTTCGCCGAAGGTTGGCAATTATATAGACTTTGTAGGCACGGGCGGTGACGGAACAAACACTTTTAATATATCTACAACATCGGCTATGGTAACGGCGGCTGCGGGTGTGCCGGTGGCAAAACACGGAAACAGAGCAGCATCAAGCAAGAGCGGCAGCACAGATGTATTGGAGGCTTTGGGAGCAAATATTGCACTTGCACCAAATCAGGTTCAGGAATGTGTTGACAGTGTGGGTATCGGATATATGAATGCACAGATTTTTCACAGCTTGATGAAAAATGTTGCAGTGCCGAGAAAAGAAATCGGTATCAGAACAATATTTAATATACTTGGTCCGCTGTCAAATCCGTCGGGAGCAAAGGCACAGTTAATCGGTGTGTTTGATAAAAATATTTTGAAAACATTTGCAGAGGTTATGCAAAAGCTTGGTGTTGAACGTGCATTGGTAGTATGCGGCAGCGACGGTATGGACGAGATTACATTGACAGGTATTACATATGCCGCACAGATTAAGGACGGGGAAATTACGGAATATACAATAGACCCGAAAGATTATGGATTTGAGTATGTAAAAGCCGATGAACTGAAAGGCGGAGATGCAAAGAAGAATGCAGAAATTACAAATAATATTTTAAACGGGACAGAAAAAGGTGCAAAGAGAAATATTGTGCTTTTGAATGTGGGAGCTGCTTTGTATATCGGAGGGAAAGCAAATTCGATAGAAGAAGGAATTGCTGTTGCAAAAGAAACCGTAGACAGCGGAAAAGCAGCGGCTAAATTGCAGGAGTTTGTAAATAAGAGCAATGAGTTAGGCGGTGTGGCGGTATGATTTTAGACGAGATTATAGCGTCAGCTAAAATTCATATACAAAACAGAAAAGAAATTGTTTCGCCAAAAGATTTGATAAAGCAAATGGATAATGCGGAATTTAGAAATTGCAGTTTTAAATCAGCGTTGCAGGAAAAAGGAAAAGTATCAATAATAGGTGAGATAAAAAAAGCGTCGCCGTCAAAAGGACTTATCCGAAAGAATTTTAATCATATTGAGATTGCAAAAGAATATGCGGTGTCGGATATACAGGCATTGTCGGTATTGACAGAACCCGACTATTTTAAGGGTGATTTGTCATTTATAGATGATATAAGCAAAATAGTTGATATACCGATATTGCGTAAAGATTTTATTATTGATGAGTATCAGATATATGAGGCAAAGCTGCACGGTGCAGATGCGATACTTTTAATTATGGCGGCACTTAATGATAATGAATTTGCTAAACTTTATAACTGTGCAAAAAAATTGGGGTTGGACGTGCTTGTCGAAACACACAATAAAGATGAGATTTTGCGTGCGGAAAGTGCGGAGATAATAGGCGTCAACAACCGTAACTTGCAGACATTTGACGAGGATATAACAACGCTTGAACGTGTGAGAGAATATATTCCTGAAAATGCGGTGGTTGTAGGCGAGAGTGCTATTCGCAGTCATGCGGACTATAAATATTTGGAAAGCCTTGACATAGACGCAATGCTGATAGGCGAGGCTTTTATGCGGGAAAAGTCGGTCAGTGACGCAGTGAGAAAGTTAAGGTGCGGTGCATGACAAAAATAAAAGTATGCGGATTGAGCAGAATGGCGGATATTGAGATTGTAAACAAATATAAACCCGATTATGTCGGATTTGTATTTGCAAAAAGCAAGCGTCAGGTGAGCAAAGAGCGAGCCAAAGAATTAATAAGAAAATTAAACGGGGACATAAAAACTGTGGGCGTATTTGTAAATTCGGAAATTGAAGTTATTAAGGATACAGCCGAAGTTGCGGGACTTGATGTGATACAGCTGCATGGCGATGAAAGCGAAGAATATACGGAGAAATTGAGAGAATGTACAGACTGTGAAATATGGCAGGCTGTGAGAGTTTTAAACAGTGGGGACATAAAAAAAATCACAAGTTACAGAGCCGATAAAATTTTGCTTGATAAGTATAAAGGTGACAGTTACGGCGGTTCGGGCGAAAAATTTGATTGGGAGAGTTTCAGAAAATCCGATATTCCGCAAAATATCATATTGGCGGGCGGACTTGACAGGAATAATGTAATTGACGGAATAAAAGTTTTTATGCCGTATGCGGTAGATGTGTCGAGCGGTGTGGAAACGGAAGGTATAAAAGACGAAAATAAAATAAGAGAATTTATTGAAATAGTCAGAAAAGGTGAAACAGTATGAACAGAATTGATGAGAGATTTGAAAAACTGAAAAAAGAGAATAAAAAAGCATTGATAACATTCCTTACAGTGGGCGACCCTGATTTGGATATGAGTGAAAAATTGATTTTGGAAATGGAAAAGCAAGGTGCGGACGTTATCGAGCTTGGCATACCGTTTTCGGACCCGTCGGCTGACGGACCTGTAATTCAGGAGGCTGATAACCGAGCGTTGGCAAACGGAGTGGATATATATAAAGTATTTGAGTTCATGACAAAGATAAGAGATAAAGTATCTGTGCCGCTGGTATTTTTACTGTATTATAATGTTGTTATGCAATATGGTGTTGAAGAATTTTTTGCAAAATGTAAAGAGGTAGGAACAGATGCGGTTATTATTCCCGATTTGCCGTATGAGGAAAGCGGTGAAATTGCAGAGTATACCGAAAAATACGGCGTATATCAAATTCAGTTGGTATCGCCTACATCGCATGAGCGTATAAAAGCTATTGCGGAAAATGCAAAAGGATTTTTGTATTGTGTATCATCGCTTGGCGTAACGGGTGAAAAGACAGAGTTTCACACTGATTTTCAAGAATTTTTCGGTACTATCAAAAAATATACAAATATACCTGCCTGCGTGGGATTTGGAATATCGAATAAAGAGCAGGTGAGTATGCTTAAAGAATATTGCGACGGGGTTATCGTTGGAAGTGCGATAGTGGGAGCGGTCGCAAAGGGCGGTACAAACGAAGAAAAATTGAATAATTTAAGAGAGAAAGTTAAAGAACTGAAATCGGGACTTTAATATAAAATTGTCGATTTAATTATTTAATCATAAATATTGCTGTTGGTGAATAGAATTAGCCTATAAAGAGTTTTTTCACTAACATAATTTAGGGGGGCAATACGATGATAAATACAATAGACAATAATAAGGCAACGGTGATAGGCAGTGTAGAAGATGAACTGGTGTTTAACCATGAGATTTACGGCGAAAAATTTTATATGTTTACACTGTCGATACCAAGATTAAGCGAGATTAACGACCATATAAAGGTTATGATTTCGGAGCGTCTGCTTGAAGAAATAGATATAAAAGTAGGCGGTATGTTTGAGATTTCGGGTCAGTTTCGTTCGTATAACAATTATAATGCGTCGGAAAATAAATTGTTGCTTACATTATTTGCAAAGGACATTGAAGTGTTTGACGAGGAAAAGCATAAAAATCCGAATTCGATATATCTAAACGGCTTTGTATGCAAACCGCCTGTGTACCGCACAACGCCGTTCGGCAGAGAAATAACGGATATGCTGATAGCGGTAAATCGTACATACAACAAGTCGGACTATATTCCTGTTATTGCATGGGGCAGAAATGCAAGATATTGCAAGAATTTGGTTGTAGGTGATAATATTAAGATTTGGGGCAGAATGCAGTCAAGAAATTATCAAAAGCATTTATCCGATGATGAGGTTGTGACAAGGACGGCATATGAAGTGTCGGTGAGCAAGCTTGAAGTTGTAAATAAAGAAGAAATTGATGAGATTGAACAGGAAGAATATTAAATTATGCAGCGTATGATGTGGTCATACGCTGTTTTTTTAGGGGTACTGGATTTTGAGATGTTGAATTAGGATTTGTCGCTTACGCAAAATTGCAAAATGGCTCTGCTCCATCAAAGTTTAGGTCAAGACTTTTTAAAGGCTTGCGAATTTTTAAGGCAGAGCCTTAAATCGCCGTCCGCAGACGGCGAAACACCCCTAGCGTCCAAGTTTGGTCAAACTTTCTAAAAGTTTGTCGCCGACCGCAGTTGGCGAAATCCCTACACTTTTGGTTATATCTACATTTGTGTAGCGGAAGAATGACGCTACTGTGAACTAAATATATCTTACGGTGGACTTGACCACAAACTAAAAATTAACGTCCTATTCTAACCTAGCTAAAATCAAAGTATAGTGCGACTGACGTTGCCCCCATTTAGCGTTGGGGACGTTTCACTTCCCCATAATTATAGACATTATCAAATTATAGCGAACCCTTTGGAGTCCTCTTTGTCCACGTCCACAAAGAGGACGGAAAAGTCCGC
>CAKSNH010000010.1 GCA_934476075.1 uncultured Clostridia bacterium | reverse complement strand
TTCCGTCCTCTTTGTGGACGTGGACAAAGAGGACTCCAAAGGGTTCGCTATAATTTGACAATGTCTACACCTATGGGAACATGAAACGTTCCCACCGCTAAATTCCGACAACGTCAGTTGCACTACACTTTGATTTTAGCTATGTTAGGATAGAACACTAATTTATAGTTTGTGGTCAAGTCCACCGCAAGATATATTTAGTTCACAGTAGCGTCATTCTTCCGCTACACAAATGTAGATATAACCAAAAGTGTAGGGATTTCGCCAACTGCGGTCGGCGACAAACTTTTAGAAAGTTTGACCAAACTTGGACGCTAGGGGTGTTTCGCCGTCTGCGGACGGCGATTTAAGGCTCTGCCTTAAAAATTCGCAAGCCTTTAAAAAGGCTTGACCTAAACTTTGATGGGGCAGAGCCACTTTGCAAGTTTGCGTAAGCGACAAATCATAATTTTCAACACAAAACCCCGCACATCGGACATTCGTCCGTTGTGCGGGGTTCTCACATATACATATTCTATTATTAATCGTCCGCTCTTTGCTCGCCTTTGTACAATAATTTCATAGCAATCGGTGTGACGATTGACGAAATAATTATAAGCAGAATTACAGGTGTAAAATATACCGGCTGCAACAGACCGCACGCAAGTCCCTTTTGTGCCACAATCAATGCAACCTCGCCTCGGGTCATCATGCCCACGCCGACTTTAAGCGAATCCTTATTGCTGAAACCGAACAATTTTGCCGTAACTCCGCAGCCGATAATCTTTGTTATCAACGCAACAATTACAAACGCTATCGAGAACAGCAGTATCGACAAATTCATGCCCGAAATATCCGTTTTCAAACCGATACTTGCAAAAAATACAGGTCCGAACAGCATATATGAACTGATGTCCATTTTCTCGGCTATATAGTCCGAATCGTGAATACTGCAAAGGATAATACCTGCAACATATGCACCCGTAATATCCGCAATTCCGAAAAATGTTTCCGCAACATATGACAGTGCAAGACACAGTGCCAAACCGTAGATAGGAATACGTCTTGTATGCGTGTACTTTTTGTCTATGTACTTAAATATGTAGTAGAACAATGCTCCCACACCGCCGCTGAATATAAAGAACAATATCGTATTTCTGATAACTTCGCCGATACTTACATCGGACGAATTGAAACTGATTACAAATGTCAGAACAATAATGCCGATAACATCGTCTATAATTGCGGCACTTAGAATTGTCGTGCCGACCTTGCCTTTCAAATGCCCCAGTTCACGCAGTGTCTGCACGGTGATGCTTACAGATGTAGCCGTCATGATTACACCGATAAATAACGCTTTGTAAAAATCAAGCGTGCCCACCGCCGAAAATCCGTAAAATGCCGAATACAATAAATATCCGCCGACAAGCGGTACAAATACACCCACGCACGCTACAACCAATGCCATAGGACCTGTCTTGATAAGCTCACGCAAATCTGTTTCAAGACCTGCCATAAACATAAGCAGAATAACTCCGACTTCCGCCATACCCGTCAAAAAATCCGTCTGGGCAACAAACCCAAGTATACTCGGACCTATCAAAAGCCCCGCAACAATTTCTCCGACAACCTGCGGTGCTTTCAATTTTCTCGCCAAAAGACCAAAACATTTGGCAAACAGAATAATTATCGCCAAATCTCTGCAAATAGAAACCGCACTCATAAATCAAACGCTCCCTTTAAAATAAATTTTGACTGCACTATTAATCTATTTATCAAAATTTATCTGAAAAATCAATTTCGTAAAAGTGATTTTTCGGATACTTTCTGACACAATAACTGATTATTATACAATCCAACTATGTTAGTATATCAAAAACCGAACTATTATTCAATGATATTTACCGATTTTTCGCCGCACGGTATTATTTTTAGTATTATTCACAAAAAAATCAACCTATTATAATTTATTTTGCAGTATATTTAGTATACTATATTTTTTAATTTTAATATCAAACTCAACAAATAATATTGTATTTCTTGCTCGATTGTGATAAAATAATGTTACTTGCATAAAATAATAATGTATGGCTTGTATTGCAATAAAATAAGTAGATATATGATAAATAGGAGGGGTTGCATGAACACAGACAGCAGATTTTCGGAAATAACAGATTCAATACTAAACCTCAGCAAGCTTTGTACAGACAATGTAATCAACACTGAATTATATGGAAAATACGAGGTTAAACGTGGATTGCGTGACCTTAACGGCAAGGGTGTTTTGACAGGTCTTACCGAGATTAGCGAGATAAAATCCAGCGAGAATATTAACGGCGTAGATGTACCATGTGAGGGAAAACTTTTCTACCGTGGCTATGACATTGAGAAAATCGTGGAAGGCTTTATAAAAGAAAAGCGTTTCGGTTTTGAAGAAGTGACATATCTGTTGCTTTTCGGCACTCTGCCGAACAAATCGGAACTTGAAGAGTTTCAGCGTATTTTAGGCAATTACAGAAATCTGCCTACCAGCTTTGTGCGTGACATTATTATGAAAGCTCCGAGCGACGATATGATGAATGCACTTGCACGAAGCGTACTTACTCTTTACGCATACGATTCAAAGGCTAACGATATATCTATTCCGAACGTACTAAGACAGTGCTTGCAGCTTATTGCACTGTTCCCGATTTTATCGGTTTATGCTTATCAGGCATATGCACATTATCATGACGGTAAAAGCTTGTATATACATTCGCCACGTCCGGAACTTTCGACAGCGGAAAATATTCTTCATATTCTTCGCCCAAACAGCAAGTATACCGAATTGGAGGCAAAAATCCTTGACGTTGCTTTGGTGCTTCATGCAGAGCATGGCGGCGGCAACAATTCCACCTTCACAACCCATGTTGTATCATCATCGGGTACGGACACATATTCTACCGTTGCGGCGTCACTGGGTTCGCTTAAAGGGCCTAAGCACGGCGGTGCAAATATTAAGGTTGTCAAGATGTTCGAGGATATGAAAAAGAATATCAAGGACTGGTCGAGCGAAAGTGAAGTGCGTCAGTATCTGGCGGATTTGCTGCACAAAAAAGCGTTCGATAAATCGGGGCTTATCTACGGTATGGGACACGCAGTGTATTCATTGTCCGACCCAAGAGCGAATATATTCAAAAAATTTGTACGCAGTCTGTCGGAGGAAAAGGGCAGACAGGACGAATTTATGCTTTATTCCATGGTTGAGCGTCTTGCTCCCGAAATTATCGCCGAAGAACGCAAAATATACAAGGGCGTAAGTGCAAACGTGGACTTTTACAGTGGGTTTGTGTACAGTATGCTTGATTTGCCGCCGGAATTGTATACTCCTATTTTCGCTATTGCAAGAATATCGGGTTGGAGTGCTCACAGAATAGAAGAATTGGTAAACGGAAGCAAGATTATCCGCCCGGCATACAAGAGCGTTGCAAAGTACAAAGAATATACAAACCTTGAAAACAGATAACTCATTATATTGGCGGTGCTTGCCTTTATAATATTAAATATAACATCACCGAAAGGAATACTTCTTATGGAAAACACAGAATTAAAAACGTATTTACTAAACAAGATTGATATTTCCGAAGCGGGCAATGCGTGCCGTATGTGGCTCGGAGATATTGACGGTGACGGAAGAATGGAATTTGTTATGGTTCAGCCCGACTGCGGTTTTGACGACAGATATTTCCCTCATTCCGTAAGCTGTGCCACGGCATTCAATCTTGAAGGAGAGATGCTTTGGCAGATAGGTACGCCGAATCCGGAGGTTCGTGGCAGCGGAGCGGATATTCCTGCACAAATCTATGACATAGACAATGACGGCAACAACGAATTTATTTGTGTGATGGAAGATA
Organism: uncultured Clostridia bacterium; assembly: GCA_934476075.1. GTDB lineage: Bacteria > Bacillota > Clostridia > UBA1381 > UBA1381 > CAKSNH01. The sequence continues at coordinate 95,564 of CAKSNH010000010.1, read as the reverse complement.
ATTTGTGCATATTTGACGGAAAGACAGGTAATTTGAAAGAAAAGCACCCTATTCCCGATGAAAATGCACATGACTGTATCATAATTGCCGACCTTGAAGGCAGAGGACACGCACAAAATATTATTTTGAAAAACCGTTATCATAAATTGTGGGCATTGGATACCGATTACAATGTTATGTGGACTTTTGAAGGCAATATCGGACATTATCCGTGGCCGTACGATTTAAACGGTGACGGTTACGATGAGCTTATTGCCGGCTATACCGTTCTTGACCACAAGGGCAATGTGCTGTGGACTATCGACATGGAGGACCACGCAGACTGTATCTGGGTGGGCGACCTTGACCAAAATCCCGATACGGGGGTTGCGGTGCTTGTGGGCGGACAGGATACCACAGCATACACCGCCGACGGCAAATTGATTTGGAGATATTCGGATACTGTCGAATCGCAGAATATTGCAATGGGTAATTTCCGTCCGAATAATAAAGGTACTGAAATGGGCGGTCTTGACCGTATCGACAGGAGCGGCCCGGAGGGGATTGACGGCTTGTTTATAACGGATTATCAGGGCAAGACGCTGTATAAGGAGAACCGTACAGTGCCGGGTTGGAGCACAATCGCAACATCAATTCATAATTTTGACGGCAGCGGCAACGACCATTTGCTTGCATACCGCAGAAACGGACTGCCTGCCGCAATCTATGACGGATATATGAATCCTATATTCACGTTCCCGTTTGACGGACATATTATGTGGACAGACCTAATCGGTGACGGACAGGCTCAGATTTTGATTTATTCGGACAGAGAAGTGCAGATTTTCTCGGCAAAGGAAATGGATTTGTCAAAAGCGGTTGTACCGTATACACGTCCGCAGCCGAAACGCTTGTATAACTGGACAAGATACTGGGGAAGTGAAATGAGTCCGAGCCAATATGCCGTAAACTACATAACGGGCAACTTCACAAACTGTGATGTATTTGCATGGGCGGAAAATGACATTGCCGATGCCGATAAGCCGATAACAAAGGCGGACTTTACGGTATTGCTTGTAAATGCACTTAAACTTCATGCGTATGAACAGCACAATTTTGAAGATGTAAAAGCAACAGATTATTTTGCGGACGCCGTAAGCATTGCCAAAAAGCTGGGTATTGCGGAAGGCAAGGACAACAAGTTCTTCCCTAAGAATGTAATCACATTCGGCGAGGCGGTTGCCATGATGAACAAGGCTAAGAAAACAGATGTTGATTATTCATCGCTTTTGAATATCAATGACGATAATCAAGACCTGACAAAGGGCGATGCCGCAAAGCTTATTCTTTCGTTGAGATAAAATTAGCAGACAACGGGCAAGTCATTTTGAATGATTTGCCCGTTATTTTGTTGCGGAACGAATATGCGTTTAAATTCATAGTCAAACTGCACAAAAACAAGGATAAAAAATCTTAAATTTTATACGAAATTTCAAAGGACAAATTCACAAAAAAAGCTTGCAAAATTGCTTGAAATAAGGTATAATAATAGTGTTGTGACACTTGGCAAACGATGAAGCGGGAGGTTGCGGACTTAAAGTTCGGTTTTTCCGTGGAGAATGTCCGATTCATGAAACCGGGCGACAAGTCACGTCTTTAATATTGGGTAGACTTACTGCGTATTATATAGTAGTTACCGGCTTGAATTATGTCCGCTTGTACGGCGGAGATAAAATGGTCATAGTCTGCGTTTATTTACAAGTATTAAAGATTAAGACTAACATCGTATGAGATGTACACCCGGATTACTCAGACAGAGCAATTCGGGTTTTATTTTGAGGGTGAGTAGAAACACCCGGCGGTGTGTGCACTTTTTGAGCTGTCGTGCGTATCACAATACAATAATTAAGGAGGGAAAAGTATGGCAGCAAATCAAAAAATCAGAATCAAATTAAAAGCTTATGACCATGCAGTGTTGGACCAATCAGCAGAGAAAATCGTAGAGATTGCAAAGAGAACCGGTGCTAAAGTTTCAGGCCCTATTCCACTTCCAACAGATAAAGAAATCATCACTATTCTTCGTGCAGTGCATAAGTACAAAGATTCTCGTGAGCAATTTGAAAGAAGAACTCACAAAAGATTGATTGATATTGTAGTTCCTGGTGCTAAAACTATGGAATCACTTATCAAAGTAGATTTACCGGCAGGCGTTGAAATCGACGTTATCCAAAAGTAATTCTACGATATAAACCATGCGTAATTGGACGTTTGGTCGCAGTAATCCGCACGCCGGATTATGATGCAGGTAATGTTCTCATATCGAGAACCAATAACCGTAATAGGAGGAAATGTAAATGGAAAAAGCAATTTTGGGTACAAAAATCGGCATGACTCAGCTTTTTAACGAAGATGGTAAAGTAGTTCCTGTAACTGTTATCATGGCTGGTCCATGTACTGTTGTACAAAAGAAAACAGCTGAAACAGACGGATACGAAGCTATCCAAGTCGGTTACGGCGAAGTTAAGGAAAAAAGACTTAACAAACCGGCAAAAGGTCATTTTGCAAAGGCAGACGTTGCCGCTAAGAAATTCTTGAAAGAATTCAGATTTGACGATGTAAGTTCTTACAATGTCGGCGATGAAATCAAAGCTGACGTTTTTGCGGCAGGTGACGCTATCGACGTTACAGGCACAAGCAAAGGTAAGGGTTTTGCAGGTCCTATGAAGAGATGGGGCTTACACAGAGGTCCTATGGCCCACGGTTCAGGTTACCACAGAGGTTCAGGTTCATTGGGAGCTTGTTCTACTCCGGGTCGTGTAATGAAGGGTAAGAAACTTCCTGGACATATGGGTAATGTGAAAGTTACAGTCCAAAACCTTGAAATTGTTAAGGTTGACGCTGAGAATAATCTTATTCTTGTTAAAGGCGCTGTTCCTGGCAATAAGGGCGGACTTGTTGTTATAAAAAATAGCGTTAAGGCTTAATTTTAAGTTCGGAAAGGAGGAACAAACATTATGCCTACAGTTAATGTATATAACATGGAAGGCCAGCAAACAGGTACTATCGAATTGAACGATAACATCTTTGCTGCCGAAGTTAATAAAGTTGTATTACATCAAGTAGTTGTTAATTACTTGGCTAATCAAAGACAAGGTACTCAAAGCACCAAGACTCGTACAGAAGTTCGCGGCGGCGGTATCAAGCCTTGGAGACAAAAAGGTACAGGCCGTGCAAGACAAGGTAGTATCAGAGCTCCTCAATGGACAGGCGGTGGCGTTGCACTAGGTCCTAAGCCGAGAGATTACAGATTTAGATTGAATAAAAAGGTTAGAAAGCTTGCTTTCAAATCTGCTTTAAGTGCAAAGGCTCAAGCTGATGAAATCATCGTTATCGAAGATTTGAAGATGGACGAAATCAAAACAGCTAAAATCGCAGCTATGCTTAAAGGTTTAAACGTTACATCAAAGGCTCTTATCGTAACAGCTGAAAATGATACTAACGTTTACAAATCAGCAAGAAATATTAAGGGTGTTGAAGTCAGCAATGTTCCGACTCTTAATACTTATGAAATCTTGAAGAACGATAAGTTCATCGTTTCTAAAGATGCTATTGCTAAAATTGAGGAGGTGCTTGCATAATGGCTATCGCATACGATATTTTAAGAGAACCAGTCATCTCCGAACGCAGCATGGAAGTTACTTTTGATAAGAACGGTAATGAAATCAAAAAGTACACTTTTAAAGTGCCTGTAACTGCAAACAAAGTCGAAATTAAAAAGGCTGTTGAAGAAGTTTTCGGAGTTAAAGTTGAAAAAGTTACAACTTCACGCGTAACAGGTAAGGTTAAGAGAATGGGCAGATATGAAGGCAGACGTGCTTCATGGAAAAAAGCTATCGTTAAGCTTGCACCTGGCAGCAAGACAATCGAATTTTTTGAAGTGTAATTTCAAGTAGATAGTAAGTTAAGTAAGGAGTGACAAGGATATGGCTATCAAAAAGTATAATCCTACCTCACCTGCCAGAAGATTTATGACAGTTTCAGATTTCGCTGAAATTACAAAGTTCGAGCCTGAGCGTTCGCTTTTAGCTCCTTTGAGTAAAAATGCTGGTAGAAATTCATATGGTAGAATCACTGTTCGTCACAGAGGCGGCGGTAACAGAAGAAAATACAGAATCATTGATTTTAAGAGAAATAAAGACGGTATGAACGCAACTGTTGTCGGTATCGAATACGACCCAAACAGAAGTGCTAACATCGCTTTATTGCAATATGAAGACGGTACTAAGACTTATATCATTGCTCCGCTTGGTTTGACAGCAGGTGATGTTGTTGTTTCAGGTGAAGGCGCTGATATTAAACCGGGTAACGCTTTGTTTATCAAAGATATTCCTGTTGGTACTCTTATTCACAACATTGAACTTTATCCGGGTAAGGGCGGTCAGCTTGTAAGAAGTGCCGGTAACAGTGCTCAGCTTATGGCTAAGGAAAACGGCTATGCACAAGTAAGACTTCCATCGGGCGAAGTTCGTTTAATCCGTTTGGATTGTAAGGCTACAATCGGTCAAGTAGGTAACATTCAACACGAAAACGTATCTATCGGTAAAGCCGGAAGAAAACGTCACATGGGTTGGAGACCAACTGTTCGTGGTGTTGTTATGAACCCTAACGACCACCCTCACGGCGGTGGTGAAGGTAAATCTCCTATCGGTAGACCTGCACCGGTTACACCTTGGGGTAAACCTGCTCTTGGTTATAAAACAAGAAAGCACAAAAATAAAACTGATAAGTTTATCGTTAAGAGAAGAAACGCTAAGTAATATCGCTTAATGATTTTGAGATAAGCACAGATTCCGAAAGGAGGAAACAAAGTGGGAAGATCAATTAAAAAAGGACCTTTCGTTGAAGAACGTTTGATGAGCAGAATTGACGCTATGAACGCAGCAGGCGAAAAGAAAGTTGTTAAGACTTGGTCAAGAGCATCTACTATATTCCCTGAAATGGTTGGACACACAATCGCTGTTCACGACGGAAGAAAACACGTTCCGGTATTCGTTCAAGAAGATATGGTAGGTCATAAGCTTGGTGAATTCGCTCCTACAAGAACATTCAAAGGTCACATCGGAGCTAAATCAAGCAAATAAGATTTATTGAGTATATAGCCCGCAGGGGCAGTTGAAATTTTGAAAGGAGGAATCCGAATGGAAGCACGCGCAGTTCTTAAATACGCCCGCATCTCTCCTAGAAAGGTTAAAATCGTTCTTGATTTAATCAGAAACAAGCCTGTTGATTACGCTATGGGTATTCTTAAAAATACTCCTAAGTCAGCAAGCGAATACTTGGAGAAGCTTCTTGCATCAGCAATCGCTAATGCACAAAACAACCACAACATGGATGTAAACAATTTATATATAGCTGAATGTTACGCTAGTCAAGGTCCTATCCTTAAAAGAATAAGACCAAGAGCTCAGGGCAGAGCATTCAAGATTTTGAAGAGAACAAGTCACATTACTTTGGTATTAAAAGAAAAAGAATAATCGGAAAAGGAGGTTGACTATGGGACAAAAAGTTAATCCACACGGACTAAGAGTTGGTGTCATCAAAGACTGGGACTCAAAGTGGTTCGCTGGTAAGAAAGAATTTGGCGACCAGTTGGTCGAAGATTATAAAATCAGAAAGTTTGTTAAAAAGACTCGCTATGACTCAGGTATTGCTAAAATCGAAATCGAAAGAAAGCAAAACAAAGTCTATGTTACAATTCACGCTGCTAAGCCGGGTATCATCATCGGTAAAGCAGGCAGCGAAATCGACAAACTAAAAGCACAGCTTGAAAAAATGACAGGCAAGACTGTTAATGTAAACATTACAGAAGTTAAACAACCTGACATTAATGCTCAGCTTGTTGCTGAAAACATTGCTGCTCAGCTTGAAAGAAGAATTTCTTTCAGACGTGCTATGAAGCAAGTTATGGGCAGAAGTATGCGTCTTGGCGTTAAAGGTATCAAAACTGCTGTATCAGGACGTGTAGGCGGTGCTGAAATCGCTAGAACAGAACAATATCACGAGGGTACAATTCCTCTACAAACACTTCGTGCTGATATTGACTATGGTTTTGCGGAAGCAAACACAACATACGGTAAAATCGGCGTTAAGGTTTGGATTTACAAAGGTGAAGTCCTTCACGATACAAAGAAGGTAAATAATAAGGCGGAAGGAGGCAGATAAATCATGTTATTGCCAAAGAGAGTTAAATACAGAAGAGTTATGCGTGGTAGAATGAAAGGTAAAGCTACCCGTGGTAACAAGGTATCTCACGGTGAATACGGTCTACAAGCGTTAGAGCCATCTTGGATTACTTCAAGACAGATTGAAGCTGCCCGTATCGCTATGACAAGATATATCAAGAGAGGCGGTCAAGTTTGGATTAAGATTTTCCCTGACAAGCCTATCACACAAAAACCTGCTGAAACTCGAATGGGTTCTGGTAAAGGTTCACCGGAATACTGGGTTGCAGTAGTTAAGCCAGGTAGAGTAATGTTTGAAATTGCCGGCGTTAGCGAAGAAGTGGCTCGTGAAGCTCTTCGTCTTGCTATGCACAAACTACCTGTTAAGTGTAAATTTGTGAAACGTGATGCAGAGGATGGTGAATAATAATGAAGGTAACTGAGCTTAAAGAGTTGTCAGTGGCTGAGCTAAATGAAAAGCTTACTGAGTGCAAACAAGAACTTTTCAATTTAAGATTTCAAAACGCCATTAATCAGTTAGATAACCCTAGAAGAATCAATGACGTTAAGAAAACTATCGCCCGCATTAAAACCATCATTCATGAAAGAGAATTACAAGGTTCTGCAATTTAATGGTTACAGATTGGTTATAAATGCTGATTTGGAAAAGCAATATTGCTTTTAGGTTTTTTGAAAGGAGGCTACTTTTAGTGGAAAGAAACAGCCGTAAGGTTAAAATCGGTAAGGTAGTAAGCAACAAGATGGACAAAACTATCGTAGTTGCTATTGAATATAGCGTAAAGCATCCGCTTTATGGCAAGGTTGTTAAGAGAACCTATAAATTGAAAGCACATGACGAAGAAAATGCTTGTGCAATCGGCGATAAAGTAAAGGTTATGGAGACCAGACCTTTATCAAAGGATAAAAGATGGAGATTGGTCGAAATTATGGAAAAAGCACAGTAATTGTCTGTGTTAGGAAGGAGGAAGTAGCATGATACAACAACAAACATTATTGAAAGTAGCTGACAACACAGGTGCTAAGGAAGTAATGTGTATCCGTGTATTGGGCGGCTCCAAGAAGAGATACGCTGCTATCGGTGATGAAATTATTTGCAGCGTTAAAAAGGCAACACCAGGCGGAGTTGTTAAAAAAGGTGACGTTGTTAAGGCTGTTGTAGTTAGAAGCGTCAAGGGCGCAAGACGTGCTGACGGTTCTTACATTAGATTCGATGAAAATGCAGCTGTTATTATAAGAGATGATAAAAATCCAAGAGGTACTCGTATTTTTGGCCCTGTTGCAAGAGAGCTTAGAGATAAAGAGTACATGAAGATTTTGTCATTGGCTCCGGAAGTTCTTTAAGGAGGTGGCATTAAACAATGAAGAAAATGCATGTTAAACGTGGCGATATGGTTCAAGTATTGTCAGGTAAGGATAAAGGCAAACAAGGCAGAATTTTGACAGCTATCCCTGCTGAGGGTAAGGTTGTAGTTGAAGGCGTGGCTATTGCTCACAAGCACCAAAAGGCTCGTGTTCAAGGTCAGGAAAGCGGAATTATCCACATGGAAACTCCAATCTACGCTTCAAAAGTTATGAGAGTTTGCTCAAAATGTAATAAACCTGCCAGAACCGGTGTTAAGGTTTTGGAGGACGGTTCAAAGGTTAGATACTGCAAGAAATGCCAAGAAGTATTTAACGACTAATATTTAATCGAGAGGAGGTAAATTCATACAATGAGTAGAATGCAAGTAAAATATAAAAGCGAAGTAGCTCCTGCTCTTATGCAAAAGTTTGGTTATAAGAGCCCTATGCAAATCCCAAAGCTTGATAAAATCGTTATCAACATCGGTATGGGTGAAGCAAGAGATAACCCTAAGGCTATCGAAGCCGCTATGGGTGATTTGGCTGCTATTACAGGTCAAAGACCTATCGTTACCAAGGCTAGAAAGTCAGTTGCTAACTTTAAACTTAGAGAAGGCATGAACATCGGCTGTAAGGTAACTTTGAGAGCTGACAAAATGTATGAGTTCTTAGATAGATTGTTCAACGTGGCACTACCTCGTGTGCGTGATTTTAGAGGTATCAATCCTAATGCGTTTGATGGCAGAGGTAATTATTCTTTGGGTATCAAAGAACAAATTATCTTCCCTGAAATTGATTACGATAAGATTGATAAAATCAGAGGTATGGATATTATTTTTGTTACAACTGCAAATACTGACGAAGAAGCTCGTGAATTACTAACACTTATGGGTGCACCATTCGTTCGCTAATAGAAGGAGGGACAAAAATGGCAAGAAAATCCATGGTTTTAAAACAACAAAAAGCTCCTAAGCACAGCACACAAGCCTACAACAGATGTAAAATCTGCGGTAGACCACATGCTTACCTTAGAAAGTTCGGCATCTGCCGTATATGCTTCAGAGAATTGGCTTACAAAGGTCAAATCCCTGGCGTAAGAAAAGCTAGTTGGTAAAAAATATATACTATTAATTTAGTATTGACAGATAGAATGAGAACTCGTTTTTCCGTTTCGGAAAGATGGAAGGAGGTAAAATAATGCAAATAACTGACCCAATCGCAGATATGCTTACTCGTATCAGAAACGCTAATTCAGCTAAACACGAAACTGTTGATATTCCTGCTTCAAACATGAAGAAGGCTATCGCTGAAATCCTTAACGAGGAAGGCTATATCAAAAATTATCAAGTTATTGAAGATGACAAGCAAGGCGTAATCAGAATTGCTTTGAAATATGGTCCTAGCAAGGAAAAAGTTATCAGTGGTTTAAAGAGAGTTTCAAAACCTGGTCTTAGAATCTATGCCGGAGCTGAAGAGCTTCCAAGAGTACTAAAAGGCTTGGGTATTGCTATTATCTCAACATCAAAAGGTATCATGACTGATAAGAAAGCTAGAAAAGAAAATATTGGCGGAGAAGTTTTAGCATTTGTTTGGTAAGACTTGACGTACAATTTAAGGAGGTGTCTATACAATGTCAAGAATCGGAAGATTACCTATCACAATACCTGCCGGTGTTGATGTTAAAATCGGTAATGACAATGAAGTGACTGTTAAAGGCCCTAAGGGTACTCTAAGCCGTAAACTTCATTCTGATATGATTATAAAAATGGACGGCGGCGTTTTGACTGTTGAACGTCCGTCAGAAGATAAAACACACAAAGCATTGCATGGATTGACACGTACATTGATTAACAATATGGTTATCGGTGTTACTGATGGTTTCAGTAAAACTCTTGAAATCAACGGTGTCGGTTACAGAGCTCAAATGCAAGGTAAAAAATTGGTTCTAACTCTTGGTTACTCACATCCGGTAGAGTATGAAGCAATGGAAGGTATCACTTTGGAAGTTCCTGCTCCTAACCAAATCGTTGTTAAGGGTGCTAATAAGGAAAATGTAGGTGCTACTGCTGCTAAAATCAGAGAATTCAGAATGCCTGAACCGTATAAGGGCAAGGGTATTAAGTACGCTGACGAGGTTATCAGACGCAAGGAAGGTAAAGCAGGCGGTAAGAAGAAATAAGAAAGGAGTGTTCTAAATGGTTAAAAAAGTTGGTAGTAATGTTGCTAGACTTAGAAGACATCAACGTGTAAGAAAGAACATCTCCGGCACATCGGAGAGACCTCGTTTGAACGTTTTCAGAAGTTTGAGCAATATCTATGCTCAAATCATTGACGATACTAAGGGTGTAACTCTTGTATCAGCTTCATCTTTAGATAAAGATTTCAACGGCGAATTGGGCGGTAACTGCGAAGCAGCTAAGGCTGTCGGCGAATTAATCGCAAAACGTGCTGTTGAAAAAGGTATTAAGCAAGTAGTATTCGACAGAGGCGGATACGTTTACCACGGTAGAGTAGCTGCTCTTGCAGAAGGTGCAAGAGAAGGCGGCTTGGAATTCTAAAGAAGAAGGAGGTAGTATTAGTGGCTGAAAGAATAGATGCAACAACTCTTGACCTTCAAGAGAACGTTGTAACAATAAATCGTGTTGCCAAGGTTGTTAAGGGTGGTAGAACTTTTAGATTCAGCGCTCTTGTAGTCGTTGGTGACGGTGCAGGTCATGTTGGCTGCGGTATGGGTAAAGCAGCTGAAATCCCTGACGCTATCAGAAAAGGTATTGAAGATGCTAAGAAGAACTTAATCACAGTTCCTATGGTTGGCACAACAATCCCTCATGAAATCATCGGTGAATTCGGTGCGGGCAGAGTCCTTCTAAAACCTGCCAGCAAAGGTACCGGTGTTATCGCAGGCGGTGCGGCTCGTGCCGTATTGGAACTTGCGGGTATCAAGGATATAAGAACAAAATGTTTGCGTTCTAACAATAAGAAAAATGTAGTAAGTGCTACAATCGCAGGATTAGCTAGTTTAAAGCAAGCCGAAGGCGTAGCTAAACTCCGCGGTAAGACCGTAGAACAAATTCGCGGCTAAGGAGGGCATTTAGATGGCTGAACTTACAGTTAAATTAGTAAAAAGCACAATCGGCTGCAAAAAAGACCAAATTGCAACTGTTGAAGCTTTGGGACTAAAAAAGATTAGAAGTGTTGTTGTTCACAATGACACTCCTCAAATCAGAGGTATGATTAAGAAAGTTTCTCATCTTGTTGAAGTTGAAGAAAACTAATTTTATATATTCAGAAGGAGGTGTAGCATAATGAGACTTGACGAACTACAACCGGCAGAAGGTTCTAAGTTTACTCGCAAGAGAGTGGGCAGAGGTATTGGCTCAGGTACAGGAAAGACTTCCGGTAAGGGTCACAAAGGTCAGAACGCTCGTTCGGGCGGCGGTGTAAGACCTGGTTTTGAAGGTGGTCAGATGCCTTTATACAGACGTTTGCCTAAGAGAGGATTTAACAACATTTTCGCTAAGAAATATGTTACAATTAACGTTGAAGTTCTTGAAAGATTTGAAAACGGTACAGAGGTTACTGCTGAATTATTGAAGGAAACAGGCGTTATCAGTAAGGTGCTTGACGGTGTTAAGATTTTGGGCCGTGGAGAACTTACAAAGAGCCTTAATGTAAAAGTTGCACAATTTACAGCTTCTGCAAAGGAAAAGATTGAAAAGGCAGGCGGAAAGGCTGAGGTGATGTAAGGTGTTCTCAACCATTAAGAACGCGTTTAAAATCCCTGATTTAAGACGCAGAATATTCTTTACATTATTCATGCTTATTATATTCAGATTTGGTGCTCATATTCCGGTACCATATCTTAGTGCGGACGCTATGAAGGCGTTCCTTGGAAACGGTACGGCGGATTTATTCTCATTGTTCGATGTATTTACAGGCGGTGCGTTCTCGAATGCAACCGTAATGGCAATGGGTGTATCGCCTTACATCAATGCTTCCATTATTGTTCAGCTTCTTACTGTTGCCATTCCTTCGCTGGAACGTTTGGCGAAAGAGGGCGTTGAAGGCAGAAAGAAGATTAACAAGATTACAAGATATTTAGGTATCGCTCTTGCATTTGTTCAGGGTGCGGGTCTTTACGTTACTCTTTACAATTTGGGTGTGCAGAACAGCATGACCACTATTGCAAGAACCGACGCTTTGGGATTCTTTACTATTGTATTAACATTTACAGCCGGTACTGCGTTCATCGTTTGGTTGGGTGAATTAATTTCTGAAAAAGGTTTGGGAAATGGTGTTTCACTTATCATCTTCGCAGGTATCGTTACAAGAATTCCATCGGGTGCTATTACACTTTACAAACAATACCTGGAAACAAATGTTGATATAAAGGGTATTGCCATTGTAGCAGTAATCGCAGTAGTTGCTATCGCAGCTATCGCATTTGTTGTACTTTTCGACTGTGCGGAAAGAAGAATTCCTGTTCAATATGCTAAGCGTGTTGTGGGAAGAAAGATGTACGGCGGTCAAAGTACTCATATTCCGATTAAGGTTGTTATGGCAGGCGTTATGCCGATTATCTTCGCATCGAGCATCATGGCTTTCCCTGCTACCATCGTAAGATTGGTTTCGGGCGGCAATATGCCGACAGCAGGTGTGGGCTACATCATTTTGAGTATGCTTCAAGCAAACTCTGCAAGCGGTGCTCCTATTTGGACTGATATAGTATACAGTATACTATATTTCCTACTAATTATATTCTTCACATATTTCTATACTTCAATCCAATTCAATCCGATTGAGTTAGCTAACAATATGAAGAAGAACGGCGGATTTATTCCGGGTATCAGACCGGGTAAGCCGACAAGCGATTATATATTCAGAAGCTCGTCAAGAATTAATCTTGCCGGTGCTACGTTCTTGGGTATTATCGCTATTTTGCCGATTGTCTTCGGTGCGGTGTTCAAGATTGCAAGTATCCAGATTGGCGGTACTTCACTTCTAATCATGGAAGGTGTTGCTCTTGAAACTGTAAGACAAATCGAATCTCAGATGACTATGCGTCATTACAAGGGATTTTTGGAATAAAAAAACGTGTGTTCTGCTGTGCAAAACGTATACTGCTTGTATAAACGTTTTGCCCGGTGGGGATACTCGAATATAAAATAGTTAAATTCAGAGCTTATGCTGCTTATGAAATATCATTTGACTGTTTTATTAGACTCACTTTATTATATGATATGAATACAGCATAAGTGATTACCGATTATAGTGAGTCGGAAAGAATGAAAGGTACTTGTTATGAAATTAATTTTGTTGGGACCTCCGGGTGCCGGTAAGGGTACACAAGCAAGTATTTTATCGGAGAAGTTAAATATTATTACAATTTCAACCGGTGCAATGCTTAGAGCGGCGGTGAAAGAAAATACTCCATTAGGTCAAAAGGCAAAAAACTATCTTGACAACGGGCAGCTTGTTCCGGACGAATTGGTAGTGTCGATTGTAGATGAGAGATTGAAAAAAGACGACTGCAAGAACGGATTTATCCTAGACGGTTTCCCTCGTACAGTTAAACAGGCTGAGGCTTTGGACGCTGTAATAGAAATCGACAAGGTGCTTTCGCTTGAAGTTGACGATGATGTGATTGTCGAAAGACTTTCCGGCAGACGTGAATGCAGCAAATGTGCAACTCCGTACCATATCTTATTCAATCCACCTAAGACCGAAGGAAAGTGTGATAAATGTGGTGGAGATTTGATTTGTCGTGCAGATGACAATGAGGACACTATCAAAAAGCGTCTTAAAGTCTATCACGAACAAACCGAACCTATCAAATCATATTATATGCAACAAGGTAAAGTTGTTATCGCGCATGGTAAAGAAAAACTTGAAGATACTGTTAGAGAAGTATCTACTGTTCTGAATATTGAGGAGATGTAAATCTTTATGATAACTATAAAATCAAAATCCGAAGTAGAAAAAATGCGTCTGGCGGGCAAGATTACCGGTGATGCTTTGAAAATGTTGGAGCAGCATATTAAGCCGGGCGTTAGTACAGAAGAACTTGATAAGTTAGCTCACAAGTATTTTACCTCAAAAGGAGCAACCCCATCCTTTCTAAACTATGCCGGATTTCCTAAGAGCATTTGTTCATCAATCAATGAGCAGGTTGTGCATGGCATTCCCAATAAACACGTTATCTTAAAGGAAGGCGATATTATCAGCGTGGACGTCGGTGCGTACATCAAAGGTTACCACGGCGACGCCGCAAGAACATTCGCAGTCGGCAAGATTTCGGAAGAAGCTCAAAGACTTATTGATGTAACAAGAGAAAGTTTCTTTAAGGGAATTAAATATGCTAAGCATGGCAATAAATTAGGAGATGTTTCGTCAGCCATTCAGGAATACGTTGAGAAAAACGGTTTCTCGGTTGTTCGTGATTTAGTTGGTCACGGAATAGGCAAGAATTTGCACGAAGACCCTAGCGTTCCGAATTACGGTCACGCCGGACGTGGTGTGAAGCTTGCGGCAGGCATGACGATTGCCATTGAACCGATGGTTAATGCCGGTACTCATGAGGTACAGGTGCTTGACGATGAATGGACTGTTGTTTCAGCAGACGGAAGCTTATCGGCACATTATGAAAATACTGTGCTTATAACTCCGAATGAATGTGAAATTCTGACTCTGTAAAAGACGAGGAGTGATTTTATGGAAATTGGTATTGGCAGTGTTGTTATTTCAAAAGCGGGACGTGACAAGGGCGACAATTTTATTGTCCTTAGCCTCGACGGCGAATTTGCAATGCTTGCAAATGGCGATTTGAGGAAAGTAGATAAGCCGAAGAAGAAAAAATTGAAACATCTGCAAAAGACTAATTATGTTTCGGATTTTATTGCCGAAAAGATGAAGAACGTAGGCAAGGTTACTAATTCCGAAGTGCGTAAGGCTTTGGCGGAATTTAAACCTGCTGCTTGTTAAAGCAATTCAGCGATAGTTAGTAAGGAGGGATTTCTTTGGCAAAAGATGATGTATTGGAATTAGAGGGTACGGTTGTTGAAACCTTACCTAATGCAATGTTTAAAGTTGAACTTGAAAATGGTCACCAGATTTTGGCACATATATCAGGTAAACTTAGAATGAACTTCATTAAAATTCTTCCGGGCGACCGTGTGACGATTGAAATGTCACCGTATGATTTATCCCGCGGCAGAATTACATGGAGGTCAAAATAATTGACGAGGGTAGGAGGTAGATTGAAATGAAAGTACGTCCGTCAGTAAAACCGATTTGCGAAAAATGCAAAATCATCAAAAGAAAAGGCAAAGTCATGGTAATTTGCGAAAACCCTAAGCACAAACAAAAACAGGGTTAATGACAATTTGTTTATAACTTGTTCAAGTGCGCGGCTGCATTTTACTTGAACAGTGTTTATATTGATTTTAAATCAGATTATATATTTATTCATTCAAACATTTGTAGGAGGTGTAAACGCAATATGGCAAGAATAGCTGGTGTTGACTTACCAAGAGAAAAGAGAGTAGAAGTTGGTCTTACTTACATCTACGGTATCGGACTTAAAACTTCACAAAAGATTCTTACAGAAGCCGGTATCAATTTTGATACAAGAGTTAAAGACTTAACAGAAGACGAAGTTGCTAAAATCAGAGATGCAATCGACGCTAATTACACTGTTGAAGGTGACCTTAGACGTCAAATCGCACTTGATATTAAAAGACTTATGGAAATTGGCTGTTACAGAGGTATCAGACATAGAAAAGGTTTGCCTGTAAGAGGTCAAAATACAAAGAATAATGCAAGAACCAGAAAAGGTCCTGCAAGAGCAATAGCTGGTAAAAAGAAGTAAAGGAGGGACTTATCAAGAATGGCTAAGGTAGCAAAAAGAGCGACTAGAACAAAACGTCGTGACAGAAAAAATATCGAAAGAGGAGCAGCTCATATCCGTTCTACTTTCAACAATACTATAGTTACTATCACTGATACAGCCGGTAATGCATTATCATGGGCAAGTGCAGGCGGCTTGGGCTTCAGAGGTTCAAGAAAGAGCACACCGTTTGCTGCTCAGACAGCTGCTGAAACAGCTGCTAAGGCTGCTATGGAACATGGCTTAAAGACTGTTGAAGTTTATGTTAAAGGCCCTGGTGCAGGTAGAGAAGCTGCTATCAGAGCTCTTCAAGCAGCAGGTCTTGAAGTTAGCATGATTAAAGATGTTACTCCGATTCCTCATAACGGTTGCAGACCGCCAAAGAGAAGAAGAGTTTGATTTTATATAATAACGGTAGTAAGGAGGAAAAAGTAGCATGGCTAGAAATATGCAACCTATCTTAAAGAGATGCAGAACTTTGGGTATCGAGCCTACATCTATGGGTATCGCTAAATCGTCCAGAAAGAACCCTAAGCAAGGCAGAAAGAAACAAAGCGAATACGGTTTGCAATTAAATGAAAAGCAAAAAGTAAAATTCATTTACGGCGTATTGGAAAAACAATTCAGAAAGTATTATGTAATGGCTACAAAAAGACAAGGTATTACAGGTGAAATGCTTCTTCAAATTCTTGAAAGCAGACTTGACAATGTAGTATACAGACTTGGCCTTGCAAATACAAGACGTGAAGCAAGACAAATCGTTGTTCACGGTCACATTACCGTAAACGGAAACAAAGTTGATATTCCATCATACTTAGTTAAACCGGGTGATGTTATTTCTGTTAAGGAAAAGAGCAGAAATTCTGTTAGAATTAAAGAAATCGTTGAAACTAACGCATCAAGAGTAGTACCTAAATGGTTAGATATGAACAGAGAAACTTTCACAGGCAAGGTTCTTAACTTGGCTGACAGAAGTGACATCGACTATGAAGTTGAAGAACACCTTATCGTCGAACTATATTCTAAGTAATAAACTCTTGTTACCCTCGGTAATTAGATATAGATACATGATTGTTTGAAGGAGGGTTTGTTTAAATGATAGAAATGGAAAAGCCCAATATAGTATGTGAAGAAACAAGCCCTGACGGCAGCTACGGCAGATTTGTCGTAACTCCGTTAGAGCGTGGATACGGAATTACACTTGGTAATTCTCTTCGCAGAATTTTACTTTCGTCACTGCCGGGTGCTGCCGCAACTTCAATTAAGATTGAAGGCGTTCAGCATGAGTTCTCAACTATACCTGGTGTTAAAGAGGACGTTACGGAAATCATTCTTAACATTAAGAAGATGGCTATAAAGTTACACTCTGACTCACCTAAGACTGTATACATTGAGGCGAAGGGTGCGGGCGAAATCACAGCCGGAGATATTAAGGCTGACGCTGATGTGGAAATTTTTAACCCTGATTTGCATATTGCAACTTTAAATGACGATGCAAGACTTTATATGGAGATTACATTGTCTAAGGGCAGAGGTTATGTTTCTTCAGATAAGAATAAGCAGAATATGCAGCCTGTAATCGGTGTTATTCCTGTTGACTCAATCTATACTCCGATTAAGAAAGTGAACTACACAGTTGAAAATACTTGCGTGGGTCAATACACTGACAGAGAGAAATTGATGGTTGAGTTGTGGACTAACGGTACAATCAAGCCTGATGAGGCTATCAGCCTTGCGGCTAAAATTATGAATGACCTTCTTCGTTTGTTTGTTGATTTGTCTGATGACGCTAAGAATACAGAAGTAATCGTAGAACCAACAGAAAACAAGAAAGAAAAAGTTCTTGAAATGACTATCGAAGAACTTGACCTATCGGTTCGTTCATATAACTGTCTGAAACGTGCAGGTATCAACACTGTTGAGGACCTTACCGACAAGTCGGAAGAAGACATGATGAAGGTTAGAAATTTGGGCAGAAAGTCGCTTGAAGAAGTTATAAACAAATTACAAAATTTAGGTCTTGACCTTAAAAAGGAAGAAGAATAAGACCTGAACATTATACTGAAATATTTATCCGAAGGAGGGAATTAGAATGCCCGGAACAAGAAAGTTAAATCTTCCTACTGACCAAAGAAAAGCTTTGCTTCGTAATTTGGTTACAAGTTTCCTTGAAAACGGAAGAATTGAAACTACACTTACAAGAGCAAAAGAAACAAGAAGTTTAGCTGAAAAGATGATTACTCTTGGAAAGACTAACACTCTACATTCTCGTCGTCAAGCTCTTGAATTTATCACAAAAGAGGACGTTGTTACTAAGCTTTTTGCTGAAATCGCTCCTAAATACGCTGATAAAAACGGTGGTTACACAAGAATAATTCAAATGGGTCCACGTCGTGGTGACGCTGCACCTATGGCTATTCTTGAATTAGTTGACTAATTTTTTGAGCTTTAATATAGAAACCCCGATAGGATAAACCTGTCGGGGTTTTTGATTAATTTGTAGGAAATTGCGTAAAAACGCAATGACGGAAAATCAAAAACGCTACCTTAATCCTCCGCTCGCAGACGGTGCTTTTAATCAAAAGCTTTTTTAATTTGTAGGAAATTGCGAAAAACGCAATGACGGAAAATCAAAAACGCTACCTTAATCCTCCGCCCGCAGGTGGGGCTTTTAATCAAAAGCTTTTTTATAGAAAGAAAAATGGACTGTATAAAAAATATACAGCCCATTTTTAAGAAAGGAAGTAATAATTATGAAAGCATATATAAAAGAACAGTGAATTATTTTAACCGGCAAAAGAGCAATCATTTTTGGGGTATTAAAAATAATACTATAACCAGAACTGCTGCTCCCAATATACACGCCAGAACAGGGTGCAATAGTAAAAAGAATACAAATGCAAGAGCCAAAATGTATACTAAAAATTTTCCTATTGCAGCCATACCCGACCAATCACCATTTAAAGCCGCCCCGACTGAACCAACAACAAACATAAGAATAAAAGCTAATATATGCATATTATCACCTCATATAATATCAGTTAAAAGTGTTACAGCTTTAAGCGTGTCAGGTATACTAAAAAATTATTATCACAACAAACGACAAAGAAAGGATATAATAATCCACCATTCTATTATAACAAATTATATATACATACCTGCGGTAACTTGTTTTGCGATATGTTCCGCTATTTCAGCCTCCGTCATATCTGCAATCTCGCAGATTACGTTGTTATAGACCACGAACAATACACGAACGGCAAATACGTCGTCAACGCTGTCATAAATTTTGCCGGCACTCGATGTGCCCTTTGCAACGGTATGTGTGCTGTTGGCGATATATCCTACCGTACCGATAAACGGCAGATAGGCACGGATTGCCTCGTCATCATATTCGTTGTCATAGTCCTTTTTGCACATGATGATTGAGCCTACTTTAAACGGCTTTGTGTCATAATAATATTTTGTGCCTGTTACGGTTACATATTTCTTATCCATATTTTTCAGCTCCAATCCTTTTTGTTAATTTAATTATACTATATCGCATGAGACAAAAATGCCCCATGATACGGCTATTTTGCTATTGTGGGAGATAATTTTTTTAAGAAATAACGCATACGGTGCACAATACAAATAAATTAAAAAAAAATTAAAAAAGTTTTGAAAAAAGTGTTGACAAAACGATTTTAATGTGGTATTATATTATTCGTGGTTGAGAGAAATCACAAAAACGAAAAACAATATAATATGTGCCATTAGCTCAGTTGGTAGAGCACCTGACTCTTAATCAGGGTGTCCAGAGTTCGAGCCTCTGATGGCGCACCAATAAAAAAAGCAGTTATTTAACAACTGCTTTTTTTAATTCTTCTTTTGCATCTTCACTAATCGCAATATGTAATAATTCACCTTCTAAATACCCTAAAACTTTCATTTTTTTTCTAAATGACAACCCTCTCAAAATAAAATAAAATAAATTTCATCAAGTAAAAAAACCTTTTTTTACTTGATGAAATCCAACTCATATGCTATAATAACAAATAACAGACTAATGCTGGGAGGTTTATATTATGGCACTTATTAAATGTCCAGAGTGTGGCAAAGAAATATCCGACACAGCCAAAAGCTGTCCTAACTGCGGTTATGAAAAAGGAAAGGCAGAGCAAAATAATAACAGTGCCCAATCACTAAATAGGTCTGCAATCATAAAACTTATAATTGTTGTGGCAATATTTTTTATAGTCATATGTTGTTATGTATTTTATCAAGAAACTAGATGTAATGCACATGGATGCAATGAAATAGCAATTAGTAACAGTAAGTATTGTGAGAAACATACGTGTACAAATGATGGCTGTTATAATTATAAAAAGGCATGGAGTACTGTATGCGATACATGTCATGAAATAGACATGGAAAACATCAAAAATGATGACACTATTGATAAAATGGAAGAGGAACTAAGAGAAAAATATGGTGATGATATTTTTTCAGATGAAATGCATATGCCAGCTTGTAGCATGAGTGGATGCGATGATGAAGGGACAGGCACATATGGTGGAAAATGGTACTGTTCAAAGCATTTATACGAAATGAAAGGGTATGGAGATACAATAGCAAACTGACTTATAAGGAGGTATTATCATGGATTATACTGCACTATCACAAGACAATAATTTTCAGAAATGGTTCAAATATCAACCTCTGGATGCACAAATTATTAGATATGCAAAAGATAAATCATCCATTATAGCCGCTGGACAGAAAATAATGGACGTATATAATGCATTTGCAAATGCAAAGCAATCTTTTAGATCGGCTGGATACGAAAATTATGGTGACCTCTGTGGTGATAATGAAATAAGCAAGCTATATACAAAGTACCATTTTTTAATGTGTGCCATTATGGAATACAACACATGCAGGGATTTGTGTTTGCAAGTAGTTTGGGCATATATACAACCATCTTCTTTAGAGTCACTTGCACAAAATTTGTATAGGAATACAGAAAAAGAATGTAACAGTAAAACTGTTCATAAGGAATTAAAAAGACTCATAAAAGAAGGACGCACAGACCTAAAACCACTAAAGAAACTTCTTGGTAAGTTTGAGAATGACAAGCATATTGCAGATGTTAGGGACATGTGTAATTATATAAAACATCGTGGAACAATTCACTTTGATGGACTTGGAGATAACCTCGATAAAATGCTCCTAACTGTAAATGGACAGGTAGTTAGGTCATTGGGACGACCAAGTTATACATTTAATGAGGTGGAAGATATTTTGTGGAATTATCACAAAACCTTTCAGAAATACTTCAATCAGATTATTGACATGATAATTCCAGAGGATTACATGGACAACAAAGCCACTTTAGAAGATTATATAAATATTCTTTTAGAATTAATAAGATTACAGAATAAGGAGATTTGACATTGAAGAGAATACCTCACCATCCAAGTGAAGTAGCCTTTCAAAAATCTCAATTTCACGAATTGCGTGTACGCATTAAGTAAAACGAAATCCCCATTATAGAAAAATGAATAAAAATAGTGGAAAACGTATAAAAATGAGTTTATATAAAGTAGGAACACTTTTCCGAAAATGATATGCACCCCAAAAGTGTCTAACTTTTGGGGTGCATATCATATTTAACAACTGCTTTTTTTAATTCATTTTTATATAGTTCAAGCATATGCTTATCTTCTCGCCTAATTTCCCAAGCCGTCCAAGCTCATTTTAGGGATAGCAATCTGATTTGCATTCGCACCCTCTTTTACAAGCATCATGTCCTCGTCAAGCTGGTCTGTGTAGTTTTTGAATTTTGTAATTGCATTAGCCATAAATTTATTCCTTACCTTTCTTTATTTGTTGTAAATTAACGCACTAAAAAACACCCTTGAAAACATTTTCAAAAGTGCTTGACATACCATATTCCATAATGTTATAATTTAGATAAGAGGAATGGTTTTGACGTTCCGCATAAGCAATTTTATTTAAAGTCGCTCATTTATCGGAATGGGCGACTATTTTTTTATGTACTTAATTATTTCCAGCAATAATATTAATTCTATTATCCGCATCATAATTTCAATTTCCATAAAAAACACCCCCTTTATGAGAGTGTCGGAACAGTCGCCGCCATTCCTTTTATCAAGGTGATATTACCCTGCCGCCAAACATTATGACGGCAAAAACATTGTACCATGGATGTCGTATATTGTCAATATTATGTTATTTATTCTAAGAAAATATATTTATTAATCCCCAATCATGGTGTCTGCAATGGTATGGCAAATAAAAAAAGCCCTTACAGGGCTTTTTTATTAAAACAGCTTATCACCGCTTTGGTGACCCAATAGCGGGTGACAATCGAATTTTACCGAACCTACAATAGCTTTGTCGCCGACAGCCTTTGCAATTCTTGCAGTGCCCTCATTTCCGAACCCCGCACATAATTCAAATGCTTTTACTCCCTGGTCGGCAAGCTCGACGGCAACCGCCTCTGCCTCATCATAATTTTTTACGCCGAAAACATAAAGCGTCATAGCCGGTGTGTCGATGACCGTGTTATGCTCCTTGTAATCCACTTCCGGTGCAACAAATATAAACGCTGCTTTTGATTTCATTTAAAACATCTCCTTTTTTACTTTTTGAATATGAAAAATACTGCTCCAAGCATACATATGAATGCGTAGAGATAATTTATTGTAAGTTTTTCTTTTAGATATACAACGGAAAATACCGAGAATACCGTAAGAGTGATAACCTCTTGTATAATTTTAAGCTGTGCCGTTGTGAAGTATGCACTGCCCAGACGATTGGCTGGAACTTGAAGTATGTACTCAAAAAATGCAATGCCCCAGCTTGTAAGTATCACTATCCACAATGCTTTATTTTTAAAACGCAGATGTCCGTACCATGCACAAGTCATAAATATATTTGCTATAAGCAGCATTCCCAACGGTATAAATTTCTGCAAGTTATTCATTTTTTAAAATTTTGCTCCTTTATTTTAATTTTCTTATGTATTCAAAAGTTTCCTTCTCGCCTTTTTCGGCAAGCATAACAAGCCACTTTTCAAGTATTTTTGCGGTTTCGGGGTGCATAGTAAACTTAGCACGACCGCCGTTGAAATATTCCAGAGGGTGCTTATCGATGTATTTCTCACGCTGATATATTTTGCTCGCCGCCACCCTGTCGCAGAACATCTCTTTTACATATACAAGCGGCATTTGTACGGGTTCAAGCTTTCGTGTGACTTTATTGTAATCCGTCCAATACTCAAAATGGTGGCGGTTGCGTCCCTTGTGGTGCATCCAAGCCTTTGAATAGCCGTAAGCCTCACGCTCGCCCTCGTTCGGACTTCTGTTGCCCTGATAATATTTAACCCCCGCCCAAAACTCGGTCGGACTGTATTTCGACATATCATGCCACAATCCACGCCACAATATCCCCGCTTTTGCACAATGTACAATTACTTTGTGTCTGTGTCGGGTTATAGTCAAAAGATGTCCCCAAAAATTAGCCATGTCTATTTCATCAAACCTTTCATTATATACATTCTCTCGTCAGCAAGCTTATACACTTTATTAACATCATTTTCGCTGACTTCATCACTGAACGCATATCCGTACGATACGCTTATCTGCAATTTTTTATTTTCGTCCTTTGCATTGATTGCCGAAATTGTACTGCTCATAACCTCAATACGTTCGTGCACAATGTCAGGAGTTACGTTCTTTAATATTACAATAAATTCGTCGCCGCCCATTCTGCCGACAGTGCCGAATTCGCCGAAACATTCGGTAAGCATATTCGCAAAATTTTTGATAAGCTCATCACCGTACAAATGCCCCAATGCGTCATTTACTACCTTTAAATTATTAAGGTCAAAATCCAAAATCGCATATTCGCACGGATTTTCGTCAAGCTCCTTAAATATCAGCTCGCACTTTGTTCTGTTGTTGACTTCGGTTAGGTAATCGGAGTATGCAAGTTTGGATAAAAACTTGTTCTCGGCGTTTTCCTTTAACATTTCAAAAAAATATATACAATAACTGATAACCATGATTAGCACGAATACCACTGCTCCGACAGGCATAATGCTCGTTATTGCCATAATACCTGTGTGCCCGAAAAATCTCTGCACATTATACCGCAGAACCTCGCCCGCACCGAAAAGCAGCAGCACAAGAATACTTATTGTAAAACTTTTTTCAAATGTATTTAATTCTTTGTTTTTAATATCTTTAAGCGACAGATATATAAAATATACCGCATCGGTAAAAAGAAGCAGCTGAAACAAGAATAATATATTATAAAAATGTACGATGTTTGCGGCTTGCAGGAATATTGCGGTTATGCAGAACATTATATTAAGCCACCATAGCACATTGATAAAAACAGCAGCTTTTTCGCTCATACTCTTTGTATCGTAAAATAATATTATTATCGGCAGCGGGGTAAGAAACAAAGAGATAAATTCTGCATATGATTTAACCCATGGCTGCGGAGAAATAAGTTGGAGTATATTATATGTGCACAAAATCCAAATGCCGGCAAATAAAGAGAATAATGCAATACAGCATAATTTCATAAATTCTTTGTTAAACACAAGCATCATAGCCGAAGTGATAAAAAGTATCAATCCGAACACAATCAGAAAAATACCAATCATGCCGGGGGCAAGATTATATCTGATAAAATTTTTGTATGTATTGTCGGACGAGTTTATGACAATAGGTTTAAATTCGTTAAACGCATTATCTTCGCCCGCTT
Source organism: uncultured Clostridia bacterium (assembly GCA_934476075.1). GTDB lineage: Bacteria > Bacillota > Clostridia > UBA1381 > UBA1381 > CAKSNH01. Next base: position 71,336 of record CAKSNH010000010.1, on the reverse strand, counting down.
TGAGCAGAACACGAATTTCGCCGCCGGCATTAGTTCCTTCAAAACTTATCCAATGATTACCGCATCCGAGCAGTTTATCGTCCTCAATTCTTGTATCGCCGTACGAATAGATATTTTTATCATTCACATATACATCGACAGAAGCATATTTTGTAAGAAAAGACATTGTTGGACATGGCGGCAGCTGTTCGGGTAAAACGTTTGTAAGTTCTGCCGTATCGCCCTTGTTCAAATGAGGGAAACGAAAAGCGGTCAAATCTATATTTTCGTATACCTCGTCATTAATTTTCACTGTCCAGCCTTTATCTATACTGACGTTCTCTTTATTGTCGACAATATTCATACCAAGAACAATGTAGCAGATAAAAACTATTGCTACCGTTGCCACGCCAAGCACCGCAGATGTAAGCAGTGATTTTTTGTTTATTTCCATACTTATCCCCCTTGTTTATGTAGAGTTATATACCATTATATAATTATATATCTTTTTACTCCAAAACGCAATACCGATTACAGTTTTGAATGAGCGGGGGAATTTGCACCGCCGCCCATTCAAAAAATGTATTTACTTTTCGCCGTATTTACTGCATTTGCCGAGTTCCTGTTCTATGCGTAAAAGCTGATTGTACTTTGCCACCCGTTCACTTCTGCACGGTGCACCCGATTTAATCTGACCCGAATTGACAGCAACCGCAATGTCGGCGATGGCGGTATCCTCCGTTTCGCCGCTTCGGTGGGAGATGATAGTCGAGTAGCCTGCCTTTTGTGCGGTTTCCACCGCCTCCAATGTTTCGGTGAGCGAACCAATCTGATTGACTTTTATCAAAATCGAGTTGGCAACTCCTTTTTCTATGCCTTTTTTTAGTCTTTCCGTGTTTGTCACGAATAAATCATCGCCGACAAGCTGAACACGTCCGCCCAAACGTCTTGTGAGCATCTCCCAACATTCCCAGTCGTCCTCCGCCGCACCGTCCTCGATAGAATAAATGTGATAAGTTTCAATCATATTTTCCCAGTAGCCGATTAACTCGTTTTTTGTCATGGTAATTCCCGATTTCGGGAGCTTGTAAGTTCCGTCCGCCTGATACCATTCCGATGATGCCGCATCTATCGCAATTTTAAAATCCGATTCCATGTTATAGCCCGCTTTTTCCACCGCAGATATAATCATTTTCAAAGCGTCCTCGTCATTTGCCAGATTCGGAGCAAATCCGCCCTCGTCACCGACAGCCGTAACGTAGCCGTTTTCCTTTAACACGCTTTTGAGTGCATGATAAACTTCACTGCACATTCTCAGTCCTGCCGCAAAGCATGACGCATTTATCGGCATAATCATAAATTCCTGAATATCCACATTGTTGTCTGCATGAGCACCGCCGTTTAGAATATTCATCATAGGTATCGGCATAATATGTGCATTTGTTCCGCCAATATACTGATAAAGCGGTACTCCGAGTGCGTTTGCCGCCGCCTGTGCCACAGCAAGCGATACGCCCAAAATTGCATTTGCACCCAATATCTCCTTGTTCGGCGTACCGTCTAACTGACGCATTTTGCGGTCTATTCTGCGTTGGTCAAGCACATTAAAGCCGATTAGCTCGTCCGCTATTTTGTCGTTGACGTTGTCCACAGCACGCTTGACCCCTTTTCCGCCGTAACGCTTTTGGTCGCCGTCACGCAGTTCCGCCGCCTCGAATACTCCCGTTGACGCTCCCGACGGAACGCACGCTCTGCCCATACCGTGCTCGGTGTACACCTCCACCTCGATAGTCGGGTTTCCTCGTGAATCTAAAATTTCCCTTGCGTGAATGTCTGTGATTTCGATGTATTTTTTCATGCTTTTCCCTCCTGTGTATATTTTCTCATATAGTCTGCAACGGCGAAACGGAAAATATACATCATTTACAACAAGTATTTTTTGTGATAAAATTAGTGTCGAAAATAATATTATGATTGGGGAGATTGTTTTGAAAAAGACGTTAAATACCAAACTGCTTGCCCGTGCGGGGATAATGACGGGTATTTCGGTTGTGCTTATGATGGTGCTTGAATTTCCGCTGCCGTTTATGCCGCCGTTTTTAAAGATTGATTTAAGCAATATACCTATTCTTGTGCTTGCGTTTTCGCTCGGCTCGGCAGGACCTGTGGCAGGATTGCTTGCGGTGATAGTAAAAGACTTGATACACCTTTTGGTTACGTCGACAGGGGGCGTGGGTGAATTGGCGGACTGCCTTTGTGCGGTTATGCTTGTTGTTCCGTCGGCGTTCATTTACAGCCGTAAGCATACGAAAAAGGGTGCGGTGCTTGCACTGTGCGTGGGAATTATACTTATGACGCTTATGGGTATATTTGCAAACAAATTTATACTTTTGCCGTTCTATTCAAAGCTTATGCCGCTTGACGCTATTTTTGAAATGTGCGGTAAGGTAAACCCGTGGGTGAACAGTGAAATGACCTATATTTTGTACGGGGTTATTCCGTTTAATATTTTAAAGGGCATTATCCTTTCGGGAATTACAATGCTTATATACAAGCATATATCAAATATATTTCATAGATGATAAAAAGTCATATATCAGATAAAATTTCTCTGATATATGACTTTCTATTTTTAATTTTTATATTTACAAACCGACAATAAATGTGGTATAATAACCTCACAAAACAGGACAAAATCAGAGATTTCTGTATCTCGGAGAACATTTTATCATAATACGTCGGTGACATTCAGCCGCCTGCGTTGTTATGGTATAATAACCTCACGAGATAAAACGAAATCAGAGATTTCTGTATCTCGGAGAACATTTTATCATAATACTCCGGCGACATTTAGCCGCCTGCGTTGTTATGGTATAGTTGTTTATGTATAAATCAAATGAAAAGGGTGAGGTTTTATGAAAAAAACGGGGATTAAATGCACAGTGTTTATGCTGATGCTGGCGATGATTATATCATGTGTGCCGATTGTGAGCTTTGCGGAAACGGAAAATGAAAAATGCGGAGATAATCTTACTTGGGTAATTGATGAAAACAAGGTACTTACTATAAGCGGTACGGGTGAAATGTATGATTATGGTACAAGAAATACCGCACCATGGTATAATTATGAAATCAGCAGTATAGTAATTAATGACGGGGTTACCGGAATTGGTGAATTTGCTTTTTATGGTAGCACGGAAGAAAGCGTAGAAATTCCGAACAGTGTAACAGTGATAGGAAAAAGAGCATTTGTGAGCAACAATAAATTAAAAAGTGTAAAAATTCCGAACAGTGTAACAACATTAGAAGATTATGTTTTTGATAGTTGCGATGCTCTTGAAAGTATTAATGTGGAAGATGGCAATAAGTATTATTCATCACAGGACGGAGTATTGTTTAATAAGGATAAAGATTGTTTGATACAATATCCGAGCGGAAAAACTGATGAAAAATACAGTATTCCCGAAGGTGTTAAAACAATAAAAAGCGGAGCTTTTTACGCTGTTGATATGGTGAATTTAGAAATTCCAAGCAGTGTGGAATTAATAGAAGGCAGTAATTTTATATATTGTAATGATGCAATTAGCATAAGAGTTGCAGAAGGAAATAAAAATTATTGTGCTGATGACAGTATACTGTTTAATAAAGATAAGACAGCATTAGTACAATACCTGCCATGCAAAACAGACAGTGAATATGTAGTTCCCGACAGTGTAACTACGATACAACGCCGTGCGTTTGATGAGTGTATTAATCTGAAATATATAAAACTTCCGGAGAATTTGACGGCAATAGAATTTGGGGCATTTATGGGCTGCGGAAATTTGAAAAGCATAAGGATACCAAGCGGAGTAAAAACGATAAGTGAAAGTGCTTTTAGAAGATGTTTTGGTTTGGAAAGAGTTGAAATTCCTGACGGAGTAACAACAATAGGTGATGGTGCATTTTATTTTTGTAACAGTATAAAGGCAATAGAACTCCCTGCCGGCTTGACGGAAATAGGAGAAATGGCATTTGGGCATTGTGACGCATTAACCGATATATATTATACCGGAACAGAGGAACAATGGGGAAAAATTAATAATAAAATGGAGGCTTATGATTTAGAGGGTAAAACAATACACTACAACAGTGTGGCAATATATCCGCTTAATGTACTTTACGAATACTCATTACGTTTGTCAGCCGAAACAAGTAAAACAGGGAATAATGTTGCGGTAACGGTTAAATCGAAAGATACATCAACATTTTACAAAGAAAATGTTACAGTTTTCGTGGGAGAATTTGACGGCAAGGAGTTAAAATCAATAAAAGAACTTACAGCCGAAAATACAGAAAACAGTGATGGTACGGCGGTATTTACGGGTGATATAAGCGGTAATGATTATACAATATTTATATGGAAAAATGTGGACGGTGTATATAAGCCTTTGACGGAAAGATTTAATTAAAATTTCACAAAACCGCAATTTAGCTATTGAAAAGTATTAAATACTGTGGTAGAATATTATGTACATATGAATAATATAAAGACTATGAAGAAATCAAGTAGGAAACAAGTTCGCCGAAAGAGAGCAGACGTCATTGGGCTGGGAGCGGCTGCGGTAAGACTGTTTTTGAATATTCGTTTCGGAGTTGTATCGGGGAAGTGCACGGGAGTGTATGTGTAGTCGGTAACGGTGGCAATCGTGAAATGCAAAAATGAGTGCCTGTCGTTTTTCGGCGGGAATTAGGGTGGTAACACGGAGAGTTTGGCACTTCGTCCCTTTGGGGGCGAGTGCTTTTTTTGTGGGAATTTTATAAAACAGTAAATTAACGAAAAGGAGAATATATATGAAACAAAAATTACAGGAGATTAAAGACAATGTTGAAAAGGTATTACAGCAAGCCGCTGACCTTGAAACTCTTGAAAATATCCGTGTAAAATACATGGGTAAAAAAGGTGAGCTTACAGCTGTGCTTAAAGGTATGGGCAAGCTGTCAGCCGAAGAACGTCCCGTTATCGGTGCGTTGGCTAACGAAATCCGTGGTTTTCTTGAAAAGGAAATTGACGAAAAGAAAGCCGAAATATCAGCTAAATTACAGGAAATCAAACTAAAAAATGAAGTTATCGACGTTACTATGCCGGGCAAGAAACAGGAACAAGGCAAGCTTCACCCGCTTACAACGGTAATGAATGATGTTAAGGATATTTTCATCGGTCTTGGCTTTGAAATTGCCGACGGCCCTGAGGTTGAATACGATTACTACAACTTCGAGGCTCTTAATATTCCTAAGAACCACCCTGCCCGTGATACACAGGATACATTCTATATAGAGGACAATATCGTTCTTCGTACTCAGACATCGCCTATGCAGGTGCGTGTAATGGAAAATACAAAACCGCCTATCAGAGTTATCGCTCCGGGACGTGTTTACAGAAGTGACGCCGTTGACGCTACTCACTCTCCTGTTTTCCACCAGATTGAGGGTCTTGTTGTTGACAAGGGTGTTACCATGGCTGACCTTAAAGGTACTTTGGAGGCATTTATCAAGGGACTTTACGGCGAGGAGGCTAAGGTTCGTTTCCGTCCGCACCACTTCCCGTTCACAGAGCCGAGTGCCGAGGTTGACGTATCATGTTTCGTATGCGGCGGCAAGGGCTGTAACGTATGTAAGGGTGAAGGCTGGATTGAAATTCTTGGCTGCGGTATGGTTCACCCGAAGGTGCTTGCAAACTGCGGTATCGACCCTGAGGTATACAGCGGATTTGCGTTCGGTCTTGGTCTTGAAAGAATTGCAATGGGCAGATATGACATCAACGATTTAAGACTGTTCTTTGAAAACGATTTGAGATTTTTGAAACAATTCTAATGAAAAGAGTAATGATAATCGGTTTTTCGGGTTCGGGCAAATCGACTTTGGCAAGACGGATTGCCGAATTGATTGGCTGCGAACCGACGCATATGGACAAGCTGCATTGGCTGCCGAATTGGGCGGAGCGTTCCAATGATGAAGAAGTGGAACTCTTGTCGCCGATTTTGAAAAGGGAAAAATGGGTTATAGACGGGAATTATTCAAAGGTACTGTTCGAGGGCAGAATGTTTTTGGCAGACACGATAATTTTTCTCGATTTTAACAGGTTTTTATGCTTTTTGCGGATTATAAAACGGCGGATAATGTACAATGCGTCAACACGTCCCGACATGACCGAGGGGTGTGCGGAAAAAATTGATTTTGAATTTTTGAAATGGGTATTGTCGGACGGGCGGAAAAATCGTGATAAATATTATGAAAATTTGCAGATGATAAGAGAACAGATGCCCGACAAGAAAATTTATATATTAAAAAGTCCGAATGAGGTTAAACAGTTTTTGAGTGAGATTGAAAGGAATGATTTATAAATGAAGTTACCAATGAGTTGGTTGAAAGATTTTACCGATATAGGCGAAGTCGGAACAAGAGAATATGAACACGCTTTGACTATGACAGGTTCAAAGGTTGAAGGTACTGAATTTTTGGGAAAAGATATAGATAAGGTTGTAGTGGCGGAAGTTTTGGAATGTGTTGACCACCCGGACAGCGACCACTTGCACATCTGTCAGGTTGACGCCGGTACAGGCGAGAAATTGCAGATTGTGTGCGGTGCTCCGAATGTAAAAGCGGGCATTAAAGTACCGGCGGCATTAAACGGTTCTACATTGCCGGGCGGTGTGAAAATCAAAAAGGGCAAGCTTCGTGGGGTTGAGTCAAACGGTATGCTTTGCTCACATGAGGAACTTGGTCTTACAGCGGCTGATTTGGGTTATGAACCGGAGTACGGTATTCTTATTTTGAAAGAAGATACACCTGTCGGCATGGATATTCGTGATTATTTCGGTCTTAACGAAAATGTGGTTGAATTTGAAATCACATCAAACCGTCCGGACTGTTTCAGTATAATCGGTTTGGCTCGTGAAACTGCCGTTACTTTCGATAAACCGCTTAATATCAAAAAGCCTGTATATCATGAAAACAGCGAAGATATTAACGATACAGTATCGGTTGAAGTTAAGGACACGGAAAAATGTTTGAGATATTGTGCAAAGATGATTAAGAATGTAAAAATCGGTCCGTCACCGGATTGGATGCGTCATCGTTTGCAAGCTTGCGGAGTTCGTGCAATCAACAATATCGTTGACATAACAAACTATGTTCTTTTGGAGTACGGTCAGCCTATGCACGCATTCGATTTGCGTGATTTGGCGGGCAACAAAATCATTGTGCGTACTGCAAATGAGGGCGAAACAATCAAGACTTTGGACGAGGTTGACAGAAATCCCGACACAAATTCACTGCTTATCTGCGACGGTGAAAAAGCGGTTGCAATAGCCGGTGTAATGGGCGGATTTAATTCGGAGGTTAAGCCTGACACAACAACGGTTGTATTCGAGTCGGCAACATTTGACGGTGCGTCGGTAAGACTTGCCGCACAAAAGGTAGGTCTTAGAACAGAGGCGTCATCAAGATACGAAAAAGGTCTTGACCCGAACAATACAATGCCGGCACTTGAAAGAGCGTGCGAACTTGTTGAGATGCTTGGCTGCGGTGAGGTTGTAGGCGGAGTGATTGACGTTAAGGGCGATATCAGAAAAGCGAAAGAATTGGCTTTCCGTCCCGACAAAATCAATGCGTTTTTGGGAACAGACATCAATACGGACGATATGGTGAAATATCTTGAAAAGCTTGAATTTACCGTTGATACGGATAAGATGATATTGACTGCTCCGACATTCCGTCCGGATATTGAATGTGAGGCGGACGTTGCCGAAGAAGTTGCAAGAATGTACGGTTATGATAAAATCCCTACAACGTTGCTTTCGGGCGAGGCTACAAAGGGCGGTAAGAACGACCGTCAAAAGGCACAGGATAAGATTAACAAGATTATGACGTCACAGGGTATGAATGAAATATGCACATACACATTCACAAGCCCGTCAGTGTTCGATAAATTGAATATTCCTGCCGACAGTGCACTTAGAAATACAATCAAAATCACAAACCCACTTGGCGAGGACACATCAATCATGCGTACAACAACGGTTGCGTCTATGCTTGATATTTTGTCAAGAAACTACAACCAAAGAAATGAAACCGCTAAATTGTTTGAAATAGGCAAGATATATATTCCTACCGAAAAGGGCAAATTGCCGAACGAGCCTGAAATAGTTATGATGGGTATGTACGGTGCGGATATTGATTTCTTTGATATTAAGGGTGTGTGCGAGGCATTGTTTGACAGCATGGGCGTTAAGAATGTTAAGTTCACCGCACTGAAAGATAACCCGACATTCCACCCGGGAAGAACGGCAAAGGTTACTGTAAACGGCGAGGATATGGGTGTTGTCGGTGAAATTCACCCTAACGTATCGGATAAGTTCGGTATTGAAGTTCCGTGCTATGTTGCGGAAATTAATTTTGAAGTATTGTTCAAAAATATCAGCAGTGACAACAAGTTTAAGGCATTGCCTAAGTTCCCGGCGGTTACTCGTGATATAGCTATGCTTTGTGACGCTGATACACCTGTTGCGGATATTGAGGACGTTATTGTTTCGGCATCGGGCAAGCTGCTTGATACAATCAAATTGTTTGACGTATATCAGGGCGAACAAATCCCTGAGGGCAAAAAGAGCGTTGCATATGCGGTATCTTACAGAGCGGCTGACAGAAACTTGACAGGCGAAGAAGTGAACAAGGTATTTGATAAGGTATTGAAGAATTTGGAAGAAAAATTGAATGCTCAGTTAAGATAAGAGATATTAATATAAATTGTGAAGTGCTGTCTTTTTAAGACGGCACTTTTGTTTTACGGCAATTCTTTTATTGACAGGATATATTATTTTTTGTATAATAATTTTGGGTTTAAACCCAATAGCAAAGGGAAATTTAAGGGCAGTTGGTCACTTCCTTAATAAGGAGGTGATTTTTATGGATATGAATGTAAATTATATATTTATTTTTCTTATCATGGTTTGTGTACAACAGATAGTGAAGTACATAACAAAAAAATAACTGCCCTCCGTCGAAAGTCGGCAGTTATTTTAAAATAACAATAACTTTGGACTGACTGCCTTTAAAGCAGTAAATCCCTTTGCTATTTTTATTATATCAAATTTTTCGCAGTTGTCAACATTTTATTTTATTGTAAACCTACAAATATTTTAAAAAGTGTTTTTTTGATGTGATTGACAATATGTGACACATTGTGATATAATATTTTAGCCGTCAGAAAAATGACGGCATGGGAGTAACCCAGGATAAAAGGAATGGCGGCGGCTGTTCCGACACTCTCACAAAGGGGGTGTTGATTATGGAAATTATGCAAATGATACTTATAATTGCGTTTACCGCTCTTTTGGTTGATTTGATAAAAAACATAAAAAATTAGTCGCCCATTCTGCAAAATGAGCGACTTAAAATAATTAGTTAGCTGCGGAACGTCAAAACCATTCCTTTTATCTAAATTATAACATTACAGAATACAGAATGTCAAGCACTTTTGAAAATACTTCAAAAGTGTTTTTTAATCGGCATTTTTCTTCGGGATAATAACCAAAAATGTCGTACCTTTTCCGACACTGCTTATAACCTCGATTTTTCCGCCGTGCATAAGCACCGCCTCTCTTGCGATAGCCAAGCCCAAACCCGTACCGCCCGTATCTCGTGCACGGGAATCGTCAAGCCTGTAAAAACGCTCGAATATTTTGTCTTTTTCGCTGTCGGGTATCCCCGGACCGTTGTCCGCTATTTTTACAGTGACATTTTCGCCGGTTGCCGAAACACCGACAGTTACTTCACCGCCGCTGTCGGTATACTTAATTGCATTGTCGGTTATATTGTATATCACTTCGGTCAGTTTATCGAAATCCGCCATAGTTTCAATCGGAGATGAAATATCGCCGTCAGCGTGCAGATATATATTCTTGTTTTTGGCGGTGACGGTCAGCTTTTTTATGACTTTTGTCACCAAATCAGCTATATTGATGTATTCCAAATTAAGGCTTGTTTTGCGGTTCTCCATTTTTGTAAGTGCCAAAAGCTTGTTTATTATACGGGTAAGCCTGTCCACTTCCTCGCTTAAATCGCCGAGGAAATCCCTTACTATATAAATATCGGGATTTTCGGTTGACACAAGACTGTCCGAGATAAGTTTTATTGTTGCAAGCGGAGTTTTCAGTTCGTGCGATGCATCGGATACAAATTTTCGGCGGTTTTCTTCAAGCTGTTCAAGTTCGCCGCACATATAGTTCATCGCCTGTGCCATCTGTGCAAGCTCCGAATGTCCCCGTACTTTAATCCGCTTTGAAAAATTTCCTTTTGATATTTCCCTTGCAACAGAAATAAATTCATCAATAGGCGATGTGACGGCAATAGATATTCCCATGCTCATCACACCCGCAAGCAGACTGATAAATACCGAAAAGAAAATCAGACTCTTTTTTATATACTTCACTGTCCTGTCGATATAATCAACAGAATTTTGCAGATATACCGCCCCTGTGACGGTATTATTATACTTTACGGGTACGGCAACCACAATACTGCTTGAACTATCCACGTCATTTTTAAAAACATCACTCATACGCTCGCCGATAAGTGCCGATTTCATCACCTTACGCATAAACGTTTTGCCGATTAATTTAGCGTCCTTATTGGTATCGAAAATAACCGTGTATGTCGAGTCGATAACTATACCCCGTATATTCGTGCCGGCAAGCGTCTGCATGATTATTCTGTCCAGCTCGGCGGTGTTGCCCGTATCAATATAATACACCGCCGTATCAGCTATGGTGCTTGCTTTGGTGTATAAATCCGTTTTCTCCTGCGCTATCATTCTGTCACCGAGGATGCCGAGGATATATACGGTCATAAGTACAAGCACCAGCAGAATAACACCGAAATACGTCAGCATCATGGTAAAACGCATGGATTTAAAAAAATTTCGGATTTTAGCTGTCCTTGTAATAATAACCCACACCCCATTTTGTAATTATATACTCCGGTTCTGCCGGATTTATTTCCACTTTTTCTCTAAGCCGTCTGATATGCACGTCCACGGTACGCACATCGCCGAGGTAGTCTGTTCCCCAAGCGATATTTAAGAGATTTTCTCTTGTATAAACCGTGCCCGGATTTTTCAAAAACAGTTCCATCAAATCAAACTCTTTGCCTGTTAAATCTATAACCTTGTCACCTATGGTCAGCTGTCTGAAATTATAGTCAAGGCTGACGTCCTTGCAGATTAACACCTTGTCCCTGTCGACCACTTTCTGCGTTTCTGGACGGGCACGGCGCATAATAGCTTTTATTCTCGCTATAACCTCACGAATATTAAACGGTTTGACAATGTAATCGTCCGCACCGTATTCAAGTCCCAGAATTTTGTCAATATCTTCACTTCTTGCCGTAAGCATGATTATAGGCACATCGGAAAATGTTCTGATTTTTCGGCAGGCGGTAAGTCCGTCAATTTTAGGGAGCATGATGTCGAGCAAAATCAAGTCAATACTGCCGTCATGTGCAAGATTAACCGCAGCCTCACCGTCAAAAGCCGTTACAACCTCATAACCGCTGTTTTCCAAATTGTATTTTATCCCTTTTACCAATAACTTTTCATCATCGACCACTAATATTTTCATGCAGCTACCCCCTTGCTGAAAGTTATTTTATCAGTATATGAAAATATTATATCATAATCAGACTGTAAATGCAAAGAATACCTAAAATATGATGTTAAAAAAGTGTTTGATTAGAAACACCGTTTGCGGATATAAAATGATTTACATTTAAAATAAAGTATGGTAAAATATTTTCAAATAAATATTTATTTTTGTGGAACATTTTACCGATTGGAGCGGTCTAATAAATATAAAGCCTAATTAATAGGAAAAAGAAAGGTGTGTATAATTATGAAAAAACTACTATCTGCGGTTCTTGCGGGAACGATGATGATGTCGGCAATGTCTGTCGTATTTGCGGACAGTGAACTTGAAACGGTGGTCAAGGGGGTTAAATCCAAATTGGATATTCCCGAAAATCTGACCGAGTTTAACGTATCGACAGGCACTGACGACGGCGAAAAGGAATATTTCCTGAATTGGTCGGTTAAGGACGAGGACAGAGATAATGAGGAATATCAAAATCAATTCCTAAATTATTATGTTACAACAACCAAAGACGCTGAGATTAAGAGCATTTATGCAAATTACAATTACAAGGACTGGAACAATAGTATTGTGCCGAGTTTTTCAAAGGACGAGGCGGTGAAGTTCGGTGAGCAGTTTTTGAAAAATCTGGGTGTTGATGCGGTATTGGATTATGTTGATGCAAATTCGTCATCATACAGTTTGAGTTACAAACATATGGAAAACGGTATTGAAGTGGTTGATGACGGTATAAACATGGAAGTTGAAAAACTGAATGATAAATTATATGTCACAAATTATAATTGTGATTGGTCGGACATTGACGCAAAAGTGCCCGAAAATGCAATGGGCGAGGACGGGTTTAAGAAGTATATATCGGAAAACAGTCCGCTGGAACTGAATTATCATGACGTTTACAACAGAAAAAGAGGACAGATACTGCAATACTCCGTTAATAAGGGGGAGAATACATACTTTGACGCACAGACAGGTGAACAAGTAGAAAAATCATATGATATTTGGCTTGCCGGTAATGAAGGTGCGGCGGGGAGCATGGACGCATCGGCAGGCGGTGCGAACAAAGAATTGACCGAGATGGAAATTGCGGAAATCGCAAAGGTGAATAATCTTATTTCGGGCGAGGAACTTGAAAAGTATATCAAGAGCATAGACGAGCTTGGCATAGCGGCGGATTTGACTATGGCAAGCGAGGGAATAAGAAATTATGACGGTGCGTATTATGCGGATATAAATTTGGCTGACAAGGACAAAAAGAATTTTGCGAATGTGGAAATCAATGCACAAACAAAAGAGATTTTGTCTTTTTACCGGTACAGCATAGATAAAGAGGATAAACCGGCAGAAACACCGCTTACCGATGAACAAGTGCAAAGCGGAAAAACGAAAGTTGATGAATTTTTGAAAAAATATTACGGCGATAAATATGCACAGCTTAAATATGAGGACTGCGAAAAATCTAATATTGACGATAATCTTATTTCGCATAATGTTACATATCAGTATTGCAGAACGATAAACGGTGTGCCGTATTACAATAATACAGTGCGTATAAACTATAACGTTGATACGGGCAAAATCGAGTATTTGTATTTTAATTGGAGAGAATTAAAGGATATACCGTCTGCCGACGGAGCAATATCTCTTGAAAAGGCAACGGAAAATCTGTTGGCATTGCCGGTAAAACAAGTGTGGGTAAAGAACAGCGATAAGAAATATGTCTTGGCATATACATTTGACGGCGAAACAAACTTTGACGCAAAAACAGGCGAAAATATGAAATACAACGGCAAACCTGTTGACGTTAAATTCGGCGGATATACAGATATAGACGGTCATTGGGCAAAAGATATGGCAAATGCGTTGGCTGACGCAGATATTTACCTTGACGGTACGGAGTTCAAGCCGGAAATGTCAATCACGCAATATGAGTATCTGAGATTATTGGCAATGAGCGAAAAATATATCGACATTAACGAAGAGGACATATACAATTATGCGATTAGCCGTAAAATAATTTCAAAGGACGAGAAAAATCCGACAGCGGTTTTGACGAAAGAACAGGCGGTTAAATATTTGCTTAAAGCAAGAGGATACAGTGAAGTTGCCGAATTGCAAGGCATTTTCAAAACAGGCTTTGCCGATGAAAACGCAATCGGTGCGGACAGCATGGGTTATGTTGCTATCGCAAAGGGATTGGGAATTGTGACAGGTGACGAAAACGGCAATTTCAATCCGCAGAAGGAATTGACAAGAGCCGAGGCGGTATCGGTGATTTATAAAGCATTTGTAAGATAAAATATATTGACACATTTTGAATATCCTGTACAAAGGATATTTGAAATGTGTCTTTTTGTTTGCAAAATTGTATGGAATGTGATATAATATAGAAAATACAAATTTAAAAGGGTGATTTTATGAAAAAAATAGGAATTAAATGTACGGCAGTTATGCTAGTGTTGGCAGTGATTATGTCATGCGTGCCGATTATCGGCTTTGCAAAGGAAGTAAAAAGCGGTACTTGCGGAGATAATCTGACATGGGTGATTGATGATGAGGGTACGCTGACTATAAGCGGTACGGGGGATATGGAGAATTATGGTGATATTGACAACTTTTCACCATGGAATGACTTATATAAGAAAATAAATAAAGTTGTAATTGATAATGGTGTAACGTCAATAGGAGATAATGCGTTTAGTAATTGTTACAATTTAGCAGATGTGAAAATTTCGGATAGTGTGACAACAATAGGCGACAGCGTATTTTTTTGGTGCAGAAACTTAAAAAGTATAGAAATTCCGAGCGGTGTGACACAATTAAAGAGTACATTGTTTGGACTATGTGACAGTTTAACAGATATAAATGTATCGGGGGAAAATCAAAATTATAGTTCTGTTGACGGAGTGTTATTTAATAAGGATAAAACAGAATTGGTAATATATCCGTATGCTAAGAGCGAACAGGAATATGCGATACCGGACAGTGTAACAACAATAGGAGATAATGCATTTTGGAATTGTAAAAATTTAACGAAAATAACTATACCGAATAGTGTAACAACAATAGAAAACGACGCATTTTCCGGATGCACTAAATTGGAAGGAATAGAAATTCCAAACAGTGTAATTTCAATAGGTGACGGGGCATTTAGTGGTTGTAATAGTTTGAAAAAAATAGAAATACCGAGCAGTGTTACATTTATCGGTAAATCGGTATTTTATTATTGCGGTGCTTTAACGGATATAAATGTATCGGAAGAAAATCAAAATTATAGTTCTGCTGACGGCGTGTTGTTTAATAAAGACAAAACAAAATTAATATGGTATCCGAAATATAAAGAAAAAGCGGAATATGAAATACCGAGCGGAGTAACAGAAATAGGTGAGAATGCATTTTATGATTGTTATAAGCTGACAAGTGTAAAAATTCCCGACAGTGTAACAACAATAAATGATAGTGCTTTTGACAGCTGCCGAAATATAGCAAGTGCGGAAATTTCAAATAATATAGTGAAAATAGGATACAGAGCGTTTTCGTGCTGTGAAAGCTTAACAAGTGTAAAAATACCGGGCAGTGTAACTGTAATAGGAGAAAGTGCATTTGATGGGTGCAAAAAGATAACCGATATAGAAATTCCGAACAGTGTTACGTTTATTGGTGACGCTGCATTTACAAACTGTAATGCTTTAACAGCCATAAATGCGGCGGAAGATAATCAAAAGTATAGTTCTGTTGACGGAGTTCTGTTTGATAAGGATAAAACGAGATTAATACAATATCCGCAAGGCAAGAACGGCGAAAAATATGAAATTCCAAACGGTACAGCTGAGATAGGTTGCAGTGCATTTGAAAATTGCGGTAATTTGATTCAGATTGAAGTTCCGGCAAGTGTGACAGCAATAGGAGAGAATGCGTTTTATTGGTGTGAAAATTTAGCGAAAATAACTATACCGAATAGTGTAACGACAATAGGAAACGGAGCTTTTAAACTTTGCAGAGGATTGGCGGATATAACTATTCCTGAGGGGATTGATTGCATCAGTGATTATATGTTTAGTTATTGCGACAAATTAACAGATATAAAAATCCCTGATAATATAAAGAAAATAGGCAGTGAAGCGTTTGCGTGTTGTAATGAGTTGGTTAATGTAGAAATTCCGGACAGTGTGACGGAAATAGGAGAGAATACGTTCAATGGCTGTGCAAGTTTGATAAATATAGACATTCCTGATAGTGTAACCAAGATAGGTGATAGTGCATTTATGGATTGTTCGGAATTAAGGAGTATAAAAATTCCTGACAGTATAACAAAAATAGCCGGAAGTACATTTTATGGATGCAGCAGCTTGGAAAGTATAGAAATACCGAAAAGTGTTGTTGTTATTGGGGCGGGAGCATTTAACAGCTGCGGCAGGTTAGAGAATATATATTATAACGGAACAAAGGAACAGTGGAATGATATAGCGGTAAGTGTTGAGAATGAGTATATTGACGATGCGACAATACACTATATACTTACTGTACTTGACCAATACAAAACCCAATTATCCGCCGAAGCAAGCAAAACGGGCGACACGGTGACAGTGACTGTTACGCTGAATGACGAAACAACCATCAATACCGATAATATAGTGGTTTTGGCGGGACAGTTCAGTGACGGAGCATTTACATCTGCAACAGAGCTTAAACCGACGGCAGAGGGAATGAAAATAACATACACAGGTGATGTAAATGGCAACGATTACAGCTTGTTCATATGGGAAAATTACAATGGTGTGTATAAGCCGATAACAGAAAAGATATAAAAGGGTGATTTTATGAGAAAAATAGGAATTAAATGTACGGCAGTTATGCTGGTGTTGGCGGTGATTATGTCATGTGTGCCGATTATCGGCTTTGCGGAGGAATTGGCGAGCGGTACTTGCGGAGATAATCTGACATGGAAACTTGATGATGAGGGTACGCTGACTGTAAGCGGTACGGGGGATATGGAGAATTATGGCGGTAATTATATAAATCCTGCACCGTGGTACTCACAGAATATTACAAAAATTGTAATCAATGAAGGAGTTACGGGAATAGGTGATTATGCTTTTTGCGATGTTAATAATTCTTCGAGCATAGAATTACCGAATAGCTTGGAAAGAATAGGTAAGGGTGCATTCTTCTTTTGCAGATTAACCAGTATAGATATTCCGTCAAATGTAACATCAATCAGTGATGATGCGTTTGAATACTGTACGGGATTAGAGAGTATAAATGTAAGTGAAGAGAACAAAAATTATTCATCTGTTGATGGTGTGTTGTTTAATAAGGATAAAACAACGTTAATAAGCTATGGACATTATAAAACCGGTGATAATTATATTATTCCTTCAACGGTTAAAAAAATTAATAGTAGTGCATTTTTTGGCAATAACAATTTAAAAAGTGTAGAAATTCCGAACAGCGTAACTGAAATAGCAGACAAAGCGTTTAATTATTGTAGTTTAACAAGTGTGGAAATTCCAAACAGTGTAAAGTCAATAGGCGAAATGGCTTTTGCCGATTGCGATTTAACAAGTATAGAATTACCAAACAGTTTAGAGGTAATAAGCAGGGGAGCGTTTAGCGGCTGCGAAAAATTGGAAAGTGTCAAACTTCCGACAAGCATAACAGCAATAGAAATAAGTCTATTTAGCGGCTGTTGCAGCTTGACCGATGTAGTAATCCCAAATAATATTAAATCAATAGGAAATTATGCATTTAGTGATTGCAGTAAATTAGAGAATATAAAAATTCCCGAAAGCGTAACAACGATAGGAGAAAGTGCGTTTAGCGACTGTGTAGATTTGGCGAATGTAGAATTAACAAATGGTTTGCAGGAAATCGGGAAAAGTGTATTCGACGGTTGCAAAAGTTTGGTAAGTATAAAATTGCCTGACAGTGTGACGAAAATAGGAGAAGGTGCATTTAGTAGTTGTGTAGGTTTAGCAGCAATAAAATTACCGGATAGTATAACAACGATAGAAAAAGAAACATTTAAAAGTTGCAATAGCTTAACAAGTATAGACATTCCTACAAGCGTGACAAAAATTGGAGAAGGTGCGTTTAGCGGCTGTGTAGGTTTAACAGAAATAAAATTACCGAATAGTATAACAACGATAGAAAAAGAAACATTTAAAAGTTGCAATAGCTTAACAAGTATAGACATTCCTACAAGCGTGACAAAAATTGGAGAAGGTGCGTTTAGCGGCTGTGTAGGTTTAACAGAAATAAAATTACCGAATAGTATAACAACGATAGAAAAAGAAACATTTAAGGGTTGCAATAATTTAACGAGTATAGAATTACCGAATAGTGTAACAACAATAGGCGATAGTGCATTTAGCAGTTGCAGTAATTTAATAGGTATAGAACTGCCGGATAGCGTAACAACAATGGGAATGAGTGTATTTAGTAATTGTAGCGATTTGGAAAGTGTAAAACTTTCAAATAATGTTTCGATTATAGAAAAATATACATTCACATGGTGCGAACAGTTGAAAAGTATAAAAATACCGAGCGGCGTAGAGGTAATAGGCGAATATACATTCAATGATTGCAGAAATTTAGAAAGCGTAGAAATATCTAACAGCGTAACGGAAATCGGTGAAAATGTATTTAATAATTGTAATAAATTAGTTAATATTAATGTATCTGAGGAAAATTCTAAATATAGTTCAGTTGATGGGGTGTTATTCAGCAAGGATAGAACAGAAATGGTAAAATACCCAAATGGAAAAACTAACGAAGAATATATAATTCCAAATGGGGTAATAACGATAAGAGCAAAAGCATTTATAGATTGCAGAAAACTAAAAAATATAGAACTGCCGAATGGTATAACCGAGATAGGAAAAAGTGCGTTTGAAAATTGTTATTATTTAGAGAGAATGGAACTTCCAAATAGCATTATTAAGATAGGAAATGGTGCGTTTGGTAATTGTGCAAAATTAATCGACATAAAAATTCCTGATAATTTAGCGGAAATAGAAAGCGGTGCTTTTTGGAATTGTGAAAGCTTAACAAGTATAGAAGTATCAGAGAAAAACAAAAATTATAGTTCGGTTGATGGGGTATTGTTCGATAAAGATAAAACTAAATTAATACACTATCCAAAAGGAAAAACTGATGAAGAATATAAAATTCCGAATGGTATAATAACAATAGAAGATGGTGCATTTAATGAATGCGCTAATTTAATTAATGTAAAATTTCCAAATAGTGTTATAACGATAGGAGATAATGCATTTGAAAAATGTGAAAATTTAATTGGCATAGAAGTCCCGAATAATGTAAAGAAGATAGGAAAAAGAGCATTTTTTAATTGTTATTATTTAGACAATGTAACGATTAAAACAAGTGTAACAGAAATAGGTAGAAATGCATTTGGATTATGTGATAATTTGAAAAATGTATACTATACGGGAACACAGGAACAGTGGAAAAGTATAGTTATTAATGAGGAAAATGACTGTTTAACTCATGCAAAAATTCATTATAATTATGTAATTACACATTTACTTACCATACTTGACCCATACAAAACCCAATTATCCGCCGAAGCAAGCAAAACAGGCGACACGGTGACAGTGACTGTTACGCTGAATGACGAAACAACCATCAACACCGATAATATAGTGGTTTTGGCTGGACAGTTCAGTGACGGAGCATTTACATCTGCAACAGAGCTTAAACCGACGGTAGAGGGAATGAAAATAACATACACAGGTTATGTAAAGAGTGACGATTACAGCTTGTTCATATGGGAAAATTACAATGGTGTGTATAAGCCGATAACAGAGAAGATATAATAATTGTTACAGCCGTATGCAAAATGTATACGGCTGTAATATTATAAATAAGTGTGAGTTTTTATGCGAAAAAAAAGAGAAAAATGTATTGACAAAATACCGTTAAAATGCTATACTAATTTAGATAAAAAGAAAGGGGAACAGTAATGAACAAGCTAAAACAAAGCATGGTTTACAAGTCAATAGATATAGCCCCTTTATTTAATATTTCCTTTTTTAAAATTGACAGACAATGAGAGTGTTGTTATTTTCACTTTACATTGTCTTTTTTTTAGGCTGACAAAGTTAATATTATCTTTATAAATTTTTTTTGCCCAAAATTAAAATGTTTTACAATGCTAACAAAGGGAATAGACAGATTATCCGTGTGAAAAAATATATACATTGCAAGAGAGGAGATAGATTTATGGACGCTCGTTTGATATTGGAAAACGGTACGCAGTTTAAAGGCAAGATGTTCGGTGCGTGCAAGGACGTTGTGGGCGAGGTTGTGTTCACAACCAATATGACAGGTTATCAGGAAACTTTGACAGACCCGTCTTACGCAGGTCAGATTGTTACAATGACTTTTCCGCTGATAGGTAACTACGGCATTAACTTGGAGGATATGGAGGCGGACAAGGCTAATCTTACCGCTTTTATTGTAAGAGAAAAATGTGAATATCCGTCAAATTTCAGAAACGAAATGACTTTGGACGACTTTTTGAAACAGCAAGGCGTAGTAGGTCTTGAAGGAATTGACACAAGAGCATTGACAAGAGTTATCCGCAACCACGGTGTTATGAAAGGTATTATCACAACAAAGGATATGTCGGACAAGGAAATCGAGGAAATGTTCGCAAGCCTTGACAACAGCGACGTTATCATGAGAGTTACAACAAAGAAGAAATATGTAATAAACGGCGGCGGAAAGTGCCATGTTGCATTTATCGACATGGGTGCTAAGGGCGGTATACTTCGTGACCTGAAAGCGAGGGACTGCAAAATAACCGTTCTTCCGGCAAATGTATCGGCAGACGAGATTATAAAGCTTAACCCTGATTTGGTGTTCGTATCAAACGGTCCGGGCGACCCGCTTGACACTCCGGGGACAATCGACACAATCAAAGCGTTGGTAGGCAAATTCCCAATCTGCGGTATCTGTATGGGACATCAGGTAATCGGTCTTGCATTGGGCGGAAAGACATCAAAATTGAAATTCGGTCACCACGGCGGAAACCACCCTGTTAAGGATTTGGAAACAGGCAGAGTATACATCACATCGCAAAACCACAACTACATTGTTTCGGATTTACCCGATGATGTTGAAATGAACTTTATAAACGTAAACGACAAGACTATGGAAGGCTTGAAACACAAGACACTGCCTATTCAGAGTGTACAGTTCCACCCTGAGGCTTGTCCGGGACCGTTGGATTCGGGATTTTTGTTCGACAGATTTTTGAAGGGGGTTAAATAATATGCCATTAGATAAATCAATTAAAAAAGTGCTTGTAATCGGTTCAGGCCCTATCGTAATCGGACAGGCTGCCGAATTTGACTATTCGGGTTCACAGGCTTGTCAGGCAATCAAAGAAGAGGGTATCGAAGTTATTTTGGTAAATTCAAACCCCGCTACAATTATGACCGACAGAGGTATGGCGACAAGAACGTACATCGAACCGCTTACCATTGAAACTTTGGAAAAAATCATCGCAAAGGAACGTCCGGACAGCGTTATCGCCGGTATGGGCGGTCAGACAGGTCTTAACCTTGCCTGCGAACTTTACGATTCGGGTATATTGGAAAAGTATGATATGCGTGTTATCGGCACAAGCATTGAGTCTATCAAAGAGGGCGAGGACAGAGATAGCTTTAAACAGCTTATGGAAAGAACAAATCAGCCTATCGCACCGAGTGAAATCGTAACCGATTTGGAATCGGGTCTTGCATTCGCAAAGAAAATCGGCTACCCTGTTATCGTTCGTCCGGCTTATACGCTTGGCGGAACGGGCGGCGGTATCGCAGAGGACGAGGAACAGCTTTCCGAAATCTTGGCACAGGGTCTGCATCTGAGCCGTGTAGGTCAGGTACTTCTTGAAAAGAGTATCAAGGGCTGGAAAGAAATCGAGTTCGAGGTTATCCGTGACGGTGCGGGCAACTGTATCACGGTATGTAGCATGGAAAACGTTGACCCTGTCGGCGTACACACAGGTGACAGTATCGTTGTCGCTCCGGCATTGACTCTTGCCGATAAGGAATATCAGATGCTTAGAAAAGCAGCTATCGACATTATCAATTCTATCGAAATCAAGGGCGGCTGTAACGTACAGTTTGCACTTGACCCTGAAAGCTTTAACTATGCGGTTATCGAGATTAACCCTCGTGTGAGCCGTTCATCTGCTCTTGCGTCAAAGGCAACAGGCTATCCTATCGCAAAGATTGCCGCAAAGATTGCCCTTGGTTACAATCTTGACGAAATCAAGAACGCCGTTACAGGTCAGACATACGCTTGCTTTGAACCGGCAATCGACTATGTTGTAACAAAGATACCGAAATGGCCGTTCGATAAATTCTTCGGTGCTAAGCGTAATCTTGGTACAAAAATGATGGCAACGGGTGAAATAATGGCTATCGGCAGTACGTTTGAATCGTCACTGCTAAAAGGTATCCGTTCGCTTGAAATCAAGCAGTACACATTGGAACGTGAATCGTCAAAGAAACGTACAATGAAAGAGTTAAAGAGCAGAGTGCAAGTGCCTGATGATGAAAGATTGTTCGACCTTGCAGAACTTATCCGCCGCAACTACCGTATGGAGAAAATCTGCGAAATTACAGGTATGGACCCGTTCTTCGTTAAGAAGATTAAGAATATCGTAGATGCGGAGGAGGCTCTTAAAAAGCTGACTCTTGCCGATATGGACTATGCAACAATGAAAAAATACAAGGTTATGGGATTCAGCGACAAGGGTATGGCTGATATTCTTGGCTGTGAAGCACCTGAGATTTTGAATTTGAGAAAGAAATTGGGCATCTTGCCTGTATATAAGATGGTTGATACTTGTGCGGGCGAATTTGAGGCGGTATCTCCTTACTACTACTCGACATACGACGAGGACGATGAAGTTAAGGTAACAAACAACAAGAAAGTATTGGTTATCGGTTCGGGCCCTATCAGAATCGGTCAGGGTATCGAATTTGACTATTGCAGTGTGCAGAGTGTATTGTCGCTTAAAAAAGCCGGTATCGAAACAATTATCGTAAACAACAACCCCGAAACTGTAAGTACAGACTTTGATACATCGGATAAACTGTACTTTGAACCGCTTACCGAAGAAGATGTTTACAATATTATCGAAAAGGAAAATCCGGACGGCGTTATATTGCAGTTCGGCGGTCAGACAGCTATCAAGCTTGCCAACTTCCTTGACGAAATGAATGTGCCTATCTACGGTACAAAGCCGAAACAAATTGACGAGGCTGAGGACAGAGAAAAATTCGATGAGCTTTTGGAACAGCTTAACATCAAGCGTCCTAAGGGTAAAGCGGTTTGGAATTTGGAAGAAGGTATCGCAGAGGCGAACAAGCTTGAATATCCTCTGTTGGTAAGACCTTCATACGTTCTTGGCGGACAGGGTATGGAAATTACTCACAATGAGGAGGAATTGTCGGATTACCTTATCAACGCATTTAAGAAAGACCACAAGAACCCTGTTCTTATCGACAGATATTTGGGCGGACGTGAAATTGAGGTTGACGCTATATGTGACGGTACGGACGTATTAATTCCGGGTATCATGGAGCATTTGGAGAGAGCCGGTATTCACTCGGGTGACAGTGTATCTATCTATCCTCCGCAGAATATCCCTGACCACATTGTGGAAAAGATTAAAGACGTAACTTACAGAATGGCAATCGCACTTAAAGTTATAGGTATGATTAACATTCAGTTTATCGAATATAAAGATGAATTGTATATCATCGAAGTAAACCCACGTTCAAGCCGTACAGTGCCGTATATCACAAAGGTTACAAATGTGCCGGTTATTGATATTGCGACAAGAATTATGCTTGGCGAAACGCTGAAAGACATGGGTTATGAAACAGGTATTGCAAAGGCTACAAACTCGGTTGCTATCAAAGTGCCGGTATTCTCGACGGAGAAATTGCCTCAGGTTGAAGTAAGCCTTGGCCCTGAAATGCGTTCGACAGGTGAAGTTTTGGGTGTAGGCAGGAACTTTACAGAGGCTATGTACAAAGGTTTTGTCGGTGCGGGTACTACTATTCCTAAGAGCGGAAGTACGGTGCTTGCGACAATCCGTGACAGGGATAAGGAAAACTTCCTTCCTCTTGCTAAACGTATGGCTGCTATCGGCTGTAAGTTTATATCGACAGCGGGTACGGCAAAGATGCTTAAAGAAAACGGTATTGAAGTACAGGTTGCAAAGAAGATTTCCGACGGTGTGCCGAATGTGCTTGACATTATCAGAAGCGGTATTGTTGACTTGATTGTCGATATTCCGAAAAAGGGTAATGATGTGCACAGCGACGGTTTCAAAATCAGACGTACTGCGGCTGAATGTACCGTATCGCTTATGACATCTCTTGATACTGTCCGTGCGATGGTTGAAGTTATGGAAGCCGGATATACTCCGGACAAGGTTGACGTTATAGCCGTTAATGATGTAGTTTAATATGCAGATTAAAAACCGTATTGCAGAAAGTGCAATACGGTTTTTTGGAATTTTAATGTTAAATTTTCTGTATATATTTAATTATTTAATAAATTATCAGCGTATTTAACACATACCTTGGAATAAATTGTTGCAATGTGTTGCAAATTGTAGTAAAATAAAAATATATATTTATATAATTTGAATAATAATATTTCTGACCGAGTATTATGACACAATAAAAATAATTATATTAAAAGGCATCATAGGAAAGGCAACCGGGCGAAACAGTCGGGGAGAGTTTCGTTTGAAGATTATTTAGAGAGGTGTTATGAAGTGAAGGAATTAAAGGATATTGTAGAATTAATAGAAAATGCGGATAATTTGGGTGTGTATGTAATATCGAGAAAGACACATCATATTTTGTATGCAAACAGAGCGTTTGAACGCTTTTTTCCGTCATATGATACCGATTGCAGCTGCTATCAGTCGGTGGGAAACGTAAATCAATGCACAGACTGCAAAGTGAATAAAGGCGATGAATACAACCTAAACTGCAATATGCTCAGGAATTATAAGTCCAATATTAAAAAGGGACTTTGGGACGGCGAGGAAGCATATGTGGTTACGTTAGAGCCGAGAAACGATAAGCGTGACTTGCAGGACGAGGTTGACCAAAGCAACGCAATGATGGACTTGATGACAAGCAATCTTAATGCGGGAATAAAAATTACCGAGGAAGATGAAAGGGGAACTTTCTATTATATCGGTAAAAATCTGCTTAGTATGCTTGGATATACCCGTGCGGAATTTTTGGAACTTTCGGGCGGCAATATGGTCGGGGCGGTATATCCTCCCGATGTTGAACAGGCGCTGGAACAATACAACCGTGGGCTTGACGAGTCCAACGAGTACAGCTGTGAATACCGTATAAGAGCGAAAAACGGCGAATTGATGTGGATATTGGATTCGGGCAGACGCTTGATATACAAGGACGGAATAAGACGTATCAGCAGTGTGCTAAATGATATTACCGCTATTAAAAATACGATGGACGAACTTAGATACCAAGCCAGATATGACGAGCTTACAGGCATCTACAACCGACACACCTTCTATACTGAAACAGCAAATCTAATTCATGAAAACCCCGACAAAAACTATGTTATTATACACTGGGACATCGCACGATTTAAAATCATCAACGACCTATTCGGTACGGCTGAGGGCGATAAACTGCTTAGATACATCAGTCATATGCTGTACACATTGATTGATACCGACGGCACATTCGGCAGATTTGACGCCGATATTTTTGCAATGTGTATTGAGGACAAGGATAATTCGGTTGAGGATATAATGAACGCTATAAACGAAAAATTAAAGGATTATCCTATTGATTTTGAAATAGTGCCGTGTTTTGGTATTTACAAGGTTGACCGTGAAAGCGGAATGACAGTAAGTGCCATGTGTGACAGAGCAAATTTGGCACACCGCACCGTTAAGGGCAACTATATGAACAGATATGCGGTATACAACGATAAACTTCGTACCGATTTGGTTAAGGAGCATGAAGTTACCGCTGAAATGAATACCGCTTTGGAAGAAGAACAGTTTGAGGTTTATTTACAGCCGAAATACAATCTTACCAATGAAACGGTAGTGGGTGCGGAAGCATTGGTACGCTGGCAGCACCCGACAAAGGGTATGATTTCTCCGGGAGTGTTTATTCCTATATTTGAACGCAACGGTTTCATTATGAAACTTGATGAATACATATGGGAACATACCTGTATGATACTCAAAAGATGGAAGGACGAGGGCAAGCCGGTATTGCCTGTTTCGATAAATATTTCCAGAATAGATTTATACAATCCGCATTTGTGCGACATAATTATCGGCTTGGTGAACAAATACGATATTCCGCCGAGATATTTGGAGCTTGAAATTACAGAAAGTGCATATACAGAAAATTTAAACCAGCTTATGCCTATTATGAAACGATTGCAGGATTACGGATTTATAATCCTGATGGACGATTTCGGAGCGGGGTATTCGTCACTTAATATGCTTAAAGACGTTCCGGTTGACGTTTTGAAAATCGACATGAACTTTTTAAGAGGCGATGCCGAGCAGGGCAGAGGCGGAATTATTCTGAATTCGGTAGTGCGTATGGCGAAATGGCTGTCGCTGCCGGTTATTGCCGAGGGTGTTGAAACCAATACGCAGGTTAATTTCCTACGCAGTATCGGCTGTAATGACGCACAGGGATTTTATTATTCACGTCCCGTTCCTGTTTTGGAGTTTGAAATGCTGGTGAAAAAATCATCATATTCGGCTTCCGATATAAAGGATACGAAAGTTGATAAGGATGTTGTTGAACTTTGGGACCCGAACTCGACAAGCAATATCATATTCGATAATCTGTTTGACGCAGTGGCTGTGTATGAGATAAACAGCAGCAGCAAATCAATAGAATTGGTGCGTGCAAACGAAAAATACTTTGATATGTTTGAGGCTGACGGGAGTGACGAGTTTTACGGCAAAAATCTTGCACAGCGTATATATGAGCCTGACCGCATTAAAATATTTGATGCAGTCGAAAATATGGAAAACGGCAGATTGAAAACGATAGAACTTCGCAGATACAGTGCGGGCGGCAAACTTATGTGGATTAGATTTAACATGAGCAAAGTCAGCACGGGTTATGAGGACAGGGACGTTATATATGCGTCATTGTTTGATATAACAAAACGCAAGAATGAGGAACTTGGTGCGATAAAGAAAACGGAGCTTTTGTGCCGAAGTTTGGACAATATCCAAAACGGAGTTGCTATATATGAAGTGCTTGACCATGACAAACTTCGCACGGAATTTATCTCGGATAAGGTTCTTGAATTTATGGGCATTTCACGAGAAGAATACGATAAAAATAAGGAATTCAGCATATTGACATTTATTCATACAAAAGATATGCAGTATGTAAAATGGTTCTTAAAGAAAAACGATGAAGGCTCAGAACCGCTGGAATTGATTACTGATTTTTTGCGTCCCGACAACACAAGAATAAATGTCAGATTTGCAATAACGGTGGCAAATGACAAGGAAGGACACAAATTCGCTTATATTTCCGTGGAAAAAACAAGGAATGTTTTGAAATATGCAAAGCAGTCGGAAAATATTAATAAGCTTGTGCTTAAAAATACAGATATTATTTACATGGAGTACAATATTGATACCGACGAGATGATATTTAATATTGCGGGGTTAAGACATAATGTAAATAATTTCATGAAGAATGTAGACCATCTGCCTTTGATAGATAAAGTGTATCAGCATGATTTTGCACTATGGATTAAGAAACTTATTTCCAAAAAAGAGCCGGACAGCATAGAGATTATCGCAAATCTTGACGGTACGGAAAAAATGTGGTATCGTGCGTACGGCGAATTTATGCCGGACGGCGGCAACGACAATATTGTTGTTTATTTTAAGAACATACATATGGAAAAGGTTATGTCTGACGAGTATCGCAGAGAGAATAAACTGCTTTCGGCAATTATGGATATTGCTCCGAACGGTGTGTTTATAGCACACAGAGATAACGGATTTAATATACATTATGCAGACAAGAATTTCTATGAAATTTACGGTTATGAAAAGCAAGAGTTTAAAACAGTTTTGAACAATGATTTCTTGCAGCTGATACACAAAGATGATATAGACGGATTTTTAGATGTGGTTGACAAGGCAGTACAAAACAGGAGCGACCTTTTTGAAACCGAAGTTCGTATTAAAACAAAGTCGGGAAATTCGGTATATCAAAAAATATTGATAAAATCATTCAATACAGACTTGTTTGAGGATAATGCTGCGGCAATATGCGGTATATGCCTTGACAGAACGGAAATTAAAGAGTCGGAACTGCAATATGATGTGCAGAAAAAGTGCATAAGTTTGCTGCAAGATGAATGTAAATTCATATTCAATATTGATTTGACAGATAATAAGGTTCTGGACAAAACGGTTGTGTGCGACAGCATTTTGAACGATAAGGACTGTCCGAATGAGTACGGTTTGCTTATGAACTTTATAAAACAGTTCCTGCATCCGGAAAGCAAAGAACAGTTTGCACAGCTTAGCAGAAGAAGATATTTGCTTAATGAGTTTGGAAAAGGAAACACCGTATTATCATATAAGTCGGTCGGGAAGAACATACAAAACCACTATATCAATACGCAGTTTGATGTGGAAATGTACGAAAATCCTTTCAGCGGACATATATGCTGTATATTCAGCGGACGTCCTGTTTTTGACCCGAGTGACGAAATTATTTATGATATGTCATATCATAATATTATAAACTCGGATTTGATTGTGGCGTATAAAATCAATTATGATGATTATACCGTGGAACGTTACAAGGGTGTGGACAGTATTACTGACAGGCTGATAGATTATGACACGTTTGTAAACAGAATTGTGGCAAGAGCTGAGGAAGAAGCTCATAAAGCGAAACTGAGAGAAATGTTGTCGAAAGACAATGTGGAGCGGCTGTTTGCGGCAGATGTGCAGAATGACAGCCTTGAATACAGAAGAAAAAATGTTGACGATAAGACTATATGGGTACGTTTGGGACTTAAACTGTTCGTAAATGAAAAAGACGGTACTAAAACGGGCTATGTGAGTATTGTCGATATTGACACATATATGCGTGAAAGAGAAGAAAATGCCAACTTATTAAAGAGATACGGCGTAGACTTCGGAAATATGTGCTTGGATATATGGGAAATCGACTGTATCAAGAATAATATATACAGTGTGGATATGAGTGACGGCGGTCTTAACAAGACGCTGCTTTATAATGACAGCAGTTTTGAAGAAATGCAGAACAGACTGCTTAGCCGAATGGCAAATGAGAATGATATTAAAAAGTGCAGAAATATAGCAAGCTATGATACGATTAATAAATTGTTCTCAGGAGATACCGACGAGATTGGCGATGTATTCCGCCTTAAAGATGAAAATGGTGCGTCACGCTGGACGGCATTGTTCTTAAAGAAGATAGAGTGGAATGACGAGAGAAAATATGCAACGCTTTTTGAAAAGAGTGTTGAGGAGGTTTACCAAGAGGTAGAAACCAAGATTGAGGAAAAAGAAAAGGAAATTGACACATTAAAACAGAATAACAATATGAAAAACGAATTCCTTTTGAAACTGGCACATGACATAAGGTCGTCAATGAGCATAGTAAAGGGTGCTTGTGTTCTTGCCGAGGAGAAAGGGTCAGAGAATAAAGAAGCACTTAAATATTTGAGCAGAATGGATAATGTGGTTGAATATATGCTTATGGCAACGGACAATATTATAGATATTGTGGATTGCTACAATAATCGTATATCGGTAAAAAAGACGCATTTTGATGTGCAGAGAGTATTTAATGATTTGAAGGGTATGATTAGTACATATCTGAGAAGACAGAATATTGAACTGGAAATTTGTGAATATGCAGATGTGCCGAACGATATATACGGTGATGAAGGTCATGTAAAACAGATACTTGTAAATATGATTGTCAATTTGGCAAAATATATGGGGGCAAACGGGGAAATTGTTTTGAGCATAGATAATGTTGAAGAAAGTTATGCGAAAAAAACATTGGAGTTTACAGTCATTAATAAGGATAAAATTGATAATGAAAAGAATCTGCTTAATGTATTCAGACTGACAAAAGAGTCCGACACGAATGTAATTATAGAGTGCGGCGGTATAGAGCTTATCACGGTTAATAATCTGGTACATTTGCTGGACGGAAGTATGGATATACAACAGGTAAACGGAGAGAACATCAGGATAAGCGTGCAGATACCGTTTGATGTAGTTCATAAAAAGATTGAAACGGAACAGACGGCAGCCAAACAGTACAGTAATTTTAACGGCGAGAAGGTACTGTTGGTTGACGATAATGCACTGAGCCGTGAATTTGCAAAGATTATATTGGAAGGGTTAAATCTTTATGTGGACACTGCGTCGACAGGCAGAGAGGCTTTGGAGAAGGTAATAGAATCGAAGATTGACAGCTATAAATTAATCTTGATGGATATTCGTATGCCGGTTATGGACGGCACAGAGGCGACAAAAGCAATTCGTCAGCTGCCTAGAAATGACGTAAAAGCATTGCCGATTATTGCGATGTCGGCAGATGCACTGCCGGAGAATATTAAGTATTCACAGGAAGTGGGTATGGACGATTATATTTTGAAACCGGTTGATGATGATACACTGTATAATATACTTCATAAGTATTTGGGATAAGTTTGTGACATTTTCGATATATGCGGAAAGGGGTATATTCCGCATTTAAAGGAGGGATATGAATGGACACAGAGTATACAAACTATAATTTGGAAATTAGTATAGATAACTGTAAATTTAGTGATTTCTTTAATGTGGAAGAAATGCAGAAGATACAGGATAATGTAGCGGTGGCGCTTGATATTGCGTCAATTATCACAACGCCTACCGGAAAACCGATAACAAAACCGAGCAATTTCTGTGAGTTTTGTGAGAAAATAGTGCGTAACAGTGAGAGCGGTATTAAAAACTGCATGAATTCCGACGCTACGCTGGGTAAGCCCCATGACGGACCGATTATTCAGCAATGTTTGTCGGCGGGACTGCTCGATGCAGGTGTAAGCTTTGTGATAGGCAATAAGCATATTGCAAACTGGCTGATTGGTCAGGTAAGAGATGAAAGCATTAATATGACCGAGGAGGAAAAACGCAGAAAAGCGTTGGACCTTAATATAGACCCCGATGAATATTGCAGGGCTATTAACAAGGTAAATTTTGTGCCGAGGAAGAAGTTTGAGAGTATAGCAAACCATATTTATCTTATTGTAAAGCAGCTTTGTGAGATTGCATATAAAAATTATGTTCAAAGGGAAGAAATAGCTTACAGAAGAAAATTGGAAGAGGACCTGAAAAGTGAACACCAGAAACTCATTAATATGAGCAAGTATGACGAGCTGACGGGTGTGTACAGCAGAAACTATTTCAATAGTATTTTGAGTGACATGGAGGAGAAAAATATAAGTCCGGTCGGGGTAGTCATGGGAGATGTGAATAATCTTAAACTTGCAAATGATGTGTTCGGACATAACATGGGAGATAAGCTTTTGCAAACGGTTAGCGGAATTATGAAAGATTGTGCTAAGGAAGGATATATTATCGGCAGATGCGGAGGCGATGAATTCAATGTGCTTATGCCGAATGCGACAGATGATGAAGTGAGGGAATACTGCGAGAATGTGCTGAGAAAATGTGCGGAGCATACAGAGCTTGATGTAAAGCCGTCTATATCATTGGGATATGGCAGAAAGGTGGCTATGGCTCAGTCGATAAACGGGGCGATAAGTTTTGCGGAAGAGAAGATGTATCGGCATAAGGGACTTATAAAGCAAAGTCAGGATATTTTGGGTGATGTGGAAAACACAATATACAAAAAAGGGTATTTTAATAAAAGTGTTGTGGAGAAAAATATCAGGATTGCGAATGAGTTCGGGAAATTTCTCGGTATGGACGATGACGATATTGAAAGACTTGCAATATTTACAAGAATTTCGGATTTTGGCATAGTATCGCTGACAAGAAGGGAATACGAAGAATTGGATAATGTGGAAAATGCCTGTCAGCACATAGATAAGAGTTATTGTCTGGCGAAATTGACAGGTAAAACGCAGGGAGTGGCGGACAGTATATATCAAAGCCACGAATGGTGGAACGGACAGGGGCTGCCTCTTCACAAAAAGGGTGAGGAGATAGACGAAACTGCAAGAATCGGTGCAATTATATGTTATTATACGCAGTCGATGGCAGAACCGATGTATGGGTATAATATGACGGAGAAACAGGCGAAAAATCAGATAAAGAGATACAGCGGAACTCGTTTTGACCCTACATATGCGGAGAAGTTTGTGGAGTATTTGGAGAGCATGGAATAGCAGCAGCGGTGTGCACTTTCAAAAGCGAATGCTTTTGAAGTGCATATTGCTGTGTTTTGAAGATTATTGTTGACTTGACGGAATTTTTGTGATATATTTATTTTGAGCAGAATTAAACGGCATTTATGGGATGTACCTATTATTGGAGTTCCACGCCGGAAGTTCTGCTTTTAATTTGTAGGAAATTGCGAAAAGTGCAATGACGAAAAATCAAAAATGCAATTTTATTTATATTAGATTTACTTTGAAAAAATATTTTAAAATATTAATAAAAAAGTGTTGACAACGGGCGATACACATGGTATACTATAAAAGTAGTCAAAAATTATATATCGCGGGGTGGAGCAGCCTGGTAGCTCGTCGGGCTCATAACCCGAAGGTCGTTGGTTCAAATCCGGCCCCCGCAACCAAAAAGAAAACCTGTAAACAAGCCGTTTACAGGTTTTTGTTTGTTTTATGATATCTTTGAAAGTAACATAATTTCCCTCCGTTTTCCCTCCGTTTTCCCTCCGATTGGGTAAAAATTAATGATATTTGAGTAAATTATATAAGAATACATTAATTATTTAGTATTTGTTTGATAAAATATTTTCCAGTTTATCGGCGATTTCAAGGTCTTTAGATTTCAGAGCATGAGCATAGATATTCAATGTAGTTGATGTATTTGCATGAACTAATCGTTTAGAAACTGTACATACGTCTGCACCCTCGGCTATCATTAGACTTGCATTTGTATGTCGGAGTGAATGCAAAGTCACATGAGGAAAATCATGTTTCTTTATGAATTTGGCAAACCAGTCGGTAATGGTATCAGGATAGATTGGTAACCCGTTCCACTGAGTAAATAATCTATCTGTAATATGTTTTAAATTGAAAATTATTGATTTCTATGATATAATATAAAGCAATAAAATACATAAAATAATAAATATCAAGGGGTAGACGGTATGAAAGATAAAAGACAGGTGCTGAAAGAAATACGCTATTTGTTCAAAGAAATAGATAAAGATAAAACTATCGATATTTATGAAAAAGTAGAAAAAAAGAAAAAGGCTTTAAATATTTATTATAATAAGAATAGAGAAGATATTGATAAAAATGAACTGATAAAAATTCATAAAACTTTTGATGAAGATGATATTGTAACTTCACCAATGGTTATTGGCATTATGAGTGGGGTGATTGCAAGTTTACTTTTTCAAGGTATAGGTATAATTTCGGATAAAAAAATGATTGATACTCTTTTTAAAGATACTGATATTTTGATAAACATAATTGGTGGTATACTATTATGTGTAAGTATACTTATTATAGTGCTATTGTTTACAATAATGACTTCTGTTGTAATAATAAGATTCAATAAAATGTTTGCAAATTATGAAAAACTATATGTAGAGCCGTATCATAAAAAATTAATAGAAAGGTTATTAAAAGATAAAAATATAGGGATGCTTAAAAAAGCTGCTACTGATAACAATAGTAAAAAAATAAATGGAAAACCTATAAAAATAAATTATCTATTTAATAACTGGTACAATTTATTTTTTAGAGTGGATTACTATATAATATCGTTATTGCATTATGTAAAGCTATCAAAGACATTAGTTCGACTGAGAAAACTGAAATTACTTAATCAAAGAGAAAGAATAATTAAAGAGGCAGAACGTGAGTATGCTGAAAATTTTGGACATAATGGTGGGTATGAATTTATTTTGGAAAAAATAAAAAGAAAAAAAGAATATGTTATACATAGAAAAGAAAAATTGAAACAAAAATCTACAAAAAATTAGTATCTAAATTTATTTTAGTTATATCTTTTATTAAAATTATGGCATGAGCAGCATAAGCAAAGAGGAAAAGCATGTCAAATTATGATAATAACTTTTTTGATGAACATGATTTGGTTAATTGTTTAAACAGAGGCTGCAAGGTAGAATTTTTATATAATAACAAAAATTATTTTAAACATAAAATTTATTGACAGGTCTTTCTAAACGCTGCTATAATAAAATAAAGATTGGCGGTGAATTAATCAATGGATATATATGATGTATTTGTTAATTTTTATTACGCATTGGACTATATTTTTGATATGACAAAATCCGATGAGTTGCGATATTATTTAAGCGACGCTAATCCTTTTCTGTTTGAAGGACGTGGTTCGGCTAATCCGGCAACATATGATGAATTTGAGAAAGCGTTCAGGGCTGAATTCAAAACGGACAGAATTGATGCGAAAACAGCATATAATTGGCTTAACAAATATGCAGATGTTTTAAATAACGCTGCGGTGAAAGATGCGTTCAAAAAAATTACGCTGCAAATGTGGATTGATGCGGCGAGCGGGTAAAGGAGCAGTATATGACCGATATTCTGACTAGGTTCAAAAAATGCGAAACAGGTGTATCAGAACTGAAACATCAATTTGGAGATGATTTGCATAATGTACTTATAAATTGTCCCGAAACAGTTAATGCCGCAGACGTCATATGTGCAATAGAGAAATTTTTAAATAATACTATATCACAGCAGGAATTAGCAGATTGGGTTAATATTATTTGGTTTACGGAACTTTTTGCATACAACGAAAATGAAGAAAATGCAATAGCAAGTGCGATGATATTATTGGAAACATTGGACGAAGAAGATGTTTGTTTTACTAAGGACGATTATTTGCAAATGATAGATGATTTAAAACATAATCAAGAATGTGATTGAATACATAGAACCCAAAGAGAGTTCATTTCAGATTTTATTATACATAAACTACAATTAGGAAAATAATTATATCCTGTCAAAAAACGCATTACTCACCACAACGGCTGAGCAATGCGTTTTTGCATACATATTAAAACAACTGATTATTCATACCTGTAAGCAGTCTTGAACTGTAATCCAAATCTACAATTTCCCAGTCAAAACTCTTAAACTTCACTCCCGAATGTAAAAGCTCTTTTTCGATAGTATCATAAGTAGAACGTGGGATATGCGATGTATATACTTGGTTTTCTGTTTTATCCTGTACCATAAATTCGATATAATCATTTTCGGCTTTTCCGTACATTGCAATTCTGCTGCTCGCCTTTTGCGGTTCCTGCACCAAAATCATCATCTTCAAAAATTCGATTACCTTATCGTTAAAGCCGGCATCGAATATCAATATTTTCTCCATCAATTCGTTGTATGTGGTCACAAAACGCAGATTGTAGTCTGTAAGGCTTTTAATCTCGTCCTTTGTGGTTTCCTTTGTCTGTGCAAACAAGGTCATTTTCTCCTCAGGTGTATTGCATGGTGCAAAGTAAATCATTAACTTTTTATCTTCGTCGTTATACAAAAGGTGTGACGGCATAAGTGCCATCTGCGAACAATCGGGACAAGTGAATATATTTATCTTGCGTTCCAAAATATCCTTCTTCAAGTCCGGTTCGGTTTTTGCGGTTATGGAGTTCCAAACCGTCATTGTGTGCATTTGACCGCACTTCGGACATTTTATATTTTGTGTGCTGTTAAAACTCATAGTCTGTTTATCCTTTCACATTAATTAGTATATAATATATTTTTGCAAATATTGAATTGCTGTTATAATCCATCGGCGGTGTATGCGGAAAATACATTATCATTCGTATGATATAAACCGCAAAAAATACTGCCAATACAGTGACAAATATCAGTTTTTTGTATCTTAATTTCCGCCAAAATATCACAAGCACGAATATCGGCGGTACGGACCAAAACAACGGGTGATAGTAAAAAGCTGTTTTTATATCCCCTCGGAAAAGTGCATAATATGAACGTGTCATTCCGCATGACGGACAGGGCAGACCTGTGATTTTTCGGAGTACACACGCATCTCCCCGGACAATTATTATTATCAGCAGGACAAAAACAGCCGCATATCCTACATTCCGTTTATTTATGATTTTTTTCATATTCATAAAATCCTCCATTATAAATTATACATTCTATTTCGATTTTTTTCAATAGAAAAATTATATTGTAAAAAACAATCAAGATTTTTAGTGCGTATAGACACGTTTTAGAAATATATGTTTACAGATTATTTACAATTAATTAAAATATTTTGAGTTGTTAGTATAAAATAACGAAAAACTATTGATTTATGCTATATTGTATTGTATAATTATGCTAGATAAATATGAAGAAATTTTTACAACTTCTAATATTTCGGTTCGGGGGTAGAATGATATGGATATGAATTATGGCACAGAAACAAGTAGCAATATGGCAGATATATCCGGCATATTGAGATACAGCGGGCTTGCAATATGGAAAGTGTATTGCGAGGAAAATTTGTGTGAGATGGTGTCAAGCCCCGCCAGAACCGTAAGGGGCAGAGGCAGAAAACATTGTTATACAAAACTGCTTGACAAGGTTTTAAAAAAATTTGTATCCTCCGTTTATCGCAGTGATATTGCAAAAAAGTGCAGTCTGGAAAATTTAAAGACCGAATTTGAAAAAGGCAAAACACAAATATCCGTACAGGTTAAACGTGTCGGAGGCGATATAGAATATAATTGGTTCAGAATTATCGCATCGCCCGAAATTATTGAAAACGGCAAGGTGAAAACCATATATATTTTGGTTAAGGACATTCGTGTTGATAATGTGTGGAAAAACAGTGCCGACGCAGCCACAAAAAGATTGGATATGGCAATCAGAAACACATATTCCATTATTTTTGACATTAATTTTGATTATGATACATATTTCATGACTGTGTATAATGATGAACTGATGAATACTATTCCCGAAAAAGGGGTGTATTCCGAGGCGGTTAAGTATTTGGCGAAAAGCTCCGTGTATATTGATGACAGACGTGAGTTTATTGAAAAACTGTCAATAAAGAATGTCACGCAAAGGCTTGGAAACGGCGAACAAACTCTGTATCATGAATGTCGTGTGAGTTATGACAGCAAAAAATCATACAAGTGGGTTTCGATAAGAATAGTTAAAATACCGAGTGCAAATCCAAAAGATAATTTGGGCTTGATTTTTGTGCGTGATATTGACGCTCAGAAAAGAGAACAGCTTTATTTGGAAAGAGAAAGCAGACGATATGACCTGGTTTTGCGTGAATCGTATGAGAATATATTCGATATAGATATAAAAAACGATAAGCTGCGTATTATTCAGGCAGACGTAAACAATCCCGAATATGTCGGCGAGGAATATTCATATTCACAGATGTATGAGTATGCCCACGAAAGTAAGGTGGCAAAAGATACATTAAATGATTTTGAAAAGTTAAATCCGGATAATTTAAGGGAAGTATTTATAAATCAAAATCAAGACCAGCTGTATGCCGAGATAAATTACTGCGGTTTCGGCAATAATTTTCATTGGGTATCGGTCAGATTGGTGAAAATGGAGAATGATGACAATTCATTTTCAATCCTTGCCCTTATACGGGATATTGACGCAGTTATGCGTGAAAAATTTGAGGGTCAGACAAGAGAACTGCAATATAATGCGGCTCTTAAAGAAAGCTTTGACGCAATATATCGCCTTGACCTGAACAACAGGATATACGAACCGATTAATCTCACTTTGGTTTCGAGCAAGATAATTCCGAAGTTCAAGGATTATGATAAAATCGTGCAGTATACGGCGGAAAATTTGGTTCACCCCGATGACAGGGAAAATTATATAAAAGAATTGCAGTTTGACAAGCTGTGCGAATGTTTGGACAAAAACGGTGAAAAGTATATAGAATACCGCAAAATAAATGATAACGGCGAATATTATTGGTCGGCAATGACATTCAAATCGGTTGAGGATAAAAACAGCAATTCACGGTATGCAATATGCTTTATAAGAAGTATTGACGAGAAAAAGAAAAGCGAAAATCTCGAAATGAAATACAAAATGCTCCAACAGCAGATGCAGTATCAGAAGGAATTGCAGATAAGCAACAGCCGTTACAAAATAATCGTACAGCAGACAGGCTCGGCGGTGTTTGAGTGGATAAGCGACTATAACGGTGTGTATGCCTCGGAAAATCTGCCGAAACATTTTCGTGACGGATTTATCAGAAGTAAGAGCATCAAGGGTGCGTTGGACTACAATTATATATATAAAGACGATTATACAGCCTGTGATGAATTTTTGGCGGGACTTGAACGGAATTTGACACAGCTGGAACTTACCTGCCGTATGCTTAGCGATAATGACGAGTACACTTGGTACAAAATTGCGGTTGCGAATATATTTGACGAAAACGGCAAATTGGAACGCATTGTCGGAACTATGCGTGACGTGGACGCTGAGAAAAAAGCGTATGAAACGCTGCGTTATCGTGCGGAGTATGATTCGCTTACGGGTGCTCCGAATATGCAGAAGTTTACGGCAGATGCGGAAAAATTATTGAGTACAGATATATTCGGCAAATATGCTATTATACGCTTTGACGTTGACAAGTTCAAAATTATAAACGATATTTACGGTACGGGCGAGGGCGACAGGGTTCTTCAATATATATCCGACACACTGGAAAGTTTATGCGGAGAAAATACGATATTTGCAAGAATGAACAGCGACGTATTTGTAATGCTTATGCGTTATGACAATACGGACACTATTATTGAATTGATTAATAAAGTAAACAAGTCAGTCAGCCGTTATCCGATTGAACACAAGATGAAATTGTCAGCCGGCATATGTATCGTTGATGACAGGGGAGTACCTGTTAATCTGCTTTGCGACAGAGCCAATTTGGCGGCAAAGAAAATAAAGGGTAACCTGTTGTTTAACTATGTATTTTATGATGAAAATTTGCGTAACGAGATATTGCAGGAGAAGGCTATCGAGGACGAAATGAATGACGCTTTGAGCGGCAGACAGTTTAAATTGTTCTTGCAGCCGAAATATAATATTGAAACGTCAACGGTTATCGGTGCGGAGGCATTGGTGCGTTGGATACACCCCGAAAAGGGATTGATACCGCCGTCTGCGTTTATAGATTTGTTTGAAAGAAACGGATTTATTATCAAGCTGGACGAATATATGTGGGAGGAAACCTGCAAAACACTGCGGAAATGGATTGACCGTGGTTACAAGCCGATACCGGTATCGATAAATGTATCGAGAGTGCACGCAAATAATCCGAGATTGTATGACAGTCTGATTAATCTTGTGCACAAGTATGATTTGTCGCCGAGATTGATTGAACTCGAACTTACCGAAAGTGCATTTTTGGACGATTTGGGCGGTCTGCTTAAAACGCTCGATAAATTGCAGAAAGCGGGATTTTTGCTTGCGATGGACGATTTCGGAGCGGGTTATTCATCGCTTAATATGCTTAAAAATGTACCTATCGATATTATCAAAATAGACAGGGAATTTTTAAACGAAACAGTTGTAACCGAGCGGGGAAAGACGGTGATAAGATATACAATCGCCATGGCGAAACAGCTTGATATGAAGGTTGTTGCCGAGGGTGTGGAAACTATCGACCAGGCTGCATTTTTGCTTGATGCGGGCTGTAATATAGCACAGGGATTTTACTACTCAAAGCCGGTTGACGTGGGTACTTTTGAAATGCTTGCGTTCAACAGGGAAAAGGAAAAAGCGATAGAACCGGAAATAACGGACGTGCTTAGCAAGAACAGAGATATTGTATCTATTATGACAACTATCGATTATAATTCAAAGCAAAAGGACGATTTGCCGAATCTGACAATAAGCAATTATGAACTGAACACTCTGCGGACGGCATTCAATAATGTTATAAATAAATATAGGCTTGTGATACAAAAACTCGATACAACATTGTTTGAGGTGGATTTTAAGAGCAACAGAGTATTTACAACGCTGAATCAACGGTCTGTGCTTGGGAATGTGAACTTTACGAATTTTGAGAGTATATATAATTTTACAACCGAGCACTGCGGCGAAAAATATGCGGAGAATTTAAAACGCATATTAAATACCGATTATCTGCTGTCGGAATGTAAGGATACAAAATCGGAACTGACATATGAATTTGAAATGGAGATAGAGGGTAATAACATTTGGGTACAGCTGGACGTTATACCGATACTGCGTTTCAGACAGATAGAAAAGATAATTTTGGTGTACAGAAATATTACCGATTTGAAAATCAGTGACCACATAATCGAGGAAAACAAGGAGATTATGGATATTTCCGAGGACAGATTGTTTGTGTGGAATGTATACAACGATAATTTGAAAATATCGAACAATGAGCTTTATGATGACGATGATGAGGGTGAATTGACCTTAGACGGGTTTATGAACAGTTCTTCACAGGACGGAGCGGAACAGAATGTATACAAAACCGTATTGGAGAAGATTGCCGAGATAAAGGACGGCAGACGGAAAATAGATGATATAGAATATATATCGGTGAATGCGAATGATACGGCGTATATTGCGAAAACAAAGACAATTACAGACTCTTACGGCAGTCCGTACAAGATTATCGGAATTATAAAAGAGTGTGACAAAACAGCGTAAATAAAGCCTGTCGGCAAAAATGCCGACAGGCTTATTTTATACGTTCTATATCAGCACCGAGGGCTTGGAGTTTGCCGACAATATCGTCATAGCCACGCTCGATATGGTTTGTGTTGCATATTTGCGTACTGCCATGGGCGGCAAGTCCGGCAAGTATAAGTGACGCACCGGCACGAAGGTCGGTGGCGGATACCGACGCACCTGTCAGAGTTTGTCCGCCCGTAACTACGGCGGTTCTGCCGTCAATTTTTATATCCGCACCCATACGATTAAGCTCGGCGGCATGGAGAAACCGATTTTCAAAAATTGTTTCCACAATAACTCCCGTCCCCTCCGCAACACTCATAAGTGCGGTGAACTGTGCCTGCATATCGGTCGGGAAACCGGGGAACGGCATAGTTTTTATGGTGGTGGAACAAAGGGGAGAACGGGAATTAATCTCGATAGAATTGTCATTTTCGTTGATAACCGCACCCATTTCACGCAGTTTTGCGGTAATAGGTTTGATATGTGCGGGGATAATATTATCTATAAAGATATGACTTCCCGTAATTGCGGCGGCAATCATAAATGTGCCCGCCTCTATTCTGTCGGGGATAACGGTGTGGGTTGTGCCGTGCAGTTCGGGTACGCCGATAATTTTTATTGTGTTGCTGCCGTCACCGCTTATCACTGCACCCATACGGCGGAGAAAATCCGCCAAATCAACAATTTCCGGTTCTGCCGCAGCATTTTCGATGATTGTTTCGCCGTCGGCAAGACAGCTTGCCATCATGATATTTTCGGTTGCACCGACACTGGGGAAATCAAGATATATCTTTGCACCGCAGAGTTTTGGAGCGGTTATGTCGATGTATCCGTGGCACTGGGTTATGTCCGCACCCAATGCGGAAAATCCTTTCAAATGCAAATCAATCGGACGTGTACCTATCGGACATCCGCCCGGCAGACTTATCTGTATATGCCCTTTTTTGGCAAGCACCGCCCCCGACAGCAAAAAAGAGCCACGCATTTTGTTGATGAGCTCATACGGAGCAATGTCGGTTATGTTATCGCTGTTTTTTATGGTTAATCGGTCTTTGTGCACGGATATACCGCACCCCATATTTTTTAATAGGTTTTGCATAAGACGCACGTCACTGAGGTTCGGTACATTTAAAATTACGCTTTTTTCATCGGTCAGGAGTGCCGCCGCCATGATTGGCAATACTGCATTTTTTGCACCGCTCACCGATACACGTCCGCTTAATATATCTGTTTTTCTTACTAAAATGTTTGACAAATTCATTCCCCCAATATTGATATTACAGTTTAAGTATTTGCAATATCGGGAGTTTTTATTGACAGGATATATTAATTTTTGTATAATATTTTTGGGTTTTAACCCAATAGCAAAGGGAAATTTAAGGGCAGTTGGTCACTTCCTTGAAAAGGGGGTGATATGTATGGAATATATTTTTAATTTGTAGGAAATTGCGTAAAAACGCAATGACGAAAAATCAAAAACGCTACCTTATTCCTACGCCCGTAGGCGATGCTTCTATCAGAAGCTTTTTTATCTTCCTTACAGTATTTTGTGTATTAGAAATTGTAAAATACATAAAAAAATAACTGCCCCTCTCGCCAAATTGGTGCAGTTATTCTTAATAAAACCTATTTGGACTAGCTGCCTTTAAAGCAGTAATCCCTTTGCTATTTTTATTATATCAAATTTTTCGTTGTTGTCAACATTTTAATTTGTAGGAAATTGCGTAAAACGCAATGACGAAAAATCAAAAATGCTACATTATTCCCACGCCCGCAGGCAGAATTTTTATCGGAAGTTTTTTATTGACAAAATATTTTCTTTTTTGTATAATATTTTTGGGTTTTAACCCAATAGCATAGGGATTTTTAAGGGCAGTTGGTCACTTCCTTATTGAGGAGGTGATTTGTATGGAATATATTTTTATCTTCCTGACAGTATTTTGTGTATTAGAAATCATTAAATATATAAAAAAATAACTGCCCTCCTGTCCAATGGTGGCAGTTATTTAACATAACACTAACATCGGACTAGCTGCCTTTAAAGCAGTAATCCCTTTGCTATTTTTATTATATCAAACTTTTGGATATTGTCAATAGGTTATTTCCTGAAATATAAATAACTATTTTGCCGAAAATGCTTGATATTTATGTCCGAATGTGCTATACTTATATAGCATTAGCGGTTATGTACGGTGCGTGATGTGCAATGTGCATAGGAAAATGTGCAAAATGAAATTATATTCTGTTACATTATACATTAAAAAATACTTGATTTAAAAATGTTAGTGTAGTATAATTAATTTACAAAATAAATATCGAATTAGAAACAAAGACGTTTCAAGACTTGTATATCAAAATATACGAGGTACTTGTGACGTCTTTTCTTTTTTACCAAATTACAACTTATTGAAATTAATCAGTTTAATATAGCGGAAAGGGGAAGAATTTATGAAACAAGTAGGATTGCCTAAGAAGCAGGGTCTTTACGACCCGAAGTTTGAACATGATGCCTGCGGTATTGGCTTTATCAGCAATATCAAAAACAACGCATCACACGATATTATTTCACAGGCTATTCAGATTTTGAAAAATCTTGCACACAGAGGCGGTGTCGGCAGTGACCCCGAAACAGGTGACGGTGCCGGTATACTTATCCAAATGCCGGACACATTTATGCAGAAGGTCTGTAAGAATGACGGTATCGACTTGCCGCAAAAAGGCGAGTACGGTGTGGGTATGATTTTCATGTCGCCCGACAAGGACACAAGAGAGGACAGCCAAAGCAAACTTAAAAAGATTATCGAGCAAGAGGGACAAACTTTTTTGGGTTACAGAGAAGTTCCCGTATTTGCAGATTGTATCGGTGTCGGTGCAAGAGAGGCAATGCCGTACATCTGTCAGGTGTTCATAAAGAGAAACGACAGTATCGACAATGTGCTTGATTTTGAAAGAAAACTTTACATCATCGGAAAACGTGCCGAATACGAAATCAGATATGCTGACGGTGCAAAGGACAATTACTTCTATTTTTCAAGTTTGTCGGCGAGAACATTGGTATACAAAGGTATGCTTACACCCGAACAGGTAAACAATTTCTATATCGACCTTAAAGACGTTGATATGAAAACAGCTATCGCACTTGTTCACTCTCGTTTCAGTACAAACACATTCCCTAGCTGGGAAAGAGCTCATCCGAACCGCTATATTATCCACAACGGAGAAATCAACACTATCCGAGGTAATGTAAACTGGGTAAAGGCTCGTGAGAAAATGTTTGAAACCGATAAATTCGGTGACGATATAAAGAAAATTTCAAGCGTAATCAACGAGGACGGCAGTGACTCGGCTATGCTTGACAACTACATTCATATGCTTACTCTGTCGGGATTTTCACTTCCTCATGCAATCATGATGACAGTGCCGGAGCCGTGGGAAAAGAACGAAAGCATGGACGAAACAAAGCGTGCGTTCTACGAATATCACAGCTGTCTGACAGAGCCGTGGGACGGCCCTGCCGCAATCGGTTTCACAGACGGCAGATATGTCGGTGCTACTTTGGACAGAAACGGTTTAAGACCGGCACGTTACTATGTGACAAATGATGACATGGTTATTTTATCATCGGAAGTCGGTGTTACGGATATTCCGCAGGAAAAGATTATCAAGAAAGAGCGTTTGCATCCGGGCAAAATGCTTCTTATAGATACGGAGTCGGGCAGAATAATCGACGATGCGGAGATTAAACAGTTCGAGGCTGAAAAGCTGCCGTACAAGGATTGGATTGACAATAATCTTATAGAGCTTGACAGCATGGAAAACTGCGATGAGAATGTGGGCAGTCAATGGAAAGACCTTGTTGCGGATATGAGAAAGGGTGTTGAAAACCACTCATACAAGGAAATCCTTGAAAAGAATCTGGCAAACTTTGAAATGATGTTTGCAAGCCGTGAAAACAATTTTGCAAGTGCGGAAGAATTGCTTACAAGAGAAAAAATATTCGGCTACACATGGGAAGATGTAAACAATGTGTTAAAGGAAATCGTTATCAAGGCAGACGACCCAATCGGTGCTATGGGTACTGATGTTCCGCTTGCCGTATTGTCGGAAAAACCGCAGCTTTTATACAGCTATTTCAAGCAATTATTCGCACAGGTAACAAATCCGCCTATTGACGCTATCCGTGAAAAGGTGGTTACATCATCAAACGTATTGCTTGGCAGTGAAACAAATCTATTGAAACTATCTGCCGAAAATTGCCGAAGAATAAGAGCAAACAGTCCTATTTTATT
This sequence comes from uncultured Clostridia bacterium, assembly GCA_934476075.1. GTDB lineage: Bacteria > Bacillota > Clostridia > UBA1381 > UBA1381 > CAKSNH01. The sequence continues at coordinate 26,371 of CAKSNH010000010.1, read as the reverse complement.
GAATGAGGAATTAAATAAACTGAGAAATATCGATATTGACGGATTTAAAGCGATTACAATTTCGACTTTGTTCAACGCTAAATGCCAAAACGATATGAAAGCCGCACTTGACAATGTATTCGAGGCTGCTGACGTGGCTATCGAAAACGGCTACAACTTAATCGTATTGTCGGATAAGGGTGTGGACGAAAACAAAGCACCTATCCCTGCACTTTTGGTTGCGTCGGGACTTCATCATCACTTAATCCGTCAGGGTACAAGAATGAAAGTAAGTATCATTCTTGAAACGGGCGAACCTCGTGAAGTGCATCACTTTGCGGTATTGATGGGTTACGGTGTCAATGCGGTAAATCCGTATATGGCATACGAAATCATCGGTCAGCTTGTTGATGACAAGACTTTGGAATTTACAAAGGAAGATGCTGTCGAAAGATATAAAAATGCACTGACAAACGGTATAACAAAGATTGCGTCTAAGATGGGTATTTCAACTATCCAGAGTTACCAAGGTGCACAGATTTTCGAGGCTTTGGGTGTATCGGAAAAGGTTATCAACGAATACTTCACAGGTACGGTTACAAGAATCGGTGGTTTGACATTGGAACAAATCGAAAAAGAAGCCGTTATGCGTCACACAAATGCGTATGAGCCTATTTCAAAGGACAACGCATTGGAAACGGGCGGCAGCTACAAGTGGCGTGCAAAGGGCGAATATCATATGTTCAACCCTGAATCAATCTACAAATTGCAGATGGCTTGCCGTACAGGTGATTACAAGCTATATAAAGAGTATGCCGAGATTATGAATAAACATTCCGAAAAGCAATGTACAATCCGTGGTATGCTTGACCTTAAAACCATTGACAAGCCTATTTCAATAGACAGCGTTGAATCGGTTGACTCAATCGTTAAGAGATTTAAGACAGGTGCTATGTCTTACGGCTCTATCAGCCAAGAGGCACACGAGTGTCTTGCAATCGCTATGAATCGTTTGGGCGGTAAGAGTAACAGCGGTGAGGGCGGTGAGCTTGCATCACGTTATACACCGGACGCAAACGGTGACAGCAGATGCAGTGCCATTAAGCAAATCGCATCGGGCAGATTTGGCGTGCATATCCACTATCTGCAAAACGCAAAGGAATTACAGATTAAAATGGCACAGGGTGCAAAACCGGGTGAAGGCGGACATCTTCCGGGCGGTAAGGTTTATCCGTGGATTGCAAAGGCAAGATATTCAACTCCGGGTGTGGGTCTTATCTCACCACCGCCTCACCATGATATTTATTCAATCGAGGATTTGGCTCAGCTTATCCACGATTTGAAGAATGCCAACAGAAAAGCAAGAATAAGCGTTAAGCTTGTATCTGAGGCGGGTGTCGGCACTATTGCGGTCGGCGTTGCAAAGGGACGTGCGGACGTTATCCTAATCAGCGGTTTTGACGGCGGTACAGGTGCTGCTCCCCGTACAAGCGTGCGTCATGCCGGTTTGCCTTGGGAACTTGGTGTTGCCGAAACACATCAGGCATTGCTTATGAACAATTTGAGAAACAGAGTTGTAATCGAAACAGACGGTAAGCTGTTGACAGGACGTGACGTTGCGGTTGCGGCATTGCTTGGAGCGGAGGAATTCGGCTTTGCGACAGGGCCGCTTATTGCAATCGGCTGCGTAATGATGAGAGTATGTAACTTGGATACCTGTCCTGTCGGTGTGGCTACTCAAAACCCTGCTTTGAGAAAGAAATTCTGCGGTAAACCGGAATATGTGGAAAACTTCATGAGATTTATCGCACAGGATTTGAGAGAATGGATGGCGAAGATTGGCGTTAAGTCGGTTGACGAGATGATTGGTCACGTTGAAAGACTTGCTCCGAAGAAAATCCACGATAACTGGAAAGCTGAAAAGGTTGATTTGTCATCACTATTGTATCAGCCTAAGATTTGCAGCAACGATTATGAAAGATACCACACAGAAAGTCAGGACCACGAAATCGAAAAGACACTTGACTATACTGCATTATTAAAGCTTTGCCAGCCTGCTGTCGAAAGCGGAAAGCATATCGAATCAAAACTTGAAATTACAAATATAAACCGTGTAACGGGTACTGTATTGTCATCGGAAATTGCGAAGAAGTACGGCGAAGAAGGCTTGCCTGAAGATACTATCAAACTGCATTTTGTGGGTTCTGCTGGTCAGAGCTTCGGTGCGTTCCTTGCTCCGGGTGTGACAATGAAATTGGAAGGCGACAGCAACGACTATATCGGCAAAGGCTTGTCGGGCGGTAAGATTATTGTTGTTCCGCCGGCAGAGGCGACATTTGTTCCGAGCGAGAACGTTATTATCGGTAACGTTGCGTTCTACGGTGCTACACGGGGCGAGGCTTATATAAACGGTGTTGCCGGCGAGAGATTCTGCGTAAGAAACAGCGGTGTCAAAGCGGTTGTCGAGGGTATCGGCGACCACGGCTGTGAATATATGACAGGCGGCAGAGTTGCGGTGCTTGGCGAAACGGGCAGAAATTTTGCGGCAGGTATGTCGGGCGGTGTGGCTTATGTTTACGATAAGAACGGCAGATTTAAGTCGGACTGCAACATGGGTATGATTTTGCTTGAAGATATGTCGGAGGACGAAGATATTGCAGAATTGAAAGATATGATAAGCAAGCACTACGAATACACAAACAGCAGTGTTGCAAAGGATATTTTGGATAACTGGGACAGTGAATACAGCAAGTTTGTAAAGGTTATTCCAAAGGATTATAAGAAGATTGTAACTGTATTAAAAGATGCCGCAAGCAAGGGAATTGATGAGGACGAGGCCGCACTTATGGCATTTGAAGAAGTAACTCACAAGAAAGTTATGATGTAATCGGGGAAGGAGTGTTAATAATGGGTAAACCAACAGGTTTTATGGAATATGAACGTCAGCTGCCTGAGGACAGAGCACCTAAGGAACGTATAAAGGATTGGAAAGAATTTCACACGCATTTTGATACTGCCTCATTACAGCTGCAAGGTGCGAGATGTATGGACTGCGGTGTACCGTTCTGTCATGCGGGTGTTGTGACAGGCAACACGTCAATCGGCTGTCCGCTGAACAACCTAATTCCGGAATGGAATGATTTGCTTTACCACGGAAAATATGAGGAGGCATACAAGAGATTGTCTTTGACGAACAATTTCCCTGAATTTACGGGACGTGTTTGTCCGGCATTGTGCGAGGGTTCTTGTACATTGGGTATGCACGAAAAGCCTGTTACAGTGCGTAACAATGAAGTGCATATTATAGATAAAATGTATGAGATGGGCTTGGTTAAGCCGAGAAAGCCGGCAAAGAGTACAGGCAAGAAAGTAGCGGTTGTAGGTTCGGGCCCGTCGGGATTGGCTTGTGCCGACCAGCTGAATCAAGCCGGACACAAGGTAACCGTATTTGAAAGAGCCGACAGAGCGGGCGGACTTTTGATGTATGGTATCCCTAATATGAAGCTTGACAAGAGCGTTGTTGAGAGAAGAACAAAATTGATGGAACAGGAGGGTGTTAAGTTTGAACTTAATACCGAGATAGGCAAGAACTATCCGTCAAATAAACTGCTTAGCGATTTCGATGCGGTTGTGCTTTGCTGCGGTGCGACAAATCCAAGACCTTTACAGGTTGAGGGCAGTGACTTGTCGGGAATATATTATGCGGTTGACTTTCTGAAAGCCAACACAAAGAGTCTGCTTGACTCTAATTTGGAGGACGGCAAGAACATCAGTGCAAAGGATAAGGACGTTATTATCGTCGGCGGCGGTGATACGGGTACTGACTGTGTAGGTACATCAATCCGTCACGGCTGCAAGAGCGTTACCCAGCTTGAAATTATGCCTGAGGCGTCCGAAACAAGACTGCCGAATAATCCATGGCCCGAATGGCCGAAAATCAAGAAAACGGATTACGGTCAGGAGGAATCAATAGAAGTATTCGGAAAAGACCCTCGTGAATACTGCACGACAATCACAAAGATTGTGGGCAATGAGAACGGCGAGGTTAAGGAAGTGCATACGGTTGAGGTTGAATGGGTTAAGGACGAAAACGGAAGAATGAGTCCTAAGCATGTTCCGGGCAGTGAAAAGGTTAGAAAAGCGGATTTGGTATTGATTGCGATGGGATTTTTAGGGCCTGAACAGGAGATTATACGTCAGCTTTCGCTTAACACTACCGCACGTTCAAATGTAGATGCGGAGTACGGCAAGTTCAAGACCAATATGCAGAGCGTATTCTCGGCGGGGGATATGCGCAGAGGTCAGAGTTTGGTTGTATGGTCGATTAACGAAGGCCGTGGAGCGGCTCGTGAGGTTGACAGATATTTGATGGGCGAAACTGTTTTGCCGTAATGATTTAAGATAATATTATCGGGGCTGCCGAGGTTTTCGGCGGCCTTTTTTGTGCGAAGTGACAGAAAAATGGTATTTTGGTTTAGGAACTTATATATTGTCTATATCAATCCCCATATCGGAAAACATATCCTCAACGCTTTCAAAAGCTGTCCGGGTTTTTGCATCGTTTTCCGAATTTTTCAGTATTTTTGTGATTTTGTCTTTCGGACAGATAACGACAGGGCAGAGGAATATACCGCCGTCCTTTTCTGTAATCTCGAATTTATCACCCTCCGAAATGCCGAGTTTTTGTATAATCTCCGACGGTATGGTTATTCGGGAACGTCCGCTGATTTCCGCTAACATAAAAGCACCTCTTTCAATATTCTGAATTTCTTACTATCATATGTTCTTTGCGGAAAAAAATCAAGAGGAAATTAAAAATTTAATAATTTTTTATGCAAAAAAATGTTGTTTCATAAAGTTAAAATTGTGGTATATATTATATAAAGAAATGAAAATCAATGATTATAACATAGAGGGGATGTAGATTTTATGAGAACAGTAATTACAATAGGCAGACAATTCGGCAGCGGCGGACGTGAGATTGGCGAAAGATTGGCAAAAGAGCTTGACATTCCGTTTTATGATAAGGATTTGGTTACCATGGCGGCACAGAAAAGCGATATGCACCAAGATGTGTTAAAGGATATTGACGAACGTGCAACAAACAGTTTGCTTTATTCGATAGTAACGGGCAATGCTATGCGTGGAATTAATTCACCTATATATTATGAAATGCCGATAAATGATAAATTGTTTATCGCACAGTCGGAGGTTATTAAAAATGTGGCAAATCAGGGTGCGTGCGTAATAGTTGGCAGATGTGCCGATTATGTGCTTGAAGACAGTGATTTGAGTGTTATAAACGTGTTCATACACTCGGATATGCAAAGCAGAATTGCAAGGGTTCAGCAAAGATATGATTTGTCGGCGGATAAGGCGAGAGAAAAGGTTATAAAGACCGAAAAACAAAGAAAAACATACTATAATTATTACACCAATAGAGAATGGGGCAAAATCGAAAATTATGACATTTGTGTAAACAGCGGTAAAATCGGTTTGGATAATGCGGTCAGTATCATTAAAGCATTCGCACAAATGAAAGAGGACTCATTAAAAAAGTGAAATTATACGGCGGAGTATACGCATATGTATACTCCGTTTTTTGCATTTATTATAATTATGCAAATTAAAGTATATTAATTTCTTATATATGATTGATTTTTAGGATAAAAAGTGTTATTATAATTATATATTTAGTGAAAAGTAATAAATATAATACGATATGGTGCATTAAATTATGGATATTGCATGATAAAATATGGTATTATACAAAATATTTTATTGATTTTACATCAATTTCTAAGGGGGAAAAGGTAAGATGAGTATTAAGAAAAAACTGATGCTGGGCATACTTAGCATTGCCATTCTTCCGCTTTTGATAGTCGGAAGTATAAGTGTGGTGGAAATGTACAACAGTATTAAAGAAACTGCCGGCGGAACATTGCTGGAAACTGCTGAGGTTGCGGCAGCAAATGTGGAAAATAAGATGGATACATACGAAGTATTGTTATATGATATCGGTGCTCAGAAAGAGGTTGGGTCAACAAGATACACAAATGACGAAAAGATTCAGATGATAATGGAGAAAATGTCAGTATACGGCTTTGAATCGGCTGATATTTATGACAAATCGGGAAAGTCTGTTCTGGACGGAAACAGCATAGGCGAAGACGATTTTTACAAAAAGGCTTTGCAGGGTCAGACGGCAGTGTCAAATCCCGTGATTACAGGCAATTCGATAAAGATTGATATTGCTGCACCTATATGGGAAAACGGTGAAATCAACGGAAATGTGACAGGTGTAATTGTTTGCCGTATGGATTCGTTCCTAAACGAACTTGTGAAAGATTTGAACGTGAGCAAAAACGGTTATGCGTACATAAACGATAAAAACGGCAACAATATTGCTCATCCGCAAGATGATGTTGTTATAAGCGGTGCAAATAATTTTGCTAATATACAGTCTGACAGTAAATTGAAACCACTTTTAAAATGCACGGAAGATATGATGAAGGGCAACAGCGGTATGGGCGAATATACATACAAAGGTGTACATAAATTTGTTGCATATGCTCCTATCAACAATACGGACGGTTGGAGTATATGCGTGGTTGCTCCCGTAAATGATTTTACCGCAAGAGTGGTGCAGTCCATCATTTTGATTGTGGTATTATTGATTGTGTTTATTGTATTGACAATATTAATGTCTATGCTTATGAACAAGAAAATTGTAGTGCCGATTATAAAGTGCTCAAAGAGATTGAAATTGTTGGCAGAAGGTAATTTGCACGCAGATGTGCCTGTTGTTGACACAAAAGACGAAGTGCATGATTTGGCAGATGCTACGAAAGACATAGTATTAAATTTAAAGAGCATTATAGGCGATTTGGATAAACGGCTTGAAGCTATGGCAAACGGTGATTTGACAGTTAAAAAATCTGTTGAGCTGCCGGGTGACTTTAATTCGCTTAACATTGCATTGGATAAATTGTTTATGGACTGGAATTTGACTATCGGCAAAATCAGAGAAGCGGCAGACCAGGTTGCTTCCGGTGCAGACCAGGTATCAAGCGGTGCACAGGCACTTTCACAAGGTACTACCGAGCAGGCAAGCAGTGTACAGGAATTGTCGGCTACTGTTAATGAAATTTCGGATAAGATTAATTTGAGTGCGTCTAATTTGCGTCAGTCAAATGAACTTATTATTGCCAACGGTTCTCGTGTTGAAGAATGTGACGGACATATGCAGGATATGATGAAGGCAATGCAGGATATTGCTGAAACGTCAAAAGAAATCAACAAGATTATTAAGGCTATTGACGATATTGCGTTCCAGACAAATATTCTTGCGTTGAATGCGGCGGTTGAGGCTGCAAGAGCCGGCGAGGCAGGCAAGGGCTTCTCTGTCGTTGCGGAAGAAGTGCGTACGCTTGCACAAAAGAGTGCGGAGGCGGTCAGCAACACAACAACGCTTATCCAAAACTCTATCAAAGCGGTTGACATGGGTACTGAAATTGCGGACGAAACAGCTAAGTCGCTTGCGGTTGTCGTTGACAATTCGGCGGAAATTACAAATGTAATAAGCAATATTACAGAAACAACAAATGTACAGGCAAGTGCTGCGGGTCAGGTGGCACAGGGTATATCGCAGATTTCGGGTGTTGTGCAGTCCAATGCGGCTACGGCTGAGGAGAGTGCGGCTACAAGTGAAGAACTTACAGGTCAGGCAAATATATTGAAGAATTTGGTCAGCAAATTTAAGTTAAGCGATATGTCGGACATCGGCAAGGACAATATTAACACTTTTGAGGACAATATAAACCCGTTTGACAATCCGAGCGTATTCGATAACGGCAGTTTGGATTTTGACGATGATGACGACAAATATTAATATTTGACAATGTACGGGCAGGCAGATTATTTTGATTTGTCTGCCTGTTTCTGCTGTAAATTTCTGTTTGGACGAAAAAACAAAAATAACGTTATTTTTTGAATTTTATCGGTTTTATTTTTAAAAATCTATTGTATTTCTATTTGGAATAGTGTATTATATAAATAGTATGTTAAAAAATTATCTATCGCAAATTTGCGGTATAAAATAAAATCTATAAGAAAAGGACGATAAATAAATGAAGAGTTTCGATATAAAAACTAAAATTTATTTTGGTGATGACGCACTTGACAGATTGACTCAGCTTCCTTACAAAAAGGTGTTGGTTATCACAGACCCGTTCGTTGTAAAGAGCGGTATGATACAAATGATTACAATTCGCCTAAACGAGGCAAACTGCGAATTTGATATATTCGACGGGGTTGTTCCGGACCCTCCGATTGAAAAGATTTCTGTCGGCGTTAAGAAAATGATTGAATGTAATCCCGATGCGGTTATCGCTGTCGGCGGCGGTTCGGCAATCGACTCGGCAAAGGCAATCAAAAACTTTACCGCAAAGGCTACAAACGGCAAGGACATTCCGCTTATCGCTATTCCTACAACAAGCGGTACGGGTTCTGAGGTTACAAGTTTCTCTGTAATTTCCGACCCTGAAAAAAACAAGAAATATCCGCTTGTATCGGAAAGCTTGCTTCCGACAGAGGCTATTTTGGACGCTGTAATGGTTAAGAGTGTTCCGGCTGCGGTTACTGCCGATACCGGTATGGACGTTTTGACTCACGCTATCGAGGCATATGTAAGCACGGAAAATAATGAATTTTCTGCGGCGTTGGCTGAAAAGTCTATTGAAATATGCGGCGGATTTTTACTTCGTTCGTATTTGGACAACAACGATACCCACGCAAGAAAGAAAATGCACGTTGCGTCATGTCTTGCAGGTCTTGCGTTTAACTCGGCGTCACTTGGTCTGAACCATGGTATTGCTCACCAAATCGGTGCTAAATTCCACATTCCTCACGGACGTGCAAATGCAATGTTATTGCCTCATATCATTGAATACAACAGTGATATTAACAAACATTCAAAGAGCAAATCTGAATATCTGCCGGCTGTAAGAAAATATGTCAATGTGGCTAAATTGCTTGGTTTGAACAACTTTAACGAGATTACGACGGTTCGTGCTTTGGTCAGCTGGATTCAGTTTATGATGAAGGAAATGAATATGCCGCTTTCAGTTTCTAAGTGCGGTGTTGACAAGACAGAATATTTCAATGCGATAGACACTATGGCTGAAAATGCTTTGAAAGATGCTTGTACGGCTACAAATCCGAGAGTTCCGACAAAGATGGAAGTTGTTGCTATACTTAAAGATTTGTATGACGAAAGATAATTGAACATTTGCATTATAAAAATCGGTACATATCACATTGTGCCGGTTTTTTAATTTGTAGGAAATTGCGTAAAACGCAATGACGAAAAATCAAAAATGCAACCTTATTCCTCCGCCCGCAGGCGGTGTTTCTATCAGAAGCTTTTTTAATTTGTAGGAAATTGCGTAAAACGCAATGACGAAAAATCAAAAATGCAACCTTATTCCTCCGCCCGCAGGCGGTGCGTCTATCAGAAGCTTTTTTATAATGCTTTTTTTTACTTTATAGGAAATTGCGTAAAAGCAATGACGAAAAATCAAAAACACTGCTTTATTCCTCAACCGCAGGCAGAACGTCTGTTTCGGGAGATTTTTTTATTGCGGGGGTTAATAATTTGCGGTGAGTTTTTAAAATGTTGGTAAAAAAATATCAATGTACCGTTGAATATTTTGCACAATCTATGATGTAAATTTTTAAAGATTATTGACAAATAGTACATAATGTTGTATTATAAAAATAATATGATGCAGTGGAATGATTTATAGGGAATATTATGATAACGAAAGGAACGGTCAAGATTATGTCTATAAAGAAGATACTGAAAAAAGTGCGTTCAAGTATTCGTACAAGAATAATGTTTAATATGATTGTCTGTATTATGCTGGTAACGGCGGTATTGGCAGTTTCATCAACAATTACAAATTACTTTGCTACAATTAATACTTTGGAACAGAGCGTAAATGAAATAGTAAAATTATCATCGAATAATATACAGTCGTCCATTGAAGTTAATAAGACGGCTATAAACGAGCTTGCCGACGACGCTGTTTTTGATGCGGAAACGATAGACAGAGAAGAACTTGATGTGCGTTTTAAGGCCTTTTTGAATAAGCATGATTTTACTTCGGTTGACTATGTTGACGCAAACGGAATGACTTTGGACGGGAAAAATGTTGGTTTTGAAGAATTTTATTCGGAAGCAAAATTATATCTTAAACCATATGTATCAAATTTGACGGTATCGACCGACAAGGCAACATTTACGATTTCTGCACCGGTTGTGAAAAACGGACAGTTTAAAGGTGTTGTTTACACAGTTATTGACGCAAAAGAATTGAGCAATATGCTTACAAGTATTAAATTGGGCGACAGGGGTACGGCATTTATGCTTAATCAGGCGGGCGATACTATCGCAAGCAGCAACTATAAAGATGTATTAAGCCAAAGAAATGTTATGATGGAATCAAAAGAAGATTCATCGCTTAAAAAGCTTGCGAATATTCAAGGTAAAATGACCGGAGCAACTTCGGGTGTGGCTACATACAAAGATGACGGTGTGACAAGAATTGTCGGCTATACTCCTATGGTTGGACTGAACGGTTGGAGTATTGCGGTTACAGCAAACAAGTGGGAATTTATGTCGGGTATGCTTATCGCATTGATTGCTACGCTGGTTATTGCGGTGCTTGTATTGGTATTTGCGATATTTATGTCGAGAAAAATTGCAGGTTCTCTTTCTGCTCCTATTTCGGCGTGTGCAAAGAGAATGGAATTATTGTCGCAGGGAGATGTTACAACTCCTGTACAAACTTTTGATGTTGATGATGAAACGGGTACTTTGGCTCGTGTTACGGAAAAGACGGTCAATGACCTGAACAGATTTATAAAGGAAATAGCCTCATGTCTGACGGAGATTTCGACAGGCAATCTTGCGGTTGATTTTGAAACAGATTATCAAGGCGATTTCGTGCCGATTGGCGACGCTATCCGTGCGATAATTCAGCAGATGAACAGTATTATAAGCAATATTCAGGGATTTTCGCAGATAGTGTCAAACGGTGCTAATCAAGTGTCGAACGGAGCACAGGCACTTAGTCAGGGTGCTACCGAACAGGCAAGTGCTGTGCAGCAGCTGGCGGCTACTATTGAAGATGTGTCCGAAAAGGTAAAGAGCAATGCGGGCAATGCAAAAGAGGCTAATGCGGACGTTGAGACTGTAAACAGTGTTGTGGATATAAGCAATTCAAAGATGTCGGAACTTGTATCGGCTATGAATGATATTAAATACAGTTCGGCAGAGGTTAAGAAAATTCTTGATACTATCGAGGATATTGCGTTCCAGACCAATATACTTTCGCTTAATGCGGCTATTGAGGCGGCAAAAGCCGGTGTTGCCGGACGTGGATTTTCGGTTGTTGCCGAGGAAGTTCGTTCTTTGGCGGAAAAATCATCGACAGCGGCTCAGTCGACGGCGGAACTTATTCAGGCAACTATTGCGGCTGTAAATTCGGGAAGCAAGGTTGTTGACGAAACAGTATGTTCGCTTAATGAGGTTGTTGACGCAACAAAACAGGTTACAAGAAAGATTGAAAAAATTACAGAGGCATCTGAGGAACAGGCAGAGGCTATATACGAGATTACAAGCGGTGTAGAACAGATTTCAACTGTTGTACAGAGCAATTCTTCAACTGCTGACCAAAGTGCTGCGGCAAGTTCGGAATTGTCGCAGCAGGCAGGCAAGCTTGCAAGATTGGTTGACATATTCACGGTTAAGGACAGTACAAATAATGATGATGAATATGAAAGACCGGTTGTTAAAACAGCACCGAACGCAGACGAAGAATACACAGAGCCGGAAGATATTGCTATTGATGAGGACGCTGCCGAAGATGACAAATACTTAGAAAATGACGATAAGTATTTTGATGATGAAGTCGAAAAGGCATTTTTAGAGGCAGAGCAGATGAGCAAGTCAGAACAGGCGGACGAGGATAATGCTGACGGATTTGACGAAAGTGATGTGCCGAGTGAAGATGATGATACCGACGTTAAAATAGACGGTGAGGCGGCAGAAACCGAGATGGCTGAGGAAACTGCGGAAACTACGGAAACTACGGAAACTACGGAAACTGCGGAAACCGGACTTTCGGAAGATGCAGATGCAGAACCGGCGGAAAGTCAGATTAAGGAAGTTACTCCCGAAAAGAAAAACATATTAAAGTCTGCGGGAGAGAAGATTTCAAAAAGAAAGAATAAAAAGAAAAAATAATACATGAAATATGAGCAAACAGACAAACGGCTTTTTTGCGGTTTGTCTGTTTTGTTTTAATTTATTATGTGTGTATGAAATCATATAATTCAACAAAAACCGTGATAAAAGATTAATTTTGTCTTGATTAATATCATAGTTATATGGTATTATATAATATAGGTAAAAACATTAAGGAGAAATGAATAATGATTATTATTATGCGTTCAAATGCAACTGCAAAAGAGATTGCAGCTGTTGAAAAACAACTTGAAGACTACGGTTTTCAAACACATCCTATAAACGGTCAGACAAAGACTATTATCGGTGCAATCGGTGACAAGCGTCTTTTGAGCATGAATCAAATGCTTATGATGGACGGCGTTGAAAATGTAGTACCTATTATGAAACCATATAAATTGGCAGGTAAAGAACTTAAAAAAGAACCTACAATCATTGATGTTAAGGGCGTTAAAATAGGCGGCAAGGAATTGGCTGTATTCGCAGGCCCGTGTGCGATAGAAAGTCAGGAGCAATTCTCATATGTTGCCGCACAGGTACAAAAAGCAGGTGCTAAAATTCTAAGAGGCGGTGCGTTCAAACCTCGTTCATCGCCGTATTCATTCGCAGGTTTGGAAGAAGAAGGATTGAAAATTATGCGTACGGCGGGTGACGAATGTAATATGCCTATCTGCACAGAGGTTCTTGACACAAGAGATGTTGAACTTGTTGCGTCATATGCGGATATTCTTCAAATCGGTGCGAGAAATATGCAGAACTTTAAGCTGCTTCGTGAAGTGGGTAAATGCAAAAATCCTATCCTGTTAAAGAGAGGTCTTTCATCTACAATGGAAGAATGGCTTATGGCTGCCGAATATATCATGTCGGAGGGTAATGAAAATGTTATCTTATGCGAACGTGGTATCAGAACATACGAAACATCTACCCGAAACACTTTTGATTTGAGTGCTATCCCTGTTTCAAAAGAACTTTCACACTTGCCTATTATTGCTGACCCAAGCCATGCGGCAGGTACGGCAAAATATGTGGGTGCTTTGGCTAAGGGTGCTGTTGCGGCAGGTGCGGACGGTCTTATGATTGAAGTGCATAATTGCCCTGAAAAGGCTATGAGTGACGGTGAACAATCTCTTACTCCGGGTGCATTCTCCGAACTTATGGCTCAGCTTGCTCCTATCGCTGAGGCGGTTGGTAAGAAATTATGATTGGCTATTTAGGCCCAACGGGTACTTTTTCGCATTTGGCGGCAACTCGTGTTTTCGGGAACACAAATGAGGAACTTAAAGAATATGCTACCATATATTCGGTGATACAAGCGGTCGAAAAGGGCGAGATTTCAAAGGGGATAGTACCTATCGAAAATTCGATTGAGGGCAGTGTTAATGTTACTTTGGACGCTCTTGCATTTGATGTTAATTTATACATCATTGATGAATATATTTTGCATATCAAACAGAATTTGCTTGTAAAACCAAACACCAAAGCGGAGGACATAAAAATTATAACCTCGCACCCACAGGCTATCGGACAATGCTCCAAAATGCTTGCAAATGAGTTTGGCAATGCAAAAATTGTGTTTGCATCGTCAACGGCGGAGGCGGGCAGAAAGGTTGCCGAAGGGGACGGAAGTATGGCGGTTATCGGGTCGGAAAATTGTGCCGAGGTTTACGGGCTTGAAAATATACGTCCGGCGTGCAATGATGAGGACAACAATTCCACAAGGTTTGTGGTAATCAGCAAAGAACCGTGCAGAATTGTTACCGGCTGCGACAAGAGTTCTATTGTGTTTACGCTTGAAAATAAGCCGGGAAGCCTGTATCATGCGTTGGAACTTTTTGAAAAGTCGAATTTGAATTTATTGAAAATTGAGTCACGTCCGCTGAAAAAGGAGTTGGGCAGATATATTTTCTTTGTTGATGTTGAGGGGAATATCGACAATCCGACGATATATTTTGCTCTTGACGCACTGAGGAGAAGTACGTCTTTTTACAAATTTTTGGGTTCGTATAAACGTGATTTGAATAAATAAGAATGTGCTTGCCGATTTATAAGGCAGGCATATTTTTTTTGAAAAAACACACCGGACTGCACGACTTTACACAGTTTTTACATAAACTTTACTAAAACACAAATTAGTGTGTTTTTCATGTCTATATTCGGTGAAAAATTTTTGAAATTTTGTTTTTATAGTAGATTTTTGCGTAAAGATAGTGTAAAATAATAATGTAATATTTTTTACAAAATTATTAAATGCAGTGTCTGCATTATTTAAAAATTGATTGGTGTTATTTGGAGGAAAGTATGAGTATCAGTAACATTTTAAGCCTTATATCGGGGCTGGCGTTTTTTCTTTACGGAATGAAAATAATGGGTGACGGTCTTGAAAAGGTTGCCGGCGACAAAATGAGTCAGATTATTGACAGCGTTACGGGGAATTTGTTTAAAGGCGTTTTGGTCGGTGCGGGTGTGACGGCTATTATTCAAAGTTCGAGTGCAACCACCGTTATGGTTGTAGGTTTTATCAATGCCGGACTTATGACGCTTAAACAGTCGGTCGGCGTTATCATGGGTGCAAATATCGGTACTACCATTACGAGTATGCTTATCAGCTTGGAGGACGTTAATGCAAGCGGTTTATGGGTTCTAAATCTTATTAAACCGTCCAATCTTGCTCCTGTTGCGGTGACAATAGGCGTTATTATGCTGATGTTTCTTGCAAAGAAAAAGTATAATCAAGTCGGCGAGATTTTAGCAGGTTTCGGTATATTATTTATCGGTATGGAAATGATGAGCGGTTCTATGGAAGTTCTTCAAGATTTGCCGATATTTAATCAGCTTATGCAGACTTTGACAAACCCTATCTTGGGTGTATTGTTTGGTTTGATTTTGACTGTTATTATCCAAAGTTCGAGTGCTTCGGTAGGTATGCTGCAAGCGGCGGCGGCAACGGGCTGTATTCCGTTCCAGACGGCGGCGGCTATTGTACTTGGTGAAAATATCGGTACTTGTGTAACGGCTCTTATATCATCAATCGGTACTAAAAAGGACGCAAGACGTGCCGCTGTATTGAATGTACTTATTAAAACAGTAGGTATGCTTATATTTGTAATCGTTCTTTACGGCATAGGAATAGGCAACATATTCCCTATCTGGCACAACGGTTATGCGACAAAGTTTAATATTGCCATGTTCCACTTGGTATTCAATATCGTAAATACAGTTATATTACTGCCGTTTACAAAAGCATTGGTTATTGCGGTTAAGAAAATTATTCCCGACGCAGAGGGTAAAGAACAGAACAACCCTCTTGACGAAAGACTGCTTGCTACTCCGTCACTTGCACTTTCGCTTACATCAAAGGAACTTGTAAAGATGATGACCGTTGCGGGAGAAAGCGTAAAATACGGTTATGATATGCTAATTGGCGAGCTTGACATGACAAATGGAGAGCTTGAAGAAGTGGAAGATTCTATCGACCTTTATGAGGCGAGTATAACACAGTATTTGGTTAAGATTGTGGACGAGCCTATAAGCGAGGAGGAAAACGCACTTATATCGACAACGTTCCACGTTATAACGGACATCGAGCGTATCGGCGACCATGCACTTAATATTTCCACTGCGGTGAACAGTATGAAAGCGGAGGGATTGTCGTTCTCCGAGGCGGGTATGAAAGAGATTACAAATATGTACAAGGCGGTAAACAAGCTTGTGCGTATGACATTACAGGCATATGAAAATTCCGACGCAAGACTTGCTTCTGCGGTTCAGCCGTTGGAGGACGTTATTGACTATTTACAGGAACGTTTGAAAAATTCGCATCTGGAACGTCTTGCAAAGCATGAATGTTCATTCAACATAGGCGTAATTTTCCTTGATATTATAAATAATCTTGAAAGAATTGCGGACCACTGTTCAAATATCGGTTTGGCGGTTGAACAGGTTAAGAGTGCAAACAATTCGGACTTTGACTCTCATGCTTATTTGAAATATGTGCATGACAACAAGTCACCGGAATATACGGCGGTATATGACAAATACATTGAAAAATATGCGGTGAAATAAAATTATTTTTACGAAACAGACAAGCTATCTATGGTTTACAGGCTTGTCTGTTTTAGTATATTCAGTTATTCTTTCCGTATTTACAAAAACGCAAAAAAGCGTTATAATATATTGAAGATTAAAACACGAAGGAGTGTTACAATGCAGACGAAAATAATAATTGCAGATGAAAATAATTTGCAGGTACTTGCAGAACCGGCTAAGGCAGTGGCGGACGGCAAGCTTGTCGCTTTCCCGACTGAAACCGTATACGGGTTGGGTGCGAACGCATTTGATGAATCGGCAGTTAAAAATATATTTAAGGCAAAGGGCAGACCGTCGGACAATCCGCTTATTGTGCACATATGCGACAAGAATGATGTCGGCAAGCTGGCAAGGGAGATAAACGAGAATGCAAAAAAATTACTGGACGCTTTTACTCCCGGACCGATTACTCTGATTTTTCCGAAGAACAGGGATATAAACGATGCCGTAACAGCCGGACTTGACACGGTTGCGGTGCGTATTCCGATACACCCGATTGCAAGGGAACTTATAAGACAAAGCGGTGTGCCTATCGCCGCACCGAGTGCAAATTTATCGGGCAAGCCAAGCCCGACAGAGGCGAAACACGTTATCGAGGACATGAACGGACGTATCGAATACATTATAGACGGCGGTGCGTGCAGTGTGGGTGTGGAATCGACGGTTGTTGATGTGACGGGCGAAGTGCCTGTTATTCTGAGACCGGGCGGTATCACGCTTGAAGATTTACAGGAGATTATCCCGAATTCAACGGTTGACCCACATATTGTGGATACCATGCTGCCGAACGAAAAGCCGAAATGCCCCGGTATGAAGTACAAGCATTATGCTCCGAAAGCACAGGTTATTGTTATTGAGGGCAAAACGGAAAAGGTGCACGAAAAAATTAAGGAGCTTACAGAGCAGTACAAGGCGGAGGGCAAAAAGGTCGGCGTTATGCTGAAAAATAAAAATGATACAGCAGGTGCGGATTATGTGCTTTTTGCCGGCGAAACGAACAGGGAATATGCGGTTAATTTATTTTCTTATCTGCGTGATTTTGACGAACACAATATTGATGTGATTTTGGCGGAGTTTGAGGAAACGGACGGTATGGGTATGGCTGTTAAGAACAGATTATACAAATCCGCCGGAAACTATATTATCCATGTCTGATTGGAGGGATATTTTATGAAGATACTTTTTGTATGTACGGGAAATACTTGCAGAAGTCCTATGGCAGAGGGATTTATGAACAAAATTGCAAAGGAACAAAATCTTGATGTGACGGCATCGTCAGCCGGTATTTTTGCACAGGAGGGCGAGGGTGCGTCGGAGGAGGCTATCGAGGCATCTGAAAAATACGGTGTGGATATTTCCGGACACAGAGCGAGAATACTTACCAATGACATTTTGAATGAGGCTGATTTGATTTTGACCATGACCGAAAGCCACAGAGAATTATTGTTTCCGCTTGTGAGCGACAAGATATATACTCTAAACGGATACGCAAATCTTGACGGCGATATTCCTGACCCGTTCGGCGGTGATTTGGAGGAATATGAGGAAACGGCGGAACATATTATGAAAGCGATTGAAATAATTGCGGAAGGATTGAAAAAATGAAATTGCTTTCAATGACGGAAAATGATATTGATGAAGTGTGGGAGCTGGACAAAAAATGCTTTACGATGGCATGGTCGAGAAACTCATTTGCCGATGAGATGGCAAATAAATTGGCTTATTACTATATAATACGCACAGATGAGGGTGAATTGATAGGCTACTGCGGAATATGGAATGTTGCCGGCGAGGGGCACATAACCAATATTGCGGTTCACCCCGATTACAGGCAAAACGGGTACGGGAGCATATTGGTCGAAAGGCTGATTGAAACCGCAAAGGAACTGCATTTATCCATGCTGACCCTTGAAGTGAGGGCGAGCAACACTCCGGCACAGCATTTATACAAAAAATATGGTTTTGAGATACTCGGTAAAAGACCGAGATATTATGCCGACAACAGAGAAGACGCATATATTATGACGAAAAATATGTAAAAAGGAGAATCCGAATTGGATAAACTAATTTTGGGGATAGAAAGCTCATGTGACGAAACGGCTGCGGCAGTGGTTAAAAACGGACGTGAGGTTCTGTCAAATGTTATAAATTCACAGATTGATTTACACAAATTATACGGCGGTGTTGTTCCCGAAATAGCATCGAGAAAACACATCGAGGCGGTGGACGCCGTTATAGACGAGGCTTTGGCGAATGCAAATGTTACGTTTGACGATATTGACGCTATTGCGGTGACTTACGGTCCGGGTTTGGTCGGAGCGTTGCTTGTGGGTGTATCGGCGGCAAAGGCTTTGGCTTATGCGTGCGGCAAGCCGTTAGTACCCGTACATCATATTAAAGGGCACATAATGGCGAACTTTATCGCACACCCGAAACTTGAACCGCCGTTCGTATGCTTGGTTGCATCGGGCGGTCACAGCCATATTGTGAATGTGAAAAGCTACACCGAATTGGAAGTGCTCGGACGCACAAGAGATGATGCGGCAGGCGAGGCTTTCGACAAGATTGCTCGTGTTATAGGTTTAGGCTATCCGGGCGGCCCGCTTATTGATAAATTGGCGAAAGAGGGCAATCCGGATAGCGTGAAGTTTCCACGAGTTAAAATGGACAACAATTCTTTGGATTTCAGTTTCAGCGGTGTTAAAACGGCGGTTATAAATTATCTGCACAAGCTGGAACAAAATCATGAGGAGTACAACAGAGCGGATATTGCCGCAAGTTTTCAGGCGGCGGTGGTTGACGCTTTATGTTCGCACACTATCGAGGCGGCACTGCGTTCGGGTGCGAAAACGATAGCTTTGGCGGGCGGTGTTGCGTCAAATTCGGCTTTGCGTGCCGAAATGAGCAGACGGGGAGCGGAGCATGACATGAATGTGTTATATCCGCCGCCGATATTATGTACCGACAATGCGGCTATGATTGGCTGTGCCGGATATTATGAGTGGATTAACGGCAGAACAGCTGATATGACGCTTAATGCAGTTCCGTCACTGCCGTTGGAATAAGAATATAATTGAGGAATATTAAAATGCAGAATGATTTTAAATATTCAAATGATAATAAACGCTATCACACATGGAATTATCATTTGCATGACAAGTTCGGCTGCAAGGTGTTTAAAGTGGCGTTAAATGCCGGCTTTACCTGCCCGAATATTGACGGGACGAAGGGGTACGGCGGCTGTACATATTGTTCGGATTCGGGGAGCGGTGATTTTGCCGGTGACCCGACTCACAATATTTTGACACAGTTTGAAGAAGTTAAGGCGAAGATGCACCAAAAATGGAAAGAGGCAAAGTATATTCCCTATTTTCAGGCACACACGAATACTTATGCACCGGTTGATGTGTTAAAGGCAAGATTTGAGCCTGTATTGGCACAGGAAAATGTGGTGGGGATAAGTATTGCGACACGGGCGGACGCTCTGCCCGATGATATACTCGATTATTTATCGGAACTTAACAGGCGGACATATTTAATTGTGGAACTCGGACTTCAAACTATATTTGACGAAACGGGAAACCACATAAACAGATGTCACACCTATGCCGAGTTTTTGATAGGGTACAATAAACTCCGTGAACGTGGAATTAATGTGTGCGTACATTTGATTGACGGTCTGCCGAACGAAACAAAGGATATGATGATTGAAACGGCAAGGACGGTGGCAAAATTGCGTCCGCACTGCGTGAAGCTACACCTGCTGCATATTTTAAAAGGAACGAGGATTGCAAAGGAATATCTAGACGGCGGTTTTGATGTGCTTTCGCTTGAAGATTATGTGGATATAATCTGCTCGCAGCTTGAAGTGTTCCATGAAGATACGGTTATACAAAGGTTGACGGGTGACGGCGGTCGTGACAGCTTGATTGCTCCGCTGTGGAGTTTGAAGAAATTTGTCGTATTAAATGAGATTGACAAGGAAATGTTAAGACGAAACACCTATCAGGGTGCAAAATTCAATATGTAACAACAAAGCCCATGTGCAGTAAATATTTTAAAGCACATGGGTAATGTTTTTTTAAATTTCGGAAAACAAGATTATTTTCTTGCGAATGATTTACAGTCTGTGCATTGGTCCATTGTAGGGTTTGATTCATGTGTGCCGATTGTGATACAGTCAAGGCTGCAATAGTTCTTGTTTTGGCAGTGGTGTGCACATTCGTTTACTGTACATTTAATTGATAGGTTTTCCATAAATATCATTCTCCATTCTTGTTTTTGTTTTGTGAATTATCACATTCGTTATTATATCCGCTTTTGTTTGTTTAATACATTATTTTTTGAACTATTGTACAAAACTTTGTTTTTGCTATTGATGTATTTATGTTTTTGTAGTATTATTTTAGTATATGTATTTTATTATATCGGTATTTTATATGAATTATTTAAAAGTTTGCATTGATATTTGCTTTGAAATACGGTATAATAAAAGATATTGTTGTTTTTTAAAAATTCAACACAGATTTTATAGGCGAGGAGAGATTTATATGAATGAAATTCTTGAAATTATTGAAAGAAATGACTCTGAATTGAGCGTTGAAGAAATTGCCCAAATGACAGGCAAAACCGTTGCGGAGGTCGCCGCCGCGATTGACGATTTGGAGGCGAAGAATATTATCGTTGGTTATAAAACTCTCATTAACTGGGAAAAGACGGATAAGGACGTTGTTACCGCTTTGATTGAACTTAGAGTTACTCCGCAGCGTGGCGAGGGTTTTGACAAGGTTGCTCAGAGAATTTACAAGTATCCGCAGGTTAAATCGCTTTATTTGATGTCGGGTGCTTATGATTTGGCGGTTACGATTGAGGGCAAGTCTATGAAAGAGGTTGCTTTGTTCGTTGCTCAGAAATTGGCACAGATGGACTCGGTTATAAGTACGGCTACCCACTTTATTTTGAAAAAATACAAAGAAGAGGGTATTTGCTTTGAAGACGATGAAAAAGATACTAGGCAGGTGATTACTTTATGATGGATTACAATAAATTATTATCGCCTGTTGTACAGGCTATGCCGCCGTCGGGAATAAGAAAATTCTTTGATATTGTGGCTGAAATGAAAGACGCTATTTCTCTTGGCGTGGGCGAACCTGATTTTGCCACTCCGTGGACTATCCGTGAGGCCGGTATTTACTCATTGGAACAGGCTCAGACTCACTATACGGCAAATGCTGGTCTTTTGGAACTAAGACAGGAGATTTGCAATTATATAGACAGAAAATACGGTGTGGAATACAATCCGAAAAATGAAGTATTGGTTACGGTGGGCGGAAGTGAGGCTATCGACCTTATGATTCGCTGCGTGGTAAATCCGGGTGACGAGGTGCTTATTCCCGAACCGAGCTTTGTCTGCTACAAGCCGTGTGCGGTTATGGCGGGCGGTACGGCTATTCCTATTCAGACAAAGGAAGAAGATAATTTCAGACTTTTGCCCGAACAATTAAAAGAAAAAATTACTCCGAAAACAAAACTATTGATTTTGCCTTACCCGAACAATCCAACGGGCGGAGTTATGTCAAGAAAAGATTTGGAGGCTATTGCGGAGGTCTTGAAGGGTACTGATATTATGGTGCTTTCGGACGAGATTTACGGTGAACTTCGCTATGGCGATGAGGGTCACACCACTTTTTCGGCGATTGACGGCATGAGAGAACGCACAATAGTGGTAAACGGTTTCTCGAAAACATATGCTATGACAGGCTGGCGTTTGGGATATGCGGTAGGCCCGAAAGAGATTATCAAACCGATGACAAAGGTACATCAATACTGCATCATGAGTTCGCCGACAACAAGCCAGTATGCGGCTATCGAGGCATTAAAGCGTTGTGATGACGATGTTGAAAATATGCGTAAGGAATATAATTACCGCAGAAGATATATAGTTGACGGGTTCAGAAAAATGGGACTTTCCTGCTTTGAGCCTTTGGGTGCATTCTATGCGTTCCCGTGCATTAAGTCGACAGGCATGACAAGTGAAGAATTTTGCTTGAAGCTTTTGGAAGAAGAAAAGGTTGCGGTTGTTCCGGGAACGGCGTTCGGCGAGTGCGGCGAGGGATTTATCAGATGTTCGTATGCGTATTCGATAAAGAATATTCAAGAGGCACTTAAACGTATTGCAAGATTTGTTGAAAGACATAAAAATAATTGAGTGAATTATAAGAATTAAAATATATTACCGATAAAGAAAGGATAGGTTAAGAAAAATGGCTGTAAAGTATATCTTTGTAACAGGGGGCGTTGTGTCCGGACTAGGGAAGGGGATAACTGCTGCTTCTCTTGGCAGATTGCTGAAAGCAAGAGGTCTTAAAGTGACAATGCAGAAGTTTGACCCATATCTTAATATTGACCCGGGTACTATGAGTCCATATCAACACGGCGAGGTGTTTGTTACTGATGACGGTGCTGAAACTGACCTTGATTTGGGACACTATGAGAGATTTATTGACGAAAATTTGAGCATCAACAGCAATGTTACCACAGGTAAAATTTATTGGTCAGTTATTACCAAAGAGCGTCGTGGTGATTATGAGGGCAGGACTGTACAGGTAATTCCGCACATCACTAACGAAATTAAAAACAGAGTATACAGAGTGGGTGAAAGCACAGACGTGGTTATCACTGAAATCGGCGGTACTGTCGGTGATATTGAAAGTACACCGTATTTGGAAGCTATCAGACAAGTGGCAAATGAAGTGGGTAAGGAAAATTGTATGTACATACACCTTACTCTTATTCCGTACATCTCTACTTCGGGCGAACCGAAAACAAAGCCTACTCAGCACAGTGTTAAGGAACTTTTGAGCCTTGGTATTCAGCCTGACGTGCTTGTGTGCAGAAGTGAAAGACCGCTTGAAGAAGGTGTTGCGGAAAAGATTGGTTTGTTCTGCAATGTTCCGGCGGAGAATGTTATTCCGAACCTTGATATGGATACTCTTTATGAAGTGCCTTTGGCTTTGGAGGAAGAGGGTCTTGCAAGAATTGTGTGCAAGCGTCTTGGAATTGAAGATAAGAAACCGGAACTTGAATCTTGGACAAAGATGGTCGGCGTCGTTAAGGATTTGATGGACGGCAAGGGCAAGTCGGTTAAAATTTCTTTGGTCGGTAAATATGTTGCACTGCATGACGCATATATCAGTATCGTGGAGGCTTTAAAGCACGGCGGTATCGGTAATTATACAGATGTTGACATTAACTGGGTTGATTCGGAAGAAGTTAATGATGATAATGTAGATGAAATTTTGGGCGATTCCGATGGTATTTTGGTGCCGGGCGGTTTCGGTGACAGAGGTATCGAAGGCAAGATTTTGGCTGCGAAATATGCAAGAGAGAACAATATCCCTTATCTTGGAATTTGTCTTGGTATGCAGATTGCGGTTATTGAATTTGCACGCCATGTATTGGGGTATGCGGACGCAAACAGTTCGGAAATTAATCCTAAGACAACTCACCCTGTTATCGACCTTATGCTTGAACAGCGTGATGTTGAGGATTTGGGCGGTACTATGCGTTTGGGGCTGTATCCGTGTAAGCTGGGTGTTGACACAAGAGTTAAATCTATCTACAATTCGGATTTGATTTATGAGCGTCACAGACACCGTTATGAGTTCAACAATGCGTTCAGAAAAGAGATTATTGCCAACGGTATGAATGTTGCGGGTCAATCGCCTGACGACAAGTTGGTTGAGATTGTGGAAATTCCGAACCATCCGTGGTTTGTGGGTGTACAATTCCACCCTGAATTTAAGTCAAGACCTAATCATCCGCATCCGTTGTTTACTTCGTTCATTGAGGCGGCTGTTAAAAAGACAGAAAAATAATTGATGATAATAAAAGCTCTTGGATTTTGCTGTGCAAAATTCAAGAGCTTTTTGTGTGGGGAATGGAGAGGGGCAAGTATAAAGTATGAGTTGTTGGGGGGATTATAAGTTTTTGTATTCTGTTCGAGCATAGACAGCATCAAAGTGTAGTGCGACTGACGTTGCCCCCATTTAGCGACGGGGACGTTTCACTTCCCCATGAGTATAGACATTATCAAATTATAGCGAACCCTTTGGAGTCCTCTTTGTCCACGTCCACAAAGAGGACGGAAAAGTCCGCAAGGGACACCCTTGACCCACACGCTGCAAAGCTATTGCAATATAGTTGTTCCCACTTTGTCGGCAAAATTCATTTATTGCCTAGACGCATGAATTTTGTGCCGTCCGAGCATAGTGCTTGCGATGAGTTTGATTAAACATAGTTCACAAGCAAAACATAGATACGGCATACCCTCTGTGCCCACTGAATATAGATATACGCTTTTTGCGTGTCCGTTAGGGTAAGTTTATTGGGAAAGTGCAAGTGTAGATATGAATGAAAGTGTAGTGCGACTGACGTTGACCAAGTTTAGTTGGCAAGGGTGAGTTCGGTGGCAATGCGAGTATAGTGCAATTTGTCTTGTACATCATCTCCACAACTCATAATTTACAATATTGTTCCGCCGCCGACAACAATGTCATCATCATAAAGCACAACGGCTTGTCCGGGGGTGATTGCCCGCTGCGGAGAGGTAAACTCCACATGAATAGTATCTTCATCTATTTGGTTTACAATAGCAGGTTCTTCAATTTGCGAATAGCGTGTTTTGGCTTTCAATTTTAGCGGCTCGGTAATTTTATCGACTGCGATTAGGTTTATGTTGTTGGCAGTCAGCGTTGTGGTAAATAGGTCGTCATTTGAACCGAGGGTGACGGTGTTATTATCTAAATTCTTTTCTATAACATACGCAGGTTTTGCAAGCGACAAACCCAACCCTTTTCGCTGACCGATTGTATAATGAATTATTCCTTTGTGTGTGCCGAGAATATTGCCGTTCTTGTCAATAAAGTTTCCGATTTTGGACGGTATGCCTGTATATTTTTCGATAAAGGCGGCATAGTCACCATCAGGAACAAAACATATATCCTGACTATCAGGCTTTTGCGAGTTGATAAAGCCATGTGCATCTGCAATTTCACGCACCTCATGCTTTGTCATTGTGCCAAGCGGGAAAAGGGATTGCTTTAACTGGTCCTGCGTTAGAGTGTACAATACATAGGACTGGTCTTTTGTGTGGTCAACGGCTTTCTTTAATAAATAGCGTCCGCTCTGCTTGTCGTAATCACGCTGAATATAGTGACCGGTCACGACATAGTCAAAATCAAGCTGATTTGCCCGTGACAACAGCTGATTGAATTTGATATAACGGTTACATTCTATACATGGGTTTGGAGTAAGTCCGTTCTGATATGAAGTTACAAAGTTTTTTATTACCGTTTCTTCAAAATTATCTTTAAAATTCAGTACATAGTATGGTATATCCAATTTATTGGCAACGCTGCGTGCATCTTCAACATCATCAAGTGAACAACAGGTGCGTCTGCATTTTATATCATCGGGGTTGGAATACAGCTTTAATGTAATTCCGCAGGTTTCATAGCCCTGCGATTTTATAAGATAGGCGGCAACTGAACTGTCAACACCGCCGCTCATTGCTATCAATGCTTTTTCTTTCATATTATTTTCTCCTTATATTATATAAAACATATATAGTTAGTATGAATTATATATTATTTATATTTATATGTCAATGGATTTATTTTGTGAATTATTTTGATTTTCCTGTTTAAAATGTGTAAAAAGAGGGTAACAATATATTTGATAGGCGTATTTTGCAAAATAGTATCATAAATTGCACAATAGAATACTTTTATTGTACAATTTGCTTATGCAAAAAGTACAAGTTGTGAAAATTTACGAAAAAAAGATAAAAAAGTGTTGACATATGGGGAGAGGTGTGGTATTATAAACAAGTCGCCGATTGAGGGACACGAAAACGAGGGGCTTTTAATAAGAAACATTGAAAGTGTGTTTCAAAAGAAATTAAAAGTTTTTCAAAAAAGTGTTGACAAACTCATG
>CAKSNH010000009.1 GCA_934476075.1 uncultured Clostridia bacterium | reverse complement strand
ACGTGGACAAAGCGAACTCCAAAGGGTTCGCTATAATTTGATAATGTCTATATCTATGGGGAAGTGAAACGTCCCCAACGCTAAATTTCGACAACGTCAGTTGCACTAAATTTTGATTTTAGCTATGCTAGGATAGAACAACAAATTGTAGCTTTGTGCGTAGTCCACCGCAAGATAAATTTAGTTCACAGTAGCGTCATTCTTCCGCTACACAAATGTAGATATAGCCGAAAGTGTAGGGATTTCGCCAACTGCGGTCGGCGACAAACTTTTAGAAAGTTTGACCAAACTTGGACGCTAGGGGATTTCGCTCGTTGCGACGAGCGACAAAAGACGCTGCCTTTTGAAACCGCAAGCCTTTAAAAAGCCTTGACCCAAACTTTGATGGGGCAGAGCCACTTTGCAAGTTTGCGTAAGCGACAACTCATAATTTATGAAAAATAATGCAGAACTAAATATACAGAAAGTTATTTTTGAGTAAAATTATATTTATAAGTAAAAAAACAGTTGCAAATGTGCATTAAATATGGTATTATTGCAATAATATAAATAGTTATGTATAAAAAGAAAGCGGAGGTACGGGAATGAAAGATGTAAATTTAAGAAAAGTAGCAATAGTCGGCTGCGGATTTGTGGGTGCGGCATCAGCATTTTGTCTTATGCAAAGCGGTTTGTTTTCCGAAATGGTATTGCTTGACGCTGACAGAGAAAAAGCAGAGGGCGAAGCTCTTGACATAAGTCATGGTGTGCCTTTTGCAAAACCGATGAATATATATGCAGGCGGTTATGACGATATAGCCGATGCGGCGGTTATTGTCATTACAGCGGGTGCAAACCAAAAACCGGGCGAAACACGTTTGGATTTGGTCAGAAAAAATATTGATGTGTATAAAAAAATTATCCCTGAAATAGCAAAGCGAGATTGCGGAGGTATTCTGCTTATCGTTTCAAATCCGGTTGATATTTTGACCTACACAGCTATGAAATTGAGCGGATTTACAGAAAACAGAGTAATCGGTTCGGGTACGGTGCTTGATACTGCACGACTAAAACAATCGGTAAGCAAGCATTTGGAGGTTGACAGCCGAAGTGTGCACGCATTCATTATAGGCGAGCACGGCGACAGTGAAATTGCGGCATGGAGCAGTGCGAATGTGTCGGGTATCGCATTGGATAAATTCTGCGAAATGCGTGGACATTACAATCATGAAGAATCTACCGCACAAATTGCGGAGAGTGTGAAAAACAGTGCGTATGAAATCATCGCAAAGAAAAGAGCAACATACTATGGTATAGCGATGTCGGTTAAACGTATTTGCGAGGCAATTATAAGAAATGAAAAATCTATTCTTCCTGTTTCAAGCATGATGCACGGGGAGTACGGTATTGAAGATGTTGTGCTTAGTATGCCGTCAATAGTGGGCAAATTCGGTGTGGAAAACAGAGTGTCGATTTCTTTGAATGAAAGTGAAATTGCCGATTTGCAAAAATCTGCGGAAACATTGAAAAATATTTTAAAAGAAAACGGAATATAAACAAGTTTGCGTCATTGCGTTTAAGCAATTTCCTGCAAATTAAAACAAAAGGCAAGCCGTAAAATTTATGGTTTGCCTTTTTGTGATATATTTACAAGGTAATATCCAGACTGTTTTCGTTTTTTATCATGGTATACAGCACTGTAACCGCTGAAAAATAGTATATCTCCAACAGAAAACTGAAAATGCCGAGAGTAGCCGCACACAGAACAGCCCACGGGATAAAACTTACGGTGAGATTTATTATATGCCAGCGATGTTTTTTCAAAAGTCTGCGGTTTTGTATTATGGCTTTTACGGCAGATATATTATTATCCGCAAGCACAAAATCCAAAAATGCAAATTCCACTTTGATGACAACAAGCAGCAAAAACCATACTGCAAGTACAATGCCCGATATATTATTGGTTGTCAAAACAGAATAGAACGGATATGCCGAAACCAATGCGACCAAAGAAGTGCGGATAAATGAGCAGAGCATTATTGACGGCCAGTTTTCTGTATTTGCAAATATCTGTCTGAGATATGTACGTCCGCTTTTTTGCAATGTTATGACAGAACGTATAAATCCGACTTTAAACGGTGACAGCAAAATAATGAAAATGTATGACAGTATCAATATAAAAAACAGCGGTTTTGCATATGCGGATATATTCGCAATGTCCGACAGTTTGACGGATATTGAATTAATACTTACAAATTGCGATAATAAATATGAAATAATACTGTATGCAAAATAACAGGTTATTACGGCAAACCAGTTACCCGACAGTAATCGAAGTGCGGATTTTTTTAAATGCTTTGGGGTGTATTTCATCAATTTCCTCCTTATACAAACAGTAATATTTAAAATTATATATCTATCATGACTTATTTGTCAAGCAATAGCGATGTTTTAGTTATATTTTGTATACAAAGTGTATAAAATATTTATATGTCAAAGAAAATATTAAAAAAAACTTGAAATAATATAGAAATGATGGTATAATAGGAAGTAGTAGAATAGTAAGTTTTGAGGAGAGTGGGTTTTATTATCCCACTCTTTCATATTGTTACGATATTTTTTACTGTTCTGATTTTTATAACAGATTGTGAAAGGTGGTTTCTTGTGGCAAATCAAACAGAAATTACAGTGCTTAATATTGTTGAGGGTATTGCCGAGCAATATGGGGCATATGTTGTAGATGTGGAATACAAAAAAGAAGGTAAGGATTGGGTACTTAGAATTGCTCTTGACAAGGAGGGTGGTATCGGTATTGATGACTGCGAAAACGTGAGCAGAGCACTCAGCGATGTTCTTGACGAAAAAGACCCGATTAAAGAACCGTATTGTCTTGAAGTGACGTCTCCGGGTGTGGACAGAAAACTGAAAAAAGAACGTGAGTTTTTGTATTATATTGGCAGAGAAGTGGAAGTTAAGCTATACAAGGCGATAGACGGCAAAAAGGAATTTCGTGGGATTTTGAACGGATACGAGAATAAAACCGCACAAATAGAAACAGACGGTAAAACTATACCGGTTAATTTGTCAGAGGCTGTATATATTAGATTGGCATTTGATTTTTAAAATTTGAGAGGATGGATTGGAAAAATGAATAACGAGTTCATAAATGCTTTGACTGATTTGGGAAAGGAAAAAGGTATAAGCAAAGACGTTATACTTGATGCACTTGACGCAGCATTGGTTGCAGCATATAAGAAGAATTTTACATCGGCACAAAACGCTGATGTAAGAATTAAAATTGACGAGGACGGCATAAAGGTTTATGCACACAAAGAAGTTGTGGAGCTTGTTGAGGACGAGGAGTCACAAACGGAAATTTCTCTTGAAGATGCAAGAAAAATAAGCGGTCAGTATGATTTGGGAGATTTTGTTGACGTTGAAGTTACTCCGAAGGATTTCGGACGTATTGCGGCAATGACGGCAAAACAAGTGGTAACGCAAAGACTGCGTGAGGCTGAACGTGGAATTTTATACAATGAATATACAGAAAAGACAAATGAAATTGTATCGGGAAAAATTGAACGTATAGAGCGTGGAAACGTATTCGTTGACATAGGCAAGCTTGAAGCAATACTTCCCGTAAATGAACAGGTTAAGGGCGAAACATACGAGCTTCATCAATGGATTAAGTGCTATGTGAGTGAGGTTAAGAACGATTCAAAAAATACAAGAATTATTCTTTCAAGAACACATCCGGGACTTGTAAAGAAATTATTTGCACAGGAAGTTCCTGAAATTCAGGACGGAATTGTGGAAATTAAGAGCGTGTCGAGAGAGGCAGGTTCAAGAACAAAAATCGCCGTTTATTCAAAAGACCCTGACGTTGACCCTCAGGGTGCCTGTATCGGACCGGGCGGTATGAGAGTTAAAAATATCGGCGAAGAATTGAAGAACGAGAAGATTGACGTTATCAAATGGAGCGAAAATCCGGCTGAGTTTATTGCGGCAAGTCTTAGTCCGTCACAGGTTTTGTCTGTGGAAATTAACGAAGAAGAAAAGAGTGCAAAGGTTAAAGTGCCTGAGTATCAGCTGTCACTTGCTATCGGTAAGTCGGGACAGAATGTTCGTCTTGCGGCACGTCTTACAGGCTGGAAAATAGATATTTCAACCGAAAATTCAGAAGAACAAACAGAAGAAAACTAATA
Source organism: uncultured Clostridia bacterium (assembly GCA_934476075.1). Classification (GTDB taxonomy): domain Bacteria; phylum Bacillota; class Clostridia; order UBA1381; family UBA1381; genus CAKSNH01. The sequence goes on along the minus strand of CAKSNH010000009.1, from coordinate 96,231 downwards.
CAAAACGGTTATTGAATTCTAACATATTCTATGCCGTTTGCCAAATCTATTATGGAAGGATTGGAGATTGGTATGGAAAAACATATTCCGCTCAGAATGTGCGTCGGATGCAGAGAGATGAAACCCGTAAAAGAACTTATAAGAGTCGTTAAGGATTTTGAAACGGGTGATGTGGGTCTTGATTTGAATAAGAAAAAATTCGGTCGGGGTGCTTACATATGCCGAGATGACAAATGTCTGAAATCGGCGGAGAAGAAAAAAGCCCTTGAACGGATTTTTAAAGGAAAAATGACCAATGTTTATGATGACATTTTAAGTGAGATTAATATGTCGGGAGAAGATAACGATGAACAGTAAAGTATTATCAATGCTTGGTATGGCAAAAAAAGCGGGGAAGGTTACGAGCGGTGATTTTCTGTGCGACAAGGCTATTAAGGAAGGTATATCGGAATTAATCATAATTGCGGAAGATGCGTCGGTTTCCACCCAAAAATCAATACAGAATGCGTGTGAATATTACGGTGTGGAATATATTGTTTATTCGGATATGGAGCGTATCGGACAGTTTACGGGCGGCGGCGAAAGAGTGGTCGCATCGGTGAATGACAGAAATTTTGCAAAGGCGATTATGAAAAAATATACCGATGAAATGAATATGCAAGGTTCATAAAGAGAACTTTATATATAATGGCGTTTATGTCGAAAGTTTAGCGGAGGTGAAAGAAAGTATGGCAAAAACATCAACAAAACCAAGAGTGCATGAAATTGCAAAGGATTTGAAAACAAACAGTAAGGACATCATAGAAAAATTAGCAGAACACGGAATAACAGTAAAAAACCATATGAGTACATTGGAGGACGACCAGCTTAGTCTGATTTTGGAGATATATACTCAGCAGAATGATATAGGAGATATGCCTTTGAGTGAGGTTAAGGCGAAGAAGGAAGAACCTAAACAAGAGAAAAAGGAAAAGGCTGAAAAAGCAGAAAAGAAAGAAACCGTTTCCAAAAAGGCTGAAAAAGATAAGGCGAAGAAAGAACAGTCTGAAAAACCTGTTAAACAAGACAAAGCCAAACAAGAAAAAACTAAGAAAGTTGAAAATGATAAGCCAGTGAAAAATATTGAAGAAGAGATTATTATAAAAGAAGAAACTGCAAAAAATAATGTAAGATATGTTGACACTCGCCAATCTACGGTTGAACTTGATAAGATTGAGAATGTTGAGAGAATTGAAGAAGAATTGGTTCCTGAAAACATAAAGATGGACGACAACCGCAAGAAGAAAAAGAAAAATAAGAAAAACAGAGCGGAAGAACCGGTAAAAGCCGCAAAGAATAGCAATAACAGCAAAAAGGCGGAACAGCCGAAACAGGAAGTTCCGACAGAGATTGAAATTCCGGAAGAAATTACAGTCGGTGATTTTGCTCAAAAGCTTGGCAAGGGTGCGGCTGAGGTTATCAAAAAGCTTATGATGCTTGGCGTTATGGCTACAATCACTCAAACCATTGATTTTGAAACAGCCACTTTGATTGCTGATGATTTCGGTGTAAGCGTTAAAAAAGAAGTTGTTTTGACAAAAGAAGATATTCTTTTCCAAGAGGAAGAAGACGACCCTGCCGATTTAGTACCTCGTCCGCCGGTTGTAGTTGTTATGGGTCACGTTGACCATGGTAAAACATCATTGCTTGACGCAATCCGTCACACAAGTGTAACCGATACTGAGGCGGGCGGTATTACACAGCATATCGGTGCTTACAGCGTAAGACTTAATGACAGAGATATTACTTTCCTTGATACTCCGGGACATGAAGCGTTCACAACAATGCGTGCGAGAGGTGCACAGGTTACTGACGTAGCTATTTTGGTTGTTGCCGCCGATGACGGTATCATGCCGCAGACTATCGAGGCTATTAACCACGCAAAAGCAGCCGGCGTAACAATCATTGTTGCTATCAACAAGATTGATAAAGAGGGTGCAAATGTAGACAGAGTTAAACAGATGCTTGTTGAACATGAGCTTGTACCGGAAGAATGGGGCGGCGACACAGTTTGTGTTGAAGTTTCGGCTAAGAAACGCATTAATATTGACGGTCTTTTGGAAATGGTGCTTTTGGTTGCGGATATGCAGGAATTGAAAGCTAATCCGAATAAGCCGGCAAAGGGTGCGGTTATCGAGGCTGAAATTGACAAGGGACGTGGTCCTGTCGCTACCGTACTTGTACAAGACGGTACTTTGAAGGTCGGAGATATTGTTATTGCCGGAACTGCTGTCGGCAGAGTTCGTGCAATGATTAACGATAAGGGCAGACGTGTTAAAACTGCTGCTCCGTCAACTCCGGTTGAGATTTTGGGATTGTCGGAAGCTCCTTCGGGCGGTGACCAATTCCATGTTGTTCAAGACGAAAAATTGGCTCGTGATGTTGCCGAATCTCGTAAACAGGCTCAGAAAGAAACAAGATTTAATTCAGCTGTTAAGGTTTCTCTTGATAATTTGTTCTCACAAATTGATGAGGGTAACATGAAAGAGCTTAACGTTATCATCAAGGCTGACGTACAGGGTTCTGTTGAGGCGGTCAAACAGTCATTGGAAAAATTGTCTAATGATGAGGTTCGTGTTCGTGCTATCCACGGCGGTGTAGGTGCGGTCAATGAATCCGACGTTATGCTTGCCGATGCGTCAAACGCTATTATCGTAGGCTTTAATGTACGTCCTGACAACGGTGCGAGTGCGGCGGCTGAAAATAAGAATGTAGATATTAGACTATATCGTGTAATCTATCAGGCTATCGAAGAAATCGAAGCGGCTATGAAAGGTATGCTTGACCCTGAATATAAGGAAGTTGTTATCGGTCATGCCGAAGTAAGACAAACATTTAAGGTTTCGGGCGTAGGTACTATCGCCGGTGCATATGTTACTGACGGTAAGATTGCAAGAAGTGAACAAATCAGACTTGTAAGAGATGGTATTGTGGTTCACGAGGGTGTAATCGACAGCTTGAAACGTTTCAAAGATGATGCGAAAGAAGTATCGGAAGGCTATGAATGTGGTATCGGAATTGAAAAATTCAACGATATTAAAGAAGGCGACATCATCGAATGTTTTACTATGGAACAAATTGAAAGATAATTACTGTTTAATTAAACGATATTATAGGGCGGAGCATTAAATATTTGTAAGCAATATATATCGGGAAATAGGAGGCAGTTATGGCTCAAAATAGAGAAAACAAAATTAACGAAGAAGTTCGCAGAGAATTAAGCAGCGTAATCCGTGAATTGAAAGATACAAGAATACCTATGCTTACCAGCGTGGTTGCGGTTCATGTAACAAAGGATTTGCGTTATGCAAAAGCATATATAAGCGTTATGGGTGATGAACAGGTGCAGAAAACGGCTATCGAGGGTTTAAAAAGTGCGGCGGGATTTATCCGCCGTGAAATCGGGCACAGATTACAGCTTAGATATGCACCGGAATTTATTTTTGAATTAGACCATTCAATAGAACAGGGTGCTTATATTAACGAGCTTATAAAAAAAGTTAATAAGTAATTTTTATATAGGCGGGCAGATTTTGTTCGCCTATACTATTTTCTATTTTAAAATCCGAAAGGAATGATACCATGCAAAATGTGATAAAAGCGATAAATGATGCGGAGAATATTGTGATTTTGGCACATATTAGCGAAGACCCCGACGCAGTTGGGAGCTCCTTTGCTATGGCGGAAGTGCTTGAAAGAATGGGTAAAAAGGTTACATATTACACAAGCGAGCCTGTAAAGGATAATCTTGACTATATTGCACATGATTATGTGGTGTACACCGATGACATGGACGTGCAGTGCGATTTGTGTATATGTTTGGACAGCGGTGATTTGGGACGCTTGGGCGACAGAATTAAAATTTTTGAAAATGCAAAAAATACGGTGAATATAGACCACCATTACACCAATACAAATTATGCAAAGATAAATTATGTGGACGGTGATGCGGCGGCTACCGCACAGATATTGTACGGCTTGTTTAAGGAGATGGGCGGTCTTACAGAATATACGGCAAAGTGCCTGTACACTGCCATTGCGACCGATACGGGCTGTTTCAAATACAGCAATGTTTCGCCGGCTACAATGCGGGTAGTTGCGGATTTATTGGAATACAATATCAATCATGCGGATATAACAAAAATTCTTTTTGATACCGAGGAACTTAAAAATATGCAGCTTCGTGCGGAAGTTATGCAGAATATTAAAAGCTATTATGGCGGTAAGCTTTGTTTGGTTGCGGTTACGAAAGATATGTTTGAAAAATATGATGTTGCGGAAAATGCAATCGGCGATTTTGTGGATATTCCGAGAAGAATTAAGGGCTGCGATGTTGCGGTCAGCTTGAAAAAGCGTGACGATAAAGTGAAAATCAGTCTGCGTTCAAACGGCAGAGTTAATGTTGCGGAAAAAGCTGTCGAAATAGGCGGCGGCGGTCACAAAATGGCGGCAGGAGCGGCACTTAACACCACTATTGACGAGGCGGAAAAAATTGTGGTGGATTTATTTAAAGATGTAATTTGACGGAGGAACAATGGACGGAGTTATAGTTATTAATAAACCTATCGGTAAAACATCACATGATATGGTGTATTTTGTAAGACGATTAACAGGCATCAAAAAAGTCGGACATACGGGTACGCTGGATCCTGAGGCGAGCGGTGTGCTGCCGGTATGTATCGGCAGGGCGACAAAAGCGGCAGATATGCTGACATTTTCCGACAAGTGTTACAGAGCGGAATTTATACTTGGTATGACTACCGATACACAGGACGCCGAGGGTGAAATATTATCCGAATGTGAAGTAAATACCGACTGCGGGAAGGTGAAAGACGCAATACAAAGCTTTGTCGGGGAGATTGAACAAGTGCCGCCTATGTATTCGGCGGTTAAAATTCAGGGCAAAAAGCTGTATGAACTTGCACGAAAAGGTATAGAAATTGAAAGAAAAAAGCGTAAGGTTACTATTTATAAAATCGATATTGTCGATATTGATGAAAAGGATTGGCGGATAGTAATAGATGTGCATTGTTCAAAGGGGACATATATTCGTACATTGTGCGAGGATATTGGTATAAAGCTTGGCTGCGGTGCGTATATGAACACTTTGCAGCGTACAAAAAGCAGTATTTTTAATATTGACGAAAGCTATACTTTGGAAGAATTAAACGGCATGAAAGAAAACGGCACGCTGGATACTGCATTAGTACCGCTTGAAAGATTGTTTGAACATTTGGACAAGATAACGTTAAGCGAGATACAAAGCAAGCGTGTTCAGGACGGTGTGCGTGTGAGTGCGAAAGGAATAATCGACGGCAGAGAATACAGAGTGTATGACGATAAGGGAGTTTTCCTTTGCGTGTCGGAGGCAAAAGACGGCAGATTGGTATTGAAAAAAGCATTTTGGTGCTGAGAATATTTTCATAAAGGGAGAGTGTCAGTATTGAAAGTATTTTATTCCGGAGATGAGGTTGATTTTAAAGCTGCTGCGGTGGCTTTGGGCAACTTTGACGGGTTACATATAGCACATATGAAGATTATAAATTCATGTGTGGAATTTGCGAAAAAGCATAATACTAAAAGCGGTGTACTTCTGTTTGACCATCACTCCGCACAGACTACACATTCACGAAATATATCATTGATTATGCCGAACAATTATAAAATTGATATTCTGAAAGATACGGGTGTTGATTTTGTATATTTTGTAAAATTTGATGAGGAGTTTATGAAAAAAACTCCCGAACAATTTATTTTGTTTTTAAAAGAGTATCTGAAAGCAAAATGTATTTGTGTCGGATATGATTACAGATTTGGCTACAAGGCACAGGGCAACACGAAAATGCTTTATGAATTAGGAAAAAAATATGATATATCGATTAATGTGACGGAAAAAGTTACGCTTGACGGCGAATTGGTGGGAAGTACCTACATCAGAACTATTATAAATGACGGAGATATGCAAAAGGCTATGAAGTTTTTGGGACGACCGTTTTTTGTGGAGGGTTTTGTGGAGCGTGGTTTGCAGAACGGACGAAAAATGGGTTTTCCGACCGCAAATGTGAAGTTTGAAAAGGATATAATTCTGCCGCCCGACGGTGTGTATGCGGGAGTGACATATGTCAAGGGCAAAAAATATAAAAGCGTCATAAATATCGGTAATAACCCGACGTTTAACGCACAGCGAAAAACGGTGGAAACGCATTTGCTGGATTTTGACGAAGATATTTACAATGAAAGCGTAAAGGTGGATTTAATCGAGCGGCTCAGAGGCGAAATTAAATTTGAAAATATGGAACAGCTGAAAAATCAGATTTCAAGCGATGCCGAACATACGAGAAATTTGAAATTATTTTAGAAAATGCTTGAAATATAGTGCAAAACATGAGAAAATGTATTTAAAGAAAGCTTGGGGAGGATATTAAAATGCAAGATTTTATTAGTGTAATTTTAGCGGCAGGTATGGGAAAGAGAATGAAATCCGAAATGCCTAAGGTGATGCATAAGGTTTGCGGCAAGGCACTTTGCGAATGGGTTATCGACGCATCAAAAAATGCGGGTGCGAGTAAGGTGGTTGCGATAATCGGTCATAAAGCCGAGGTTGTAAAACCGCAGATTGAGGATAAGGCTGAAATTGCATATCAGACAGAACAGCTTGGTACAGGTCATGCGGTTATGCAGGCGGCTGATTTTATCAAGAATTGTACGGGTCATGTTGTTATATTAAACGGCGATACACCGCTTGTTACGGGCGAAACTATCAAAGCGGCTATTGAATACCATGAGGAATTGGGCAATGCGGCAACCGTTATTACCGCTATTTTGGACGACAGCACAGGCTACGGAAGAATTGTCAGAAATTCTGCCGGCGACGTTGTGAAAATTGTTGAGCAAAAAGACGCAAATGCAGATGAAATTGACATAAAGGAAGTTAATTCGGGAATGTATGTGTTCAATGCAAAGGACTTGATTTACGCATTGGATAAAATTACTCCAAATAATGCACAGGGAGAGTACTATTTAACCGATACTTTGGAAATACTTATAAAAATGGGACAAAAAGTCGGTGCGTACAGCATTGATGATAATGATGAAATTCGTGGTATAAACGATAAAATTCAATTATCGGAAGCAAACGAGATTATGCAAATGCGTATAAATAAAAAGCATATGGCAAACGGCGTTACTATGATACACCCTGAAACTGTTTCAATCGAAGATACTGTTGAAATCGGACAGGATACGGTAATTGAACAGAATGTAATCCTAAAAGGGGACACAAAAATCGGGAGCAATACCGTTATCGGTGCTAACTCACAAATTGTTAATTCGGTAATACATGACAATGTAAATGTTATGTGCTCTGTTATCACTGACAGTGAAGTGGACAGCGAAACAAATGTCGGTCCGTTTGCTTATATCAGACCGAACAGCAAGGTTGGCAAGCACGTTAAAGTCGGAGATTTTGTTGAACTTAAAAATGCTGCTATCGGCGATGGTACTAAGATTTCACACTTGACATATGTCGGTGACGCTATTGTCGGCAAGAACGTAAACTTCGGCTGCGGTACTGTAACCGTAAACTATGACGGTAAAAATAAATATACTACTGTTATCGGTGATAATGCGTTTATCGGCTGTAACACAAATTTAGTGTCCCCTGTAAATGTAAATAAGAACGCATATATTGCGGCAGGTTCTACAATTACAGATGAAGTTCCTGAAAATTCACTTGCCATTGCAAGAAGCAGACAGGTTATCAAAAATGAATGGAATGACAAACGCAGCAAATAATTTTATGATGAACTAATGAGGAAAGGACGGGCAGATTATGTTGGTACATGGGAAAAATATTAAAATTTTTTCGGGTAATTCCAATCCTGAATTGGCAAAGGAAATAGCCGATAAATTGGCTATACCTATGGGAAAAGCAAATGCGTCGGTGTTCAGTGACGGAGAAATATCGGTAAATATCCATGAAACGGTAAGGGGTTCTGACGTATTTATAATTCAGTCTACATCATCACCTGTAAATGATAATTTGATGGAATTGCTGATTATGATTGACGCAATGAAACGTGCGTCGGCAGGCAGAATAACTGCGGTTATGCCATATTTCGGATATGCCCGTCAGGACAGAAAATCCAAACCCCGTGACCCGATTTCGGCGAAATTGGTTGCGGATTTGATTACCGCCGCCGGTGCGGACAGGGTGCTGACAATGGATTTGCACGCAGCACAGATACAAGGTTTCTTTGATGTGCCGCTTGACCATCTTATCGGTGCACCGATAATGTGCAAATACTATTTGGACAAATTCGGCAAGGGCAGAGATGATGTTGTGGTTGTGTCGCCCGATTTGGGGTCGGTTACAAGAACAAGATTTTATGCACAAAAATTGGACTTGCCGATTGCGATTGTGGATAAACGCCGTCCGAAGGCAAATGTGTCGGAGGTTATGAATATAATCGGGGACATAAAAGATAAGACGGTTATTATGGTTGACGATATGATTGATACGGCAGGGACTATCGTAAACGGTGCAAAAGCATTAAAGGAGCGTGGAGCAAAAGAAGTATATGCGTGCTGTACTCATGCAGTCTTGTCCGGACCGGCGATAGAACGTATAGAAAACAGCTGTATAAAAGAATTATTGACTTTAAACACAATAAAACTCCCGAAAGAAAAACAAATCGATAAGATTAAAACCTTGTCGGTAGCAACCGTATTTGCAGAGGCAATTAAGAGAATTTATGCGGATATGTCGGTGAGCGTATTGTTTGATTAATAAGATGGGGACATAAAAATGTTTGAAAAAATGGGGATATTATATGTCCCCGCTAAAAAGGGTCTGTAAAGAATTGTATCGTATTTGCGGTATACTTTTGCAGACCCTAATTGTGCGTAAGGACAAAGGAGATAGATATGTATTTAATAGTAGGACTGGGAAATCCGGGAAAAGAATATGAAATGACAAGACATAATATTGGTTTTTCGGTTATAGATTACATGGCGGATAAATATAATGTAAAGATAAATAAGTTAAAATTTAAGGCGTTATATGGTGAAACCGTCATTGAGGGGGAGAAGGTATATCTTGTAAAACCTCAGACATATATGAATTTGAGCGGAGAAAGCGTAAGAGAGTTTTGTGCGTTTTATAAAATACCGCCCGAAAATGTATTGGTTATTTTCGATGATATATCATTAAATCCGGGGCAAATCCGCCTTAGGAAAAAAGGTTCGGCGGGCGGTCATAACGGCATAAAATCAATTATATATCAGCTGCAAAGCGACCAATTCCCACGCATTAAAGTGGGTGTGGGTGCACCGCCGCACAAAGAATATGATTTGGCGGATTATGTGCTTGGCAGATTTACCAAAGAGGAAATACCGGTTTTGGAGGACGCAATAATCAGAGCGACCGATGCGGTTGGTGTTATGATAAAAAGCGGAATGGATATGGCTATGAACAGATTTAATTCTAAATAGTCGGATAGAGAGGAATTTTAAAATGTTTTTTGGAAATATTTTAAATGAATACGGTGAGTATCGAAAAGCAGTCGATGCTTTAAAAGATAGGAAAGTGCCCGTTTCGGTTGACGGGATTTCGGAGTCGGCACAAAGCGGATTGATATATGCACTGAGCGAGGATACGCAGAGTGACGCACTTGTGGTCACATACAGCGACTTGGAGGCACAGGCACTGTACAGTGATTTGTGTTTTTATACGGATAATGCACTGCTTTTTCCGACAAAGGAATATATTTTTTATGATATAGAAACCGCCGGTCATCAAAAGGAATATGAGCGGTTAGAGGTTATATACAACTTATGTGCGGAAAAGGGAAAGCATATTGTTGTTGCGTCGCTTGAAGCTATATTCGGATATACCATGCCGAAGAATTTATACAAAAACAGCGTTATATCATTTGAAGTCGGCAAGCAGTTTGATATGGCGGAGCTTGAAAATATGCTTGTCAGAATTGGCTATATTCGTGAAGATATGGTTGAGGGAAAAGGACAGTTTTCGGTGCGTGGCGGAATATTGGATATATTCTGTCCGCATATGGAAAATCCGATAAGAATTGAGTTTTTCGATAATGAAACCGATTCCATTCGTGAGTTTGATATTATGACACAGCGTTCGCTGGATATGCTCGACAGTGCGGTTGTAGTGCCGTGCAGCGAGATTGTTTTATCGGAAGAAAAACGCTTGGAAATGATGGATTTTCTGAAAAGTGCGATAGCTAAGCTGAAAAGGAAAAAGTCAGACCAAAGCGAACTTATAAAAACTTTGGAAAACGATATGGAACGTTTTGCGGAGAATATACATTTTCCGTCTATTGACAAATATGTTTGTAAAATATATGACGGTATCCCGACTATTCTTGATTATTTTGATGAGGATAGTCTTGTTTTCGTGCTTGAACCGAAGCGGATTAAAGAGAGAAACGAAGGCTTGGAATGGGAAAAGGGTGAATTGATAAATGACTATATGGAGCACGGCATATTATATGGCGACGGTGCGGAATTTTGGGCAAGCTACGGATATTTTCTTGCCGAAACCGACAAACGACGTACCGTTACATTTACGGAATTATCGCAGTCAAATACCGATTTCAAGTACAAAACGCTATGCAATTTTGTGACAAAAACAACGGTTTCTTTTCATGGTAAATTTGAATATCTGTATGATGATTTAAAGGAGTATCAGAAAAAAGGAACTACGGTAGCTATTCTTGCATCAAACCGAGGCAGGGGAGAAAATTTGGTGGGGACACTAAATGATAAGGGAATAGTGTGCCGATATGAGAATGACAAGGCAGAATTGAAAAAAGGCGAGATTGTTGTTGTAAGGGGTAATTTGAGCAAGGGCTTTGAATATCCCGAAATAAATTTTGTTTTGGTCAGCGACAGAGAGATTTTTGCGGTGGAACGCAGAAAACGCATGAACCGCAAGAATGAAAATACAGATAAAATCAAGTCGTTTAACGATATAAGTGTCGGCGACTATGTTGTCCACAGGGCACATGGTATAGGTCAGTATGTGGGGATAAATAAGATAGCGGTAAATGGGGTCACAAAAGATTATCTGAAAATACAGTATCAGGGTACAGATGTATTATATGTCCCTGTTGACCAGATGGATTTATTGTACAAGTATATCGGAAATACAGATATAAAAATCAAAGTGAACAAGCTTGGCAGCAATGATTGGAACAAAACAAAAGCGAAGGTAAAAAAGAGTACGGCGGAGCTTGCAAAGCAATTAATTGCATTGTATGCCGAGAGAGAGAATACAAAAGGACACGCATTCTCGGCAGATACGCCGTGGCAGCGTGAATTTGAGGACACATTCGCATATCAGGAAACCGATGACCAGCTGCGTTCCATTGAAGAAGTTAAAGCGGATATGGAGAAAGAACGTCCGATGGACAGACTGCTGTGCGGTGACGTTGGGTTCGGCAAGACAGAAGTGGCGATAAGAGCGGCTTTTAAGGCGGTTACCGATTCAAAGCAAGTGGCATATTTATGTCCGACCACTATTTTGGCGATGCAGCAATATAATAATTTCTGCGACAGAATGAGCGAATTTCCCATAAAGATAGAAATGCTTTCAAGATTCAGAACGGCGGCTCAGCAGAAGAAAATATTGAAAAAAGTAAAAAGCGGTGAAGTCGATATTCTTATCGGCACGCACAGAATATTGCAGAAGGACGTAGAATATAAGGATTTGGGACTTTTGATTATAGACGAAGAACAGCGTTTTGGTGTGGCACACAAGGAAAAGTTAAAAGAGATAAAGAAAAATGTCGATGTTTTAACCATGACCGCAACACCGATACCGAGAACGCTGCATATGTCGATGATAAACATTCGTGATATGAGCGTACTTGCCGAGCCACCGCACAATCGTTATCCCGTACAGACATATGTTTTGGAGCATAATATGCAGATACTTGCCGATGCAATGCGAAAGGAATTGGCAAGGGGAGGACAGGTATATTATTTGTTCAATCGTGTACAGGGTATATATCGTACTGCCGAAATGATACAGGCACTTATTCCGAATGCACGAATTGCGGTAGGGCACGGAAAGATGAACGAAACAGAATTGGAAGATATTATGTATGATATGGTGAACGGCAATACCGATATTTTGGTTTGCACGACAATTATAGAAACGGGACTTGATATTCCGAATGCAAATACTATAATTATCGAAAATGCGGACAAAATGGGACTGTCGCAGTTGTATCAGCTGAGAGGGCGTGTGGGACGTTCAAATAGGACGGCATATGCTTATTTGACATATAGAAAAGACGGAACGCTGTCCGATGTGGCACAGAAAAGACTTCGTGCAATCAAGGAATTTACGGAGTTTGGTTCGGGATTTAAGATTGCCATGCGTGATTTGGAAATTCGGGGAGCGGGCAATATTTTGGGTGCGGAGCAGCACGGACACATGGACGCTGTCGGATATGATATGTATTGCCGATTGCTAAAAGAAAGTGTAAATGAGGCACAGGGTATATCGAGTGAAGATGATGTTACAGTTACCATTGATTTGGATATTGACGCATTTATTCCGGAAAGATATATCAAAAATCATAATCAGCGAATTGATATTTACAAGAAAATTGCGGCGATTGAAAATGAGGAGGACGCAAACGAAATAGAAGATGAATTGATTGACAGATACGGCGATATTCCTCGTGCGGTCAATAATCTGATAAATATTGCGATTATTAAGTCAATAGCCAAGGAAACGGGTATTTATGAAATAATGCAAAGCAATGGGAATGTGCTGTTTAAATTTAACACAGGCGGAGTGGATTTGAGAATTATTTCCGGATTAGTAGAAAAAATGCCGCAGAAAATACTGTTTTCGGCAACCGATAAACCATATATCACATATCGTGCAAAACAAGTGGAAAAGAAGAAACTGCTTGATAACATTAAATTTGTATTACAAACGATAAAAGAATTGAAGAACACCGAAAAATGATATATAATATATATTGGAGTATTTTTTGAAAGGAAATGAAGTCTACTATGAAGAAAAATATATTGGCGACGCTCTTGATAGTTACAACGATAATGACGTCAGCCTGCACAGGTGCAAAAAATTCGGTTGTTAAAGTAGGTGATTCTTATGTGTCACAGTCTGAATTTAAGTATTATTTGAATAGCGTAAAAAGTCAAATGGAGGGTACGGAGCTTTCAAGCGAAGAAGATTGGCAGACAAAGGAAGTCGAGGGTAAGAAAGCTATCGACTTAGCGAAGGAGAAAAGTCTGGACACTGCCGTTGACAATTTAGCATATATTGAAGTGGGTAAAAAAGTTGTTACATTGACAGATGATGATAAAAATAAAATAACATCATTAAAAAATAATATCATAACCAGATACGGCGGTCAGAGCAAATATAATGAACGCATAAAGTCGTGGGGAGTAGACGACAAGTTTATTGATATGCTTTGCGAGTCTGAAATTTATCACAGCAAGCTTGAAGAAAAGATTGAATCTGAAAATGATATTACTGATGATATGTTAAAAGAAACATTTAAGCAGAAATATCGCAGAGCAAAACACATATTATTTTTAACTCAGGATATGACAACAGGCTTGGCATTGTCGGACGATGAGAAAAAAGCGGCATATGAAAAGGCACAGGAAGTATTTGTGAGAGCACAAAGCGGAGAGGATTTTGACGCTTTGGCAAAAGAATTTACACAGGACCCCGGACTTGCATCAAACCCTGACGGCTATGTATTTACCGACGGCGAAATGGTGTCGGAATTTGAGGACGGTGTGGATATGCTGCAAAACGGACAAATGTCGTTTGTAACAAGTTCATACGGCTACCATATAATTAAGCGTTTGCCACTTGACGAAACACCGGAATTGTTTGAGTCTTTCTTTGAGAGCAAAAAAGATGATGTTAAAAACATTATTATAAATGACCTGCTTGAACAGAAGATGGAAGAATGGAAATCGGAATACAATATTGTTATAGAAAAAAATGACAATGTATACAACGAAATAAATTAACATATTTGCCGCCATTGATAAAATCAATGGCGGCTTTTTTCTACATTTTTAGGTTTAAAATGTGGTAGCATAATATGTAAATAACAAGCATGGCACAAAGAGTGTATGCTATAACCATGCCGACTAATTCCTGATTTGTCAGATAACATATTATGATTGCAATACCGCCGGCTAAACCGATTATTCTAAAAGTTATACTGCGTGCTTTTAATGCTATGGCGATATTGCGTTCATCGTTTTGCATAATAGTCCATTTTTTTAATTTTTCGGGGTTTTTTAATAGACGTACATATTGGACTGTTTTGGCAATTCCTACTGCGGCGAATGCTGCTCCGAAACTCGATAGGAAATTTTTCTCGGAAAAAAATCCTACAACACAAAGTGCAATGCCGATAATGATATAAATTCCATAAATGATAATTGATTTTTTACTGATACTTTTCATTGTTATTCCTCCTCAAAAATAAATATGTCTTCGATTGTGCAGCCGAAATATACTGCTATCTTGTGGGCAAGTTGAAGCGATGCGTTGTAACGTCCGTTTTCAAGCGATATTATCGTTTGCCGTGTAACGTTTAGTATGCCTGCCAATTCGTCCTGTGTTAATTTTCGTGCTTTTCTGAGTTCTTTAATTTTGTTTTCCAAATTATCACGCTCCTAAAAAGTAAAGTATACTTTACAAAAGATAATATATCACAGTGCAAACAAAATGTCAAGTTTATTTTACATTTTAATGTGATATTTTAGACAAAAAAATACACCCACCGGATACTTGCGTATTCAATGGGTGTAAAAAATCAATTTTATTTTCTGATGTTAAATACTATACCTGTCGCCGGTTTAGGGAAGATACAAATTGAACGTTCCGGCATTTTTTCGCCCGCAATAGCGACATCACGAATTTGCTGTGAATTAGACGGATTTATAACAAATAAGCATTGGTATTCTCCGTTTCTTACGGCATTTATTCCTTTTACAATATTTTTTGTGAATGTAACTCTGTCATGGTATGTTTCCGGAGTGATGTTCATTATTTCGTCAAGCAAAAGATGATTTAACACTGTAACATCAAGCGAACGATACGCAGGCGATTTATCTGGAATAGCAGTTTTTAACGTAGTGTGGTCAAGCAAAGTTAAGCGATAGAAGTATTCGCCGCCGCAGTAAAATGCAATTCTGTTTTCCTTGCGTGGAGTAAATATTTGCTTTTTCATTGTATCTGCCAATTCTTCGGCATTGTAGTCGACAATGATTTTTTCAACTTTAAATCTATCCTGTGCGGTTGCAATGAAATAATCTTCTTTTAAGCCTTTCGGGCATTTTACAAGTCTATGTACGGGTAATTGCACAACGCTGTCGTCTGATGAATTTGTCAAAAGAGTTAAAATGTAGTTGTAGTTGTCTTTTTGCAAAAGCTCAGGATTTTCGGCTTTGATTTTTTGAGCATATTCAAGACAGGTTTCGTATCTGTTTTGACCGTCGGTTATTACAAGACGCTTATCCGCCATGTTTTTTTGAATAAAACCAATGGTTTCTTCATCGGTTATAATCCACAAATTCTGCTCGATATTATCGCCGGTTGTAAAATGCACATCGGGAGTTTTGTCCGAAATGTCATTCATCAAATGTGCAAGAATTTTTTCGTTTTCCATGTACATACAGTTTATCATGCTGACATTTGATTTTGTCGCTTCAAGCAGACTGTATCTGTCTTTTTTTGAACTTGTGATAGTTTCTTCGCATGGCATAATGTTGCCGTTTGAAAATTCTTCAAGTTCAAGCATTGCAATAAATCCTTTTGTTGCAAACTGCGTTTCGTTAATCGTTATAATCTGCTCGTACATATATATTGCAGGCTTTTCGTCCTGAATGATAATTTCTTTTTCAATCCAATCGTTAAGATAGCCGGCGGCTCTTGTATATTTGTTGTTTGTGTCGGTATCATCATCGGCAGCCATACCGTATACCAAACGTACAGAATTGTTTTCGTGCATATCGTAAAGTGCTTTTTGTTCGTCAGCGGAAATTGAGTCGTACGGAGGAGCCATAACCGCACCTAAATCGCTGATTTTTTCTGTATTATATCTAAATCCTCTGAATGGTAATATATTTGCCATAGTTGCATCCTTTCAATTAAAATTTCTAAAAATAACCAATAAAATATTAAAAAACCTATTATATAAATAATATACCAGTATCGTAGTTTAGTCAAGTGCATTTTTATCGGTTTTGATTGTTTTATGTAATTTTTATGTATTATTTTTGGTATAGTTATACAAAATGTAATCAGAATGTAAAATATAGGTTTTAATTATTAACGGAATATAAAAATATTATGGTGAGATAATAAAAATGCAGAGGAAAGAAAGGATTTGATAATATGAATACTTTTGAATTTATGAAAGGTGCGGCGGCAGGAATGATTATCGGTGCGGCGGTTACAATGGCGGTTGACCCCGTGACCGACAGACAAAGACGAAAACTGAAAAAGAAAACTCATTCTATGGCGAGAAAACTAAGCTATAAATTTGATGATATGATGAACAAAATGTAAGTTAAAAAGTGCCTTTAAACTGCGGACGGAATGTATCGACAGGGTATGTTCCGTCCGTTTTGCATTAAAATTATGATAAATAATATATACAGTGCTTGAATTTGCATAAATTTGTGGTATACTTAATGTGATGGATTTAAGAAAGGACTGATTAGTATGACAGATAAAGAATTATATGAATCACTGACATATAAGCCGAAATGTGTGTATGAGCACATCAGCGAAGAACAGACAAAGGAAATGTTTGAGCTTTGCGAAGAATACAAGAACTTCTTAAATGAAGGCAAGACAGAACGTGAATGTGTGGAAACTGCCGAGAAAATGGCGGTTGAACACGGTTTTGTAAATATTGATACAAAAGAGTCGCTGAAAACAGGCGATAAGGTTTATAAAATAAACAGAGCAAAAAATATTCTGCTTACGGTAGTGGGCAGCGAAGATATTGAAAAGGGTATTAATGTTGTCGGAGCACACATTGACTCTCCTCGTCTTGATTTGAAACAAAATCCGCTTTATCAGAGCACTGATATGGCTTTGTTCAAAACTCACTATTACGGCGGTATTAAGAAATATCAGTGGCCGTCAATTCCGCTTGCACTTCATGGTGTGATATTCACAAAGGACGGTCAGAAAGTGAAAATCTCAATCGGCGAAAAAGATGACGACCCTGTATTCTGTGTAACCGATTTATTGCCGCATCTTGCAAAAGACCAAATGTCTAAAAAGATGATTGACGGCGTGGAAGGCGAGGCACTAAACATTCTAATCGGCGGTATGGGAATATATTCCGATGACGTAAGCGAAAGTGTTAAGTTTAACGTGCTGAAACTTTTGAATGATAAATACGGCATTACCGAACGTGATTTTATAAGTGCCGAGATTGAGGTAGTGCCTGCATTCAAGGCGAAAGATATTGGTCTTGACAGAAGCTTTGTCGGTGCATACGGACAGGACGACAGGGTGTGTGCGTACACATCTTTAAAGAGTATTTTTGACATTGAAAATCCTAAAAAGACTGCTATGTGTCTGCTTGTTGACAAGGAAGAAATCGGTTCGACAGGCAACACGGGTATGCTTTCAAAATTCTTTGATATGGCAGTGGCTGAAACTATACAAAAAATTACAGGCAGCTGCGATATGATTAAGTATAATACTGTAATTGCAAATACAACTTGTATGTCGTCAGACGTTGGTGCTGCGGTAGACCCGAATTATGAGAGCGTTTCGGAAAAGCAAAATGCTGCTTTTGCGGGCAAGGGTATGATTTTGATGAAATATACCGGTGCGAGAGGCAAGTCGGAGTCGAGTGACGCAAGTGCGGAATTTTTATATGACATCTGCAAGATACTTGATGATAACAATGTCATTTGGCAGACGGGCGAATTGGGCAAGGTAGACCAAGGCGGCGGCGGTACTATTGCACAGTATGTCGCAAATCTTAACATTGACGTTATTGACTGCGGTGTGCCGGTATTGTCGATGCACTCACCGTATGAAGTGACCGCAAAGGGCGATATTTACATGGCGTATAAGTCATACATGGCATTCTATAATTGCAGATAATTTTTGCTGAATACAAGGTACAGAGGTTTTGGTCTGTACCTTATTTTTTTCGTGAAATATTGTATTTGATACGGTTATGTGTTATCATTATTTAGAAATATATTATAGAATGGGAAGATATAATGAAAAGATTAGTTATCGGCATACTGGCACACGTTGATTCGGGCAAGACTACTCTTTCGGAGAGTATATTATATCGTGCGGGCGAGATTAGAAAATTGGGACGTGTCGACCATGGAGATGCTTTTTTGGATACACATGAAATAGAGCGTGACAGAGGTATTACTATTTTTGCTAAACAGGCGGTATTGTCACACGGTGATTGTGAAATTACATTGCTTGACACTCCCGGACATGTGGATTTTTCAACAGAGATGGAACGCACGCTGCAAGTATTGGACTATGCTATTTTGGTGATAAGCGGTTCTGACGGGGTGCAGAGCCACACTGAAACATTATGGAAATTGCTTATACGCTACAATATTCCTGTTTTTATTTTTGTAAACAAAATGGACTTGACCGGAACTGACAAAGAAAATGTATTAAACGAACTAAAAACAAAATTGTCGGACGGGTGTATGGATTTTTGCGGTGATTGTCAAAGCGAAGAATTTTGCGAAAATCTGGCGATGTGTGACGATGATTTAATGAACGAATTTCTTGAAACAGGCAAACTGTCGAATGAGCTGATTGCAAAAGCGGTTTGCGAGCGTAATATATTTCCATGCTATTTCGGTTCGGCATTGAAATTGGACGGTGTGGACGATTTTTTGGACGGTATAGACAAGTATACAAAACAGCCGTCATACGCAAATGAATTCGGTGCAAAGGTGTTTAAAATTTCAGAGGACGAGCGTGGGGCGAGATTAACTCACCTTAAAATAACGGGCGGTACGTTAAAAGTTAAGGATTTGCTGAAAAGCAAGGACGGCTGCCGTGACGAATGGGCGGAAAAGGTAAATCAGATACGCATTTATTCGGGAGTGAAATTCCAAACAGCAGACAGTGCCGACAGCGGTATGGTGTGTGCGGTTACGGGATTAAGCCACACTTATGCCGGCGAGGGGTTGGGTGCGGAGAATGACTCCGATATACCCGTACTTGAACCTGTGCTGACATATCAGGTAAATATCAAGGACGGCACAAATGTGCATACGGCATTGGCAAACCTGAAAAAATTAGAGGAAGAAGAACCGCAGCTGCATATTATTTGGAATGAGCAATTACAGGAAATACATATGCAGTTTATGGGCGAGGTTCAGCTTGATATATTAAAGCGTATTATTGAAAATCGTTATCAGATGATTGTGGAGTTCGGACAGGGGAGTATTGCATATAAAGAAACTATTTCCGCTCCCGTGGAGGGCATCGGTCATTATGAGCCGTTAAGACATTATGCGGAGGTGCATTTACTGCTTGAACCGCTGGAACGGGGGAGCGGTATAAAATTTGCATCAAATTGCAGTGAGGACGAATTGGACAGAAACTGGCAAAGACTTATACTAACTCATTTGGAAGAAAAAAATCATGTCGGAGTGTTGACAGGTTCGCCGATTACCGACATAAAAATAACTTTGGTTGCGGGCAGAGCACATCAAAAGCATACCGAGGGCGGAGATTTCCGGCAAGCCACATACAGGGCGGTACGTCAGGGATTGATGACGGCGGAGAGCGTATTATTAGAGCCGTGGTATGAATTTCATTTGGAGATACCGACGGAAAATATAGGACGAGCCATGACGGACATTCAGCAGATGGGCGGAAAATTTGCACAGCCCGAAACAAAAGGCGATATGTCGGTGCTGCTGGGAAAAGCTCCCGTATCGCAAATGCGTGATTATCATAAAGTTGTTACCGAATATACACGAGGCAAGGGCAGACTTATTTGCATGGTCGGCGGATATGAGGAGTGTCACAATGCAGATGAGGTTATCGAAAGCATCGGATATGACAGTGAGGCTGATTTGGAGAATACGGCGGATTCCGTATTTTGTTCGCATGGTTCGGGGTTTGTGGTAAAATGGGACGAAGTGCCGAATTATATGCACGTTGACAGCGGATTGAATTTTGATGAGGACGAGGACGAAACACCGCAGGAGATAGAACACAGAGTGAGAAAATATTTGGACAATGTCGCAACGGACAATGAATTGGCACAGATATTTGAACGCACATACGGACCTATAAAACAAAAACTGCACAGTGCAATGCACACACGAAAGAACCCTATTGGGCAGCAGAAGAAAACCGCAAAATCAAAACCGATACCGCTCGGACCGGAATATTTATTGGTTGACGGATATAATATAATTTTTGCGTGGGAGAATTTGAAAAATATCGCAAAGGACAGCCTTGAATCGGCGAGAACGGAATTGATAAATATTTTATGCAATTATCAAGGATTTAAGCAGTGCAAGCTTATACTTGTGTTTGACGCATACAAGGTAAAAGGCAATAAAGGCGAGGTTGAACAGTTCCACAATATAACGGTGGTTTACACAAAAGAGGCGGAAACCGCAGATATGTATATTGAAAAGGTGACGCACGAGATAGGAAGGAAACATAGAGTAAGGGTTGCAACGTCGGATAATTTGGAACAGATTATCATTCTCGGCAACGGTGCAATCCGTGTTTCGGCGGATTCGTTCCGCAAAGAGGTTGAGGATATTGAAAATACTATAAGGAAATTTCTTAATTAACGATTATTGTAAACTTGTTAGAATAACGCCCCGACAAAACGCATAGACATATATCATACTATTGATATGAGGGGTGGACATCTTGACAAAAGTGAAAGACAGAAAACATTATGTTATAGGTGCGGTATTTGTGATATGCTTTGTTATCGGCATTTGTACCGGTGCGTTTATGTGTGCGTATACGGGCGCCAGTATCAACAATAGCTTAAAGGAATATCTGTCGGAGTTTTTTGCTCAGTTTACGAACGAAACGAATAATTTTGAAGTTATGAAAAAATCACTGTGCATAAATTCAAAAATGTTTATAGTGATTTTTTTAGCCGGATTTTTCGGACTCGGATATATAGTGTGCGGACTTTGCATGATGGTGAAAGGCTTTGTTACGGGGTTTACCATGGCGGCATTTATCAAGTTTTACGGGGTTTGCGGAATGTGGCTTGCACTCAGCAATATTCCGATGAATATAATTCTGATACCGTCGCTGATATTTTTTTGCGTGGTTTCGGCGGGAATGTCTGCCAATGTGCACAGGCGAGAGCGTCACATTTTGGGCGGATATATAATTTTATCGGTAATAGTGTACATATTATTGTGCATAAGTGCGGCGGCGGACGGATATATCACAACGTCAATTATGAAAACAGTAATACAAAATGTAATAAAATGATAGATTTGTTTGATTTTTTCGTAAATAAAAATAGAAAAAAGTCTATACAAATAAAAAAATTGTGGTATACTATTATTATGTAAACTCTACATAACGAATAATCAAAAGTGATATTTATTTTGAAAAGGAGAGAAATTATATGTTGCAGGATTATGTAAATGGTTTTGCAGGATATATGCTGACGGATAAGAACAAGTCGCATAATACCGTAGAGTCATATAGCCGAGATGTATCGCAGTATCTGGCATATTTAAAAAGCAAAGATATAACCGATTTGTCGGCAACAACCAAGACAACAGTTCTTACATATCTTTTGTACCTGCAAAAACAAGGACGTGCCACATCTACAATTTCACGTTCGCTTGCGTCAATCAGGTCGTTTTACATATATCTTGTGGGTATCGGACAGATAAAAAAAGACCCTACAATGAATTTGGAAGCACCGCACGTTGAGAGAAAGCTCCCTCAGATTTTGACAAACAGGGAAGTGGATTTACTGCTTGACCAACCGAAATGCGTTGATTGTAAGGGTTATCGTGACAAGGCGATGCTTGAACTTTTGTATGCAACGGGGATACGGGTGTCGGAGCTTATAAATCTTAATATATCGGACGTTAATTTGGGTATCGGATTTTTGAAGTGCAGCGGAAACAAACAGGACAGAATTGTGCCTATCGGACATATGGCAATCAAAGCGTTAAACGAGTATTTTGAGTATGCCCGTGACGATATGATAAAGTCGGAGTATGAGGAGGCATTGTTTGTAAACTGCAACGGTTCACGTCTTACAAGACAGGGATTTTGGAAGATTATAAAGCAGTATCAAAAACAAGCCAATATCAAAACAGATATTACACCGCATACGCTTCGCCATTCGTTTGCGGCACATTTGCTGGAAAACGGAGCGGATTTGAAGTCGATACAGGAGATGCTCGGTCATTCGGATATTTCGTCCACACAGATTTATTCGCATTTGATGAACAGTAAATTAAAAGATATTTATGCAAAGGCACATCCGAGAGCATAATTAAAGTAGAATAGTATTTAAAATGCGTGCATAACATATGGTATAAAACATTCTTTTTATGAAAGGATTGGATATACCATGAAAAAAATAATTTGTCTGTTATGTGCGGTGATTATGATAACGCTAAACTGCAATCTGCTTGTGTCTGCGGAGGAACTCAGCATTAATGCAAAAGCGTCGATACTTATGGAAATGTCTACGGGCAAGGTTTTATATGAGAATAATGCCGATGAGCAGCTGCCGATTGCAAGCGTTACAAAGATAATGACAATGCTTTTGATAATGGAGGCGGTTGACAGCGGAAAAATCGCTCTTGACGATATGGTAACCGTGAGTGAACGTGCCATGAGCATGGGCGGTTCGACAATGTTTTTGGAAACGGGCGAACAGTTTACGGTCAGCGATATGTTAAAAGGTATTGCGGTGGCGTCGGCGAATGACGGTGCGGTTGCAATGGCTGAATTTATAGCCGGCAGCGAAAGCGGATTTGTCGCTATGATGAATGAAAAAGCAAAAGAACTGGGTATGGAAAACAGCAGTTTTATGAACACAAACGGTCTGGATACAGACGGTCATTATTCAAGTGCGAGAGATGTTGCGATAATGTCAAGAGAATTATTAAAGCA
The DNA here is from genome assembly GCA_934476075.1 of uncultured Clostridia bacterium. Classification (GTDB taxonomy): domain Bacteria; phylum Bacillota; class Clostridia; order UBA1381; family UBA1381; genus CAKSNH01. The sequence goes on along the minus strand of CAKSNH010000009.1, from coordinate 72,998 downwards.
TGAGAAAATATTTGAGTATACAACCATTTGGATGGACTCCCTTCGTGACGGCAAAACACAGCTTGCAAATACAAATAAATTAGTGCGTTTTTACAAGGGTGCAAACGGACTTAAAACGGGTTCTACATCAAAGGCACTGTGCTGTCTGTCGGCTGCGGCAAAGCGTGATAATATGCAGCTTATTGCGGTGGTGCTTGGTGCTCCGTCATCAAAGGACAGATTTGCGGGTGCGAGCACACTGCTCGATTACGGATTTGCAAATTATGCAGTAAAACAGGCGGTTGTACAGGAGGAAGTGTTGGGAGATGTTTCTGTGTCGAAAGGCGACAGAGCGTCGATAAATGCGGTGGCAAAAAATGAATTTGCGTTTTTGGTGGATAAGGGCTCAAACAAAGAGGTTGAGCGTAATGTACAGTTTCAGGAGAATTTGACGGCTCCGGTTGAAAAAGGCGAGGTTATCGGTAAATTGGAGCTTTTATCGGATAATGAAGTTATAGGAAGTATAGATATTGTTGCCGGTGAGGGTGCGGCGAAAAAATCGTTTGCGGCTATGCTCGGTGACGTATTCAAATGCTGGTTGAACAAACAATAGGAGGAATAGTTTTGAACAGAAAGATAAAAAGTGCGGTATTATGTGTGTTAATATCCGGCATCATAACAATGCAGACATCGGTATTTGCGGAATATGAATGGGCGGCTAATGGTGTGAAATATTGCACAACAAACGGAATAATGCAGGGTATGGGCAACGGTGATTTGGCTCTTGGGTCGAATCTTACCCGTGAACAGATGACAAAAATGCTGATTGAAACATTTAACATTCAGCCGTCGGAAGAAGCAGTACCGATTGCATATACAGATGTATTGCCTGACAGATGGTCATACAATTACATTAATACATTTTCGAGATTTATGATTAAACAAAATGAGAAATTTAATCCGACGGAGAATGTGACACGTCAGGAATTTGCAGCATATTTGGTATTGGCATCGGGATTGACGGCGGGCAATATCCGAAACAGAGATATTTTGGATTACAATTTCAGCGACTATAAGGAAGTTGACGAAGATTATAAAAAGTACTTGTGTATAGCGGTTGAGCGTGGATATATGAAAGGCTCGGACGGAATGTTAAGACCGAATGATTTGCTTACAAGAGCGGAAGTATGCACATTATTGTACAGAGTTAAACAGTCGCAGGCGGGAAAACTTACATTGGATTTAGGTGTGAAATATTCCGAAACACCGCTTGTCGGAGCGGCACAGGTTACGGTTGAACAGGCTAAAAAATGGGCGGAAAGCCGTGGTGCGGCACAGATATTTATAGATATTGCGGATACATACTGGAAATACGGCGAGATAACTGGTATACGTCCCGAATTGCTGTATGCACAGGCTGCAAAGGAAACGAATTTCGGTAAATATACGGGAGCGGTTTTACCGGAACAGAATAACTGGGCAGGTATAAAGACAACAACCGCAACGGGCGACACAACCTATGACCATGAAACATTTGCCACACCTGATGACGGTGTAAGAGCACATTTCAATCATATGAGTGCATATATCGGACTTAAACCGATTGGCGAACCGCACGGAAGATATAATGTTGTGGCGAAACTGACATGGGCGGGAACGGTAAAGAATTTGGAGGATTTGGGCGGAAGATGGTGTCCGGACTTGTATTACGGATACAGTATTCTGCATAACTACATTGAGCCTATGATGGCTACGGAAGTTTAGGTGATAGAATTTGGTTTTATTAAATGCCGGTAATTTGAAGAAAATGTTCGGGGACGAAACACTGTTTGACGGTGTTTCGTTTCAGATTGACGATAATGATAAAATAGGATTTGTCGGTGAGAACGGTGCGGGCAAGTCCACGCTGATAAAAATTATAACGGGCGAAATGGAATATGAGGGCGGTGAGCTTTTCAAAAATAAGCTTACCAAAATAGGCTATTTGGAGCAGTATTCGTGTGCCGACTCAAACAAGACTATAATGGAAGAATTATTGACGGTATTTGACGAGGTTATACGCATTGAACAGGAGCTTGACGATATTCGCTTGGACATTGAATATAACAAAGGCGACATTGACAAACTTGTTGCAAGACAGCACGAGCTTAACGAACGGTTTATGGAGCTTGACGGTGCGTTCTATAAAAGCAAGATTAAGGCAACTCTTACGGGACTGGGCTTTTCGGAGGACGAGTTTGACAAAGATGTATCGACGCTTAGCGGAGGACAGAAAACACGGGTTGAGCTTGGCAAGATATTATTGTCCGATGTGAATTTATTATTGCTGGACGAGCCTACAAACCATTTGGATATAGACTCGGTAAGCTGGCTTGAAGATTTTTTGCGTAACTACAAGCACGCATTTATTGTTATATCGCATGACCGTTATTTTCTGGACAGGGTTACAAACAAAACATTTTCGCTTGAAAATTCAAAGTTCTATTCAATGAGCGGTAATTACAGTGCGTTTAATGCACAGCGTGAGATTGACCGCAAAACGCAGGAGCGTGAATATGAAAATACAAGACGTGAGATTGAGCGTTTGGAGGGTATTGTTGAGCAGCAGCGAAGATGGAACAGAGAAAAGAATATCAAAACCGCCGAAAGCAAAATGAAGGTTATTGAAAAATTAGAGGAAAAATTGGACAAGCCCGATGAAAAAACGGCGGATTTGCGATTTAGTTTTAAGGCGATGCCGGGCGGCGGAAATGATGTCGTGATAACTAACGGTTTGGGCAAAAGTTTTGACGGCAACGTTATTTTCAAAAATGCCGATGTGCATATTACAAAGGGGGAGCGTGTATTTTTGCTCGGACCTAACGGCTGCGGAAAAACTACATTCCTGAAAATCCTGATGGGGCAGTATGAACCCGACTGCGGTGAGTACAAGATAGGCAGTAATATTCATATAGGTTATTATGACCAGATACAGGAAAATCTGCATATGGACAAGACTATCATTGACGAGGTGTGGGACGAGTTCCCAAAACTGACGCAGACGCAGATACGAAATGCGATAGCGACATTTTTGTTCCGTGGTGATGATGTGTTTAAGGAAATAGCGAAATTGTCGGGCGGTGAGCGTGCGAGAGTGGAATTGGTTAAACTTATGCTCAAAGAACATAATGTATTAATCATGGACGAGCCTACAAACCATTTGGATATTGCGTCAAGGGAAGCGTTGGAAAATGCACTTGCCGAATATGACGGGACTATGATTGTGGTATCGCATGACCGTTATTTTATCAATAAATTGAGTACACGCATACTGCACATGGAGAAAGACGGTATCACAAGCTATGACGGCGGATATGACGATTATGCCGAGAAAAAGAAAAATACAGAGGAAACAGCCGTTAAAAAGACCGAAACGAAGGCTAATGATTATCAGGAGCAAAAGCGTATTGCGGCACAAAAGCGTAAGGTACAAAATCAGTTTGCGAAAACCGAAAAGCGTATAGCCGAGGTTGAGGAAAAGATTGACGGGTTAAACAATGAACTTGCATCTCCGGAGGTAGCTATGGATTATGTGAAAGCCATGGAGATAACAAAGCAGGCAGATGAGCTGAATGCGGAACTTGAAACTTTGTATGAGGATTGGGAACTCTTACAGCTTGAAATGGAGGGAGTTTGATGAGAGCGGTTTTGCAGAGGGTTACCAATGCCGAAGTAAAGGTTGACGGTGAGATTATCGGAAGTATCGGCAAGGGGATTTTGATTTTTCTGGGTGTCAGCGATGATGATACGGAAAAGGATTTGCAGTATATTGCCGATAAAATGATAAATTTGCGTATATTCGAGGACGAAAACGGAAAAATGAATTTGAGCGTTCATGATATACAGGGCGAATTATTAATAGTTTCACAGTTTACATTATACGGTGATTGCAGAAAGGGCAGACGTCCGAGCTTTGATAAAGCCGGAAAGCCTGACTTTGCAAATGAGATGTATGAAAAGTTTATTAAATATTGCAGTGACAGCGGACTTAAAACGGAGCATGGGGAGTTTGGTGCGGATATGAAAGTATCCTTGCTCAATGACGGACCTGTGACGATTATGCTAGACAGCACGAAATTATATTAAAGATTGAAAGCACTATCTTGTTTTTGCAAGACAGTGCTTTTTTGTGTTCACACAGAATTCACAGCTTTTACACAATGCCGATACAAGCCAATCATATAATAAATATATAAATTAATATAATATGCTTTGCATATAGTATGAGGAGGACACATAGCGTGGCAAAAGAATTACCAAAATTTCTGAAACCCACAAAAAAGAAAATTATAATTGCAGGTGTAATTGTAGTTTTGGCGGTGGGAGCGATTGTTGGTGTGAACGTTATCAAAAACAAGAAAGCGTCACAGGCAAACGCAGGAATAAAGTTATCGACTGTTGACAGAGGTGATATTGAAAACACTATCACGGGCAGCGGTACGGTTGAACCGTATGAGAGGTATGAGGTTATCGCATCGGTACAGGGTGAGGTGCTTTCCGCACCGTATGAAATCGGTGATACTGTAAAAAAGGACGACATACTGTATCAGATTGATTCGTCAGACGCACAAATTGATTTGCAGAAACAGCAAAATTCATTGAAACAATCGGCACTGTCGACACAAGAGTCAAAGGACGATTTGGATAAACTATCTGTTACCGCTCCGTGCGACGGCGTTATATCGGGACTTGACATAAAAAGCGGTGAGGACGTTTCAAATAATGCACAGATAGCTACTATTACAAGTACGCAGGATTTGAAAGTGGATTTGCCGTTTAACGAGGCACAAAAGAATAATATCTCGGTTGGTCAGACGGCGGAAATATCGAGTTCGTCACATATGAGCAAAATCACAGGTAAAGTTACTCATGTTGCATCAAATCCGACCGCACAGTCGGACGGCTCGGTACTATACAATGTAACCGTTGAGTTTACAAATCCGGGAAGTTTTGACGATACAACGGTTGTGGGCGGCGAAATAAACGGAATGATTAGCCCAAGTTCGGGAACGGTTCAATATCAGAACAAGAAAACCGTAAGCACAGAAACCGACGGTACGGTAGTATCGGTAAAATATACTAACGGCGATTATGTGAAAAAAGGTGCGGTAATTGCTACATTAAGCAATACTTCAATTTCAAATTCGGTGGAAAAGAGCAATTTAAGTTATGAGGACGCACAGTTATCATTGCAGTCTAAGTTAAACAGTTTGGACGATTACACAATCACATCACCGATTGACGGTACAATTCTTACAAAAGAATACAAAGTCGGCGATACAATCGGAAAAAGTGATGCGAGTGTTACCATGATGGTAGTGGGTGATATAAGCAAACTGAAATTCTCATTATCCATTGACGAATTGGATATTTCAAAAGTGCAGACAGGTCAAACGGTAGAAATCACTTGCGATGCGGTTGAAGGCGAAACATTCGAGGGCAGAATTACCAATGTTTCTTTGGAGGGTACTGCCGAGAACGGTGTTACTACATATGCGGCAGAGGTTGTCATTGATGAACCGGGCTCGTTAAGACCGAGCATGAATATAGACGCAAGCGTTATTGTTGAGTCGGTGCAGAATGTGTTGAGATTGCCGGCAACAGATGTTAAAACAGTGGGAAATACATCATATGTATTTGTAAAGGACGACAGTGCGTCATCAAAGAGCAAGGATAATAAATCTAAAAATGACGATAAATCGGATAAGCCTGACAAGAGCGGTATGCCTGACGGAAATTCGGGCAATATGCCAAACGGTGAACCGCCTGCTGACGGAAGTTCCGAAAACGCTCCGAAAGGAGAACCCGGCGGAGGAAAATTGCCGGACGCTCCCGACGGATTTACGGCAAAAGCTGTGGAAACAGGTATATCAAGCGATGATTATATAGAAATCAAGAGCGGACTTAACGAGGGCGACCAAGTTTATAAGCAGTCTGTATCGTCAAGCTCATCGGATAGTCAAATGCCCGGCGGTATGGATATGATGGGCGGTCCCGGCGGAGGCGGAGGTGCTCCCGGCGGAGGTGGCGGTGCTCCCGGTGGTGGCGGAGGCCCTCGTGGTTAAGTAGGTGATATGTTATGCTAAGATTAGAGAATATAAAGAAAATTTATAAGATGGGCGAATTTGAGGTGCAGGCTTTAAAGGGTGTAAGCCTGCACGTCAAAGAACATGAATTTGTATCTATTATAGGTCCGTCGGGTTCGGGCAAATCAACGCTTATGAATATGATTGGCTGTCTTGACGTGCCGACAAGCGGAACATATTATGTTGACGGTGTGGAAGTCAGCAAAATGAAAGATGATGAACTGGCGGATTTGAGAAACAAAAAAATAGGGTTTATTTTTCAGCAATATAATCTGCTGCCGAAGCTTACCGCAATAGAAAATGTTGAATTACCGCTTATATATCGTGGCGTGAAGGCGGACGAAAGACGCAGACTTGCAAAAATTGCATTGGAGCGTGTGGGACTCGGCGACAAAATAAATCATAAGCCGAGCGAGCTGTCGGGCGGTCAGCAGCAGAGAGTGTCAATAGCGAGAGCACTTTCGAGCAAGCCGTCACTGATACTTGCCGATGAGCCGACAGGTGCGTTGGACTCAAAATCGGGTGTTGAAATTATGCAGATGCTCCATGAACTGCATGACGAGGGAAATACGATTGTAATTATCACGCACGACCTTAAAATTGCACAGCAGGCAAAACGTGTTGTTACAATCCGTGACGGCGAGATAGTGAGCGACATTGATAATTCCGAGGGAAAAGAGGTGTCGCTATGACAAAATTTATTCAGTCGTGCAAAATGTCGATTGCGAGTATTGTGGGCAATAAGGCACGTTCGTTCCTTACTATGCTCGGTATTATTATAGGTGTTGCGTCGGTTATTATTTTGACGGGTATCGGCGAGGGTTCAACAAAAGCTATTACAGACCAGCTTGCAAGCATGGGTACTAACCTTATTACCGTGTCAATGAACAGACGTATGGGCGGTACGCGTTCGATAGATATAGACAGTGTTATGGAATTTGCGGAGAATAATTCGGATTTGGTGTCTATGGTGTCACCGTATGTATCGTCAAACGTTACGCTGAAAGCCGGAAATACCAACTGTACCACAAGTTTGGAGGGTGTGGACAGTACATATGAAACGATAAGAAATGTAACGTTGGAGTCGGGAAGATTTATAAACGAAAATGAGGTTACAAACCGTTCAAGCGTTGCGATAGTGGGAACGTATATTAAAGAGGAATTGTTCGGCGGTATGGACCCTGTCGGCGAGGAGATAAAAATTAACGGTCAGATTTTCACTATAATCGGTATGTACGAGGAAAGCGGAGATTCGACCGAAACATCAGCCGACAACAAAATTACCATTCCGTACACCAAAGCTACACGGCTTATCAAAAATAAGTATATAACCACATTCTATGTGTCGGCGGCGAGTGAGGATACCGTTGAGGACGCAGTCGACGCACTGGAAACGTTTATGATAAAAAAACTCGGCACAGATGACGGTTTTTCGGTATCGAGCCAGAAAGAAATGCTTGAAACAATGAACGAGATGACAGGCGTTATGACCAATATGCTTGCCGGTATTGCGGCGATTTCACTGCTTGTCGGCGGTATAGGAATTATGAATATCATGCTTGTGTCGGTAAGTGAAAGAACAAGAGAAATCGGTATCAGAAAAGCTATCGGAGCAAGAACGGGCGACATACTTTTGCAGTTCTTGATAGAATCTGTGGTGGTCAGCTGTATGGGCGGTATCATAGGTATTCTGATAGGAATAGGAGCGGGTATCAGTGTCGGAAAGGTTATGGATATTGATTTTGTCACAAAAACATCAATGGTAGTATTATCATTCGGTTTTGCGTTGGGTGTGGGTGTTTTCTTCGGCTTGTATCCGGCACAGAAAGCGGCAAAACTAAATCCGATAGAGGCACTTCGTTCGGAATAATTTTGGGTAAAAATATAGCGAGGAGAAAGAATATGAAATATTTGAGTAAGATAAGAATACTGTGCATAGTATTGGCATTGACCATGCTTGCCGGCAGTATTCCGGTTCTGGCATATACAGATGTATATGTGACCGATTCATATAATGAAGCCGTAAATCGTCTTGGCGATTTAGGTATTATAAACGGCTTTGAGGACGGCTCGTTCAGACCGTATGACACGTTGACAAGAGCACAGTTTGCAAAAATTGTGGTTTGTGCAATGGACAAGGAAAAAGAGGCAAAGGCAAGTGCGGTGTCGAGCACCTTTTATGATGTAAATCAATATGACTGGGCAGTGCCGTACATAAACTATGTATCGAAAAATAACATAATAATCGGCTATGCGGACGGTACGTTTGCTCCCGAACAGCCTATCACGTTAGCCGAGGCGGTGACGGTTTTGGTGCGTGCGTTGGGATATGCCGAAAGCGATGTCGGATATTTCTGGCCGCAGAACTATGTTGATAAGGCGGCGAGCCTTGGTGTGTCAAGCGGTGTGTATGCCGGAACAAATGATATTATAACGAGAGCCGAGGCGGCAATATTGGTGGATAATACGTTATTCACCGACATAAATGACAGCACAGGCGACAAGACCTTTTTGGAGAATGTCGGCTACAAGGTGCTTGAAGACAGTGTAATTGTCGGCACATCGGACACAGACGAAACTTTGAATTACAACGAAATCAAGCTGAGTGATGATTCGATTTACAAGCAGTATACAAGTCAGAATTTTCAGTCTGCATCTGTTATAAAGTATCTTGTTGTCAATGATGACGGAGATGTGGTTGCGGCAAAAGGTAATTACACGGGCGAAAACGGTGCGAGTGAAATGCAGAGATTGGGATATACGGTTTTGACTGACTGCCATATCATCGCATCGACATCGGACGATAAGACTTTGTCAAGCAATGAAGTGCGTACATCTGCCGGTGTGTATAAAACAAGCAATAATGATATAACATCAAAAGTGGGCGAGTATGGTACATTGCTGCTTGACAAGAATAAAAATATCATCAGTGCAAGCACGAAAGATGCTCCGTATACGGAATATATTGTTGCGGAGGTTACAGACGATACAATTAAGTATGTAAGCAACAATCAGGTGCAGACATTGGAGCTTGGCTCTGATTTCCCGATTTATGTGGACTATGAGGCGAAAAAGGGATTTTCGTCGGTGAAGAATGAATTTGTGGCAGGTGCGGAGCTTACCATGTATTCGTCCGGCGGAGCAAATTATGATTTTGGCGTACTTGATACAAATGCGGGTTATTCGGTAGTTACGGACAGCTTTATAATTGCGACAAAGGACGAGGACACAACGCTTAGTGCAGACCAGGTTGTCACATCAAGCGGTACATACAAGGTTAAGGATACCAACATTTTATCTATGGTCGGAACTATGGGTATTATGGTACTGAACAACAATAAGATTGAACAGTTTGCACAGGCTGCCACAACAAAACTTGCGGTAACGGCGAACAAGCTTACAGACAACACTTTGGAATATGTGGGCGAAAACGGTGTTAAAGGGACATATAAATTTGACAACACATTTGTTGTGTATTCGGACTACAACAAGAGTACATTTGCAAATACGAAATCGGAAATTACATCGGGTACGGATTTGACCTTCTACGGTGATTTGACAGGCAGCTGGACATTTGCGGTTATTGACTCGACAACAGATATTGACCCTGTATTGGTTACAAAGAATTATGCACAGGGCGATACGACAGTCGGCGGACTGCATATAAATACAACAAATCTGACAGTATACCGTGACGGAAAAGCGGCGTCACTTGCGGATATAGAAAAGAATGATGTTGTATATTACAATACAAAAACAAATGTAATGGACGTTTACACAAAGAAAGTTACGGGTATATATTATGACGCACAGCCTAATAAAGCGTATGTTTCTACCGTAACGGTCGGAGGAAATGATTATGACATTGCTACAACAGACGCTTTGAGAAAACTTGACGCATCAAGCGGCAGTTATGCAATAGGCGACAGGGTTACATTGCTATTGGGCAAGGACGATAAGGTAGTATTTGTAACGGATTTGACGGATAACAGTATGTACGATTACGGTGTGGTATTAAAGACATATACTGAAATTGTAACGTCGGGAGATAAACAGGGCAAATCTGAAATTAAAGCAGACGTATTTATGCCTGACGGTACTACAAGCACATATGTGACGGATAAGGATTATAAAGAATATATCGGCAGATTGGTTAAATTGTCGTTTGCGGACGGTGTTGTGAGCATGGTAACGCAGTCCTCGTCAAAGGTGAGCGGAACTATTGATAAATCCGCAAGAACAATCGGCGGCAAGAGCCTTTTGAAGGACGCAAGCATTATACAGCTTAATAACTGCGAGGACGAAGTGAGTGCAGAGGCGGAATTGCTTGATTTTGACACCATAGAGCAGAGCGAGTTAAATTCGGGTCAGGTTATCACATCGGTAAGTGCAAACGCTTTCGGTGATATTATGATATTGTTTGTTAAAAATGTCGCACTGACATCGTATGATTACGGTATGCTTACAAGCGTGACGGATAATTCATATAAGATTATGATTGACGGCACAACTCAGACATTTAACAAAGACCGCAATTTCTCCGTTAAGGCGGATATTCCGGTTGCGGTGAAAATCAAAAACGGAAGTATTGAGGATATATTCAATCTGTATCTGTACAAGTCGGCATATACAATAACAGCCATTGACGGCAGCAGAATTTTGGTTGACGGTACGACATATTCTTTGGCGGGCGATGTTGTATATTATTCGATTGACAAAAACGGCAAATACAGCGAACTATCGTATAATGAAATTGAAAATGCACAGGTTTCGTCGGTATCGTTGTATTCGGATATGTCACTTAACAAAAACGGTGCGGTAAAAGCCGTGGTTGTAAGAATTAAATAAACCTTAAATAATGAACCAAACACATCTTTTAGAATATGTAAGAGTGTGTTTGGTTCTTTTTATGGTGAAATTTTGTGTGGATGATTAATTTTATATGGACAAAGTGCGAAAAATATTATATAATAAGTTGAATAATAAGATTTGCAGACGATGGGAAACGGAGGTAATTATGCCTGTTTTAAAAGAAAAAACGGAGATTATGGACAATGTTCAGGTTTCTAAGGTGATAAAACGTATTGCTTATGAAATTTTGGAACACAGTAAATCTGCCGATAATATGGTTTTTATAGGTATCCAGACAAGGGGAGCGGTTTTGGCGAGAGCCTTGGCACGCTGTATTAAGGAAAACGAAAATATTGATATTCCCGTGGGAAGTATGGATATTACATTCTATCGTGACGATTTGACCATGCTTGCGGAACATCCCGTAATTAATGACAACGATATTCCGTTTGATATTTACAACAAGAATGTTATATTGGTTGACGATGTGCTTTATACGGGACGTACTATCCGTGCGGCCATTGAAGAATTGTTTGACATGGGCAGACCCGATGCGGTAAGACTTGCAATCTTGATTGACCGGGGACATCACGAACTGCCAATCAGTGCGGATTATATCGGTAAAAATGTGCCTGTTGCAAAAAATGAAAAGATAAATATGGAAGTTGAAAATGACGATATTAAACGGGTTACCATATGTGAAATGTTATAAATCAAAGTGACAAAAAGGAGTCAATAAATATGATTGGGAACAAAAAAGATTTGCTGGGACTTAAAGATTTATCGGCAGAAGATATAAATTTGATTTTGGACAATGCCGAAACAATGAAATATATTCTTAAACAAAAAAATAAGAAAACCCCGCATTTGCAGGGACGTTCGGTGATTACGCTGTTTTATGAAAACAGTACGAGAACACGTCTTTCGTTTGAACTTGCGGCAAAATATATGAGTGCCAACAGTGCAAATATTACCGCAAGCGGTTCAAGCGTGCAAAAGGGTGAATCTTTGATTGATACCGCAAAAACCATTGATATGATGGGTACGGATATTATTGTTATGCGTCATAATATGAGCGGTGCACCGCATTTGATTGCTCCGCTTGTGAAAGCGTCGGTTATAAATGCGGGTGACGGCATGAACGAGCACCCGACTCAGGCACTTTTGGATATGTATACAATCAGAGAAAAAAAGGGCGGCATAAAAGGTTTAAAAGTTGCGATTATCGGGGACATTTATCATAGCAGAGTTGCAAGAAGCGATATTTACGGATTGACAAAATTGGGTGCGGAGGTATCTGTCGGAGGGCCGGTAACACTATTGCCTAAGGGTATGGAAAAATTGGGTGTAAAGGTATTCACAAGCGTACAGGAGGCTATGATTGACGCAGACGTTGTTATCGGCTTGCGTATACAGCTTGAAAGACAAAAGAGCGGATTATTCCCGAGTCTGCGTGAGTACAGCAGATTTTTTGGTGTTGACGAAAAACGTCTTAAATTCGCAAAGCCTGACGCATTGGTTATGCACCCGGGACCTGTAAACCGTGGAGTTGAATTTTCAAGCAGTGTAATAGACGGTGACCAATCATTCATAAACGAACAGGTAACAAACGGTGTTGCGGTAAGAATGGCAGTTATGTATCTACTTTCTAGGAGGGGACAATTTAATGAAAATATTGATTAAGGGCGGTCGTATTATTGACCCGAGAAACAACATTGATAAAGTAACGGATATATTTGTGGACAAGGGCGTTATTTCGGAAATAGGTACAGACCTTGACCCTGAGGGACTTGAAATAGAAGTTATTGATGCAAGCGGAAAAATCGTCACTCCGGGACTTGTTGATATGCACTGTCATTTGCGTGAGCCGGGCTTTGAATACAAAGAGGATATTGAGTCGGGTACTAAGAGTGCTGCGATAGGCGGTTTCACATCAGTGGCTTGTATGCCGAACACAAAGCCGGTAATTGACAATGCGGCGATTGTCGAAAGCATCATCGCAAAAGCAAATTCATACGGATATGCAAATGTATATCCTATCGGTGCAATTTCAAAGGGACTTAAAGGCGAGGAATTGTCGGAAATCGGAGAACTTAAATTTGCCGGTGTTGTAGGTATTTCAGATGACGGTAAGCCTGTTAATAATGCCGGACTTATGCGCAGAGCGTTGGAATATGCAAGTATGTTTGATTTGGCGGTTATGTCGCATTGTGAGGATATGTCACTTGCGAATGACGGACATATGAATGAGGGCTTTATGTCTACTTATCTGGGACTTAAAGGTATCACCCGTGCGGCAGAGGAAGTTATGGTGTCACGAGATATTTTGATTGCAGAGGCAACAAATACAGCGGTGCACATTTGTCATGTCAGCACAAGAGGTTCTGTCGAATTGGTAAGACAGGCTAAAAAGCGTGGTGTAAGAGTAACCTGCGAAACTTGTCCGCATTACTTTACTTTGACGGAAAAAGCGGTTGACGGATTTAATACAAATGCAAAAATGAATCCGCCGCTTAGAACAGATGATGATGTTGAGGCAATCAAGGAAGGCTTGAAAGACGGTACTATCGATGCAATCGCAACAGACCATGCTCCGCATCATATTGATGAAAAGAACTGCGAGTTCGGTGTTGCATTAAACGGTATTGTGGGTTTTGAAACAGCATTGGGATTGGGTATAACTCATTTGGTTAAGACAGGAGTTTTGACATTTGCGGAGTTAATTCAGAAAATGGCGGCAAATCCGGCTGATATTTTGGGACTTAACAAGGGTTCGCTTGATGTGGGCAGACCTGCCGATATTATTATATTTGACCCTGAAAAAGAATATACTGTAAAGGTTGACGAGTTTAAGTCAAAGAGCAAGAACTCGCCGTATGACGGCTGGAAATTGTACGGCAAACCTGAATATACAATTTTGGGCGGAAATATTGTGGTTAATCAAGGAATATTACTATAAAATATTAAGGAGAAATAATATGTCAGTAGATGTTTTGATAAAGAAGATTAAAGAAAAATCAAACCCGTCGGTTGCGGGACTTGACCCGAAAGTGGATTATGTGCCGGAATATATCCGCAGAAAAGCATATTCTGTTTATGGAAAAAATATAAAGGGTGCGACAGAGGCTATCTGGGAATTTAACAAGGGACTTATAGACGCACTGTATGACATAGTTCCTGCCGTAAAACCGCAGTCGGCATATTACGAGATGTATGGCTTGGCAGGTGAGGAAGTATTGGCGAGAACTATCTCTTATGCAAAGGAAAAGGGATTGTATGTCATTCTTGATGTTAAGAGAAACGACATCGGTTCTACTGCGGAGGCATATTCAAAAGCATATTTGGGTAAGGTTGAGGTTGACGGTGAATGGTTTGACGCAAATCCTGTTGACTGTGTAACGGTAAATCCATACTTGGGAACTGACGGTGTTGCTCCGTTTATAAAGGATTGTAAGGAATACGGAAAGAGCATTTTTGCACTTGTGAAAACATCTAATCCGTCATCGGGCGAATTGCAGGATTTGATGGTCGGCGACAAGCATATATATGAAAAGGTAGCCGAACTTGTAAATACATGGGGAGCAGATGTTATCGGCGAAAGCGGATATTCTTCGGTTGGTGCTGTTGTCGGTGCGACTTATCCGGAACAGGCGGAAGTACTTAGAAAACTTATGCCGAATGCATATTTCCTTGTACCGGGATACGGTGCACAGGGCGGTAATGCAAAAGATGTTGCAAAGAGCTTTAATGATGACGGATTGGGTGCTATCGTAAATTCGTCAAGAGGAATTATGTGTGCATATAAAAAAGGCGACTGGAAAGAAGAACAGTTTGCAGAGGCTGCAAGAGTTGAGGCTTTTCGCATGAAAGAGGAACTTTGCAGTATCCTGTAATACATTTAAAGCTATGGAGGAAGTAAATGAAAAAAATATATCAATGTGAGCTTGCGGAGAAAAATGAGCTTGCTGACGGAATTTTTGATTTTAGAATAAAAAGCAGTGAGATTGCAAAAGCAACATCATGCGGTCAGTTCTTACATATCAACTGCGGAAAGGGAAGTTTACTTCGCCGACCTATAAGCATTTGCGACGTGACCGAAGATGTTGTGCGTTTTATATTTGAAGTAAAGGGAAAAGGTACAACGGAGCTTGCCGAAACAAAGGTCGGAGAAACAATAGACGTACTCGGCCCTTTGGGGAACGGATTTAAGCTGGGAGATTATAAAAATACCGTTGTTATCGGCGGCGGAATCGGTGTATTTCCGTTGTTTAATTTGACCAAACAGCTTGATAATCCAACCGTATTTTTGGGATTCAGAAGTAAGGACAGAGTTGTGATGGAGGACGAGTTTAAGGCGATTGCTCCGAATACCGTAATTGCAACCGATGACGGAACATACGGTTATAACGGCTTTGCGGTTGAATTGTTAAAGAAACATTTGGCTGAAAATAGTTGTGATATGATATATTCATGCGGTCCGATGCCTATGCTCAGAGCGGTTAAGAAAATTGCCGAAGATGCCGGCGTAAAGTGCCAAATATCTCTTGAACAGCGTATGGGCTGCGGTATAGGTGCTTGTTTGGTATGTTCGTGCGAAACAAAACTTGAAGGTACGGAAAAGTATGCTAAGGTGTGCAAGGACGGACCGGTATTCTGGGCAGACGAGGTGACTTTAAATGACTAATACAAAAGTGAATATATGCGGTGTTGAATTTAAAAATCCGATTATTACTGCATCGGGTACATTTGGTTTTGGTGCTGAATTCGGCGAATATGCCGACCTTAGCGAGTACGGCGGTATAACGGTTAAGGGTTTGACTCTTGCTCCGAGAGCCGGAAACAAACCGCCGAGAATTGCCGAAACTCCAAGCGGTATACTAAACAGCGTGGGTCTTCAAAATCCGGGTGTTAAATATTTTGTTGAACATGATATGCCGGAACTGAAAAATGTCGGCACAAATATTATTACAAATATTTCGGGAAATACGGTTGAAGAATACTGTGAAATGGTAGAAATATTGTCGGATACAGATGTTGCAATGATAGAGCTTAATGTATCTTGTCCGAATGTAAAGCATGGCGGATTGGCTTTCGGCACTGACCCGAAAACAGTTGAACATTTGACATCGGAAGTTAAGAAATATGCGAAAAAGCCTATTATAGTTAAACTGTCGCCGAATGTTACGTCAATAACAGATATTGCAAAGGCTGCTGAGGCGGGCGGTGCGGATTCTGTATCATTGATTAACACATTGCTTGGTATGTCGATTGATATTCATTCGAGAAAACCTATTTTGGCAAACAATATGGGCGGTCTTTCAGGGCCGTGCGTTAAGCCTGTTGCCGTAAAAATGGTGTATCAGGTGGCGAATGCGGTTAAATTGCCTGTTATAGGTATGGGCGGTGTGATGTCGGGCGATGATGTGATTGAATTTATGCTTGCAGGTGCGAGCGTGGTTGCATTGGGTACGGGATTGTTTGTAAAACCTGATTTGGTGCTTGACGTGAAGGACGGCATACAAAAGTATATGTCACGTCACAACATTGAAGATATTAATGATATTATCGGCAAAGTGGTTCTTAACGGCTGATATGTATTTGATAGAAATATTTACCCGTGACAAATCAAACATATTTGACGGGATAGAAAATATCGAAAAGATTAATTCGGAATGTATAAAATCGGTGTTCGGAACTATGCGTAATGTGCGTGTTACGGATTGCGGAGTCAGAGCGAATATGGTGTATATTTTGGTTAATGTTATTAATCGGGATAATGTTTGCAAATTGTCATATTCAGAGGTTAAGCCCGAACAGATTATAGCAAAATCCGTACAAAGATATAAAATAATGATGTCGGAACGGCTTGGTTTGTCTGATTTGTGGCAGGTTAGGTTTTATAAGCGAATTATTCGGGATATGAAAGAATATAATAAAATTAAAGAGCAGTAATGAATTACTAATGAAACACACCCATCGGGTGTGTTTTGTCGGTTCTGAATTATTTTTTTTGACAAAATAAAGGATTTGAAAAGTTTTTGTCGAAATAAAATAAATATAGCATAAAAGGATGGGATTTATAATGTATATTTTAGCGTTAAACGGAAGTCACAACAAAAATGGGAATACGGCATATTTGCTGAATAAGGTGTTGGAATATTGCAAAGAAAAGGGTGCGGAAACAGAAATATTGAGCGTTCACGATGCAATTTCAGATGCTAAAACTCCGTTTTGCGTATCATGTTCAACACCGTGCACAAAGCAGTGTTACAAGGATACAAAGCTTGATGAGTTATTTGAAAAAAGCAAGAAAGCAGATTTTATTCTGTTCGGAAGTCCCGTATACTTCGGTTCAATGACGGCACAGTTAAAATGTCTTTTCGATAAAACAAGGGCACTCCGTGCGGAAAAGGCGTGGTTTGGCAAGCCTATGGCGGCGGTTACGGTCGGTGCGTCGAAATACGGCGGTCAGGAACGTACTTTGGAGGCAATTCATTCATGTGCATTGGTTGAGGGCATGACTTTGGTGGGAAACAGCAGTGCTCTGGGTGCGGGTCACTTTGGTGTATCGGCACAAAAACCGGCGGAAAGTGACGAATATGCAAACAACTGCTGCAAAGTATTGGCAGACAGAATTATAACAGAATTGTCAAAATAAGTATTGGTACATAATCAAAAAAGGAGAGTGATTTGAATGAATATTCGTGAGATAACGGAAGATATTGAGAGAAAGACTTTGAATAAATATGCAACGTTGTCGGCAAATACACGGGGCAGACGGATTGAAGAACCAAAATGTGATATACGCACTGATTTTCAGCGTGACCGTGACAGAATTATTCATTCAAAGGCTTTCCGCAGACTCAAACATAAGACGCAGGTGTTTATTACTCCTGAGGGTGACCATTATCGAACTCGTCTTACTCATACGCTTGAAGTTATGCAGATTGCAAGAACTATTGCAAGGGCATTACGTCTAAACGAGGATTTGACAGAGGCTATCGCATTCGGGCATGATTTGGGACATACGCCGTTCGGACATTCGGGCGAAGATATATTGAATGAATTGTGCGTCGGCGGATTTCATCATTATGAACAGAGTCTGCGTGTGGTAGATATTTTGGAAAACGGAAAAGGGATAAATCTTACATATGAAGTTCGTGACGGAATTGTAAAGCATACGGGGGAGCATATTGCCGAAACTTTGGAGGGCAGAGTTATCAAGTTTGCCGACAGATTTGCATATATAAATCATGATATTGATGATGCAATTCGGGGCGGTATTATTAAAGAGGCGGATTTGCCGAAAAATTGTACGGATATTTTGGGCAACACAAATTCAAAACGTGTGGATACGCTTATTCGTGATGTTGTCAAAAACAGCATGGACTGTGCGGATATTAAGATGTCGCCCGATATATATTCGGCGATGATGGAACTGAGAAAATTCATGTTTGACAACGTATATATCGGCTCGAAAGCGAAGAAGGAGGAGATAAAGGCTCGGCACATTTTGACGGAGATGTTTAATTATTTTACAAAAAATCCGAAAAAATTGCCGAGGGAGAGTCAAGCTTTTTTGAAAACTTACGATATACAACGTGTAGTTTGCGATTATATTGCCGGAATGAGCGACGTTTATGCAATATATATCTTTAACGAGCTTTTTGTGCCGAAAAGATGGGCAAAATTATAATGAATAAAGATATGTTTTTTGGGCTAAAATGTATAAAGGATTGTTTGTTTTTATATGATTTACTGTGTAAAACGTTAAAATTTAAAATTATTAAAGGATTTATCGCATTTTTGTCGAAAATATTATAGTAAACCTCTAAATGGGTTATAATTATTTTAAATGGAGAGAATGTATTTTGCCGTATTATTCAGATGAAACCGTAAATGAGGTTTTTTCGGAGAATGATATTGTGGATTATGTATCTCAATATGTTAATCTGAAAAAATCGGGTAGGGATTACAGCGGACTTTGCCCTTTTCATCACGAAAAAAGTCCGTCATTTCATGTAAGTCAGGATAAACAGTTATTCCACTGCTTTGGCTGCGGAGCAAGCGGTAATCTTGTTCAGTTTGTTATGCGTATGGAAAATCTTGATTTTGTGGAGGCTTTGCAGGTTTTGGCAGACCGGGCGGGTATTATTCTAAAAGAAGAAAATGTGGCAGCGAACAATAAGGCTTATGAGAAAAAGCAGCTTATATATCAGATGAATAAAATTGCCGCACGATTTTTCTATGATACTTTGGTGAAAAGTCCCGAAAGCGAAATTGCAAGACAGTACTTTTTAAGCCGAAAAATATCGGTGCATACTATTGTGACATACGGATTGGGTTATGCTCCCGACAGTTACAACGCACTGCTTAACCATTTGACCGAAAAAGGGTATAACATCAGCGATATTATAGAAGCCGGACTGGTCGTAAAACGTGACGACAAGGTATACGATAAGTTCAGAAACAGAGTTATGTTTCCTATAATTGACCTTCGGGGCAACGTTATCGGATTTGGTGGAAGAATTATCGGTGATGCGGTTGAACACAATGGTTTTAAGCCGCCGAAATATTTAAACAGTTCCGAAACACCTGTTTTCAGCAAGGGCAGAAATTTGTTTTCACTTAACCTTGCAAAGAGAGAAAAAGTAAATGAAATGATTTTGGCGGAAGGATATATGGACGTTATTTCCGTATATCAAGCCGGAGTAAAAAATATTGTAGCTACATTGGGTACGGCTCTCACGGAAAATCAAGCCAAGCTGCTTTTGAAATACTGCTCGGAAATTTTGCTTTGCTACGACAGTGATGAGGCGGGGCAGAAAGCAATTTTGCGTGCAATAGATATTATAAACAGTGTGGGCGGAAAATCCCGTGTTATAAAAATGGTCGGAGCAAAAGACCCTGATGAATATATCAAGGCGAACGGTGTGGAAATGTTTAGGCAAATTGTGAAAAATGCCGTGCCGTCAACGGAATTTAAAATAACGCTTATTAAAAACAAAAACGATTTGACAACCACCGACGGGAAAATAAAATTCGTCAATGAGGCGGCTCAATCGTTGGTGAGCGTAAAGGACAGTGTGGAAGTTGACGCATATATCAAAAAGCTTTCTGCCGAAACAGAGGTGAGCAGTGACGCTATTTATGCCGCTTATAAAAAGGGCAGTGCAAAAAATGTGAACAGCAGAACGTTCAGATCATATCAAAATACTGCGTTAAATCAAAACAGAACCAATACGGAAAAACAAGACATTCAATACACAAATAAGTTATTGTATGCGGAGAAAAAATTGCTGAATTTGATTGTGCAGTATAAGAAATTATTTAAATTGGCGGAGGCGAAAATGTCACCCGATGATTTTTCGACCGATGTACATAAACATTTGGCACAGCTTATCTATCAGTCATGGCAGAACGGCAATGTGCCCGAACCGGCAAAAATACTCATGAGTTTTGTCGGCGAACAGATTAAAGAGGTGTCGGAAATTTTCTATAACTTGGAAGTATATGACGATGATGAACAAACGGTTGCCGAACTTTTAAAGACAATACAAAAGGAAAAATTGCAGATACAAATAAGTACAGAAAAAGAACCGTCAAAATTACGAGAATTATTACAGCGATTGACGATGCTTGGGGAGGAAAAATAATGGCTGAAAAAGATAAAAAAGTTATTGTAAAAGAATTAGCGGAAAAAGGTAAAAAAACAGGTGTTTTGACCTTTAAGGAGATTATTGCCGCACTTTCGGAAACGGACATTACACCTGAGCAGGTTGAAAAGTTATATGATAATTTGGAGAAGATGGGCGTTGAGCTTGTAGAGGACCTTGACAAGGAATTGGAAGAAATTGAGGTTTCAAAAGAGGAACTTGAAGATTTGTCTGTTCCGGAAGGTATCAGCATTGACGACCATGTTAAAA
The DNA here is from genome assembly GCA_934476075.1 of uncultured Clostridia bacterium. Classification (GTDB taxonomy): domain Bacteria; phylum Bacillota; class Clostridia; order UBA1381; family UBA1381; genus CAKSNH01. The sequence continues at coordinate 52,117 of CAKSNH010000009.1, read as the reverse complement.
TGTATTTGAAAGAAATCGGTAAGGTTAATTTGCTTACACCCGACGAGGAAACCAATTTGGCAAAACGTATGTCAGAGGGTGATGATGAGGCGAAAAAACGTCTTGCAGAGGCAAATTTGCGTTTGGTTGTAAGTATTGCCAAGCGTTATGTCGGACGTGGTATGCTTTTCCTTGACCTTATTCAAGAGGGTAATCTGGGACTTATAAAAGCGGTTGATAAGTTCGACTATACAAAGGGTTATAAGTTCAGTACCTACGCAACCTGGTGGATAAGACAAGCTATCACCCGTGCGATTGCCGACCAGGCAAGAACTATTCGTATTCCGGTGCATATGGTGGAAACCATCAATAAACTTGTCAGAGTGTCACGACAGCTGGTGCAGGAATTGGGACGTGAGCCTACGCTGGAAGAATTGGCAAAGGAACTTAATATGTCAATCGACAAGGTGCGTGAGATTTCAAAAATTTCACAAGAGCCTGTATCGCTTGAAACTCCGATTGGTGAGGAGGAGGACAGTCATTTGGGTGACTTTATTCCTGATGATGATGCTCCGGCTCCGTCAGATGCCGCAAGTTTTGTGCTTTTGAAAGAACAGTTGGTTGAAGTTTTGAAAACACTTACAAGCCGTGAGGAAAAAGTATTAAGACTTCGTTTTGGTCTTGATGACGGCAGACAGCGTACACTTGAAGAAGTGGGGAAAGAATTTAAGGTTACTCGTGAACGTATTCGTCAGATTGAGGCAAAGGCTTTGAGAAAATTACGTCATCCGAGCAGAAGTAAAAAATTGAAAGATTATTTGGATTAATATTAATTCATGATTAACACACCGTTATGGTGTACTTGTGTACTCCGTGCGGTGTGTTTTACATATTGATTAGTTATATGGGAAAGGAATGTATTTATGGATTGGTTGCAGGTTACTATTTATACAACAACTGCCGGAATTGAGCCGGTAAGCGGAAGATTGTATCAGTTGGGTATTACGGGATTGGAAATTGAGGACGAAAGCGATTTTCTTGATTTTTTGGAAAACAATAAGCAATATTGGGATTATGTAGATGATGAGTTAAGACAGGAAAAGAGCGGTGAAACCTGTGTGAAAGCGTATGTCAGCGATAATGCGTCGGGACATGAGATGCTTATTGAAATAAAAAATACGCTGAGAGAATTGAAAGAATATGACAAAGACGGCGAATTTGGCAGACTTGAAATTTCGTTGGGGAATTTGACCGAGGAAGATTGGGCGAATAATTGGAAGAAATATTTCCATGTAATGCCGATAGGCGAGAAGATTTTAATAAAGCCTGAATGGGAGGAATTGACCGAGCCGACAGACCGTATTGTTTTTAATATTAATCCGGGTATGACATTTGGTACGGGAAGTCATTACACCACTCAATTATGTATTGAGTCATTGGAAAAGGTTATTACGGAAGATACCGAGATGCTGGATTTAGGCTGCGGAAGCGGTATTTTGTCTGTCATATCATTGATGCTTGGTGCGAAGTCGGCAAGTGCGGTGGATATTGACCCGAATTGTGTGCATATTGCATATGAAAATGCACAGAGAAATAATGTTGATAAAGATAAATACAGAGTGCTTGCAGGGAATATCCTTGAAGATGAAAAGCTGAAAAATCAAATCGGCGATAAAAAATATGATGTGGTTGTTGCTAATATTGTGGCAGATGTTATTATTGCATTTGCACCGGTTGTTACCGAGTTTATCAAAAAGGGCGGAACATTTATCACATCGGGAATTATCATCGACAGAGCGGACGAGGTTAAGTCGGTTTTGGAGGAAAACGGATTTAAAAATCTTGTTATGACGCAGAGAAAAGATTGGGTATCAATCAAGTGTGAATATTAAAATATGGTATAAAAAAGAGTATATTTGAGAGATGTCAAATATACTCTTTTGTTTTGATTAGTCGTATGACATATAGAAATCATTAATTGAAAGCCCGCATAGAGATTTTAAATCATTATCTAAAACCTTTAAATTTGATTTTTGTATATCCATAATATCATTACTAAACCAATAATAGTAACCGGATGTTTTAGTTTTTCTAAAATGGTAATATGGTGCTAAAAAAGTACCTCGCATATTCCAATCATATCCAGAACATGATATACAATCTAAATATGTTCTTGGTATATCATCTTGTGGAATATAAATAGTATTATCTATTTTTAAATCAGGTGAAGTTGATATTATTGTAAATACAATTTCGTTAGTATCACAGTCGTAATAAAGGTAACGATTATATTCGTAGTGTTCAATTTCTGTATGGGCGGATAATGTATAACAGTTATCTTCGTCTAATAAACTATGGCTAATAATATAATTTTTCAATTTAAAGAATGGGATAGTGTTCAAATAATCATTATAACGTGATTGAGCATCCCATTTTAAATCTGAAATTATACGGTAATCATCTTCGGAAATATAACAATTATTAAGTATATTATCACATTCCTGTATTGCTTCACAATACATACCATAATTAATAAAATCCTTTATCTGATTAACATTAGCCAATATATCAACATAATCAGATGCAAAGACAGGAATGTTGCAAAGTAAAATTGACAATATAGCCATAATTATTACTGAAAGTTTAAGTTTTTTCATAAAATCGCCTCCCTAAATAAATATTGTTAAATACAGTATATAACAATATAGTATTTAAGTCAAGTATTCTCTGAAAATTCCACAAAAATAGCTAAATTATTTCAAAAATTCATCTAATCCATGTAAAAATAATTCGGTAGCCAACAAAAAATAGCGTTCTTCTTTGAGATTAGCCTTTACGGAATTTATAGTATCAAGAAGTAAGTTATAAATTATTGTTGCGGCAAAGTTTGAAATAAGCGGTGCACACATATACGCAGTTCCGATGCCGCTAATAACTGGTTCTTTCAGGGCTTTTTCAAGGGCTTTTTTGCATTGCTCGGAATATTCGTTAAATTCATTTTTTTCTTTTTTTGACATAAAACCGGTGTCAACAGACATAACCATTCTGTTTCCAAGCCAGCCGTAGAACATACCGAATTTGCCAAATCTGTCGGTCATATTTTTTCGCATATACTTAACATTATCAGTCCCGACAAATACAATTTTTTCATCAGACGAAAACTTGCTTTGCAAACATTCGTATTTTTCTTCACTGCATAAAACTGCTTGTATATCTTCGTGTGTGCCGATTAATTGCATTAAATATTCGGCGGCGGATTGACAAAATTTATTATATACTATTATAATTTTAGGCTTAGAATATTTAATAAGCATATTTGAATTGTCGGTCAATATTAATCACTCCAAACTGTTTATTAATTATTCGTGCAATTTTTTTGCAATTTTGAATAATACCGTATCACTCATAACCAATGGGTCATGATGTGCAAAGAATATAAGCCCCTCCATGCTGGAGAATACTTGTTCAACCACATGACCTTCATATGGGTGGGTTATTTCTGCTATCAGTTCACCCACGCAAACTTCATCGCCCGGATTTTTAAATCTGCGGTAAAAACCCGATTTTTTCGATTTAATGCTTTTTAATTCGTCCTCTTTAATTGTACTTGAAATATATCCGCCATGGATATTGTAGCGGATAATCCCCATACGAGTCAAAAAACGAATTATGGAACGTGAGGCTTGTTTGGCTGACTGTTCATCAATCTCGGTGGTTTGGTTAGTGTATATCGAAAATGCGTTTGTACCGCTGAACTGCCAGTTATAATTCAATGTGGTGGTATCATACGGCTTAGGTGTGCGAAGTACCACGAACGGCAGACCGAAAAGATTGGCAAGACCGATATTTTGGTGACCTGTCGCCATCATGCGAATGTGCGGAGCAAAATCACCACGCATATAAAAACTTGCAAATTGTATACCGTAGTTATAGCCCTGTATTTTTTCAAAAATACCTGCGGCAATTCTCTGTGTGGTTTCGCCTTCCGCATTTCCGGGATATGTCCTGTTAATATCAGAATTATCGACAGACCAAAAGTGTTTGCCGATATTCATAGAATAATGATTTATTGACGGTATCACAAGGATTTCTTTGTTTTTCGCAATAGAGCCGTTTTTCTCTAAAACTTCAAGTTCACGAATTAATTGTGAGCAAGAATACAGCTGCTGAATTTCATTTCCACGCATAGCACCGATGATGCACGCTGCTTTATCGCCCGAACCGAATTTGTATCCCGTGACACGCAAATCGTCCCTATAAATTGATTTGATTTCATATATATTTTCTTTTATCATTCAGATTTACCTCCAAGTACACGAGAAATAAGAGAACCTTCATACACGACAGGATATTCACGCAATGTAAATACCATACCGTCGCATGGTGACTCCAAATGCTGTGCAATTTCGCCTGTGAGCGGATTTACAATATCACCGATGTGTTCGCCTTCTCTGATATTGGTCCAGTGATTTATGGACGGGATAAATACACCCGGAACTTCTGCATGAACAAAGCCGACCTCACCGTCTGTGGATACGATAGGGGTTTTGACGGGATTAACATCACCTGTCCAAATGCCCAGATTTTTCATAAGATTAAATATTCCGTCGACAGTATCCATGCCGTATTGCGTAGTAATACGCATACCTGCACCCATCTCGATTACCAATGTAGGTACACCGATTGTATTCAGGCTGTGTGCAAGTGTGGATTGCAAAACAGATGCGGTAGCATTTACCCAAATAAAATCCACACCCATCATTTTTGCATACGGCAAAAGCGATTCTGCATTATCTTCGCTCATACGCACCTGCGGTATCTCACGGAGAAAAATATTGCTTGAATGAATATCAAGGCAGAAATCAGCACCTGTTATATCGTCAACAATTTTTGATGCGATAAGTTCGGGAATGGAATTATTCATATTACCGGGGAAAATTCTGTTCATGTCAAGGTCAAACTGAGGTATCGAACGTGATACAGAATCAATTCCCATTGGGTTTAGTGCGGGATAAATATCCACAATACCGTTCAACTTTTCGATATTTTCGTTAATGCGGCGGATAAGTTCATAGCAGACAAATTGTCCTTCGACTTCATCGCCGTGCGTGCCCGTAACGATACAAATACGTTTTTCACTGCCGGTAAGTGTATCGGGAGTGATACGGTTGCGTTGTATTTTCAGAGTTTCATCAATAGGTAATTCAATTTCAATAATATTACTTATCATGTCATCATCTCACTTTTTAATTTATTACCAAATTATATTATATCGCAAAATGTGGTTTATGTCCAGTATTATATAACTTTTGGGAAAAGAAACTTTGTTTCGGGAAAATGGGGGAGGGGTATGTAAGAGTGCATAATAAAAACACATCTAATGTCGTACTGACACCAGATGTGTTTTGCTGTATTTGTTGTTATTACAATTCCATATGCTTGCCGAGAAAATTTGATGCGGACTGTGCAAGTTTCGATTCCACTTCGGTCATTGTGTTGTCGGTATCTGAAAATATAATCACCGAACCGATTGAATCGCCGTCCGATATAACCGGCGAAATAACTCCTGCATTATATTTATCATTTCCGTCGGCAATCGGGATTTTCTTTGTATTATCCGATATAAATACATTTTTTTCAAAAAGAATATCTTCAATATCACTGCTTAATCGCTTTTCCAAAAGTTCTCGCTTCGGTGCACCCGACACGGCTATAATAACATCATGGTCGGTAATGCAAACACCGTAACCGCTGGTTTTGGCTAATACTTCGGCATATTGTGATGCAAAATCACTAAGTTCTCCGATAGGAGAATATTTCTTGAAAATAACTTCGCCGTCTTTTTCGGTGAAAATCTCCAATGGGTCACCCTCACGAATTCTTAATGTGCGGCGGATTTCCTTTGGAATAACCACTCTCCCTAAGTCATCTATTCGTCTGACAATTCCGGTTGCTTTCATAATATATTCCTCCATTAAACAAGTTATAATAATCAATATAATCTACTTTGTAAAGTATATTCATATTATTTGTCATTTAATGAATTTTATACAAATTTAAAATCAAAAAAGTTTTATAAAAGCAAAGAACTAACAAATTACTTGCGATAAAAGTGTACATAAAAAATGCACAAAGCCATAACACTTTGTGCATAATAAATTTATTAATATAATGTACCGAATGATGAGAACGGCCAAATTCTAAATTGTGCTTTGCCTAAAATTGCTTTGTAAGGCACTTGACCAAGCTCTGATGAACGGCTGTCTTTACTTACGCTGCGGTTATCACCCATAACGAATACCATATCATCTTCTACTGTTATCGGGTATGTAACGGTTGAATCTGTCGGATGAGTTACTCCGTCATAATAATCTTCTTCCAGTATTTCACCGTCTACAAGCACATGACCGCTTTTGTCAAAGTCAACTGTCTGTCCCGGAAGTGCAATAATACGTTTTACATAATAACGTTTTTTCAAATTAGACGGCATATTAAACTGAAATGCTGCTTTATCAACAATACTCATTTCATGTCCTGACGCACGTTCGATAGAATCAACATATTCTTCACGATTTTTATATGCCGAATCAAGAATGATTATATCTCCGGCAGTCGGTTTATATCCCAATTTGGTTACTATCAGCTTATCATTGTCCTGTAATGTAGGTACCATGGAAGGACCGTCTACACGCACTACATCAAAGATAAAATGTTTAATACCGAAAGTAATAATAAGTGCAATGGCAATGGTATATACCCATTCCCAAATTTCTTTGCCAAGACTGAAAGCAGCTTGTGTTTCCGCTGCATTTTCCTCAGCTTCGACAGTATTTACAACAGTTTCTTCGTCATCGGCTATATTGTTGTTTTCAAATTGTTCGTCCATAATATCCTCCTAGATTTATTGATACTATAACCTATTATACTCTTTATTTATTAAATATCAATAAATAATTTATTAACAGATGATTAAATTTATTTTACATAAGGAAAAAAGGGACATATAATATGCCCCTTTTTGAAAGTTCTAAATAAAACTTGATTAGATTCTTTCTTTAACCTTAGCAGCTTTACCAACTCTGTCACGAAGATAGAATAGTCTGGCACGTCTAACTTTACCTTTTCTTGAAATTTCAATCTTTTCAATGTTAGGTGAGTTAACAGGCCATGTCTTTTCAACACCTACGTTGTAAGAAATACGTCTTACTGTAAATGTTTCAGCAATGCCGCCGCCTTGTTTTTTGATAATTGTACCTTCAAACATTTGAGTTCTTGTACGATTACCTTCTGTAACCTTTACATAAACTTTTACAGTGTCACCCACTTTAAGTTCAGGAAGGTCAGTTCTGATTTGGTCTTTTGTCAAAGCGTTAATGATTTCTTGTTTGTTCATCATTAAGCCCTCCTCTCATTATTGAACGTTCGTGCCGACCGAAGATTATAAATAACCTATAAAGCAGAGGACCGTCCGTATTATTAACTATAAAATAATATCACATTGTAAATAAAAATGCAAGTACTTTTTTTAATATTTTTATTTTTATTATTTTTTTGGTGTTTATTGATAAAAAATCAGAAAAAATATATGGTAATTTTAATAAATATGTAGTATAATATAATAAAACTTTAATGGGAGGGATTAAATTATGAATTTAAAGAAAAAGGTTGTTATTGGTTTGTCGGCACTTTTGATATGTTCCGGTGCGGCATATGCAAAGCAGGCAGAGGAAAGCATTTCGGTATTATATGAAAATATTAAAATAATGATTAACGGAAATCAAATAACTCCGAAAGACGCAAACGGTCAGGAGGTAGAACCGTTTACTTATAACGGAACAACATATTTGCCTGTCCGTGCGATAAGCGAGGCTTTGGACAAAAATGTAGGCTGGGACGGCGAAACATCAACGGTCAGCATAACTGACAAAGCTGCCGAAAACAAAGTTCCTACATATAAATACGGAGATGTAATTTATGAAAATCCGTTAGCGAGTGAAAATGATGTAAAGGACTTCGTTATGGAGGGTGATGCAAAAGTTACATTCCCTAACGGAAAAATGCGTTTGGAGGGCAATTTGGACCCGTCGTTGGGACAAGCGTCAAACTATGTGTATTGGTGTGATAAAAAATTGCCTGACTCGGTTGCTATCGAATGGGAATTCATGCCGTTATCCGATGACGGTTTGGCAATAATGTTCTTCTCTGCTGACGGACAAAACGACAAGGATTTATTTGATGCAAGTCTTGCAAAAAGAACCGGTGAATATAAGCAATATCATTCAAGTGATATTAATGCGTTCCATGTATCATATTACAGACATTCGACAGCCGATGAAAGCGGTTTCAGAGTATGTAATTTGAGAAAGAGTGCGGGATTTAATATGGTTGCACAGGGTGCAGACCCGCTTCCACCGTATGAAGCAGCACAAGCACCATACAAGATGAAAATTATAAAGGATAAAGATGTTGTACAATTCTTTATTCAAGACACAAAAACAGGTATAGAATTAATGCCGTTTGAATTTATAGATGACGGAAAAACTTACGGTGATTTACTTGAAGGCGGATATATCGGTTTCAGACAAAAGACACCGCTTGTTGCCGAATATTCTAATTTGAAGGTGTATTCATTGGAAAGAGAATAAAATCATTTTCAAAGTTTTTCTGATTATACGATGTCATAGGAGAAATGCAAATGGTAAAAACTCCGTTTGGATATATAGATATATCATTTGATTTAAAATCACCGTTAATGATTGATGTTAAGAAAAGTCAAATCGGAAAGGATAAACTATATCCGAATATTGAATATGTACTTTTAATTTCATTTGAATATACATCTGACAATGCTGAGCATTTACTGACTTGCACGCTTGAACGAAATGATGTATGCGGTGAGATTGAAAGCGGAGAACATTTAGACGCAATATCTTTTTATGTTGATAGCGGGAAACTTACAATCGGGTGTAAAAGCGATTTTGGTGTACCTAATGAAGGCGGTTTTGATTATGACGGTAAATACTTAAAAAATGGCTTGGAAATATGTATTTCACCCGATACAAAAAGTCAAGTATTTACGTTTGGAATATCATGGTTATATACTGTGACAGATGAAACGGACATTCAGACTTGGTTTGCCTCAGACCCGTCTACACATCAATAAAGTTTGGTACTACTCAAAATGAAATTGAACCGACCCAAAAAGCTAGACTAAAATCTAACTATTTTGAGGTCGGTTTTTTCGTGATAAAAATACTTAGATAGAGAGTTTGACGGGAAAAGAAATGTTTTAAGGCGAGGAAAATTTGGTTATCAATACTCAATAGGCAGAAAAATAGAGGAATTAGTGAGAGAATGTAACACATCTATTGTAAACCTACACAAAAAAATGTGTTTTTTTTATAAATTAATATTGACAATTCATGTGTTTTTATATATAATTAATATGTTGGGTAATGTGTAAGTAATGTGTAAGAAAATTTGATATATGCACCCTTGGCGGAATTGGCAGACGCGCATGATTCAGGTTCATGTGCCGGTAACGGCTTGGGAGTTCAAGTCTCCCAGGGTGCACCATTGAGAGTACAGTTATTAATGTGACTGTACTTTTTTATCAATTACTGCTGATAGTTTATGCAGACATGGTGGAATAGGTAGACACGATAGCTTGAGGGGCTATTGAGCATTAGCTCGTGCAGGTTCAAGTCCTGTTGTCTGCACCATAAACAGAAAAAACCGCTTATTTAAGCGGTTTTTTTAATGCCTGCGTGAAAAATCCCCGAAAATTTGATATTAAAAAATCACAATAGAGAACAAATAAATTCTCTTTTGTGATTTCAAGATTATTTATTAAGCAGTGTGTTTAGATTATTATCTACAATACCTGCAATTTTTTGAAGTAAATCATGCTGTACCTGGTCGCCGCCCGAACCGGCAGTTACACTGACATGATAGCCGTCTTTGTATACATGAACGGTAGGGAATGCAATATACGCATCATCTCCGATACCTTCAAGCGTTTCGGCGGTAGGACGCATAGCCTTTGTTTTATCATAGTCTGAACGAACTTTATCCTTTGTTGTAACTTCATTATATTGCGAAACGGTAACGGAAATAACATCGCCTTGACCTATTGGGTCGCATTGATATGTTACGCTTGAATCCGATGCATTGCTTGCAACCAATGGGTAGGTAACTAAGCCTTGTGCGTCATCAAGTGATAATGCCTGACTTGCAGTAACCGTAGTGATTGGTGATGGAGTCGGTTCTGATGATGTTGATGAACTATGCGATGAACAAGCAACCAAACTGAACAATAAAATGACAGAAATTAATAATAATGATATTTTTTTCACAAGAGTTCCTTCCTTTTTACAATACAAAATTGTATGAGGGTGCTGCGAAAACAACACCCTCATCGGAACAGTAAATATACAACTGCTCCATGCGATTTCACATTTTAAATAGTATTTATATTATTGAAAATTATTTTTTCAATGCAATAGCTTCTTTAACTTTCTTTACGATATTTTCAGCCGTCAAACCGTATTCTTCAAATAACTCGGCAGGTTTACCGGATTTACCGAAACGGTCAGTACCGATAATCTTAACAGGAACAGGGCATCTGTCACATACAACTTCTGTAACAGCACTGCCAAGACCGCCCATAATATAATGTTCTTCGGCAGTAACGATAGCACCTGTTTCTTTTGCTGCTTTTTCGATTATGTCAGCATCGATAGGCTTGATTGTGTGAATATTGATAACACGAGCGTCAATACCATCGGCTTTAAGCATTTCTTTTGCTTGAAGTGCCTTTTCAACCATCAAACCTGTTGCAATGATAGTAGCATCATTGCCGTCTGCAAGCTGAACACCTTTGCCAAGCTCAAACTTGTAATCGGCAGGATTTACATCTTCAACAGCCAAACGGCCAAATCTCAAATAAACAGGACCGTCATGGTCGATAGCTGCTTTAACGGCTAATTGTGCTTCAATATCGTCGGCAGGATTGATAACAACCATGTTAGGAATTGAACGCATAAGTGCCAAATCTTCAAGACATTGGTGTGACGCACCGTCTTCACCGACTGAAATACCGGCATGAGTAGCACCGATTTTAACGTTTAGTCTTGTGTAACCGATTGAGTTTCTTACCTGTTCAAATGCACGTCCGGCAGCGAACATAGCAAAAGTTGATGCAAAAACAGTTTTGCCGCAAGCAGCAAGACCGGCTGCAACACACATCATATCAGCTTCTGCGATACCTGAGTTGATAAATCTTTCAGGGTAAGCTTTTTTAAACATATCTGTTTTTGTTGATTTTGAAAGGTCAGCGTCCAATACAACGATATTTTCGTCCTTGCCGTATTCAACCAACGCTGTACCGTAAGATTCTCTAGTTGCTCTCTTTGCCATTATTTATTCGCCTCCAATTCTGCTATTTTTGCATCAAGTTCTGAAATTGCCTGTTCATATTGTTCCTTATTAGGAGCAGAACCGTGCCAAGCCGCATTGTTTTCCATGAATGATACATTCTTACCTTTTACAGATTTCATGATAATAGCGGTAGGTTTGCCCTTTGTAGCCTTAGCCTCGTCAATGGCAGCCATAAGTTTTTCAAAATCATGTGCATCTGTAACGATAACGTGCCAGCCAAATGCTTTGAATTTTTCATCAATAGGGTTAGGATTCATAACGTCGGCAATGTTACCGTCGATTTGCAAACCGTTGTTGTCAACGAAAATAGTAAGGTTGTCCAATTTGTAGTGAGGAGCAAACATAGCCTGTTCCCAAACCTGACCTTCTTCAAGCTCACCGTCGCCAAGGATAGAATATACACGATAATCTTTTTTGTCAAGCTTGGCAGCAAGTGCCATACCGCCCGCAACACAGACACCTTGTCCCAAAGAACCTGTTGACATATCAACGCCCGGAACTTTGTTCATATCAGGGTGACCTTGCAAGTAGCTGGAAATGTTTCTGAATGTTTTCATATCTTCGACAGGGAAGTAGCCTTTTTCTGCAAGAGTTCCGTAAAGAGCAGGTGCACAGTGACCTTTTGAAAGAACAAATCTGTCACGGTCAGGGTTTTTAGGATTTTTAGGGTCTACATTCATAACCTCGAAGTATAAAAGTGTAAGTACGTCTGCGATTGAAAGTGAACCACCCGGATGACCCGATGATGCACTGTAAACAGCAGTTAAAGCGTTTTTACGAACTTTGTTTGCAATTATTGCAAGTTCGTTAATTCTTTGCTTGTTCATTTAACATTATCCTCCATTCATGTTTTACATTTATAAAATGTGAAAATCACATATTTAGCATTTAATCGAGAGCGTGCTCAAAAGCAACACCCATAAGATATTCCATTCGTTCAATCTCTTTGTTTAAGTACAAATATCCCATAAGACATTCAAAACCCGTTGCATGACGGTATTCAGTCAAATCAGCATTTTTAGGTGTAGTAGGGGATTTTGCATTGCGTCCACGCTTAAAAACAGACATTTCTTTTTCCGTAAGAATATCAAGCATATTATGTATACTCATGCACTGGGCATGAGCTTTGACATATTTTATGGTTTCTTTGTGAAGTTTATATGCGGGCATATCGGGATTTAACGCAATAACCCTCGACCGCACATAAAGTTCATATACCGCATCGCCGATGTAAGCAAGTACAAGCGGCGAATATTCGGTAGGTTTTTTATTGTAATCAAAATCAAACATATTATTATCCTAAATCAACACTTGCATAAGTTTCTTCCGGCGGCTCGATGTGGAAAATATCAATAAAAAGCTGTTTTCCGTCTGAGTCACGGAATGCGTATCTTGCATAAAATTCCGGATTTTCAACACCGTCAAGTGCTTTAAAATCAGGTTCTGTATCCTTGTCGGGAACTATGCCGTATGGTTTTAACTCGTCATAGTAAATTTGTATTTCGTCCAAAAAATCTATATCGGCTTGAATGATACCCTTTTCACGAAGTACGGGAACAAATTCTTCTGCTTCGCCTGTTTGGTATCTGAATTCTCTCCAACTGCTCATTTGTAATTCACTTCTTTCATTAATTACTTTGCAATGCTCCATTTTACGCCGTTTGGAGTATCCTCCAAAATAACGTTCATGGCTTTTAGTTTGTCACGGATTTCATCGGCTTTTGCCCAATTTTTCTCGGCTCTTGCTTTTGTACGTTCTTCAATAAGACCTTCAATTTCCGCATCTAATGATTTTTCTTCCGACTTATTGAACAATCCCAATACACCGCCAAGTTCTTTAATCATGGCGATTGTTTTCTCCAAAAGAGTCTTTGAATTATCATTTCCGGCAACAAATATAGTATTTGCGGCTTTTGTAAGCTCAAATACAGCACCGATTGCGGCAGCTGTATTTAAGTCATCGTCCATTGCGGCGATAAAGTCTGCTTTTGCTTTATCGACAGTCTTGTCAAATTCCTTTTCCTGCTCGGTCAAATCATGCTCATTTGAAGATTTAAGCAAGAATTCCATATTATCGATACAATTATACACACGTTCAACAGCAGATTTTGCCTGTTCCATTAATTCATTGCTGAAATTGATAGGGTTTCTGTAATGTGCCGACAACATGAAATAACGGATGATTTCATAGTCGTAATGCTTTGAAATATCACGAACGGTCAGGAAATTACCCAATGATTTACTCATTTTTCTGTTGTCAATATTAATATAACCATTGTGCATCCAATAATTCGCAAAAGGTTTGCCCGTAGCGGCTTCGCTCTGTGCGATTTCATTTTCGTGGTGAGGGAAAATTAGGTCTTTACCGCCGCTGTGAATGTCGATAGTATCGCCAAGGTATTTGTTTACCATTGCGGAACACTCAATATGCCAGCCCGGTCTGCCCATGCCCCATGGACTTTCCCATGCAGGTTCGCCCTCTTTTTGTGCTTTCCAAAGAGCAAAATCCATCGGATTCTGTTTCTCGTCATTTTCAGCACCGACTCTTTCACTTGCACCTGTCTGCAATTCTTCAAGAGGCTGTTGAGAAAGTTTGCCGTATTCCTTGAATTTATTAGGAGAATAGTAAACATTTCCGTTTACCGCATACGCATAGCCTTTATCGACAAGAGTTTTGATAATATCAATAATAGCGTCGATATTTTCGGTTGCACGAGGGTGTACGGTAGCTTCCTTAATGCCAAGTCCCTTTGCATCTATAAAATATTCTTTGATAAAACGGTCTGCCAATTCTTTAACGGTAATACCCTCGGCATTTGCATTTTTTATCATTTTATCATCAATATCGGTAAAGTTTTGAACAAATTTAACGTTGTAACCACGGTACTCCAAATATCTTCTCAATGTATCAAAGATAATGAAAGGACGTGCATTACCGATATGAAAATAATTGTATACGGTAGGTCCGCAGGAATACATCTTAACTTCGCCCTCTGTGATAGGTACAAATTCTTGTTTTTGTCTTGTAAGTGTATTATAAATTTTCATACTATATTTACTCCTTATCCGCAAGCTTTTTTTCAAGCTCACTGATTTCTTTTTCAAGTTTCTTTATATGTACGGAAAGAGTACATATTTGTGACGATATAGGGTCGGGGATTTGAACCTGGTCCAAATCGTTCGGAATACGTTTTCCGTCACATTTAACAATGGTTGCGGGTACACCGACACAAGTTGAATTTTCAGGCACTTCGCTCAGCACAACAGCTCCTGCGGCGATTTTAGAATTGTCGCCGACTTTAAAAGGCCCTAACACCTTAGCTCCGCTGCCGACCATCACGTTGTTGCCGAGAGTCGGGTGACGCTTGCCGGATTCTTTTCCCGTACCGCCCAAAGTAACACCTTGATATATGGTACAGTCATCACCAATTATTGTAGTTTCTCCTATAACAACACCCATACCGTGGTCAATGAAAAGTCCTCTGCCAATCTGTGCACCGGGGTGGATTTCAATGCCGGTGAAAAAGCGGACACTCTGTGATATAGCACGAGCAATGAACTTCATATTACATCGGTAAAATGCGTGTGCAACCTTGTGCCAAAGTACAGCGTGAATGCCCGGATAAAGCAGGAATACTTCAAATCCGTTACGAGCAGCAGGGTCACGCTCAAGAATAGCCCTTACATTATACGCTATTTCGCTGAAAATCATGTAAATTATTCACCGTCCCATTAATAAAAATACTATTTAGATAATAATTAAATTACCTAAATATAAGTAACACTCTATAAATTATATCTTGAATTCACTAAAAATACAACACTAAAATTAAATTTTATAAAAAAAAACAAAAATTATGTTTCAAATCGATAAAAGTGTGGTATATATGTAGTAAAAATAATCAATTTAGATAAAAAAATAACTGGACAATAAATAAAAAAACAATTTTTTAGGAGGAACTTAAAAATGGCTAACAGAATAGTATTGAATGAAACATCATATCACGGTGCGGGTGCAATAGAAAATATTGCGTCGGAAGCAAAAGCAAGAGCTTTTAAAAAAGCGTTTGTATGTTCAGACCCTGACCTTATCAAATTCAATGTAACAAAAAAGGTTACAGATGTGCTTGACAAGAACGGACTTGCATATGAAATTTATTCAAATATCAAACCAAATCCTACTATTGAAAATGTGCAGACAGGTGTTGAGGCATTTAAGAAATCGGGTGCGGATTATATTATTGCTATCGGCGGCGGTTCATCAATGGATACTGCAAAAGCTATCGGTATTATTATCAGAAACCCTGAATTTGAAGATGTAAGAAGTCTTGAAGGTGTAGCACCTACAAAAAATCCTTGCGTACCTATTATCGCAGTTCCTACAACAGCAGGTACGGCGGCAGAAGTAACAATCAACTATGTTATCACAGACGTTGAAAAGAAGCGTAAATTTGTATGTGTTGATACACATGATATTCCGGTGGTTGCGGTAGTTGACCCTGATATGATGTCGAGTATGCCGAAAGGTTTGACAGCGTCAACAGGTATGGACGCATTGACACACGCTATCGAAGGTTACATAACAAAAGGTGCATGGGAAATGACAGACATGATGCACTTGAAAGCAATCGAAATCATTTCAAAGAGTTTGCGTGGTGCGGTTGAAAATACAAAAGAGGGCAGAGAAGGTATGGCACTTGGTCAATACATTGCAGGTATGGGTTTCTCAAATGTAGGTCTTGGTATTGTTCACTCGATGGCTCATGCTTTGGGTGCTGTATATGATACACCACATGGTGTTGCAAATGCTATTTTGTTGCCGACAGTTATGGCATACAATGCAGATGCAACAGGTGACAAATACAAATATATCGCTATTGCTATGGGCGTTGAAGGCGTTGAAAATATGTCACAGGAAGAGTACAGAAAAGCAGCAGTTGACGCAGTACAACAGCTTTCAAAAGATGTAGGTATTCCGCAAGACTTGAAAGAAATCGTTAAAGAAGAAGATGTACAATTCTTGGCTGAATCGGCAGTGGCTGACGCTTGTGCTCCTGGTAATCCAAAAGATGCAAGCTTGGAAGATATTATCGCTCTTTATAAATCATTAATGTAATATATTTTCCTTAAAAATCTGATAAAAAACCTGTCTGAAAATCGGACAGGTTTTTTGTGTTATTAATTATTTGCTTTTTTGAATATACTGCCGAAGATTGCTCTTACAACAGGACCGGCAAAGAAAATCTGCCACATCAATGCCATCGGAAAATTTTTAATCGTTGTCTGTACCCAAACAGCAAAAAATTCAATCCCAGCATTTTTAAAAAGTAATGTAGCAACCAAACTCATTATCGGGCACATGAAACATACTGTTATTGCGGAAATGGTAAGTACGATAAACAATGGCTTGTCATTAGGTGAAACTATGTTGAAAGCTACCTTTTGCACGGCTTTTTCAATGATAAAAAATTCTAAAATAAATGCAACCGGAAGCATGATAATTAACTCCTTAAATGCAAGCAAAAATACTTGATTGCTCATTCCTCCGATGTTGATACTGATGTTATAGCATATCATTGCGTACACCATAACGAATGCCATTATAACAGTGAATACTATTCTTTGTGGTATAGTTTTTGGCATAAAACGTTCCTCCTTGTAAAATATAATATTAAAGAGTATAAAAAAAGACACTTAATGTATGTGTTGTTCGTTATCAGCACATAGCTGTGTCGTTTCCAATTTATTACCAAAATATATATCCAATTTTACACTGTAATTATAATACCATGTTTTGATTAAATATGTCAACAGAAAATAATTGATATAAAAATAGAGTATAGTAGCTGTAATATACAGCATAATTGCTAAAATAGAAATTATGCATTTGTGCAAAATTGCTTTAAAAATTCAAATTTTAATTAAATTTTTGTTGATATTTTAAATGAAACGTGATAAAATATATCTATGAATTAAAATATTAACAAGGAGATGTATATTTATTATGAAAAAAAGAATTGCATTAATATCATGCGTCTTGGCGGCGGCAATGTCATTGACAGCCTGCGGAGGAGGTTCTACTTCAAAACAAGACGGAAACTCAACACTTAGAATTGCATGGTGGGGCGGTGAACCAAGACATACATCGACTATTTCTGTAATTGATATGTATAAAGCTGCAAATCCGGGTGTGAATATCGAAACAGAATATACAAGCTGGTCGGGATATTGGGAAAAATTAGCGAGCCAAATGGCAGCTAAAAATCTTCCTGACGTTATCCAACAAGACTACGCATACCTTGGTCAATGGATGCAGAAGAAACAGCTTGCCGACCTTACCGAATATACAAAGAACGGTACTTTGGATTTGAGCGATGTCGGCGAAAACTTTATCGGCGGTAATATTGACGGCGGTTTGTACGGTGTGAGTTTGGGTACAAATGCACTTGCACTTGTATACAATCCGGAAGCATATAAGGCTGCGGGTCTTGCAGAGCCTAACGAAAAATATACATGGAGCCAATTCATTTCAGATGCGGGCAAGATGAAAGCTGCGGGATTTGCCACTGATTTGCTTATCAGAAACGACCCTAAATTTATGATTGAACAAATGGTTCGTGAAAGCGGAAAGACATTCTATAATGCAGACGGTACAGGTCTTGGATTTGACGATGTGAAAATTGTTGAAAATGCTCTTCAAATTCAAAGTGATTTGGTTAAGAGCGGTACTTCGATAGATAAAGATTTGTCATATTCTGTACAAAATATTGAAGACAGTTTGGTATTGTCAAAGAGAACATGGGGCGACATTACATGGAGTAACCAATTTGTTCCTGTTGCAAAATTGACACATGATAAAGGCTTTGAATTGTCGTTGTCTTTGATGCCTAAGCTTGATACAGCAGAAAAGACAGGTGCATATTTGAAACCGTCAATGTTGTTCTCTGTTGCAAATTCTTCCGAAAATAAGGAAGAGGCTGCGAAGTTCATCAATTACTTTATCAATGATATTGAAGCAAATAAGGTATTGGCAGGCGAACGTGGTGTGCCTGTATCGTCAAAGGTAAGAGAAACATTGAAAGAAACTTTGCCTGATTATGAAAAGAAAGTATACGATTATATCGATTTGGTCGGCGAAGTGGGCAGTCCTATCGACAGACCTGAACCATCGGGCAGCGGTGAAGTTTCAAGCGTATTAAAGACAATTTTTGAAGAAATTGTTCGTGAAACAAAGACTCCTGCTGACGGTGCGGCAGAATTTATGAAGACAGCAAACGAGATTTTGGCGAAAAACAAGTAATATATAGATTATTTTGGGGCGGAAAAATCGTGTTCTGCGATATTTCTGCCTCATTTACTTGTGGAGGATAGTTAATTATGAAAAAATCAGAAAAGACAGTGAAACAGAGAAGGTTGGATAACTTTTTCCAAAAAGATTGCGTATCGGGATATGTATTCATTTTGCCGTGGCTTATAGGATTTTTTGCCTTTACATTAATTCCGTTTGTAGCCTCTCTGTATTTTTCTTTTACAAAATACGATTTGTTCAGTTCACCGGAGTTTGTGGGCTTTGATAACTATGTGAGAATGTTTACGAACGACCCCGATTTCTGGCAGTCGCTGAAAGTTACTTTCTTATATGCGTTTGTATCTGTACCGCTGAGATTGATATTTGCATTGTTTGTGGCAATGCTGCTGAACAGAAAGACAAAACTGAGCGGATTGTACAGAACATTGTTCTACTTGCCGTCAATAGTAGGCGGAAGTGTTGCGGTAGCGGTAATGTGGAGAATGTTGTTCTTAAAAGAGGGCGTATTCAATGCAGTTTTGGCGGCTGTGGGACTTCCGAGCAATATAAGCTGGCTTACCAATACAAAGACCGCAATATGGACTTTGATTTTGCTTGCGGTATGGCAGTTCGGTTCGTCAATGCTTATTTTCCTTGCCGGATTAAAACAAATTCCGGAGCATTATTATGAGGCTGCTCGTGTTGACGGAGCAAATAAGGCGGTTCAGTTCTTTAAGATTACTATGCCAATGCTTACACCGGTTATATTCTTTAACTTGGTAAATCAGCTTATAAGCGGATTTATTGCATTTACGCAGGCGGTAATCGTTACAAACGGCGGTGACCCGTTAAAGACCACATTATTTTATGCGGTATATTTGTATAAACGTTCATTTGAGTATTATGAAATGGGCTATGGTTCTGCTCTTGCATGGGTATTGCTTGTTATTATTGCCGTATTCACAGCTATTATATTCAAGTCATCAAGTGCATGGGTATATTATGAAACAAAAGAAGAATAGACTATACAGAAAGGAACTATGCCGACTATGAGTGATGTGAATGTAAATAACAAAGAAGTAAAAAAAGTTAAAAATAAAATAAAGGCAGGAAAGATTGTATCAACAACCGTATATCACGCATTTATGATATTATTCGGATTGCTGATGCTGTATCCTGTAATATGGATGATTTTGAGTTCGTTTAAAAATTCAAGAGAAGTTATGACTATACCAATGCAGCTGTTCTCGGACAGGCTGTATTTTGAGAACTATGCAAATGGCTGGGAAGGTGTAGGTAATGTAGGGTTTGGAACATTCTTTGCAAATTCTTTTATAATTTCGGGTATTGCAACTGTCGGTACGGTAATCGCATCGGCATTGGTTGCATACGGATTTGCGAGAATTAAGTTTCCGCTTAAAAAATTGTGGTTTACCTGCATGATTTTAACGATGATGCTGCCATACCAGATTATCATGGTTCCGCAGTTTGTAATTTTTGATAAATTGGGTTGGACCAATACATCTTTACCGCTTATTGTTCCGGCATTTGGCGGAGGTGCATTTTTCATATTCTTGATAATGCAGTTTATAAGCGGTATTCCGGGAGAGCTTGACCAGGCGGCAAAGATTGACGGCTGCGGAAGATACGGTATATTTTTCAGAATTATTCTTCCGCTTATTAAACCGGCAATATTCACTGCGGCAATATTCTCATTCTACTGGAAATGGGACGATTTCCTTGGCCCTTTGCTATACTTGAACAGTCCGTCAAAATATACGGTGTCATTGGCACTTAAAATGTTTGCGGATCCTGAAAGTATTCCGGACTGGGGTGCGATGTTTGCGATGAGTACATTGTCGCTTATACCGATATTTGTGATATTCCTTACTTGTCAGAGATATTTGGTAGAGGGTATAAGTACAACGGGATTAAAAGGTTAATGACCAAAAACGCATTGGCAACATTTTGCCAATGCGTTTTTTTTCTAATATTCGGTATCGAGCATCATTAATTCGTAGTTCCCGTTATCTACCACATATATTTTTGAATATATAGGCTTACTCATCAAAAAAGTAAACATTTGACAAATATTTGGATTTTGGGAAAAATGGGTTAGCATTTGTCGGCCGTCGGAAGTGGGGGATAAGCTAAAAATTTGCGTACCATTAAGATTTTCTTTAATATTAGCCTCATCAATAATATTCCATATGATTATTTGTAATGATGTGTCTATGCTTTTTTGAATTTTATCCGTTATATATCGTTTCCCTGAATTAAACATATAAATTAACTCCATTGTTTCTTGTTAGCTTAATAAACCACAGGCAATATTATTTTGCCGCAGCTAGGGCATATTTTTGCGGTTGATGAAAGTTTTTTACCGCATTTAGGACATTTTCTTTCGCCTGTTCCCGGCATTCTTATTGATAAGATTTTCATAAAATATCAGCCTTTCTGTTAAGTTTTTTATACTTAGATTATATTATACCGTACAGACAAGAGTATGTCTTGTTAAAAAAACTATCAAGAAAAGATATACTGTAAATTGTCAATATATTAATACTTGTTATATATTGTGTTTGTGTGGTTAAAATATTGATAAGATAATACAAACAGAAAGGCAGGTATATTTTATGGACGCAATACGTTTGGGATATAATATTCGTACAGAGAGAAAGAAACAAAAACTTACGATTGCACAATTAGCGGAAAAGGCAGATATTTCGGATAATTTTATGGGGAATATCGAACGTGGGGTTGATACGCCGTCGGTGGATACACTAATCAGAATATCCAATGCATTATTAGTTCCGATAGATGTTTTGCTTGCAAGTAATTTAGAGGTGTTTGTTGATTATAAAGATGTAAATGATGACAAATGCTCAATAGAAATAAACAAATATTTGAAAACAATGTCGCAAACACAAAAAGAATGTGTTTTAAACATGATTAAAATAATGAATAAATATGGCGATAAATAGAAAAAACTCCTTCGGTTAGATGATAATTGAAGGAGTTTTTGATTGTAAAGATTAATTTTTCGGATATTGATTATCTGAGATATTTGTTGTATAATTTGCAGAAGTATCTTGATTATTGTTTGTTTTATCTTTTTTAAAAAAGCATTTGCCAATAAAAGCAATTATGCTACATGATGACAAAACCAAACTTATTTTACTTGCAAATATAAAGTAATTCCACGCAATAACATAATTTGAAGCATATAATGCTAATGCGGCAAATAAAAAGAAGAATGTTAAATTAATGAAAACCGAATTGCCAATAAACCTTCTAATTAGTGAAACTAAAAATGCAAATATACTTGCAATTAAAATAAAAGCAAAACATATGGCAATAATTCCGGCGACACCAAGACCGGTAAAATGTTCGGCAACTAATGCAATTAAACCGCATATAAGAGAGAATAACGCTAATTTTAATGATTGTATAATTTTCATTTTAATCCTCCGAAATAGTAGAAATATAATTATATTTATATTATATATAAAACAATGTAAATTGTCAACATAATAATACTTGCTATACGTTGTATTAATTGCTTTGATAAAAATAAACATTAAAAAAACATTAATGCGCAGGCACTAATGTTTTAATATTGATATATGATATTAATTAGTCAACGATATACTTTTTAAGTTCATTTACCAATTCATCGCTGTTGTCATTATGTACTTCAACTTTGATAGGCTTTGACAAATCCAAACTGAAAATACCCATGATTGACTTAGCATCTACTACGTATCTGCCCGATGTCAAATCCACATCATAATCATACTTGCTGACTGTGTTTACAAAATCCTTTACGTCATTGATGGAACTAAGCATAAGATTAAATGTTTTCATAATATATTCCTCCTCAATTTTAATGGAAAATAATTAACTTTATTTTCTGTCTATATAATACAACTTTTTTAAAACCTTGTCAATACAAAAATCAATTTAATAAGCAGAGTGAAAATTTGTTTATCTGAACAGTAGAAATTTAATTTTAAATGTGATATAATTAATTCTAAACGATAATTCTTAGGAGGACATTTGATGTCAAAAATAATAGCAACATATACTTTGGGCTGTAAGGTCAATCAGTATGAAACGGAGGCAATGGAAGAACTTTTTATAAAAAGCGGATATTCACTTGCAAATTTTGATGACTATGCAGACATATATTTAATAAATACCTGTACCGTAACGAGCATAAGTGACAGAAAATCACGTCAGATGATAAGACGTGCGAAAAAAACAAATCCGAATGCGGTTGTTATAGTAACCGGTTGCTATGCTCAGACCGCTCCCGACGATGTGCTGAACATTGACGGAGTTAATCTTGTTATCGGAACTAAGGACAGAAAAGGTATAGTAAGTATTGCAGAGGGGCTTACAAGTGACTCGAAGATAAGCAAGGTAAGCAATATTATGGATACGCACACATTTGAGCAGCTGAATATTACAGGCTATGAGGAACGCACAAGAGCATATATTAAAATACAGGAGGGCTGCAATCAATACTGCACATACTGCATTATTCCGTATGCACGAGGTCCTATCAGAAGCCGTAATTTTGACGATATTATCGCCGAGGTAAATTCGCTTGCAGAGCGTGGTTTTACCGAAATTGTGCTGACAGGTATCCACGTTGCGTCCTACGGTGCGGACAGCGGTGAGTATGATTTATCTGACTTGCTTTTGGCGGTAAATGATATAGATAAAATTAAGCGTATACGACTGAGTTCTATTGAACCTATGACATTGGACGATAAATTTATTGCTAAAATAAGTCCGTGCAAAAAATTATGTCCGCATTTTCATTTGTCACTTCAAAGCGGTTCTGACGGGGTTTTAAAAAGAATGAACCGAAAATATACAAAAGAACAATATAAATCTATTGTGGACGGGCTTAGAAAATCGTTCCCGACTGCGGCGATTACTACCGATATAATGGTTGGGTTTCCGGGTGAAACAGACGAGGAATTTAATGAATGTATGGAGTTTGTAAAGGATATTTCCTTTGCAGAGGCTCATGTGTTCCAATATTCGCCGAGAAAGGGTACTCCTGCCGCAAAGATGAAATTGCAGATAGACCCGAAAATAAAGGAAGAACGCAGTAAAAAAATTATTGAGATAACAACGCAGACCAAAAACGAATTTCTGGAAAGATTTATCGGTTCTTGCGTTGAAGTTTTGTTTGAACAAAAGAAAAAAGGACATTTTGAGGGAAAAACAGATAATTATATAACCGTTGCCGTAAAGAGTGATAAGGATTTAGCCGGTGAGTATCACCATGTAAATCTTGAACGAATAGAAAACGGCGTGATATACGGAGCACTGAAAGATTAATTATAACAGGGGAAAGGCTGGGGTGTATGGCTAATCAATCTACAAAGCGAAAAACTACCGCAAAGAAAACTACATCACGAAAAAGAACAAATACTTCTCAGGCTAAAAGAAAAGCAGAGGCACAAAAAATCAATTCGTGTATTTTGATTAATATGGTTTTGACGATTTTATTTTCTGTGTTTATGTATATAGTACCGCTGAGCGGTGCGGGCGGAATAATTAAGGCATTTTTACTGGGACTGATAGGCAATATTGCGTATGTATTGCCTGTACTATCCTTTATATTGACGGGGTATATCATAAAACGCAAAGATGTTGATAAATTTAAGATTAAACTTTTACTAAGTACTATTATTGTATTCTTGGCAAGTGCATTGTATCATTTGCCAAGCGTTGGATTTATAGATATATCCACTGCATATACCTGTGCGTCAAGCGGTATGGGCGGCGGAGGCGTCATAGGTGCATTGCTGGCTTGTCCGCTTGCGGGGGCGATAAGTGCAATAGCTACGGGAGTTATATACACTGCATTGCTGATAGTATGCGTTTGTATAGCTACAAAAAAATCATTGATAAGTGCTGTATCCAGTTTTTTTGAAGGATTTTCGCAGGAAGTTGAAGAAATAGAAGAAATTGATGCAAGTGAACTCGGCAAGAAAACAAAAACGGTGGTGCACAATAATGTGCAGAAGGTGAGAAACACAAATCTGAAACCGTTAAAGCAGAAAACTATTGATTTTCCGATTTCTGACGATTTGACTTTTGAAGAAAAGAAAGAAGAACAGCCGAAAAAGAAAAAAATGCCGTTTTGGAAAAAGAGTGCAGAGCCGAAACTGCCCGACATTAAACCGATTGCCGAAACGTCAAAGGCAATGGACAATTTTGATATTGAGGAGGACAGTACATCATATAATGTGCACACGGACAAAAATTCAGAAATTGATGATATTGTATCGGCTGACGAATTGGAGATTATATCGGACGGAAATGTGACGAAAATAGATTATCCCGAATTGGCATATGATTATGACAAGGATTTTAACGATGACGAGTTTAATGTCGAAGATGTAAAATATGTCAGCATATATGATGAAAATGATGATGCGGTTGAGGAAGAAACGGAAGTACAAAATGAAGTGACCGATGAAGAAAAGGAGATACAATCGGAATTATCAAAGAAAGAAGAAAGTGACGATATAGCCGCAGAGCCTGTGGCGGAATTTGTGCGGAATACATCGGCGGAAGCAGCCGCAGAACAAGCAGAAATAAAGGCAGAACCGATTTCATTTGAAAATGAGGCTGTCGAAGAAGAAATAGAAGAAAATGAAGTATTTGATGATAATTTTGGTTTGGAACAGGTTGAAGAAGATATAATTGAGGAAAATCCGGAAAATACAAATGTCCAAAATGCCGAAAATTATAAAATATCTGTACCGGAACAGCCGAAAATGACAGCTGCACCTGTGTTTAATATTAGCGATAATCAACAGGCGGATACCGAAAGAGATTTTGCAAAAGAATATGTATTTCCAAAGGTGGATTTATTGTCAAAACCAAAAAAACCGTCTATGGATTTAAGATATGAAATGCAGCAGAATTCAATAAAAATGGTTGAAATATTCAAAAACTTCGGTGTCGGAGTGAAGGTGTTGCAAGTAACGCAAGGTCCGACGGTAACACGATATGAAATTCAGCCCGATGTTGGTGTAAAGCTAAGCAAAATTACAGGTTTGGCTGATGATTTGGCACTGAATTTGGCAGTTTCGGGCGTACTTATTGCACCTGTTCCGGGCAAGCCTGTAATTGGTGTGGAAGTGCCGAACAAAGAAGTCGGGTCGGTATATGTGAGGGAATTGATTGATTCCGATGATTTTAAAAATTCAAAATCAAAATTATCGGTGGCACTCGGCAAGGATATAGGCGGACGTATTGTAGTGGGCGATATAGCAAAAATGCCCCATGTATTGATTGCGGGTGCTACGGGTTCGGGTAAATCCGTGTGTATCAACACGATTATAACGAGTATACTTTACAAGGCACGTCCGGACGAAGTAAAGCTTATTATGATTGACCCGAAAGTGGTTGAACTTGGAATTTATAACGGTATTCCGCATTTGCTTGTACCTGTTGTAACCGACCCGAAACGTGCGTCGGGAGCATTGTCATGGGCGGTTACCGAAATGATGAAAAGATATGATATGTTTGCGTCAAACAGGGTGCGTAACATTGTAGGATATAATCAGTTTGCGGAGAAAAACGGACTTGAAAAAATGCCGCAGATTGTTATTATAATCGACGAATTGGCAGACCTTATGATGGTTGCGGCAAAAGAAGTCGAGGACCGTATATGCCGTCTTGCACAGCTTGCCCGTGCGGCGGGTATTCATTTGATTATCGCCACTCAGCGTCCGTCGGTTGACGTTATTACGGGTCTTATCAAGGCGAATGTGCCGTCAAGAATTGCATTTGCGGTATCAAGTCAAGTGGACAGCCGAACAATTCTTGACAAGGGCGGTGCGGAGAAATTGCTCGGAAAAGGCGATATGCTGTATCACCCGACGGGTATGAGTTCACCGCTGCGTGTACAGGGTGCATTTGTATCTGATGAGGAAATTGAAAATATAGTTGAATTTTTAAAGGAAAATACAGAACCTACCTCATACAGTGAGGATTTGGCAGAACATATAGAACGCTGTTCGGACGGCGAAACGGGGCATGAACCCGATGTTCAGGACGACGGCGATAAATTATTGCCTAATGCTATTGAATTAGCTCTTAAAAACGGTCAAATATCTACGTCAATGGTACAGCGAAGATTGAATGTCGGCTATGCAAGGGCCGGCAGAATCATAGACCAGATGGAGAGCAGAGGTATTATAAGCGGAGCGGACGGCAGTAAGCCACGACAGGTTTTGGTAAGCCGGAATGAGCTTATGGGTTAGAAGTGGAGGAACGAATGAAAAATGATTTCTTACCTATATCAAGAGATGATATGGATACAAGAGGTTGGAATCAACTTGATTTTTTATATATAGTTGGGGACGCATATGTAGACCACCCGAGTTTCGGTCATGCGATTATATCCCGTGTACTTGAAAAGCATGGGTATAAGGTTGGTATAGTGGCATTGCCGAATTGGCGTTCGGTTGACGATTTCAAGAGAATGGGCAGACCTAAGCTTGGGGTGCTTGTATCGGCGGGGAATATAGACAGTATGGTAAATCACTACACCGCAAGCAAGAAAAGGAGAAGTGACGATTCATATGCACCGGGAAATAAAGCGGGACAGCGTCCCGACAGAGCGACAATAGTATACTGCAACCGTATTCGTGAGGCATATGGGGATATACCCATCTTAATCGGTGGTGTGGAGGCGAGTTTACGCCGATTTGCACACTATGATTATTGGGACGACAAGATAAGACGTTCTATTCTATTTGACAGCCGTGCGGACATTCTTATGTACGGAATGGGAGAAAAGCAGATTGTTATGCTTGCCGACAGACTTCGTGACGGTGCAAAAGTTAAGGATATTACAGATGTGCCGGGAACGTGTTATATTTCGCACAGTGCGGACGTTGAAAATTCTGTGCTTATTCCGAGTTACGAAGAATGCTGCGAAAGTAAGCGTGCATATGCGGATTCATGCAGAATACAATATTATGAGCAAAATCCGTTTTTGGGAAAAACAATAGTACAGCAGCACCATGACAGATATTTGGTGCAAAATCCGCCGATGCCGCCGCTGACAACAAAGGAGCTTGATGCGGTGTATTCGCTGCCGTATATGAAAAATTACCACCCGATTTATGAAGAGGCGGGCGGCATTGAGGCTATTCGTGAAGTTAAATTCAGTTTGGTAAGTTCAAGAGGCTGTTTCGGCAGCTGTAATTTCTGTGCATTGGCATTCCATCAAGGCAGAATTGTTACGGCAAGAAGTCAGGAATCAATTATTGCCGAGGCTAAAAAAATGGTATGGGACCCCGATTTTAAAGGATATATACATGATGTCGGCGGCCCGACCGCCAATTTCAGAGCACCGGCGTGCAGTAAACAGCTTAAAGTTGGTGCTTGTAAGAATAAGCAGTGTCTGTTCCCCGAACCGTGTAAAAATATTGAGATTTCTCACAAAGAATATCTTACTTTGCTTCGTAAACTTCGTCAGATTGAGGGAGTGAAGAAGGTATTTATACGTTCGGGTATACGTTTTGATTATTTGATAAATGATAAAGATGATACATTTTTCAGAGAATTGTGCGAATATCATGTAAGCGGTCAGCTGAAAGTTGCTCCCGAACATATAACCGACAATGTATTGAAATATATGGGTAAGCCTAAAAACAGTGTGTATAATAAATTCTCGGATAAGTTCTATAAAATTAACGAACAGCTTGGAAAAAAGCAGTATCTTGTACCATATTTGATGTCAAGCCACCCCGGAAGTACATTAAATGATGCTATTGAATTGGCGTTGTATTTGAAAAAGCACGGTATCAATCCGCAGCAGGTACAGGATTTTTATCCGACACCGGGCACAATTTCGACTTGTATGTTCTATACGGGTTTAAATCCGTTTACTATGGAAAAGGTTTATGTGCCGAAAAGTCCGAAAGAAAAAGCCATGCAGCGTGCATTATTGCAATATCGCAATCCCGATAATTATAAATTGGTGTACGATGCACTCAGAATGGCTCATCGTGAAGATTTAATCGGATATAATATGGAAAGATGTCTTATAAGACCGCCGAAAAGCGGTTACAGTAATACAAAAAATAATAACAGTAAGGAGAATGGTAGAAATGGCAAAGATTTTAAGCGGCAAGGTAGTTTCTCAAAGAATAAAGGACGAGCTAAAAGTGGAGGCAGAAAACCTAAAAAAGGAAGGAATTAATCCGGGTTTGGCGGTTATTATAGTAGGTGATGACCCGGCGAGCAAAGTGTATGTAAACAATAAAAAGAAGGCTTGTGCGGAAATAGGCATATATTCGGAAGAATACGCACTTCCGGCTGAAACAACACAAGATGAACTTTTGGCATTAATTGATAAATTGAACAATAAAGACGATATTTCCGGTATTTTGGTACAGCTGCCTGTTCCGAAACACATTGACGAGGAAACAATCATAAATGCTATCAGTCCTAAAAAGGACGTTGACGCATTCCACCCTGTAAATGTGGGTAAAATTATGGTCGGAAATTATGATTTTGTACCATGTACACCGGCGGGAGTTATGGAGCTTATAAAGGAAAGCGGAATTGATGTTGCGGGCAAGGAATGTGTAATCGTGGGAAGAAGTAATATTGTCGGCAAACCGCAGGCTATGCTCTTGCTTCATGCTAACGGTACGGTTACAATTTGTCATTCAAAGACAAAAAATCTGAAAGAGGTTACAAAGCGTGCCGATATTTTGGTTGCCGCAGTAGGTATTCCCGAAATGATTACAGGCGACATGATAAAAGAGGGTGCGGTTGTTATTGATGTCGGAATTAACAGAATTGCACCTAAAAAACTGGTTGGTGACGTACATTTTGAAAGTGCGGAAAAGGTTGCCGGTGCAATCACTCCCGTTCCGGGCGGTGTCGGACCGATGACCATTGCAATGCTTATGAGAAATACGTTAAAAGCGGCTGTGATAAATCATAAATAATCATTTTATATAAAGGGGTTATCATATGAAAAGAGGAAACTGTAAATTTGAAAAACTGACATTGGGCGTATGCTATTATCCCGAACATTGGGACGAGAGTATGTGGGCTGACGATTTGTGCCGAATGAAAGAAAAGGGAATTGAAGTTATTCGTATTGCGGAATTTGCATGGAATAAATTTGAGCCGTCTGATGGGGTATATACATTTGAATTTTTTGATAAGTTTATGGACGTTGCGTTGGCGGAGGGAATGAAGGTTATTTTTTGTACGCCTACCGCAACCGCACCTGTTTGGCTTAGCGAAAAATATCCCGAAATATTAAATGCGGATATTGACGGGAATTTGTACTACAATGGTATGCGCAGACAGAATAATTTAAATTCTCCGATTTATCGTGAGTACACGAGAAAGATTGTGGAGCAGCTGGCACAGCATTATTGCAAATATCCGAATGTAATCGGCTGGCAGCTGGATAATGAGATAAACTGCGAACAGGACTTGTATTATTCCGAAAGTGACCATAAAGCGTTCCGTAAGTATTTGGAAGATAAATTCAGGGATATTGATACGCTGAATAAAGAAATGGGCACGGCTTTTTGGAATCAGACGTACAATGATTGGAACGAAGTGAACCTTACACGCCGTACAAATGCGGTAGGGGAAACAAATCCGCATATGAAACTGGAAGAAAAGCGGTTTGTGTCAGATACGGTAATCGGATTTTTTAAATTGCAGGCGGATATTATCAAAAAATATCGAAGAAAAGACCAGTTTATCACAACAAACGGTATGTTCAGATATATTGATTATCACAAATTAACCGACGGCATTTTGGATTTTCTTACATATGACAATTATCCTAATTTTGCCTTTGAATTGGCAAAAAAAGCGGATAATCCTGATGATTTAATGGATAGAAACAGCTCCTATAATTTAACGAGGATTCGCAGTATTTCAAGCCCGTTTGGTATTATGGAACAGCAGACAGGCGGCGGAGGCTGGAATTGCCGTATGTTGCAGCCTATGCCGAAACCGGGACAGATGCGGTTATGGACTATGCAGGCAATCGCACACGGTGCGGATTTTGTAAGCTATTTCAGATGGCGTACCTGCCGTTTCGGTACGGAGATGTATTGGCATGGATTGAATGATTATTCAAACAAGCCGAACAGACGAGTAAAAGAGCTTGGCGAAATAAATCTTGATAAGGAAAAGATGCTTAAAATATCGGGTGCGGAGTATGCTGTCGATGTGGCTGTTGTCAAGGATTATGACAATGAGTGGGATTGTGACTGCGACAAGTGGCAGGAAATATGTATGCGGAAAAGCGATGATTCATGGTTTAAGGCTTTGCAGAAAAAGCATATTCCGTTTGATTTTTTGTATATTGATGACGAAACAGATTTGTCTAAGCTTACGCAATACAAGCAGTTGGTATATGCACACGCTGCCATTCTTACAAAGAAAAGAGCGGAATTGCTGAAAGCATATATTGCACAGGGCGGTACGGTAATATTCGGCTGCCGAACAGGTACAAAGGAGCTGAACGGACAATGCACCGCTATGCCGATGCCGGGATATGCGTCGGAGCTTTGCGGAGTGGAAGTTGAAGAATTTACGGTGTTGTCTGATTTTGATGATGAAGAATTTATCAAAATAGGTGATGATACGGTAACCGCTCCCGTATATAATGAAGTGCTGGAAGTAACCGACGGCGAGGTTATCGGTACGTTTAAGAATAATCATTATGACGGCAAGCCTGCCATGGTGAAAAAGCAGACCGGTGACGGCACAGCATATTATGCGGGAAGTGTATTCGGACAGGATACGGCAATGCTGATGGCGGATATGTCGGGTATGGTATCTCCGATTGACGGTATTGCGGATATTCCCGAGGAAATTGAAATTGCCGTAAGAGAAAATGAAACAGCAAGGTATTTATTCCTATTGAACTACAAGGACAGTGAAATTGAATTTTCTTTGAAAAAGGAAATGTATGAGTTATTGTCCGGAAAGAATATGAACGGCAAATGCACGATTGAAAAATACGGCTGTTTGGTATTTGAAATAAATAAGTGATACAAAAAATATACACCTTAAAAATTTTTATGTTTTAAGGTGTATATTTTTATTTATTAAATATTTCCAAATCTATACGATTTTCACGATGAGCCACTATTGTTGTGCATACCGCATCGCCGGTTATATTAACGGTTGTACGCATCATATCGATTAATCTGTCGATACCCATGATAAGTCCGATTGCGGCAGACGGCAGATTTACCGAAGAAAATACCATTGATAAGGTGATAAGTCCCGCACTCGGTACGCCTGCCGTTCCGACAGAGGCGAGAGTGGCGGTAAGAATAACGGTTATATAATCGGTTACGGTCAAATCAATATTAAATGCCTGTGCGGCAAAAACTACGGCAACACCCTGCATGATTGATGTGCCGTCCATATTTATGGTAGCACCGAGAGGTATGGTAAATGATGATATTTCTTTGGATACTCCTAAATCTTCGTCCAGCACTTGTATATTCATGGGAATGGTGGAGTTTGAGGTTGCGGTTGAAAAAGCAAACTGCATTACGGGAAGCATTTTTTTCAGAAATTTTATCGGGTTTAGTCTTGTAAATACAAACAGGAACAGCATATAAATTCCGAAACAATGTATACCGAGTGCCAGTGCAACGGTGATGATATATTTTATAAGAGAAAATATCGCACCGATTCCCAAATTTGAAAAGGTTCGTGCAACCAAACAAAATACGCCTATCGGTGCGGTTTTCATGACCAGCATTGTCATTTCAGTCATAATATCGTTAAATTCACTTAAACATTTTGCTACGGTTATACTCTTTTCGCCAAGACGAGCAATGCACAGACCTATAAGTACGGCAAATAATATAATCGGCAGCATATCTCCGTTTGCTATGGCGTGGATAGGGTTTTCGGGAATAATATTTATAAGGGTATCTGTAAAGTTGAATGATAAATGCACTTCTTCTTCGCTTACAGGCAAACTGCTGACATCAAGTCCAAGTCCGGGATTGGCTATATTTGCGATTACCAATGATAAACCGATTGCACAAGCGGTTGTCGCAAGATAGAATATTAATGTTCGTATGCCGACTCTGCCGAGTTTTTTTGTGTCGCCTATTGACATTGTGCCGCAGACAAGCGAGCAGAATACAAGCGGAACAACGAGCATTTTCATTAATCTGATAAATCCTGTACCGATAACGTAAAATACACCGTTTACGGCGATTGTATCTCTGAAATATGACGGCGGAACAAATTTTTCGATTACCGTTCCGACTATTACTCCAAATATAAGTGCTATAAATATTTTTGTGGTTAATCCCAGCTTTTTCATCTTTTTACCCCCGACTTTGAGTTAGTATGAATTCAATATTAGTATTGCATAAAAATTATATTTTAATCATATTTTTAAGAGTACATTCTAAATATGTTGGAATGTACTCTTAAAAAATAAAATCATGATTTATAAAAATATTAATTGACCATATCACCAATGTGTTATATAATAAAAATAATTTTAACGATATAAATATTTTACATAGGAGAATGGCTATGATTAACCGAATGAATATTTCAACGTTTCATGCGAGGAAATGGCGGAATGTTATGTGAACGGGCAATTTGCCGGAGTAAGCTTTTTTAATCATGAATTTAATATCGGCAAGTATCTTGAAAAGGGTAAAAATGAAATTAAGCTTGTTGTAACAGGAAATATTGCCAATAAATATTCAGACGCTAATATATTTTACGGACTAAAAGACTAAATAATTATTAAAAGATTGCACCCTAAGATATTATTTCTGTCGGGTGCAATTTTTTAATTATTTTCATTGCCATCAGACGCAATCGGAATTACAATACGAGAAACATAGTTTTCCTCTTTAATATCTCGTGAGGTGTACGGGGCAACGATGCCGAGTACACGAGGATAATCAATCGGTCTGACGTTCGATTCTTTGACTTTTTGTTGAAACAAGTTCAATATATTCGGTAAGGAATCATAACTGCCGTAGTATAAGCACGAAAATGCACGGCAACTTTTTAAGACCAATGCGTCATCAGGGGCATTATCCGGTTCGATGGGAATACAGCACAAAAAAGAATTTTCTTTTTCGCCGAACAAATCCGAATTTTTATTTATTGTAAATAACGGCTCTGATGCAAGCGGACAAAGTTCTTTTTCGACTGCCTCGTGATACAGTGCATACATGGTTTTATATTTTTCTTTCGCAGTGCCGCCTGAATATTCTCTTGCATAGCAAACATACTTTGGTAGTGAGATTGTTTCAAAGGTGAGGGATTGTTTATGTGCAATTCTGAGATTCATTTCCTCATACATTCGTTTTGTATTATTCATTCGTTGTTCCAAAGAGTGCAAAAGTTTCATAGATGTTCCGTTTGTACTAAAATACTCATAAATTTCATCATAAGACAAACCAATGGACAAGAAATGCTTAATTTGTAATATGCGGGCAATGTTGTAATTGTCAAAGTAGCGGTAACCGCTTTTTTCATCAATCAAAGCCGGGGAAAGAAGTCCCCTGTTTTCAAGTCTGAGAAGTGTTGCCCGTGAAATGCCGCAACTCTTTGTAACTTGCGATATCGTAAATTGATTTTTCAAAAGAAATCACCTCATTGCTATTGACTTGTTCACCTATGAACATGATATAATTATATCGAAAAAATTACAAAAAGTCAACATAATGATTTTTTTGCAGAGGAGGTTAAAAGTATGAAAACAAAAAGGATTTTAGCATGGTTCTTATGTGCGGTGATGATGCTGACGCTCATGCCGGCGGTAGTGTTTGCAGAAACAACAGAAATTGTGCAAATCGAAAAAAGCAACGGTATATTATCCGACAAGTATGCAAGTCTTTCGGCGGCTGTTGCAGCGGCTGTAAGCGGCGATACGCTTAGGCTGCTTGAAAATGATACGACAAAGCAAAAGGTAACGATTGATAAAAGTCTTACAATAGAACTGGACGGACACAGCCTTACCGATACATCTTTAAAGGTGAGCGGTTCTGACGTAACGGTTTCGATTAACGACAGTGTGGGCGGTGCAAAAATCAATCAAAACCATTACACCGGCTTTAAATGGGAGGGCGATATATCCGTTCTTACAAGGTGTTCGTCAACGATTTTTGTTACCGGCGGTTCAACACTGAAAATAAAGGGCGTTACGGGGACGGACGAAAACAGCGGAACAATAATTTACGACTGTGCAGCTGACGACGAATACACCCTTGTAAAAGCGGTATTCGTTGACGAAAGTACGCTTGAAATCAACGGCGGTACGTTTGTTGCGGTAGCTGATTCGGGACGTAATTCGCTTTTTGTCTATAACGGAAACGTTACCGTAAATGACGGATATTTTTATCAGGCGGTTTCTTTATATACTGTACCTTCCGCTCAATATCCGTTTGTTGTTAAAAAGTGCACCATAAACGGTGGAGTATGGGTTGAAGAACGTGGAACTTTTTTGGCGATTGATGATATAAAGGCAATTTTTACACTGGCACAGGGGAGCAGTGTGACCGATGATTCAGATGATGAACTTATAAAAATAAAGGACGAAAGCGAACTGGCTACCGAGGCTTGGCTGAATACATCGGGCAACAATTTATATGTCGGCGGTGTGCAGGTTACGGCAGCAAATTCCGAAAACATTGCAGGTGATGGGATTACATCGGGTACTGCTTATTTCAAAGTAGAAGACAGTATTCCTACACTGTACTTAAACGGCGTGACAATCAAAGACGGATACAAAATAGAAGATTATTGTTACATTAACAAGGAATTAGGCACTGATTATATGTATAAAATTTACGGAATTTACTATGTGCCTGCAAGTGAGGATAAATTAAAGATAAAGTTTTCCGGGGAGAATGTTATCAAAGCGGAGCAAGTTACCGATGAGAAGCATAAAGCTGCTTGGATTTACGGAATAATTGCAAAGGACAGCTGTAAGATGCTTATGTTTGAAGGCAACGAAAACGCAAGCATTAAGGTTGCTTCGGAGGAAAGGGCTCTTGCAATCCAAGACAACACTAAACGGAGAAGCCACATTCTTTCCTTAAACGGCGGAGAATATGAATTTAAAACAGATAAGGGCGATGAGAACAGCGGCGAAGCAATTTATACCCATGGTTCGCTTAAAATCGAAAATGCAAAAGTAAACGTTTCGGCAAAAAGCAATCGAGGAATATGGGCTTATTTGGTTAATGACGAAAATATTACAGGTGAAGAAATTACATCAATAAAAAACAGTGATATTAAGATAAAGGCAGGAACGGGAAAAGAAGGAGACATATGGGACGGTATTATGTCCCATTATGATGTTGTCATTGAAAACAGCAATGTGGACATTGAATGCGATGCAAAAGGAATAGAAACCGATGGCGGCAAAAATATTACCATTTCGGGTGAGGATACCGTGATTTCGGTGAAATCCATCGCTACGGTCAATGAAACCAGAAAGGATTTGTATGCGGCAATAATTACATCGGAGGATATTGATTACGATACAAATGAAAGAACGATGGGAGAGATTTACTTAAATGACGGTCTTGCAGTTACTACACCGGATGCCGGAAGTGTAAGTCTGTATGATTTTTACGGCTATGGACGGACTGAAAACATGACCGTTGTTGACCAAAATGGTGTTTTTGCAAGAGAGGTTGTTATTAAAACCCCGACAGAGCACTGCATATGCGGAAAGGAAAATTGTACCGTTCATACGGGAACAATAAAGCATGTGGCAGACAACAGCTTAAATCTTGTATCCGGTATAAAAGACGGGGCAACAGTTACAAGCGGAAATTACTATTTAAGCGATGACCTTGAAATAAGCGATGAAAAACAACTCCCAGTTTCCGGAACGGTGAATATTTGCTTAAACGGACATAAACTTGAAGCGAATATTATTCCGGCGGAAAATGCAGTTTTAAATATATGCGACTGCGAAAGCAGCGGTACGGCGGGACAAATCACAAATTCGAGCGGTCATGTTATAGCTTTCAGAAATAACGGCAGTACCGTAAATATTTACGGAGGAACATTTGAAACAACTTATAATACCAATACCATTATTGATTTTGAAGGTTATTCGGGCAATACTTTAAATCTGTACGGCGGTATGATTAAGTACGAAAAAAATGATTCGAGTACGGCGATAGGCGGCCGGGAACTTACAGTAAATCTGTATGGCGGAAAAGTCGTTACAGGAAAGTCTAACGGTATTGTGGTGTTAAACGGAAAAATAAATTTGCTCGGAAATACTGAAATTAGCGTTCCGTCGGGTTATGACAGCATAAAGGTTTATAAAAAAGAATTGATTGATGCAGCAGGTTATACCGGCGGCAATATTAGTATTTTATGCGACGGACTTTCGGACGGCGATATAGTTGTAAAAAATGTTACCGATGAAACGGCAGATAAGTTTACTCTTTCGGGCAGTGACAGCAGTCATGCTCTAAAAAGAGTAGGCAATGACTTGGTTTATTCGGCTATATACACTGTTTCCTTTGACGCAAACGGAGGCGGCGGTACAATGGCGAGTGTTCCTGTAATATCGGGTGAGTATGAACTTCCTGAATGTAACTTTACCGCACCGGCAGAAAAAAGATTTACAGCATGGAATGTCGGCGGTACGGAGTATGCGGCAGGTGATACGGTTAATATTTCCAAAGATACAACAATATCGGCTGTATGGGGTGATATTGAAAAAAATACCGTTACAGTGGACGAAACGGCACAGGAGTTCGGATATGACGGAAATATCAAGAGCTTTACAGTCAGTGCAAATGTTACGGACGGATTTACAGTGAAATATCAAAAAGACGGCTCGGACATTGATTCGCCGACCGATGCAGGTACTTATGATGTCATAATTACAAGAGATGCGGACAGTACATATTATTCATACAGCAAAACCATACCGAACGGACTTAAAATCAATCCAAAGGATATAAGCGGGGCGGTCTGCGGCGGATTTGAACCGATGACATATGACGGTACTGTGCAGACACCGCAGGCAACGGTTACAATAGACGGTCTTACCGTAACGGGCGTGTGGAGCGATGTTACAAACGTTGCTGACAAAACTACATTTACCGCAAACGGAAACTTTACAGGTACGATTGAACAGCAAACAACCGGAATGGCAAAAGCGGAGGCAGGCATTAGCACAGCTCCGACTATAAAATTTGGTCTTAAATATGACAAAACGGAGCAGGTACTTATTGTTGGCGGCGAAGCAAACGGCGGTGTTCTGAAATATAGTATTGACAATAAGGCTACATGGAGCGAGGAGCTTCCGAAAGGCATAAACGCAGGACAGTACGAAGTTCATTTTAAGGTTTTCGGAGATGACAACCATACTGACTCTTATGGTAATCTTTTGCGTGTTTCCATTGAAAAGGCAAATGTTGCTGTTCCGTCAGTTGCAAGCAAGGTATATACAGGCAATTTGCAGACGGCAGACATCAGCGATAACGATTACTATACTGTAAGCGAGAACGGCGGAGGAATACAAGTCGGAAGATATGATGTAAAGCTTAAATTAAAGGACAGCAGTAATTGTTATTGGGACGGAAAAACTGAGGATGTTTCTGAAATAGTTTTGGATTTCTATATCACAAAGGCAGAAAATGAATGGATGACTGAACCTAGTATCGCAGACCGTACATACGGCGAAACACCAAATGTACCGTCCTATGCTGCAAAATTCGGCGAGGTAACGGTTGAATACAAAAAAGCCGACGAGGAGGACAGTGCATATACAAGTACAGTTCCTGTAAATGTCGGAAATTATAAGGTGCGATTCAGAGTTGCGGCAACAGATGATTTCGGCGGACTTTCAAAGGTTATTGATTTGACTGTTGCAAAGGCACAGCGTTTAGCACCTGAAACTCCGACAGTTGTAAAAGAAACAGTGGACGGAAAGTTAGTGGGCAAAATTATCGGTGTTGATTCTACAATGGAATATAAGAAAGACGGCGAAAGTGAATACATTGCCATTGACGGAAATGAAATTGCAAATCTTCCGAGCGGCACATATAAGGTAAGATACAAAGAAACGGAAAACTATCTTGCCGGAGCTGACAAAACGATGGAGATTGTCACAGATGAAATGATAACCGTAACATTTGATTCAAACGGTGGTTCTGTTGTTGAGAGCAAGACCTGCAAATACAATCAGACAATCACTGAGCCGGAAACTGAACCGACAAAAGACGGATATGAATTTGTCGGCTGGTTTGCAGACAGCGAATGTACAACCGAATGGAATTTTGATACAGATAAGTTTACGGAAAACAAAACTTTGTATGCAAAATGGGTACAGGGTACGGTTTCAAAGGAAGAAGGACAGATTGATAAAGTCACGGCAGATGGCTTGAACGATATAGCAAAGAAAGAAAAGACAGATATTTCGCTTATTGTTCAGGCACAGGAAACGTCCAAAGACAAGGCAGAGCAGACCGCAATTAAGAGCGTCAAGAACGCTCCGAAAAACTTTGGGTTCTATGACATTAATCTAAAAAAATCCACAGGCGGAACGATTGCAGAGGCATCAAGCGTAATCGAAATTAGATTGCCTTATAATTTTACAAAGAAGAAAAATGTTAAGGTTTACAGATACCATGACGGAAACGCACAGGAGCTTACGGCTCTTACCGAAAGAGCTTCCGTAAAACCGTTTACTGACGGAACTTGTTTTGTTGATACTAAGAACGGATATATTTATATATATTCTTCTAAATTCTCAACATATGCGGTTGCATATGATACAGTATCGTCATCATCAGGCGGTTCGGGCGGCAGACATACAACATATTATACCGTAAGTTTTGAAACAAACGGTGCAGGCTCGGTTGACAGTCAGACTATTATAGAAAACGGTATTGTAAATAAACCAAACGAGCCGACAAAAGACGGATATGTATTTGACGGCTGGTATTTGAGCAATGATTTTTCGGAAAAGTATGCTTTTGAAACAAAAGTGACAAAGAACATTACTCTTTATGCAAAGTGGACAGAGGATAAAAAACAAACAGAAGACAAAGACAGTGATAAAAACAAAGATGACAGCAAAGACAAACCGAGTGATACAGATACACATGATTGTCCGTCAATGAATTTTGATGATTTGGATATAAATCAGTGGTATCATGCCGATACGGATTATGTTTTGGCAAACGGTCTTATGAATGGAACGGAAGAAAAAATCTTCGAGCCGGACGCAAACGTAACTCGTGCAATGCTTGTTACAATTTTGTACAGAAACGAAGGTGAAAAGGCAGAGTATAAGGATAATTTATTTACTGATGTTGTAAAAGGCGAGTACTACGAGAATGCTGTTTCGTGGGCACAGCAAAACGGCATCGTAAAGGGAGTTTCCGAAACTGAATTTGCACCGGACGAACCTATCACCCGTGAACAGATTGCGGCAATTATGCACCGCTATGCAGAGTTCAAGAAAATCGATGTTTCTGTGAGAGAGGACACAAATATCCTGTCATACAGCGATTTTGATATGGTTTCAGAATATGCGGTTGAACCAATGCAATGGGCAATGGGCAGCGGACTTATCAACGGAAGAACCGAAACAACACTAAATCCGCAGGACAACGCAACAAGAGCGGAAATTGCTGCAATATTGCATAGATTTTTAAAGAACAATCAATAAAGACAAATTAAAAGACTGAAATATGAGAACCCGCCGGAAACGGCGGGTTTTTTTCTGTTCTTACGAGCCGAATATAAAAGGTAATATATTATAAATAATAATAAGTATTTAAATGACATAAAATGATTTTACTTGACAAAATATATTATAATATGTAAAATATAAGATGTGTTTTAAACTGATTTATTAAATAAATTGTAATAATATTAGTTTAAAAATATCTAATTTTATATTAACAAAATATTAAAATAAGAGGTGGTTTATATGACATAACAAGGTTAAAAAATACAGTCTATAAGGAGCGTGGTGAATTACAGGAATAAGGTTCGGATTATAAGTGTATATTTAAAATAAATTAATGTGGAGGAAAATATGAAAAAAAGAACCAAGATTATTTTTTTATGTGCGATAGTGTTTGTGACAACTGTTTTAGGTGTTTTTGCGGCGATAAACAATAGTGAATATTTTACTGATGAATATGATGCGGAAAAAGAAATTGATATGACACAGATAGATGATATTGACAAGCTGAAACTTGTCGC
Organism: uncultured Clostridia bacterium; assembly: GCA_934476075.1. Classification (GTDB taxonomy): domain Bacteria; phylum Bacillota; class Clostridia; order UBA1381; family UBA1381; genus CAKSNH01. Next base: position 11,127 of record CAKSNH010000009.1, on the reverse strand, counting down.
CGAGAAAATTAAAAATGATGTTCCCGATGCTGATGACGCATATATGCAAACATTAAATTATGTCTATGCTATTGAAAAATACAGTGCGGACAGCGATGAACAAAATTATTTGCATGATTTGGTTTTGAATGGTGCAGATGCGGACATGATAAGAAAAATATATGTATTTTTGCAGGATACGGATTATCCTATTGAGATGGTTGAAACAATATACAATATAGGCAAGGATATTTGCGAGGACGATGATTATTGGATAGAAACCGCATTCAATCAGGCAACGGATAATATTCATGGCGTTCTTGACAAAGAGCAGGTGACGGAATATTTGGAAAAGGGTATAACGGCTGATGAAATAAACACGGCTAATGTATTGAGCAGAAAAGGGGTATACACCATTAATGAAATATTGGACAAGCGTTTGGAGGGTGCAAGATGGGACAATATCTTTGATAATGTATACAATAACATAACGTCATCAGGAAAATTGCTGCAAGTATCCGGATTTAAAAAAGTATTTAGGAAAATCGGCGAACAAAATCTGATGGATATGATAGACGCTGTGCAGCTTGCGGAAATATCGGGTCAAAATCCGGCGGTGTTCTTTTTGGACGATACAGAAACGGTTGAAGATTACAAGGTGGACATAGTTTCGGAAGTTATCGATAAATCAGAGGATATATTGGAAAGCATAGATGTAACAAGACCTATCAGAACGGTTGAAAAAGCGGATGATAATATATTAGAGGAAATAAGAGAGAATGGAATACCCGATGAACAGATAGTGCAGTATTTTAATGACGGATTATCGGAATTTGATATTCGCAATGCTATATATATTGCAAATGACCAAAATACAGAGATTGATACAATTATCCAAAAACAGATTGACGGTATGACATTGAATGATATTATCGGTGAAGGGGGCGAAAATCAGTGAGAAAATATATTATTGCATTGATATGTTTGTTTGGAGTTATATGCTCTTACAGCAGTGCGAGTGCGTCGACATCATCGGCGTTGGCTACGTCAACATATGCAAGTGAATTGGCGTCATATTTTGGTGATGAATATGAACCACCTTACGGATTATCAAACAGCGGAACAAGCGTCAGCGATGAAACGGGTGCGGTTGTAACCCGTGAAGTGGATTTGGCTTTGCCGGGTAAAAACGGATTGAATTTTGAAGTTATACGAAGCCACAACAGCCAAAACAGTGATGAGAAACTAAGCTATGTCGGTAACGGAAATATAGTTCAAACACAAGTATATTTGTATACATATACTTGCGTTGAAACCGGTAAGAATATACTTGTATCCATTCCGTATGAAACTAATGTGGAAAAAAATGATACATTTGAAACCACTGCAAACAGATTGGCAAGGAAATTAAGGTCAGGAAATAAACAGCATGTATCATATTATTCGTCAATTCCGACAGCACCGTCAAAAAGCGATTATAAATATACAACGATTTATACATATCAGTTAAACAAAAGCGTAAAGCCTATAATTGTTTATGACAAGTTTGAAACAAATTTGGATATTGTATCAAACACAAAAAGAAATCAATATATATCGAAAGATTTGCTTGTCAGCATTGATTATAAGCCGAGATTAAAGATGGAAAAGATTGATTCCGACAGCGGAAGTATATATGGTTATTTCAGAACAGAATCGGGAGGAATATATCCGATTGAAATAGGCTATGAAAAAATTAAATCCTCATCATCAAGCAAACCGCAGGGAACATATGTAAATTATATTACAAGTGATAGTAATGAATTTTCTTACTCAATAGATAGTGACATTGCCTATGGGTCATATCATTATGTGGACTCTGAACATAATGTGGAGCATGAAAAGGGATTTTCATATACTTTTAAAATTACAGCAAGAGACGGAAAACAATATTATTTTAAAAGTAATTCCGCAGGTATAAGCAGATATACGGAATTTAATGTTCAGGCTGTTGTGGATAAATACGGCAATATGATTGACTATGTGAATATGATAGACTCCATGGGGAGAAAAATAGAAGTGACAAGCAGCGGTATAAAAGCTACGATAGGTAATTTTGTTCAGGAAGTGGCTTATGAAATATCCGAACCTGTTACTTCCGATGATGACCCTGACAATTATTACACTTTTGATGATATTTATACACTTAGTGTTTATAAAAACGAATATGACGGACAAAATATATTGTCAAGTAAAAATGTAACTCAATATGAAATGTCTAAAAATCAATTAGCACTTGATATGTTCAATTCATACAGTTGTCATATTAATTCAATAGATTATCCTACAAGCGGTAAGCAATATTTTGAATATACAAATATGAAGACAACAAATGATACAATCAAAGACCCGCATTTTGCCAACATTGATGTAATTTCATGTACATATGCTTATGAGAATGGAAAGAAAAAAGATAATACGGAGTATGCCTATACACGTTCACGCTATAAGATGACAAAGCTGGTTAAGAAAAATAATTCGACAGATGTTACATCAACTATAACATTTGATAATTATGAACGTATAAAGACGATTTCGGAAAAGTCCAATTCAACAAACAAAGCCAATACATATACATACACATATAAGGACGATAATTATAATAAAAATATATCAAGAATCAAAGAAACAAAGGGACTTTCAAAAACAATGTCATATGGATATAACCGGTATAATGAAATTACGTCAACTGATGATGGATATACAAAAACCACATCAACTTATGACGATACCTACGGCATTATCCTTACATCGGCAAGCAGACCGATAAATTCAACAAAAGGTACGCTGACGGTTAATACGCTTACAGATGACGGAAAGAGTATTGCAAGTTCCGATGTATATGAAGTGACATATTCGTCTGCAACATCTTCGACAGAAACAGACCGTGAATTAAAATCAACGGTAAAATACCAATATGACGAATACGGAAATGTTTCTGCCACAGTTGTGAATGACGGAACACAGACAATCAAGACAAATTATAATTATACATATGCAACTGACGGTTCGTACAGTGTATGGCAGAGTGTAAAAAATGTCACCGATGCAGACGGGGGCAAATCGAATGTCAGCACATTTACGGAATATGACCCGCTTGGCAGACAGATTAGTGCAACCGATGCAAACGGAAACACAACCACAACAACGTATACTCACAACGGTATCGGCAAGCTGGTAAAGACAACAGCACCCGACGGCGGTATAAGTACAGTTTCATATGATGTGAGAAACAATATTATTGTTGCACAGCAGCCTAACGGCGTGAAAACAAAATATATGTATACACAGCTTGGAAATTTGTCAAAGGTATACGTTACCAATGACAACGGGGCATGGATTTTATCGGCAAAACGGGATTATGACAACGCTATGCGTCCGAAGAGCGAAACGGTTTACAAAAATTATAACGGTACAACCGCAACGGAATTTGTAAAAACCGATTATACATATGTCACCATGCCGGACAGCTGCGTATCGAATGTAAGGTCGACCGACCAAAACGGAAACCTTATACAGGAAATAAGCTACGATTATGCAAGAAGTGTAAATTTGAAATCGGCACACAATGCAGATGTGTCAAACAAGTATTACAATGCCGTGACGCAGACAGTGACGGGTGACGACAGCATTACGCCGTACAAAGTAAAAACATATACAGACGCAAGAGGGTTGACATACAAAGAAGAAGTGATAAATCCGACAACGAACAAAGTGGAATATTACAATACATATTTGTATGACAATTCGGGAAATCTGCTTGAAACAAAGGACACCCGTGCATGGAACGAAAACAGGGACGGATATACGTCAAAAACAGAATATGACGTGTTTAACAGACCTGTAAAACAGTATGATGCGAGCGGAAATGTAAGCACGGTTGAATACAACAGTTTGGGACAGGTTGTTTCAACAACTGACGCAAACGGTAACACAACAACCTATAAATATGACAAGCTGGGCAGAAATATAGAAACAACAGCTCCGCTTGAAGGCACAAGGTACAGTGTTGTAAGACAGTATTATGACGGAAATGGAAATGTGATAAAAACAGCACAGAAGAAGAGTGCAGACGAGTGGAATGTTACCGTAAATACATATGACAATATGAACAGACCGAAAACCACGCAGACGGGCAGCGGAGGTATTACGCAGTATGGTTATGACAAAGCCGGAAATATGACAAAAATGGCGGTTGGATTGTCAGCACCGATTGACATAACAAAGGCGAATATAAACGGAGATTATGAGCTTACAACATATAGCTATGACTTCAAAAACAGTCTTGTAAAAGCGACGGACGCAATGGGGTATGAAGAAACATATAAGACAGATATGTTCGGGAATGTGATTTCAAAAACAGACAGAAACGGAAATGTAATAAAAACAACCTACAATCCGTTCGGAAAAGTGCTGACCCAGAAAGTGACCAAGCCTGACGGAACAAGCGAAACAATAACGAATACATATGACATATTGGGCAACATAAAGAGCATGACAGACAGCACAGGAACAACAAAATATGAATATGATGCATTAAACCGCTTGACAAATGAGTCAAAGGGCAGTATAATGAAATTGTACACATATGACGCAGGAAATAACAGAAAGACATTTACATTAAAAAATGGAAATGAAACGATTATGGACACATCATATGAGTATGACGAGCGTAATTTGCTGACAAGCGTGACAAATGGGCAGAATGTCGCAAAATATACCTATGACGCAAACGGAAATATGCTGACAGATACGCTTGGAAACAAGACTATAAATTATACTTATACGGCTGCAAACCTTGTAAAGAGTGTAAATAATGACTGGCAGTCATATTCATACGGATATGGATTTGACGGAAATATAATTATGAGGGCAAGCTATAACGGTGATGAAATTGATATTATAAGATATACATATGATGACTGTGGACGGCTGATAAAAGAAAGCGGAGATTATACGAAAAAGTCATATACATATGATAAGTACAACAATATCACAAATGTTGAAGACAGTATCAATAATACTACTGTTTTAAGAATATATGATAAGAACAACCGTTTGACAAGTGAGTGGAGTTCAACAAATTATATAACAGTTAATTATTATGACAAAAACGGAAACACAACGTCAAAGACTGCAACAGGCGGAAAAAGAGCGGTGTACGAATATAACGGATTTAATCAGCTTGTATCGGCAGAGGAAAACGGTGTTAAGTCAAGTTATACATATGACGGAACAGGGTTAAGACAGAGCAAAACCGTAAACGGAGTGACAATAAATCACATTTGGGACGGCACAAATATGGTTGCTGAAACAAACGGTACAAAGGTAACAAACCGATATTACCGAGGTGCAAACGGAATAATTTATGCCGATTTGAACGGAACGCAGAGAAGATATTTCAAAGACGGACACGGCAACATAACAGGACTTGCACAAATGGACAGCAGCGATTTGGAAAAATTCTACGAATATGACGCATTCGGAGTGGAAATCACCAAGGAAAAAAGCGATACAAATCCGTTCAGATACTGTGGAGAATACTATGACAGTGAAATAGATAAGATTTATTTAAGAGCAAGATATTATTCGCCATTACAGGGCAGATTTATGACGGAAGACCCGATTAAAGATGGGTTGAATTGGTACGCATATTGCGGGGGAAATCCGGTTAATGCATGGGACCCAAGTGGGTTATGGGAGCAAGGAGATGAAAAGTATCCTGGTTTTGTACAAAAGGCAATAAGAAAATATACTGCTGATTGGGAGTATGCAAGTTCTGTTTGTGATGAAGATGGAATGAATACGGCTCATGCAAATGCCGAACAAGCACGACAGGTAGGTAATAGTATTATTTCAAGAGAGGTATGGGGAGCAGAAAGCTTTTCAGATTGGGAGAATGATATTGATAAGAATGAAATAGTAATACATCATTCCAATAATAATGATTCAATTAAATCTGATGAGAAAAAACATATAAAGCGAGGATGGTCAGGTATTGGGTATCATTTTGTTATTGGTAAAGATGGTAGAATATATGAAGGAAGACCAATTAATAAAAAAGGTGCACATGTCGAGGGAATAAATACAGGTAAAATTGGTATTTGCTTAATTGGGGATTATCAACCAGGAGTATTTGACAATAATTCGCCTACACAAGAACAATTATATTCTATGTTATCATTAATAAAAGTGCTTAAAGTGGTATATCCGATAGAACACGTTAAAGGGCATAGGGATTATAATGGACAGATGCCAAATACGAAAACAGTATGCCCTGGAGATAATTTGTATAATTCATTAAATAATATGGGAATATTGCAATAAGGGAGAAATATTATAAATATGAGAAAAAGAATTCTTTTATTAGTATATGTGTTACTGTTATTTATAAAATTATTTACTTGTTTGATTGATTTTAGAATGGAAGAAGCACCATTACTAGTGTTAAAATCACCATTTGAAACTGAAAATTTTGTCAGAAGTGGTGAAGACAAATATATTATAGAACATTGGACTAGTGATAAGTGGTATGTACAAGGGAATTTTATAGTTTTAATGAAAACAAACGGAAATGATATTTTTAGATTAATTTATAAAATAATTATTTGTTGTTGGTGGTTAGGTACGATTTTAATAGGTGGTGCAGTAATTTATAAATTGTTTTCTTATAAAAAATAGTATTGTACTAAATTTATAATTAGAACATAACTAATAAACTTAATAAAGCTATTTATATGAGGTTAAATATATAGATAGAAAACGGAAAAGCGGCAGTTTAACTGCCGCTTTTTTGTGAAATAGATGTAAAAATGACTAGAAAATACACAAACAATGTGTTAAATAGCTTGACAAAGGTGTAAAAAGAATATATAATTAGCGTATAGGATACAAATCCGTTCAGATACTGCGGAGAATACTATGACGGTGAAATAGATAAGATTTATTTAAGAGCAAGATATTATTCGCCGTTGCAGGGCAGATTTATGACGGAAGACCCGATTAGAGATGGGTTGAATTGGTACGCATATTGTGGGGGTAATCCGGTTAATGCATGGGACCCAAGTGGAATGATTGTTACTTTGCTTGGGACAGATGAAGAAAAACAAAAAACATATGAACAGTTACAAATGTTAACAAATGATGAATTATGTATGGATATCGAAACAGGGGAGGTTACGATTGTAGATAATGGAACAAAAAATACAGACAAAGATTTGAAAAATGGAACTAAAATGATAAGTGACATGATTTCAAATACTGATTTTAATTGTCAAATTGAACGTCAGTATATAGAAGATAACGGTTGTTATGTAAATTATACTGACGATGGTGCGATTATTACAATGAATGATTGGGCAGAAGAAGATGGAAATTGGGTTTATGAAGTTTCAGATGGAAATGGTGGAAGACAATATGAATATCATAAAGATGTATCATATATAATATTGGGACATGAATTAATTCATGCTACACATTATATGAACGGGAATTTGGCAGATTCATCAAGAGTTGTGTATAATCGTACAGATGTTGGTATAATAAAGGATGTCAGAGGTGACTTGAATGTTTCGGAAGAGTATAATACAGTAGGATTACCACATATTGTAGAGTATCCTAATCCCAATGGTGGACTTGCTATTCGAAGATTTTATTTGCCGTATCCAGGAGTACTATCAGAGAATGAACTGAGGTTAGAAAATGGATTAAATAAAAGAATTGCATATTAAGTGGGGTGATATATGTGTTAAAAAATATAATAGTAATTTTTCTGATATTAATGTATTTTACTGAAATCCCAGCGGTGTATGCAAGTAATGATAATAGTATACTTAGTGAACTTGGAATTATTGACAAAGGTTTTTTTAAAAGTGATAATATTGTTACGAGAGAAGAAGCAATAATTGCAATTATGAGAACAATAGGGATAACTGACGAAGATGTAAGGTTATTAAATGGAGCTGATTTAATTACATTTGTTGATACAAAATCATACTCATATATAGGGTGTGCAAATTTAAGTAAAATTGCGTATGGAGAAGGGTGTATTATAGATTATCCTACATATAGGACAATTCATACAAGAAAAAATATAGATTTTTTCTTTTTCCCAGAACGTCCGATTACGTTAAAAGAAAGTTTGGCATTTATGGTTAGATGTTTGGAATGTGATACTATATATAAAGATATAAATTTTGCATGGAGTAAAGCGAAAGAGTATGGGTTAATAAAAGATGAGGATGAATTGAATGATGACTGTATAATTAGCCAAAATGCTTTTTGTATGTTACTTAAAAGAATGTTATGCCAAAAAAGATATAAATATTATGACAGAGTAGATAATATTTTTGATATGAAATGCTATGTAGATACTGAAAGTAATATAACATATTTAGAATTTTTACTACAAAAAAATAAGTAGATTATTATTGCATTGTAATAGAAAAAATAGTTAGTTATTAAAAGCGGCAGTAAAACTGCCGCTTTTTTGTGAAAATAGATGTAAAAATGACTAGAAAATACACAAAGTACAGTGTTGTAAGATAGTATTATGACAGAAACGGAAATGTAATAAAAACAACCTACAATCCGTTCGGAAAAGTGCTGACCCAGAAAGTGACTAAGTCTGACGGAACAAGCGAAACAATAACGAATACATATGACATATTGGGCAACATAAAGAGCATGACAGACAGCACAGGAACAACAAAATATGAATATGATGCATTAAACCGCTTGACAAATGAGTCAAAGGGCAGTATAATGAAATTGTACACATATGACGCAGGAAATAACAGAAAGACATTTACATTAAAAAATGGAAATGAAACGATTATGGACACATCATATGAGTATGACGAGCGTAATTTGCTGACAAGCGTGACAAATGGGCAGAATGTCGCAAAATATACCTATGACGCAAACGGAAATATGCTGACAGATACACTTGGAAAAAAAGTTACAAAGTATACTTACAATAAGGCAAATCTTATAGAGAGTATAAATAGCAGCTTGCAGACATATTCGTATGGATATGGATTGGACGGGAATATAATTGTAAGAATGGCTTACAATGGTGCCGGAACTGATATTATAAGATATACATATGATGACTGCGGACGGCTGATAAAAGAAAGCGGAGATTATGCGAAAAAGTCATATACATATGATAAGTACAGCAATATCACAAATGTTGAAGACAGTATCAATAATACTACTGTTTTAAGAACATATGATAAGAATAATCATTTGATAAGTGACTGGTGTTCAACAGGTGAAGTGTCAGTTAATTATTATGACAAAAACGGAAACATAAAGTCAAAGACTGCAAAAGGCGGAAAAAGAGCGGTGTACAAATACAACGGATTTAATCAGCTTGTATCAGCAGAGGAAGACGGTGTTAAGTCAAGTTATACATATGACGGAACAGGGTTAAGACAAAGTAAAACCGTAAACGGAGTGACAACAAATCACATTTGGGACGGCACAAATATGGTTGCTGAAACAAACGCTGCAAAGGTAACAAACCGATATTACCGGGGTGCAAACGGAATAATTTATGCCGATTTGAACGGAACGCAGAGAAGATATTTCAAAGACGGACACGGCAACGTAACAGGGCTGGCGACAATGGACAGCAGCGATTTGGAAAAATTCTATGAATATGACGCATTCGGAGTGGAAATCACCAAGGAAGAAAGCGATACAAATCCGTTCAGATACTGCGGAGAATACTATGACGGTGAAATAGATAAGATTTATTTAAGAGCAAGATATTATTCGCCGTTACAGGGCAGATTTATGACGGAAGACCCGATTAGAGATGGGTTGAATTGGTACGCATATTGTGGGGGAAATCCGGTTAATGCATGGGACCCAAGCGGGTTATGGGAGCAAGGAGATGAAAAGTATCCTGGTTTTGTACAAAAGGCAATAAGAAAATATACTGCTGATTGGGAGTATGCAGATGCTAATGGTGATGAGCAAGGTAAAATTATAGCAAATCAAAAAGCTATTGAAGCAAGAAAAATAGGAAATTCTATTGTAGAAAGAGAAGATTGGGGGGCTAGTACTGAGAAATCATATAATTGGGTTGATGATAAAAACAAAACAGAGATTGTAATTCATCATACGGCTAATTATAATAGTGTTAAATCTGATGAAGAAAAACAAATGAAAAAGAAAAACTTTGATGGAATAGGGTATCATTTTATAATTTCAACAGATGGGTTAATTTATGAGGGGCGTCCATTAGATAAGAAAGGCGAGCATGTTCAGAATGCTAATACAGGTAAAATAGGCATTGCATTGGTAGGAAATTTTGAAAAAAATAGACCGACATATGAACAGTTGTGTACTGCATTTTCTTTAATAACAGTTCTTAAAGATGCTTATTTAATTGATGAGGTTAATGGACATAGAGATTATAATAATGTTATGGGACATGATACAGTATGCCCGGGAAAATATTTGTATGATATAATAAGTGAGGTGTATTAATACATGATTAATACAAATATTTTTAAATTAAAAAGAGTTTTTTGGATAATGTATTTTATATTAACCTTGATTAAATTTTTTACTTGTAGTTTGGGATTTCAGATTGAAGAAGACCCGATAATTGCTATAAAAATTTACCCTACTATAATGAATAAATTTTATGGAACAGATAAATATATAAAAATATATCAAGAAAAATACAAGTGGTATAATAATAAGGAATATATTTCAGTAGTTAAAACATATTCGTCATTATTTCTAAATGGATTATATGATTTGGTTATATATTTATGGTGGATTATCACTATATTATTGGTGTTGTTATTTATTTTAAAGATAGTAAAATATTTTTATTGTTTAAAAAAGAGTGATATATTGTGATAGCATAATTAATATTGTTAAATAAAAAAGCGGCAGTTAAAAACTGTCGCTTTTTGTGAAATAGATGTAAAAATGACTAGAAAATACACAAAGTACAGTGTTGTAAGACAGTATTATGACGGAAACGGAAATGTGATTTCAAAAACAGACAGAAACGGAAATGTAATAAAAACAACCTACAATCCGTTCGGAAAAGTGCTGACCCAGAAAGTGACCAAGCCTGACGGA